>JAWKLX010000066.1:0-33760 GCA_041392505.1 Saprospiraceae bacterium | reverse complement strand
ATTTACAGGAATTACAACCACGGCAAGCGAGAGCAAGATTTTCTAAAACAGTAAGTCCATATTTTGAAAGAGGAATGATGTGCTCTACTTCAAATCTCTCGGTGGAGGAATCCATGATAGTGAGGCAATACTCACAACGGTATGCAGCCCTTTTTTCGACTTGTGCTCGGAGCGATTCAGGGGTTTTCATTTCACTTACTTGGTAGGGTCAAAGTTTTCAATTCCTAATTGTTTTTTTAGTTCAAAAATAGTTACCCCTCGTAACTGCGCCAGTTCTACCAATGCTTCCAGCCATTGATTATTGTAATTTTCTGAGCTTGCCATCAGCTTTAAGAGTTCTTCATGCTCTTCGTCAGAAATGGTTTCGGATTGCAATTTTTGATAAAGTAGGTCATATTTTTCCTTGAACTCAACAGGTTGTTTTTGATAAATAATCTTTATCAATTCGATTTCACGCTCCGAAAGGTTTTTAACCTTTTTACGGGCGATCAACGTGCTGACCTCGTTCAGGAACTCCTCTAAATCAGGCAGGCTGGATTTGGACAACCCTTTCAGAATATCCTGATAGGCTATTTTTAAGTCTGGATTTATTTGAACTGATCCCATATTTTTTACTGAATGATTTTTACAAATTTAGTTTTAATTTGCTGGAAAGCAAAAAGGTTGATAGTGAGTGCTAATGTTAATAATTACCAGCTTTTACGAAGTTGGCAATCTGTTTCTTCAAGCCGAGGTATACAACTTTCAAAACCCTACAAAATTGAATTTTATAATTCCTTATCTTTGGTAAAAATTTAAATCATGTCAGAAACGGCCATTGCTGCAAAAAAGTCCAAGAAAACCCCAATAAAAAAAATACCCGATTACCTGATTTATGAAGTATCGGGAGGCCGACCCATTTATTACAAGGGCTACAAAGAGGTATTAAACAAAACAAAAACGTTCGAGGAAATTAAAATGGAAAGCAAACTTCAAGCTGGTCTTAAAGCTGAAATAACCATGCTGATTGGTTTGGTGCTCAAAAAAATGGGTTACCAATTGGCCACAGGCGAATTAGGAATTAATATTTCAAAAAAGGATAAACGTGGCGCTGACCTCGCCATATACAAATCCGAGAACTGGGATTGGGAAGCTAAATTCTCCGACCTACCCCCAGAAGTCATCATTGAGATAGATACCCAAGCCGAGTTGGAAGAAATGACCGAGATGGAATATGTCTCTCAAAAAATAAAAGACTATCACGCCTTTGGCGTCAAAAAAGTGATTTGGATTTTCACCAAAAGCAAACTCGTTTTTATTACTACCCCTGAGCTCCCTTGGCTGGCATATGATTGGGAAACGGAAATTGAAGTAGTGAAAGGGGTTAGTTTTCGAGTTAATGATTTAGTGAAAGTTGGCTGAAAAATCATCCCTCTTTTACCATATCCAACGCCACATCCACGATCATATCCTCTTGCCCGCCGACCATTTTCCGCTTGCCCAATTCCTCCAAAATGACCCGGGTATCGATGCCGTATTTTTCCGAGGCCCTTTCCGAATGCAACAGAAAAGAGGAGTAAACTCCCGCATATCCGAGCGATAAGGTTTCCCTGTCCACCCGCACCGGGCGGGTCTGCAAGGGCCGGATGAGGTCGTCAGCAGCATCCATTAATTTGTATAAATCGGAGTCAGGTTATGTTGAACACCCATTTTATTCAACCTGGCAATCAAAACTTCAAGGGCGCGACTGCAGCGCCTGCGCCCATGCCAGCCAGCGAGGCATCAGCCGGGTAGCACCATGCTGCATAGCGACTTCACGGTGTTGGCTACCGAGGAAAGATTGTGGTGGCAGTGGATGCCGATCTCTGTTTTGTCGTCCAACACGTCCTTGAACGCCTTGATCCGGTCGGCCACGCCGTCCATAGGCAGTGCGCCAGCCGAGTCCGTAACATACGCACAATCAGCGCCGTAGCTTTCCATCAGCTTCGCTTGCTCGGCCAATTTTTTGGGTTCGTTCATGTGCGCCATCACGGGGAAACCACCAACGTCCATGCCCATGTTTTGGCCGCTTCAATGTGTACGGGCGGGAGATGTCTGCCTCGGTGCAATGGGTGGCAATCCGCACCGATTCAACCCTAACTGCCTGGCTTGTTTGAGGTCGTGGATAGTGGAGTGCCGGGCAGCAGCAGCGTCGTCAATTTCGCATACTTCAACTTATCGGCAATGCCTTCGAGCCACTCCCAATCGGTATGCGCCCCAAAGCCATAATTGAAACTTCCACCTGCCAGCCCGTCGCCATGCGATATTTCGATGGCATCGACTTTGGCTTCGTCGAGGGCAATGGCCAGTTCGGTGATCTGGTCTTTGGTGTATTGGTGGCGGATGGCGTGCATGCCGTCGCGGAGGGTTACGTCTTGGATGTAGATTTTATGTTTCATGTTAATTCTTGTTTTGTTACTCAAAAATAGCACTCCGTGCTTCTATTTTATTCCACGGAGAGACACGGAGGGTTCACAGAGGGGCACGGAGTTAGACGACTATTCTTTTTATTCCATTTTTCAAAAACGGTTACATGGAAATTTATTAGCAACCCAATTTTATACCCTCCCATTTTCAAATAAGTTTTGTTACTCAAAAATAGCACTCCGTGCTTCTTATTTTATTCCACGGAGAGACACGGAGGGTTCACAGAGGGGCACGGAGTTAGACGACTATTCTTTTTATTCCATTTTTCAAAACGGTTACATGGAAGTTTATTAGCAACCCAATTTTATACCCTCCCATTTTCAAATAAGTAATGACTTGCACTTAGTGGACGGGAGCAGAATACTTCCTACCGTTTTTAGCTCAACTACCACTTTATTCTCTACCAATAAATCCATCCGATATCCGTGATCAATTTTTATTTCTTTGTAAACAATCGGCATCGGTTTTTCCATTTCCACTATTAATCCTTCTTGTTTTAATTCATAGAACAAACATTGCTGATATGCAGATTCTAAAAGCCCCGGTCCTAATTTTTATGCACCTCTATGGCACTGCCAATGATGCAGTTGGTTATTTCATTTTCAAACATAAAATATAGCGTTTTGAATGTGGCTCTCGTTCTCTCTCTGTGCCTTCTCATGTGTCTAAGTGAATAATCTTTCCTTTTAATTTAAAACCAACCGTTCCCCCGTAGCCAGTGCAGCGCTCGTGCTGTCTCAGTTGCATATTCCGGCAAGTAATGCCCTGCCTTTTACTTTCAAAAAGACAGAAGTTTTTTAGCCCATGCCGATAGCCCAGCCCTTCAATGAAAACTGGTTTGTCTTCCGGAATATCCTCAAACTGAACCTCTTGGTGCAGGTCGTAACCAACACGTATTTTTTCACTTCGGCGACCTATCGTGGATGCTCTGGCGGATGTCCCGGTCACCTTGTTCCTTTGAGGTCAGTACCGTATCCCGCATGACGAGGGTTCGGCGGGGTTTAAAGATGATAATGGCTTTGCCCCGGTCGGCGCCCCCACTTTTTCGCAGCGGCAGTCGTTCGGTAAACTCATCAATGTTCGCCGCATTAGATAAAGCAATTTACTGGCGATAGAGGCGACAATTTCACCCATAATGCACTTTCGCCACCCTATTGACCCCACCAGCAACGTCAGGATCGTGAGCCTGACCACCGCGGGTGACCATGTTGACGTTTTTTGACCTCATGTTTGCGGTAAAATTGACGGGTGGGACGAGGTAGGAGTGACGGCGGCAGGTGTCAGGTCGATCATATGTTATCGGGGTATTTTTTTACAAATCCCCAATTATATAAATGTGCCTTGGCAAGGTGGCATCGAAAACGATTTTGATGTCGTCCCATTCAGGCATTTCAACAAACCTTCGATGCCCTCGTGAGTGGCTTTCCACGCCCATCCCGTTTCGCTCTGGCGAAGGCACGTGTTCAAAGGTCGATCGCAACGAAGAAACGGACATTTAGACGATTGGAAGGTACAGAAGTATTTTGATAGTCATCAGATCAGCTGCAGACGTGCGGGTAGATGATGGCGACTTTGTTTTTGCATATTTTACAAATTGAATTCTTTTTGTTTACTGATGCCACGCAAAATGCGGAGCAGCATGATTGTCGCAATTAGGAACGACCCAACGTGCTCCTCCAAGGGGTTTAAGGGGCTGCGGCGGTTTCATGAAACCGCCGCAGCCCCTTAAACCCCTTGGAGGGCCGAGCAGGGACATGATAAATGCTTGAACGATGATCCGGCCCGCATAAAAGGGTGGTGCTTTGTTCTCTACGTAACTTCAGTTATTTTATAAGTGATACTTAAGATTTAATTCTTCAAAAAAACACCTTTTAATTGTTTGTTTTTTGTTGTGTAAAAATATGCCCCAAAAGGAAAGGCTGAGACATCAATGGTTTTAATATTGGAATTGATCTGGTATTCGGCAGCCAATCTACCAGCAAGATCAAATACGCTCAACGAAAATGGGAGGTCAACATCGTTAAAATAAAAAGTCACACATTCGCTGGCTGGATTGGGGTAGGATTTGATTGAGCCTGATATTTCGTTGGGAATATCTTTTTCAAGATAAACCAAAAAAACATCCAATTCATTGGTGCCACCGATGACATTTCCGTAACTGATAAGCAACCCATTTTCGCTGGGCCGGAGAATGTGGGCGCCAACATTTTTAATGCTGTCCACATAAATAATTTGCCCAGCCGTCGCTTCAAGGTTTTCGTTTAAATCAAAAACCCATACTGCCGCCTCATTCTGGTAATTGGTAATTTCATCCGAAAAAAGAGTCATCAACATGGTCTGGCTGCCGTCCATATTGCTTATCACATCATAGCAATAATCATTTTTGCTGCCGCCAAATATTTTTGAGTCCAGTAAATCACCTTCCTTATTTATTTTAATTGCCCACATATCAACAGACGAATCGTCCTTGTCAACATCTCTGTCCATTGATTGTGTGCGGGCGACCACAAGGAGGTTGCCATCTGGCAGCGCCCTGATTTCTCTGCCTAAATCATAATTGCTACCGCCGTAGGTTTTATGCCAAATTATTTCACCTTCCAAAGATAATTTTATGACACCTACATCATATTTTTCAATAGACCCAAAGGCCGAGGGCAAAGGGGAAACAGCATAACCAGTTAAATAAATTGCGTTGTCAAAAAACAAGGGCGTAGCAAAATAGGATTCATCAGGTTTATTCTCTAAATGATTATTCCATATTATATTTCCATTTTCATCAAACAACAGGAACCACGTGTAAAATCCATTTTCACCATTATGTTCAAAATCCAAATCGTTGGAGGAGCTAATAATAGTAGAAATAAAAAGCCCGGGCGATAATTCTTTTATTGATTGCACTCCATCCGTCTTACTTCCACCTAAATTAATTTCCCATTGTATTTCACCTTTATTATTTATTTTAAAAATCCAAGCATCCCTGTCGTTGTTGGAAATACTTTTTGAACCACAAATAATATATCCATCACAAACCACTTGTAGACTGCTTGCATCATCATTGCCCACATCTCCATAAGCGAAATTATTTACAATATTACCTGTGCCATCGACCTCAATTAGGTAAATATCCCGCCCCCAAACATTGTTGTAAAAAATATCAGAATAGGAATCGGACGTAACCAGCATGACCGTATTATTATCATGGTTTAGCTGCATGTCCTTTACATATTCTGAATAATCGGCGGCAAATTTTTTCACCCATTTAATATTATATTCTTGGGATATAATTGGCAAGCTAAATACTATCATGCTTGTCGCCAACAGAAGCTTTTTTATTTTAAGGCAGTTATTATAGCCGATCATATTATCATTTTTTTTTGGCGTTTACCGACATTATATTTGATGCACTCCATTTTAAAAAAAATCCCTTTAATGGCATGTTCACGCCGTAAATTTTACCGACACCTCACCCAGCCCTTCGATTACTGCCCGAAAATGATCGCCAGCCACCACATTCGACATCGGCCCTAAGGCGCCGGTCAGTACCAAATCCCCAGCCCTCATGGGTTTGCCCAAACGGGCCATCGTTTTGGCGAGCCATAGCATGGCATTTATGGGCGAGCCAAGGCAGGCCGACCCGATGCCTTCCGAGACTTGCTGGCCGTTTTTTTCCATGACCATTTTGCAATTAATCAAATCGAGGTTTTCCAAACGGACGGGCTTGTGCCCGATCACCCAATGACTGGCCGAAGCATTGTCTGCGATGGTGTCAGTGATGCGGATGTCCCAGCCTTCGATGCGGCTGCCGACGATCTCGATAGAGGCCAGGGCATAGTCTATCGCCGACAAAACGTCAGTAGTTGTTGGGTTTTCAGCGGTCAGGTCTTTGCCCAAAACAAAAGCGATTTCGGCTTCCGCTTTCGGCTGCATGATTTCCCGAACGGAGATTTCGCCGCCGTTCCAAACTTCTTTGTCGTCCCAAAGCATCCCAAAATCGGGCTGCCCGACGCCTAATTGTTTTTGCACAGCCGGTGAAGTCAAGCCGATTTTAGTGCCTACTATCCTCGCCCCTTCCGCTATGCGCAGGGCAGTGTTGATTTCTTGAACAGCATAGGCATCTTCAATGGAGGTCTCCCCGATGAGGTTGCGGACGGGGGCGCAGGTTTGGCCGTTTGAAGCTGCTTCCCGGAGTCGTTTGGCTGCGGCTTCGATGTTTTGATTTGACATTGGGCGAGTTTTTAAATCACTTTAGTGAAACAAGAATGGGCGAAAGTAAAAATATAATCCCCTTCCAACAAAGGTTGAGTTATCTCGGATCCACTCGCCATCATTTTCTAAATACTATCAAAAAAAATCAACGATCAAAAGCATACGCATCGGCTTATAAACATCTTCCCAATACCCTAATTTTACCCCATGAAAACCTCACAAATAGAATCCGCTTTATCAGAACTTTTTGAAGAATGGGCCGGAGACCGTCCCGACCTCGTGCTGCCTTTGGCACCTTCTGCTTCGCCGCGCATTTATTACCGCTTGTCGAGGGGTGAAAAAGTGGCCGTCGGGGCGTACAATGCCGACCGCAAGGAAAACGAAGCCTTTCTCCATTTTTCCAAACACTTTAAAGAAAAGGGCCTGCCTGTGCCGACCATCTACGCGGAAGACCTCGACCAAAATGTCTACCTGCAAGAGGATCTTGGTGCGACGACCTTGTACAGTTACTTGCTGCAAGCTGGCGATCCATTTCCCGATTATCTCGTCCGTATTTATAAAAAGGTGGTGGAAAAACTGGCCGTGCTGCAAGTAAAGGGCGGTGAAGATTTGGATTTCGGGGTATGCTATCCGCGGGCAGCGTTCGATAAACAGAGCATGCTTTGGGATTTCAATACATTCAAATATTATTTTTTGAAATTGGCCAAACTCCCCCACGACGAGCAAGGCTTGGAAGACGACATGCACCGCTTCGCCGAATACTTGCTAACGACCGATTGCAGTCACTTCATGTTCCGGGATTTCCAAACGAGGAACATCATGATCCGGGGTGGGGAGCCTTATTTCATTGATTATCAGGGAGGCAGGCAAGGGGCTTTGCAATACGATTTGGCGTCCTTACTGTATCAGGCCAAGGCCAATATCCCCGACGACATCCGCAAGGAGCTGATCAATCACTATTTGGATGCACTGGAACAGTTGATCCCCGTAAACCGGGAACAATTCTTTGAATATTTCTATGGCTACGTGCTCATGCGGAGTATCCAGACTTTCGGGACGTATGGCTTCCGGGGGCTTTTCGAACGCAAGGAATATTTTATCAAAAGCATCCCGTTCGCTATCCGCAATGTGAAATGGATCTTGGAGAACGCTCAGTTTCCCGTTGAGATGCCGCACCTCCGACAAGCACTTGTCAATATAATCCAATCCAAAAAATTTGAACCTTTTGACAAAATCAAAGCGGCGTCCAGCTTGCTGACCGTCACCGTCAACAGTTTTTCCTTTTTAAAAGGCGTACCACCCGACCCTACTGGCCACGGCGGAGGGTTTATTTTCGATTGCCGTTCCATTCACAACCCGGGCCGCTATGAACCTTACAAACGACAAACGGGCCGGGACGAACCTGTGATCAACTTTTTACAGCAGCACTCGCACATTACGGAGTTTCTCAACCTCATTTACCTCATCGTTGACCCAGCGATCGAAAACTATATCGAACGCAGTTTTACCAACCTTACGGTCAATTTCGGTTGCACGGGAGGCCAGCACCGCTCGGTATATGCAGCTGACCAATTTACCAATCATGTGAAAGAAAAATATGGAATTGAAGTGATGCTAAAACACGTGGAGCAAGAGCGAAAGGGGTGGAAGAACTAGGAATTGAAAATTAGGAAATTGAGAAATTAATGAAATTTGATTGCACAAATTATGCAAATCCTAATTTCCAATTCTCAATTTCCCAATTTCTATTTTATGCTTGCGGAATCCGTAAAATCTGACCTGGGTAGATTTTGTCAGGATGTTCCAACATTGGCTTGTTGGCTTCAAAAATGATCGGGTATTTCATGGCATCGCCATAAACTTCTTTAGCGATTTTTGACAACGTGTCACCGCTTTTCACTTCGTGAAAAACAGACTCGGGCTCAGGGTTGGTCACATGGATGTTGTCACCGACAGAGGCTACACCTTCCACATTGCCAAGAGCCAAGATAATTTTCTCGCGGTTGGCATTGGTGTCCGTAGTGCCAGAAACCGAAATATGATCTCCAAAATCAAGACTAAGGCCACTGACAGGAATTCCCAAACGGTTGATTTCCGCTTTCAGCGCATCCTCTTTGGAAAGTTCGACAACTTGGGGCGCAACAGGTGTAGTCTTGTCTTTTTTGCCAAACAACTTTTGTCCAGCACCTTTGATAAAAGAAAATAATCCCATAATAAATTGATATTTTTTGGTGAATGTTTAAAAAGCGAAAGTAGGATTATTGGGAGGAGTACACAACCTGACAAACATCATTTGATCATGGTATTCCCGACAATCTATAATCCATCACGGGTTTTGGACGAGGAATGCGGGAGAGGTCACTTTTGAGAGACTGATGTCAGCCAGTTCAATGACTGATGATGACCTTCCCAACCTCAAATGCCAGTCCCGCAGCCATCTTCTGCACGGCGTACAACCCTACGGGGAGGCCGCTGGTGTCGATCAACACTTCTTTTTCCCCCACGGCATATTCCTTCTGCAAAACCAACCGGCCATCAAAACCATAGAATGAAATTTTTCCCGGGGAGGTAGACCTTTCATTCAAGGAAACAGTGAGGTACTGGTTGGCCGGATTGGGAAATATTTTTAAATCCTCCTTTTCCTCCTCCCGCTCCACCACCGGCACCAGCCCGCAGTTGATCACCTTCATGCATCCGTCATTGGTCACTTTTAATAGCCAGATGGCCTGCTCGTTCCACAGCGTGGCCGTGCCGCCTGCCACAATGCTGCCACTCGACAGTACACCGACCCCTCCAAAGAAAGTATCGCCGAGGCTGTCCACTGGAAAATCGGGGAAGTTGTAGCGGGACCAAATGCTGTCGCCTTCCGTGTTGAACTTCATCAGCCAACCAGACTGCTCTTTTTCGCCGTTTACTTCGACACGGCTTTGGCCTGCACCGATGAACTCGTTACCTGATAGGGGTTCCATATCCCAAAATAGGACATAAGCTTCAAATCTATCTATTCGGCCATAACGTTTAATCCATTTAAATTCAAAGGTGGGGGTCATTCTTGAAATGGTAGGCTTAAACAAAACTTTATTATCTTTGTAATCATGCAAATACTGACTGAACAATAATAGATCGCCCCCTTCCAATACTTTCATTTTTCTGATAAAACCAATGTCTGACCATGGCTCAGAAAGCCATGAATTCGTAACCACTCCGTTAGAATCCAAATAAATAAGTATAGATCGCCCTAAATCCACTGTTGGCCCATTCCTCACTCCGGTAAAAACGTAAAGGCTATCATTTATCCCCCCTCCATCAATGAAAGTATTTGTAACACTCGTTATCCCATAGTAATTAAACCAAATGGTATTTCCCTTTTTATCAACCTTTCGTACAAAAGGCTGCAATAAAAAGTTTGGCCGTTGGATGTTGCCATATAAAATATAACCATCAGGGATTTCGAAGAGCTTATAATCAAAATTGCTCAAATTCACCGTGTCCGGGTATTCCTTGACAAACTCTACGTTGAAATCCCCATCCGTTTTGATCAGAAAAGCACTCTCCCGAAATACCGTGGCCGCAGTCATCGCAAAGCCGCCATCGGAGGTGGCGATGATCTTGCCCCAGGTTTTATCTACTGAAAGTTTATCACCCAGCGAATCTAAAATTATGGTTGAATTCAGGATGTTCCCTGAGGAATCGAACTTTACCAAAATGACACCCTGTTCGCCGTTGTGCAGGATTTATCAAATCCAACCCATAGCCTGCGCAGGCTCATTACTGGAGCACCATGTCCTCAAAATGGTGTACTTCTACCATACCAGTATCATCAGTTTATTAAAGCTTATTGAGCGAACATAGTTAACAATGATAAAGAAAGTTGATATGGTACAAAAAAGGTTTTCATATAAAATGAAGTACAGGAAGATCAATAGCTTGACCTTCCTGTGACTTGGTTTTGGTTCAAATTTAGTGGCTGATAAGGACTTTACTGACGTGAAAGTGCGGGGATTGGGCGAGGACACCTTTAGCGAAATAAAAGCCTCGTGGATGGTACACCTTGTGTTTCAATAGATATCTCTCTCTTCCATTTGGTATTCTTTTACCAAGAAAAGACGACCATCGGGGCTATAGATTTCAACAATAATTGTTGATTTGATTTTTTCATTCAGCAATACTGTGATTTGATTATCAGCTGGATTGGGATAAATAATTATTGGGGAAATCTCAGCTTCGAAGACAAAACCCTCATCAACATCGGCTTCCCTGCTCGTCACTGAACTACCTAAGCAATCTTCCTGAACGACGATCCCGTTATAGCGCAAAAGGCTACGGGTCAAATACCCAGGTTCAGCGCACCATTCTGACCAAAAACCCAACGAATCAAGTTCAGTCTGTCCTATTTCAAACACCGACCCGCCCGAAAGGATATGGGACCGGAGTAAATCATAGATCAAATCCAGTTCATCATAGTCGTTTTGCTGTTCGCTGGTCAGCCGATGTTTAGTGGGTATTGATGCCCACAGGGTATCAAAATGGGCAGAGTCCCTGATAAAAAAATAATGCCGTGCCAAGCGCATATCTGTGGAATAGGTCTCTGAGCGTTCGAGCCAGGCCACGATGGAGTCGGTTGCCACCCCATTGGTGTCCAAGCTGTACTGTTGGATGAGCTTGCTGGAGTAAGAGTTCATTTCTAACCGGAGGAATCGGATGGTATCCTTTTCTGCTGCCAAATCTGTTGAGTCAATTATATTGGCAGGTTGGCAACCCTTGTCTGCCAGTCATCTTTGGTACTGTAAAAATTGGAGGTCCAATCACCTACCAAAGTCTGACCGCACGGTGGCACAGTGCAAGGCTCGGGGCAAGGAGGATTATCGCAGGGAGGATCGGTCGCACATCCTGCAGCATTTATTGCAATTTCTACTAAATTTGAGGCACCTTGTGTGGTAAAATCCGGGTCTTCCGCAGCTGCATTATTATTGTAATAGTAATTGATAGTAGAGTTATTGGGGTTATTATAAAAGGTGAAAGCTTCAATGGAAAAGATATTTCCGGCTGGTAAGAGATTGCTAATCGACTGAGGATCAATTTTTCCCTGATCCACTTTCACCGAAGCTCCATCCTCAATATGGATGCTTATAGCGTCCTCATTGCTGTTTCCAAGTAGTTCAGTAAAAGTATTGCAAAGGAAAAGCATCCCGTCATCGTTGCCATCGTTTTCAAGAGTGGCGAGTATTCCCTCAAACAACTCATCATAACTATTTGCTTCGAGGGTATTGCCCAGCCCCTCACCAGTGTTATTGACGCGCGTTCCGATTGTCCTTTCCAAGGGTATTGTAATGCCATTATAGTAAAAGTCGTTTTCCCGAAAAGTAAAACCTGTGGTCTCTCCAAATATAGCCACTCCTATGTTATCATTATCGGCAGAGGAAGGGCAGTATCTTGGTTTAGCTATCTCAAAAGTATTGTTCTGGATGGCAAAACTGCTGGTGATATTAGTATGGATGCTTTGCAGGCAATTGGTAAACGTGGCCGTGCCAATTGAAAAAGACCCGTTCTCTTGGTCTATCTGGTTGGCATAAATACCTGTTGACAGGTCTTCAAAGGTCCCTGATAAAAACCTGGCAGAAGCATTATAGAGTTCAACTCCTACAGCTTGGTTTATGGCATCGACACATTGGGTGCGCAAGTCTTTAAAAGTTGGGGATAACAGTACCAATTGTTCCACCCCTTCAGCTCTGATCATGACGGGCTGTACAGCGTTCGCCCGGAAATCGTCGGTGACATAAAATTCGGAAGCCCATAACCTGCTTTTGTTTGCTTCCTTTTGGTAACTACCAAACCTGACCCCGATAACATTGTTCTCAAAAGTACTTCCAATAGTAGCCGTCAAAATACCGCCTCCAACACTGGGAGCCAGCCCTAAAAGGTCAACCCCTATTTGCGCATGCTCTATTTTCCCTGACGATTGGACAATTACCTTACCTTGGTTTGTGGTCGTTTGGGGTTGGCCCGAACTGCCCTCCACGATGATGCCCCTCCACATATTATCACAGGCTCCGGTGATGGTAGAGCTGACCCGCAGGGTAGCATTCTTTTCAACCCTGATGTAAGCTCCCGGCATCATTTCAATGGGAGAATTAATCTGTAAAGTATTGCCACTTTCGACTACAATGTTCCAATAAGTGCCTGCGGCCAAAGTGCCAGTATGAGCATTTTCACTGTTTTGCCGTTGCATGCCCTGAACATCGGGGGCGACAGCCAGCATGGCCCACATCCGCTCTGCTTGACCTTGAGTAAAATGATCCCGACAATAAGATGGGGTCGCATAAGACATATAGTTTTTATAAACTGCTGGCAAAGCATTGGAGGGGGATGGATTATTGCAACTTGCATCCAAAGTCACATTTTCGCCATATTCATTGTCTGGCGTATCGCATACATGGTCACCACAACAATCACAAATATTGCTACTGGCCGAATAGGTACAGGAAGATGACGGGTCTTCAATACAGGTAAGATTGTCATCCGTAAAAATATGATAAAGCCCGAGGCAATGTCCCACTTCATGAATCAATACAGGAGCAAGATTTGCTAAATTGCTTGCCGCCTCTTCCACTGGGTCGCCCTCTACAAACAGTTGTGAATAAGGCAATCCGTATGCTTGCCCTACAACAGGGTCACTTACAACCCTATAATAAAAATCTAAATCCAACCTGCTTTCATTCAAGGCCGATGGAAGCGATTCTTTATCCCATCCAACCTCACATGCACTTGTGCCCTGAACGGAATAGAAATAAATGTTGTACTGGTTGAATTCCTGATTTAAAACATCAAAAATGTCTATAGCAGCTTCGTCTAATTCTGTATCAGACCAACTGCTATGATTTTCAAAATGGATCGCAGTCGCAATTCTATACGGCCCCGCATATTGATTGTAAGGCCCTTCCAGCAAGTATTTAACTGGGGTATTTTGTGTATAGATGTTTCCCGATGAGATCAAAAGCATGAGCACTAGTAATGAATGAATGAATGAATGAATGAATGAATGAATGAATGAATGGCGTGTGCGCCTTGTGGTAAAATATAAATTATACATAGCTAATATGGTTTTTGGTTGGGCATCAAAAAAGAGATCATCTTTAGGGAGCGCCAAACCGGATAATGGAATCAAACGGAGGTGCTATTTTGTTTGGGCAGGCGGTAAGATAGGTAGTAGGAAGCATTGTTGGTGGTAGATATGCGACAAACGGGGCGAAAGTTTTGGGGGAAGTCCGGTCAAGAAATCAACGGCCTCAGCTGACATTTTGGGTTAGGTATCACAATTGAGGCAACCACTACGAACATTAAGCAGTTGAGATTTCGTCCTCTGCGAACTCTGTTCCCCATCGCTGTGTAACTCCGTGGAAAAGCTAGACATGTAGAAGGTTGTAGACAGAGTTCCACAGAGTTTTTTTCACAAAGAGGCACGGAGGATTTTACTTTCCTTCTCTGTGAAAAACTCTGTGGAACTCCGTAGAATAACTAAACCTGGAGAGGAGGGCACACAGTCACGCCAAGTCTCTTACCGGTTCAGATTGGATTCGTCGATCCCTTTCAGCACCACATTATCTTTTCGCAATTTTTTACCGTTCCGAATAATGTCAATGGAAACAGAATCGCCAGGCCGAAACCGTGCTACCTGTTCCTGTAACTCAGGTACTGTATTGGTTTTTTGACCATTGATCGCTACGATCACATCGTTCATTTCAATACCGGCCTTTTCGGCGCTGCTGCCTGCGTCTACCCTCCGAACCAATATGCCAGAAACTTCCGGCAGGTTCATATCAAAAGCGACTTCTTCGTTGACATCAAGGATGCGGATACCAAGCAAGGCACGTTTTACCTCCCCGTACTCCTTTAGGTCACGGATGATTTTTTTGACCAAATTGGCTGGGATAGCAAAAGAATAGCCTTCATATCCACCTGATTCACTCATGATGGCCGAATTAATGCCGACCAGTTCGCCTCTTAAATTAACCAAAGCCCCACCACTGTTGCCAGGGTTTACGACTGCATCCGTTTGGATAAAACTCTCGATGGAGTACAGGCCTTGCAGGATATTGATATTGCGGCCTGTTGCACTGACGATGCCCGCAGTAACGGTCGAGGTCAGGTTGAAAGGGTTGCCAACCGCCAACACCCATTGCCCTACTTCCACCTCATCCGAGTTGGCATAGTGGAGGACAGGCAGGTTCTTTTCATCTATTTTCAATAGCGCCAAATCGGTCGTTGGGTCTTTGCCAATGACGGTAGCTTTATAACTCCGTTTGTTGGAAAGGGTCACTTCCACTTTACCACTGCCATCAACGACATGGTTGTTAGTGATGATAAAACCATCCCTTGAAATAATAACTCCTGAACCACCAGAAATAGGTTCATAGCTGTAAGAACCTTTTACTGTAATATTCACGACTGCATCGGTGACCAACTTGGAAGTTTCCACAAAATTTTCGGGGACAAAGAGGCCGGGCACTGGCTTCTCAATGACGGGCTGCGGCTTGTAACCAGCAAAATGGACAGTTGCTTCTGATGCAAGTTTTTCAGAGGCCAAATCATTTTTTAAATGGTTGAACAGGACTAAGGTCAAGGCAGCGTTGAACAGTAACGTGGCGGTAATAGCCAAACCTAATTTTTTCATAAACTTTAGTGATTTACGGGTGATTAAAATTGGTTGTCAGTTTCCCATCGAGCTGATTTTCATACTTTATAGAATGTGTTTCAACATAAAATGGGCTGGGAAATGGGGTGTTTTCGTTGAATAGTACAGTCGTTTAGAATAAGTAGTTTATGAATAGGAGAGAGTTGGTCTTTGTTTTGAAATAAGCCATTTGGTTCTTAATAAATTTCGCAGAATAGTTTTCTAACGAAAGCAAGAGCGACATAATCTGCAAAACAGCCAATTTTTTTTGAGAAATGCCCGCATATCCCAGACGAAAAGCGTTAAGGAAATTTTAATGTGTTGATTTAGCAACACATCTGCCAACCCAAATCCCTTCCATCGAAAGTAACATTTCCTGAGTAACATAAATAAATTAATGACATTTAGCGAATATTCGCTAAATAAGGAGGCATAAATATTGCCTTTCTGGCATTTAAATTTTATTTTTGCTGGCGAATATTCGCTAAATGTGATCTATTGACTTTACCTAACATCAAAAATGATTCTTTGACAAATTTTGTGAGACGAGCAACCACCCAGATCAGGTTTGTTTTCACTGAATTTATCCAAGAACTCCAAAAAAAATAATCATGGGAGATACAGCATCCAATGCCTCAGTTCTGAAAGGAGGCGAATTCATTATCAACGACGCTTATGCCAACGACGTGTTCATTCCAGAAGAGTTCAATGAAGAACAGCTCATGGTGCAGCAGATGGTCAAAGATTTCATCAAAGAATCAGGGGACAAAGGCGGCAAACTGGAGCACCAAGTAGCCTTAATGGAAAAGGCCGGGGAACTCGGTTTATTAGGCGCACATATACCCAACGAATACGGCGGGATGCTGATGGACAGCAACACCATCACGGTCATGTATGAAGCAACTGGTGGCTTTGGCGGTGGGTTCACTACTTCCTTTGCTGCCCATACGGGCATCGGTATGTTGCCGATCCTTTATTTCGGAACGGAAGAACAACGCAAACATTATTTACCGAAACTTGCCTCTGGCGAATGGAAAGCCGCCTACTGCCTCACCGAACCCGGTTCTGGCTCGGACGCCCTCGCTGCCAAGACCCGTGCCGACCTGACCGACGATGGAGAACATTATGTCATCAACGGGCAGAAAATGTGGATTTCCAATGCAGGGTTTGCCGATGTGTTCATTGTTTTTGCCAAAATCGATGGCGATAAATTTACCGGTTTTATCCTTGAGAAAGGCATGGAAGGATTTACGCTTGGGGCTGAAGAGGACAAGCTTGGCATCAAGGGTTCCTCCACCCGTCAGGTATTTTTTGAGAATGTAAAAGTGCCCGTAAAAAATGTTTTGGGAGAAATAGGCAAAGGCCACCTCATCGCATTCAACGTATTGAATGTCGGCCGCTACAAATTAGGCGTCATGACCCTTGGTGGCTCAAAAAACGGCATTACCATGGGCGTGAAATATGCCAACGAACGCCACCAATTCAAAGTACCCATCTCCAGTTTTGGAGCCATCAAATATAAATTGGGCGAAATGGCCATCCGCACTTTTGCCTTAGAAAGCATGGTCTACCGTATTTCCGACCTCATGCATGGAAAACAGGAAGAGCTGATGGCCGAAGGCATGAGTTATGCCGATGCCAAATTGGAAGCGGCCGAAGAATATGCCATCGAATGCGCTATCTCCAAAGTTTATGGTTCTGAAGTAGCCGACTATGTGGTGGACGAAGTGGTCCAGATACACGGAGGCAATGGCTTCTCAGAAGAATACCCTGCCGCCCGTGCCTACCGGGATGCCCGCATCAGCCGGATTTATGAAGGCACCAATGAAATCAACCGCATGCTCATGGTTTCTCAGTTGTTAAAGCGGGCCATGAACGGTAAACTCGACATCGTTGGACCAGCATGGGCAGTACAAAAAGAATTAGCATCCATGCCTTCTTTTGATAGCCCTACGGGCTCGTACGGCGAAGAAAAAAAGGCCCTGAAAGATTTCAAAAAGACCATCCTCATGGTGGCGGGTGCAGCTGTAAAAATGCAGATGGATGGCCAGCTAAACCTCAAAGAAGAACAAGAAATACTGATGAACGTAGCCGACATGATGATCGATACTTATCTGGCAGAATCCACCTTACTACGGGTTGAAAAACTATCCGGCATGGAAGGAAAAAAATACGGCCAGGAAATTTATGATGCCATCCTTCGGGCCTTTTTCACCGATGCTTCCGACCGCATCCAGAAGAGCGCTAAAGACGCCCTGGTCTCCTTTGCCGAAGGCGACCTGCTGAAAACGATGCTGATGGGCTTAAAGCGTTTTGGCAAATACCCGCCAGCCAATGTCAAGCAGGCCCGCAGATTAGTGGCCGATCAATTGATCGCTGCTGACGAATATTGCTTTTAATTTTTTTTCAACTGATAATAAATCAAAGCCTTTGGATAGTTTTCCAGGGGCTTTTTTATTTTAGAACATGACAACCAAGCATTTTGTCCAAGCTCCATTCTTTTCTTAAAAATTTAGATAGCTTATAAAACACAAACCCAATCCTTACCTTTGCGGCTATGTCAAGAATCATGGGTATAGACTACGGCACCAAGCGCACTGGCATTGCAGTGACCGACCCTTTGCAGATCATTGCATCGGGGCTGACAACTATTCCTACCCATGAACTGTTCGATTTTTTGACGGAGTATTTCCAGCAGGAAGAAGTGGAAAAAGTGGTGGTGGGAGAGCCGATGCACAAGGACGGCAACCCAGCCCAAATTGCCCACATGGTTGTTGGGTTTGTCCGAAAATTGAAAAAAGAATTTCCCCAAATAGAAGTGGTCACCCACGACGAAAGGGGCACTTCCGTGATGGCCAAGGAGATCATCCTTCAAAGCGGAATCAAACAAAAAAAGCGGCGCGACAAAACATTGGTGGATAAAATCGCTGCCGCCCTGATTCTGGAGGATTACTTAAAAAACAATGGCGATTGGTCGTTTTAACAAAACATGACCTTCAAGCCTTAACAACTATTTTTTAATACAATAAACTGATCACGAGTCACTAAAATGATTTTACCGATATACGCCTACGGGCAACCCGTTCTTAAAAAAGTTGCCGCCGACATTGACCCAAGCTACCCTTCCTTGCAAGAGCTTATTGCCGACATGTGGGAAACCATGTATCATGCTGAAGGGGTCGGGCTCGCCGCACCACAAATTGGTCTTTCTATCCGCATATTCTTAGTGGACACCCTGACCCCTCAGGAAAAAGACAAAAAGGAAAAAGGCAAGGAGCCAGAATACCAAGGCATCAAAAAAGTATTCATCAATGCCAAGATGATCGAAGAATCTGGAAAAGACAGCACTTTTGAAGAGGGCTGCCTTAGCATCCCCGACATAACGGGTGATGTGGACCGGCTGGACACGATCAAAATCCGGTATTTGGATGAAAATTTTCAGGAACATATCGAAGTGTATAATGGTACCAACGCACGCGTCATCCAGCACGAATATGATCACCTGGAGGGTATTCTTTTTGTAGAAAAACTCAAGCCACTCAAAAAGCGCATGATTAAGCGCAAATTGGAAAAGATGAAAAAAGGACTGGTACGGGCGGAATATAAATTGAAATTCGCAGGGGCAAGGGGGTAGGATGAATGCTGCGCGATGAGTGAAATGTGCAAAATGTAAACTAATGTGATTTCTTTTCGAACAGAAATACCTCCTTTACAATCAGGTGTTGAAATAGCTCATCAGCATCATATGTTATGCATCGGCTCCTGTTTTGCAGAACATATCGGCAGCCGCTTGGAGCAATTAAAATTCCCGACTCTTGTCAACCCTTTCGGCATTATTTATAATCCAGTATCGATTGTTAGGGTGTTAGAAAAACTCCTTTCAGGAACAGATTATACTGAGAAAGATCTTTTTGAAAACCTTGGCCTTTGGCATAGCTACGACCACCACGGCCGCTTTTCCCATCCCGATCAATCCACTGCTTTCCAACAAATCAATCAAGCATTAAACGATGCCCGCCAGTTTTTAAAAAACACCAACCACCTCCTTTTAACGCTCGGCACAGCTAACGTTTTTGTTGACAAACAAACCGATACAGTCGTAGCGAACTGCCATAAAATGCCGGGGCAAACGTTCGACCGCCGCCGTTTGACAGTAGAAGAAGTTGCAACCCCTCTCATCTCTATTTTCCGAAGATTAAAAGAGGAATGGCCCGACTTGGAAGTGATTGCAACGGTCAGTCCAGTGCGGCATTTACGAGATGGTTTATTGGAAAACCAACGGAGCAAAGCGACCTTGCTGCTGGGTTTGGAGGTGGCCTGTAAAGCCTTGCCGTTTGTACACTATTTCCCTTCTTATGAAATTGTATTGGACGACTTGAGGGACTACCGCTTTTACGAAAAGGACCTCTCGCACCCCAACTCAATGGCTATAGACTACATATGGGATTATTTTGAGAATGCATTTTTTACCGATAAAACAAAGGCCCTCTGCCAGCGTATTTCCCAACTCACCACAGCGGCTACACACCGTCCATTCCATCCCGCCTCGGAGGCACACCAGACATTTTTAAAGAAGCAATTATCGGCTATTGAAAAATTGCAAAAGGAGTATCCCTCACTGGATTTAACCAAAGAAAAAGAAGCCTTCAGCGAACAGTTGTTGTAAAGAGGTTACCCGCAGACGAACCTGCGTTTTATGCAGAGTTTCGCAGAGTTGCTCTTAAGCTATTCAGGAATTAATTCACATAAATCGCAATGCCAAATACCTCGTATCAAGTGCTTCGTTCCCCGTATCATCAAATAGGTAAAAAACGAACACCGTCCCTTGCCCTTCCTTGCAGAGTGCCAACATCCGGCAATGCGGTTTGTCAGAAAAATGTTTTTTGGGCGTAAAAAAATAAGTCATCCCCCAATCGGCATTGAAGTCCTTTCGCATCATTTCTTTGGTCGGCTGGATAGCCGAAATAATAGCTTCATCTGCATTGGTGGCCACATTGGAAAGGGCAGCGAAAGTGCGTAGGTGTGGATTTGTAGTACTTGGGTTTTGCTCGTCCCAAGGAACGATGTAATAGCGAATGTCCAAATCTTCTTTGTTGGAATGGATCGCAAAATGCACATTCTGGAATTCGTTCTCCACTGGTTGAAAATCCCGATAGCCTGCATCCAACGGTTCAAAAAATTCGACATTGGTCTTTTTCAGCAATTGGAGGAAATCAGTTGGATAGTCTATTTTTTGACAAACGGCAGTTGAGCTTAAAACCAAGCCCACAATAGTGAATAAAAACTCATTTTTCATAGCTGGGTGATTTTGATGTAACAGCCCACAAGGTAATGGATTTAAGCACTGAAAGGTGTAGGATGCAGGACGAATCAGCCCATTTATATTCTAATCAACCGGAATATTAAACTGACGAAGGGCATTTCAATAACAGAGCGGGAAAGACCGGGACGGGAGCAAAGACTGCCCCCTCTTCCCGGTTGGTTAACCCCAAAAAACCAAATGAAAATTAGTTGAAAAAACAGAGGCCTCTTCCCAGCGTGGACACTTTTCCCACTGTAGCCATGTACATGTAGTCACCTGGCCTCTGTTTTAGTTCGCGGACATTTTGGATGTGTAGTTGTCTCGGACCGTTTTTGAATTCTGTAATAGATAATGCCGCATTTTTGATTTTTATACAAGTCTTATTAATTTTTCACACTTGAAATACAGTAAGGAACAGCTCAACATGAAGTTGGCCCTATAAAGACTTGAGCAAGTTCTTTTTCCCGATTTTTAAACTCAAATGAATTTAATATTTAAATACTCCTAAATGGAAAACTTGGAAACTATAATTTATCTAAATGGGTGGTTGGAAATTAACCTATGTTGGCAGCAGCCCCTTCATTGATTTTCTATTCATATTCACTATACTTGCAAGTAGTGGGTCAAAAATAATGTATATTTTTGTTTTATTCCTAAATTTTAGAGAATCATTTTCTCTTGTCATCTTTAAAGGCTATGGTCAAAGAATCAGAATTATTTGTTAATCAGCGAATTATAGAAATATTTGATGAAAAAAAAATCCGTCAAATAGATTTCTGTAACGAAACCGGATACAGTGAAAAAAACCTTTCCAACTTGCTGACGGGAAAAGTTAAGAAGACAAGCCCCGAATTTTTTGTTGCCTTCGCACAGATTTTTCCGGACATAAACCTTCGTTGGCTATTCTTAGGGGAAGGGAATAAGTACCTGACTCATAAGGAATTAGCAGTGGCCAGGGATGTATCTCCCGATGAAAAGACTAAGTTGTTGACGATTATCGGGGAAAAAGATGTTGAATTGAGAAACAGCAAGTCCATTATGAAGGCTGCTTTTGATTCGCTCACGGAAGTGGCGAAAACTTTGGAAAGGTTGCCCATCATTCAGGAAAATGCGCAAGAATGGGCGTCCTTACGAGAAGCCTTTAACGCCGGACTTCGGAAACTCAAAAATGGTTAGGCCTGAAGAATTGTACATTTTTTCTTTACCCGTGTCAACACGCAGTCAGTACTACTCACCTTAACCCCTTATTCCTCTTTTTTAGACTTCATCTCTGAGCCTTGCAATAGTGCCAACTCAACCTTTCCACTATCCTATTTTTTATATGTAGAGACATGCAACAAGGAAGTTTTTCCTTTTTATAAATTGTTGTTTTAAAAAGTTAATTTAGCCTATTTTACTCCATACCTTGGCAAACGAAGTTTACTTCTTTTTTGCCGTTTCAATCAAAATTGTAAGTGCAACAAATAACAGTTAAAAAATAAATGACCCTCCTTTAAACCATAACCAAGGGATAGCCAGTAATTTTTTAATCTTAGTCGTCCAAAAGCGAAAGCAAACCGTTCATTTTATTCTATCCCGAAGATTATTTCAATTCCAAAAAATAAACTGAATTCAAGATTTATGACTGAAAATAACAACATCCTTATCCGGGCAGAAAAATTAGCGACGGATATCCTTCAACACCAACTTTCACCTGAGCTGACCTACCATAATTATGACCACACTAAATTAGTTGTTGAAGTGGCTTCTCTTATTGGAAAGGCCGAAAACTTGAATGAAGACGACCTCGAAACGGTACTGTTAGCGGCCTGGTTTCATGATACTGGACACCGTGATGCTTATAAAGGACATGAAGAAAAAAGTAGCATAATTGCCAAAGAATTCCTATTTGCTGAAAACGTCCCTTCCAATAAAATAGAAAAAGTAATCGGCTGTATCCTAGCTACTGAACCTGGCAAAACCCCAAAAAATAAACTCGAAAAAGTACTTTGTGATGCGGATATGTACCATCTCTCAAAAAAGAAATACGAGGACTATGCCGACCAGCTAAGGATTGAATGGGCTCAGGTAAAAAACGAAAAATATACAGATCGTGAATGGTGTCAACAAAATTTAGAATTTATTTCCAGGTTTAAGTTTCATACAAAATACGGACAGGAAGTACTCGCCGAAGGGAAAGATAAAGTGAGGGATAAATTGCAAAAAAAATTAAATAAGCTGCAAAAAAATATAGATAGCGGCATCATGAGCGAAATGGGTGTTACAGCAGAAGAGCTAAAATCATTAAAGAAAAAACTCCAAAAAGCTGAGGGGCGACCAGAGAGGGGTATTGAAACTATGTTCCGCCTCACATCAAAAAACCACCTTACCCTGAGCGGCATGGCCGACAGCAAGGCCAACATCATGATTTCAGTTAACTCCATCATCATTTCCATTTTGATCGGGTCACTCATGCAAAAATTGGATAGCAACCCTCATTTAATTATCCCAACAATTGTCCTGCTGACCGTCAACCTAATTTCTATGGTCTTCTCCATTTTATCCATCCGGCCCAATGTCACTAAGGGTTTATTTACCAGAGATGATATCGAAAACCAACGCACTAATTTGTTGTTCTTTGGCAATTTCCACAAAATGAAAAGGGACGATTATCATTGGGGGATGAACCAATTGATGGACAACGCCTCTTTTCTATATTCTAATTTAATTGACGACATCTATTTCCTTGGAGTTGTTTTAGCTACAAAATACAAGTACTTGAGATACTCCTATAATATTTTCATGTACGGAATTGTGATCGCTGTTGCGGCGTTTGTCATTTCCAATTTTTTCATCCAACCTTCTTAAATTGATCAATAAATTCTTTAAAACATTAGATTAATAAGCTGATAATTTACGCTTTTTTTCCTCCTTGCATTTACCAGCATAGGAGCCAACGCTTAGTGCGAATACCTCATTGAAAATTTTCAGGATTGGTCGACCAGTCTCACTGGAACTGGAAGGAATCACCGATGATGCTATGCTCCCCGACAATCACGTCTCTGACATATAGTGATGTAGACTGCGACAATACCAATCAAAATATCAACCCTATCGCCACAGAAATATACAGCGACATTGACCACAACTGTGAATAACCGAGGAAAGCTCTTTGCGGAAGAAGGTGGTTTTGGCAATTAAGAATTAACAGCTATAACTCCAGCGGGACAGCATATACTGCCCCGCTGGAATTTAATTTTTAATTAAAATAATTTAACGAGTATTTTTTTAAGGAAATATAATTCCAAATTAAAAACAGTCTTGCCCATATTTTCCTGCGCTAATTTTTATCTTAAAGACACTCCTCCGGCGCATCCAAAAAATCCTGAATTTTCTTAAAATATAAACCTACATGCACGCCGTCCATCAATGCATGGTGGCCGCTCACAGACAGTGGCATTTTTAATTTTCCATTTTCCTCAAAATATTTCCCCATGACCACTTTGGGGCAAGTATCGCCAGATCCTATTTTTTTAGCATGCTCAAAACTATTAAACGACACCCAAGGAATAATGGAAGAATGAATAATATCGTCGCGCAATGAACCGGGATTTATCGTTGTCGCATGCCGAGCATTTTGAATAATGGGAGCAGCATTTTCACTGAATTTTTTAAAATTTGGAAAATACCTCAAAATACAATAATTAAACGTCTCTCCATCTTCCCTTAAAATAGGGCAACTCCCATCGATCACATCATGTTTAATCACCTCGCCATCCCGGATGCGGAGGCGAAAATTTTCAATGGAATTAATTGTTTTCAAAACCAAAAAATAAGAAGCTTGAAAAAAAGATAGATTTTCTTTTTTGACATAAGCTGCCAAGCGGGTAATATCCACATCAGCACAGATATTAAAAAAGGGAGAATTAAATTGGGAAAATTTATCGAAAAGGATTTTCCGGTTCCAACTGGGCAGGTCTATTTTTTGCATAAAGTATTTCGTTTTGTAAAAAAAAGAGAACCCTATCGAATTTAAAATAGTTTCGCAAGGACCAATAATTACTAACAGTATTTATTATGATTAAAATAAATAAGGAATTAATAAAAGCAGCCGTATTTAATTGGTATAGCCAATTACCTTCACAGCTCGTTTAATTTATATGCACCCATATTTTTAACCAATAAAAAACCTGAAAAATGAGACAGTATTACATCTCTTTTTGGAATGTCGAAAATCTATTTGACATCCAACATTCCCCCAGGAGAACAGACAAAGTGGAGAGGGCGATTGGAGGCGACTTAGAGGATTGGACCCAGCCAGTACTCGACCGGAAAATCAGTCAATTAGCTTCTATTATTTCTAAATTAAATGATGGCAAAGGACCTGATGTTTTGGGCGTCTGCGAAATTGAAAACGAATATGTATTAGGGCTTTTGGTTCAAGCATTAAATCCGCTTGGCAGGAATTACGCCATTGTCCACCACGACTCTCAGGATGGAAGGGGAATCGACGTCGCCTTCATTTATGATGAGACCTTGCTAACGGTAGAGCCGGGGATGATCTTTAATCATGTCGTCATGAAAAGGACGGCGACGAGGGACATCCTTCAAGTCAATTTTCTGACCACCCATCTCAACCAAAGATTGGTTTTGATTGCCAACCATTGGCCTTCCAGAAGAGGAGACCCGATCGAATCGGAAGGGTTCAGGATCATTGCGGGCGAAACGCTTTCCTATTTCCATCAGCGCATCAAGGAGGTACATGGCAACGACACCCCTATATTAGCGATGGGGGATTTCAACGATGAGCCGTTCGACCGTTCCATCACGTCTTATGCGAGGGCTTTGCGGAGCAAAACAAAAGTCATTCGTGGTATTTCCCCCTATTTTTTAAACCTCACGTGGCCGCTCCTGAAAGAAGGTTGTGGTAGTTATTTTTACGATAATTTCCCAAACCTATTCGATCAGTTTTTAGCGAATAAAAACTTATTGGAGGATGATTCGCCGCTCCGAGTCCGGTTAGACTCCGTTCAAATCAACAACTTTTTGGAAATGGTCAACCCGGCTTTCGACCCAGCTGAGCCAAACGATAAATACCCGTATCCAGTACGCTATGGAGGGATGGGAAAATCTATTGACCCTGATGGTTTTAGTGATCATTTTCCCATTTCAGTCGTGCTTGAGCAAGATGATTGATTTTTTTACTCTCCGATAAATAGCTAAAATGCTCCATGTTTAAAGCGGGATTTTTGAAAAAAATTTCCCGCTTTAAACTCCTTATCCCTTACAAATCCCCCAACTGTGGCCTCACTACAATGTCCTCCACAACCGCCGAGGGGCTCATCGTCCATGCGCTCCACACGGCGATGGCAATGTCATTGGCTTGCATGAGGCGGCTTTCCGGTAAATCTACACCTGCCCAACTGGCCGACCAAGTAGCGCCGGGCATGATGGAAGTCACCTTGATGCCTTTCGTTTTCAGTTCTTCCCGCAATACTTTGGAAAAACCCAAGAGGGCAAATTTGGAAATACTGTAGGAGCCGCCATTTGGATAGGCGATCAGGCTGGCAATGGAGCACATATTGAAAATGTGGCCGCTGCCTTTTTGCAGCATTACAGGCAACAAAGCACGGGTCAGGTGGTAGGCAGAATAGAGGTTCGTCTCCATCATCAATTCAAGTGCACCGTCCTCTTCTTGGCTGATCTCGCCGGGGAGGAACACCCCCGCATTGTTGACGAGGACATCAATTTCCCATTTATTTTTTTTAATGAAATCGGCAAAAGCGAGCACATCCTTTTTTTTCCGCATATCCGCAACTTTGGTCAGTACTTTTATGCTGGGATATTTCGATTGCATTTCTGCTTTAAATAGTTTGAGGTCGTCCTGATGGCGGGAACAAATAGCAAGGTTGAAACCTTGAGCAGCAAATTTGTCGGCGATGGCTTTACCGATGCCTTTGGTAGCGCCGGTGATGATGATGTTCATTTGTTAGTGATTATAGCCAGTGATTGGCGATTAGATGAGCCGCAGCTTAGTAAAAAAGGTGGTTCAATTCTCAGAGGATTTTGATGCCTTTTGAAAAGACGTCGCTTTTCGGATAAACTTTTTTATCAAACTGAATTTTTGGCTGATTTTAACTATAAGCCTACAAGGCTCATTATAAATTATTCTGAAATTGGAAATTGAGAAACCAGAACACATTCCGGTTTTGATACTCAACTGGTTAGTAATATCCTAATTTCTGAATTTCTAATAAAGCCTATTTCCCAAAGCACCAAGTTAAAAACTCTGGCATAACCTGCCCCCAGGTATGAGGGTGGTGGGTACCACCTTCCACTTCCCGGTAATGGATGTCTTGGTCGGTATAACCTTTATTCGTCAGTACTTCGATGAGGTCGAGCGTATCGTCAATGGCGTCAATGATACCATTGTTGTTGCGATCGTCTTTTTCATCTTTGGTGCCCGCTTGCAGCCAAAACTTGAGGCCGGGGCGGTATTCGTCATCTTGGATATTCTCGTGCATGATGCGGTGGGCATCGGGGTCGCCCGAATGGAACTCAGAATGCCGCCACCAAAGGGCGCCAGAGAAAACGCCCACTTTGTGGAAAAGGTCCGGATGGTTCCAAACAATATCCAACGCAGAGAGGCCCCCAAGTGAAAAACCACCAAACGCCGTTTGGGAGGCAAAAGAAGTACAGGGATAATGGTTATGAATATAAGGCAATAATTCCTTGGCAATGAATTTGGCATACCGCCCCGCATGGCTACCCCGGCCTTTATAATCTGGCTGTCCGGCGGTACCATATTCCTGCAAACGGTCGGCGGCATGGATGGCCACCACGATAATGGAAGGGATGGTTTCCTCTAAAAACAATCGATGGAGTGTCGGGGTCAGGCGCACCGACTTCATGTCCTGCCCGTCGTTGAACAACAGCAATGGCAGGTCTCCTCCGCTACTGGCATCGTAGTCAGGCGGCAAATAGACGTCTATTTTAAAACGGCTGCTAAGAAATACTGATGGGAAATCGCTGATGTGGTGAATAGTGATGCCATCCTTTACCTCCTTAAAAATCTGTTGATGCAGGCTTGCAGTTTGCTCCATGATATAGTTTTTGCTATCTGCGGGTGGTTGCGGGGTGTTTTTTTATTTCAAAATGAAAATTATCAATGAAATTGGGCAAGAAAGTCTTGCCAATTTAGAATTCCACGTAGCTTTGCGGCTTGTTTATTTTTAGTAAAACTATCAAGCCAAAAATACAAAGCAGGCAAATGTAGCAAAATCTATTTTCCTGCTGTCACTAAAATGTGAGTGGTCAACCGTTTAATTGACTGCCACCTAATCAAACTGCACCTACATAAAAAACAAAGCATGAAAAAAATCGGCATCCTTTTCGGAAAAGAACGCACCTTTCCCAAAGCATTCGTAGAACGGATCAACTCCAAAGCGGTCAAAGGGATCTCCGCTGAATTTGTCAAAGTAGAAGAAGTGATGATGAACAAACCCTGTGGCTACGACGTCATCGTTGACCGGATATCACAGGACGTCCCTTTTTACCGGGCCTATTTGAAAAATGCAGCAGCCACTGGCACGGCGGTCATCAACAACCCTTTTTGGTGGAGCGCCGATGAGAAATTTTTCAATAATGTCCTCGCTGACCAAATCGGCATCCCTGTCCCCAAGACAGTACTGCTCCCAAGCAAGGACCACCCAGACGACACTTCTTCCGAAAGCTTTTCCAACCTGAAATTCCCCCTCGAATGGGACGCTATGGCTGAGTACCTTGGCGGATTCCCCATGTTCATGAAGCCCCACGCTGGAGGCGGCTGGAAGAGCGTTTATAAAGTAGAAAATTGGACGGAAGTGTTCAAAGCCTACCACGAGACAGGGCAATTAGTCATGTTGTTCCAAGAGGCAATTGAATTCGATAGCTATTTCCGTTGCTATGGCATTGGCCGGAAATATGTCCATATCATGGACTATGAACCCCGCAATCCTCACCACCTGCGCTATGTGGCTGACCATAAGGTATCGAAGGAAATGAAAGATTTGATGAGAGATTATGTGTTGAAAATTTGCAATGCCCTCGGTTACGATTTCAATACAGTAGAATTCGCTATTAAAGATGGCATCCCTTATGCAATTGACTTTTGCAACCCAGCCCCTGATGCGGAGGCAACTTCAGTTGGAAAGGAAAATTTTGAGTGGGTAGTGGAAAACGCTGCCAACTATGCCATTGAAGTGGCCCAAGCACATAAAGAAGGTCAAAACAACCTGACTTGGGGCACCTTCATGCAGGAAAGCGTAATGGCTGGAATGCCTAAACCTGCGGCTAAAAGCAAGAAAAAATGATGGTTTCATGGTTTCACGGTTTCATTGTTACACGGCTGAATAGCTATGAAACAATGAAACCATAGAACCATGTAACCATGAAATACAATGGAAAATAAATCAATCAAAGTAGCAATTCTGGATATGTACGAGGGCACTCGTAACCTCGGCATGGACAATATCCAAGACATTGTGAAAGAATTTTCGCACTATCTGGACTATGAGATTTTCGATGTGCGCAGCGAGATAAAAGTCCCTGACCTCAGTTTTGACATTTACCTATTTTCAGGCGGGCCTGGGAATCCTCTGGTGGGCGATGAAAGTTGGCTCCAGCCTTTCCACAATCTGATCGATGAGTTGTGGCAGCACAACCAGCACAGTGAGGAAGGTAAAAAATACTGTTTCTTTATTTGCCACTCCTTCCAGATGGCCTGTCATCATTTCGGCATTGGAAGCATCACCCGCCGCAGGCGGATGTCGTTTGGCACCTTCCCTGTTTACAAAACCGAGGCTGGCAAAAGGGAATGGCTTTTCAAAGCATTGGACGATCCGTTCTTCGTCGCAGACTTCCGCGAATTCCAGGTGATCGACCCCAATTTTGAAAGGATGGAGGAAATCGGCGCCAAATTGCTGCTGATAGAAAAAGAACGGACCACCGCAGGGCTACAGAGAGCGATGATGGCGGTGCGTTTTTCGGATGAAATGATCGGCACACAGTTTCATCCAGAAGCCGACCCCAAGGGTATGCGGAGTTATTTTTCAGAAGAGGAAAGGGTCCTGGCTATTTTGGATGAATATGGCAAAGACAAACTGGAATACATGGTCAAAGACCTGAACCACCCAGATAAAATTGAAAAAACTCATAAAGTAGTATTGCCGTTTTTCCTGCACAAAGCTATTCAAGGGGTGCGGGAGAATAGATTACAACCAGCTTAGACATTAATCAAAATGAAGATCAAAATGAAAAAATTCTACTCCATTTTGGTCTTCATTTTCCCCGAAGCAATTTTGGGATAGGCTTTTTTCATTTCAATGATCTCCCACCTCCGCACCACCTACAACGCAAATTTCACCGATGCCAAATACCAAGCATTCCTCGACGAGATCGAACGGGAAGCTGGGCACCGGGCTTCTTTCAAAATCGCTGAAACGCCCATTTTTGTCCCTGAACTTTTAAGGAAACAATTGCTGCAGGCCTGCGAAGACCTGACCGACGTGCTCTGCCGGCCCGATTTTAAAGAGATGTCGAAGGATACCCTGCTGCCAGAATTTTACGTGCCAGGGGAAACCGACCACCCTGCTTTTCTTTCTGTGGATTTTGGCATCTGTGAAGATGAGAACGGCAACCTGTCTCCCCAATTGATTGAAATACAGGGCTTTCCATCTTTGTTTTTTTATCAAAACATCTGCGCAAACGCCTACATGCACCATTTCGACATCCCACAAAATTTCAGGCATTTATTCGGCGGCTTGGATGAAGCTGCCTATTTTGAGGTTTTACGGAGGGTCATCGTCGGTGATTCTCAACCAGAAAATGTGGTGCTCATAGATATCGAGCCTCACAAGCAAAACACCCAAATCGATTTCTGGGCGACGGCCCGGGCGCTGGGCATCAAGGTGCTTTGTGTGAGTGAGCTAAAAACGGAAGGCAGGGATGTTTTTTACCTCAATGAAAAAGGGGCTAAGGTTGGGGTGGAAAGAATTTATAACCGGGTCATTTTTGATGAACTGCTGAAGCGACAAGACCTGAAACGGGAGTTCTATTTCCAAAATGAATACAACATCCGGTGGGTTGGACACCCCCATTGGTTTTCCCGGATCAGTAAGCATACCTTGCCATTTTTTGAAAGTGACTTTGTGCCTGATTCTTTTTTCCTAGACCACCGTGACTTGCCCACGGATTTGGAAAACTATGTACTAAAACCCCTCTATTCCTTCTCCGGTCAGGGGGTCATTATCAACCCCGTACAGGCCGATGTGGATGCTATCCCAGCCAACCAGCGCAGCCATTACATTTTGCAGAAAAAAGTGAAATACGCCCCTGTTATTCCGACCTTGGACGAACCGGCCAAGGCCGAAGTCCGCATCATGATGGCGTGGGAAGACAAGGCGGCAAGGCCAAAGGCACTGACCAATCTCGTCCGCTTGAGTAAAGGCGAAATGGTCGGGGTGCGCTATAATATGGGCAAAACGTGGGTAGGCGGCAGCATTGGTTTTTTTGAGTAAAAACGCTGTTTGGCTAGTTCGTTCAGGTAACCATTGTTCTGTAAAAATGGTCTATCCGCAAAGGCCCATCTTGCCGACCATTACAATTATTTTTCGGAGTGCCTTTATTTTGACATTAAAAAAGATTGCACCGAGTTGATTGGAACGCAATGACTTGAAGATGACCTTAACCCTGCCATAACCTTTTTCCTACTTTTGCCGGATATTAGCGCCGAGGGTTTAGCCCTTTTGTTATTTTATACAAACAAAACGAGCCCGTGAACAGAAGCCAGTAAAGCAGCCAGCCAGAATAAACAGTGAGATGACTGGCCAGTTTTTCTCTTCGTTCGCAAAATTTGTCACATGACACTACTAATTACTTATTTTACCATTGCCATTTCCATATCATTTTTATGCTCTATTTGGGAGGCAGTGCTATTGAGTATTACCCCGTCTTTTGTCAACCGCCAGCTGGAAGAAGGCACGAATCTGGGAGAGACCCTGCAAACGTTTAAAGAGGATATCGATCGCCCCCTCTCGGCCATTCTTACGCTCAATACGATTGCCCACACCGTTGGGGCGATCATGGTTGGGGCGCAGGCTAGCAAGGTCTTTGACACGGCCACTTCCGTCTCCTTTTTGGGCTTTAATTTCACCATTGAATCTATCATAGCCGCTCTGATGACCTTGGCGATTCTGGTACTTTCCGAGATTATCCCGAAAACCCTCGGAGCCAATTATTGGCGGAAATTAGCGACACCTACCGTTTCGGTTTTAAAAGTTATCGTTCTGATCCTTACCCCTTTTATTTGGCTCAGTATGCTGATTACCAAGAACCTGAAGTCAAAAGGCGTCAAAAGTGTTTTTTCCCGAGCCGACTTTTTGGCCATGGCGAGTCTTGGTAAAAAAAGCGGTGCTCTAAAAGAAAACGAGTCTGCCATCATTGAAAACCTCCTTCACCTCAACAAACTCAAGGCGAAAGATATCATGACCCCCCGAACCATGATGTTCATGGCTGACCAAAACATGACGCTGGAAGAATTTTACGAGTCGAGGGATACCATGCCGCCTTTTTCCCGTATCCCGATTTTTGATGAAGACCGGGACGACATCAAGGGGATTATTTTGAAAAATGAAATCCTCACCGCCATGTTGGAGGGCCGCAAAAATGAAAAACTGGAAAGCATTAGTCGCCCCTTAGCCATCGTCAATGAAAACAAAGAGCTACCCCACCTCTTCGAATTTTTGTCAAAAAACAGGTCTCATATCGCAGCTGTGTCTGATGAATACGGCAGCATCGTTGGCCTCGTCACTTTGGAGGACCTTTTTGAAACCATCCTCGGCTTTGAGATCATGGACGAATCGGACAATATCCCCGACCTGCAACAATACGCCAGAAAAAAATGGGAAGAACGGGCCCAGAAGATGGGATTGCTGGAAGAGCCCAAAGAGGATGAGTGATCAGATTAACGAATTTAATGTCGGCTATTGATCCTATTTTTATTTTCAAAATAAAAATAAAGCCCCTTTTTAATGCAATTGGGTTGGGTCTTGCTATTTTTCACTCGCTTGATTCATCCATCAAATCCACTTCCTGATGAGGCTTTCATTGAAATATTCCTTCCTTCTTCCCTTTCTAATATTGTCTGCCTGTGGCAAAGACGACGATATTCCATTGCCTGAAGAATGTGATACGGTCTGCAATTATCTATTTCTGGGACATATTTACGAAACATCGGAATCAATTGACCAAAGAATAGAAGGAGCCGATCTTTCATCCTATTCGCAGATATGGTTAGGAGGGGATATTTGCTCGGAAACTACCCAAAAAGAATCCACCCTAAATTATTTAGATAGCTTGTTTAATTTAAGCAGCAACTATACGCATTGGGCTTTGGGCAACCATGACATCCGAAACGGCAATTTAGAATGGATCACTTCCCGTACAGGAAGGGAAACTTTTTACTCCTATTACTTCAATGGCATTACTTTAATAGTTCTGAATACCAATTATATTGATTCCGGTGACTGTACATTGATGGAAGAACAAACGAGTTTAATTCAATCAGTTTGTGATACTATTTCTGCCTCTTCTCATTTAGTTTTGTTAATGCACAATGTCGTCTGGGGCGGAGCACCGGGTATAAAAAGCCCAACATTTTACGCCAATGCAAATGCATCTTGGATTCCTTTTGAGTGCAACCCGCCCAAACGTTTTATAGATGTCGTTTATCCTCAATTATTAAAAGCAAAAGATAAAGGGGTCGAAGTTGTGTGTATTGCAGGGGATATGGGCCAGACGGCATCCACATTTGAGCAAGTTTCTGATGTTGGTATTGTTTTCATCGGTTCGGGAATTACCTCTCAAATAACCTACCACGAACAATGGCCGACAGCTGGGAAGAGGGACTCCGTGTTGGTGTTGACGCATGATTTGTTGGCGAAAAAACTGAGTTGGGAGTTTATCGATATTGATAATATCTGATTAGGAGTGTTAAGGGGATTTTTTTTGACGCTGATTTTTATGATTCTTATGATTGATTTATGCCGCCGGAGGCGGCTGTTTGCCATAAAAAATCATAAAAACCAGCGCTATCAGCGTCGAAAAAACAAGCGTCAAAA
>JAWKLX010000065.1:0-33797 GCA_041392505.1 Saprospiraceae bacterium | reverse complement strand
AAGCCTGGTGTGGATTATTTTGTAAATGGAACAAAAAAGGAAACCCTGCAAGAACTCGAAATATTGCTTGGTGAAAGGCGTCAAGTGCAATTAGTCATATCTGCTTTGACCCAAGCAATCAAAACCGCTAATGGGGAAAATAATAATGGCTAATAATCTTCTTTTGGAAGTTTAACCAACCGGAAAACGTCTTGGATGGCCGTGATAAATTGATCGGCCTTCCAAGCCCCTTGCTCTTCCATCACCACTCCATTTATCAGATCGACGTAAAGAATTGGTGCTCCGCTCCACGTAAAATCGAAGATTTTCATTTCGATAAAGTCGTCGTTTTCCAGATTTTTGACATAAAACTTGTCGATCATTAGCCTATCTGCATTCGATTCCCATCTCTTGTAAGTATAACTAATTTCCATGTAATATTCCTGTTGAGCCTTTAGGAATAAATAATTTTTGTCGCCACTTATTTTGAAAATTGTCGATACTTTTCCTGTGCTTCGGTTAGCCTTGCCTGGTGTTTTTATCGCCTCATGATGAACAATGGCGTTGGTTTGCAACGACTCTGAAATTGGCCCACCTCTTTCGTTGCTCTCCATCACTAATAAGGATTTAAGTGCCAAGTTTTTGATCCGATTTCTTAACGTTTCATCAAACCAAAAAAGGTCATAATTGGTGTTATAAGAATAGTCGTACCCAAAAATTAAATTGAGGGAGTCCCTCGCAAATAATGGCGAAATTGGAATGGCCTTTTGGACCTTGGTATGCAGGCTCAAAAGATAATCATTTAACTTTTCCAGAAGATTGACAATATCCTTGCTGACCGAATTGTCTCCAACCAATCGCAACGAATAGCCCCCGAACTCAGGTGCAATGCTCCCGTTTGCTATGTTTTGGTTATTTTTTGTAATATTCACCCGACACGCATTGTTGGCAAACAAAAAATCCATGCTCGTCTGGGAAGAACTATCTGATACAATAAACCTAACGGTTGTAGAAATCCCAACCTTGTCAAACCAAATTATCGGGTCTTCAAGGCCGGAGACAATAATCTCTTCCTGAACTTTGGAAGTATCGAGGAACATTAAGGAAATACCACACAACGAGCCAAGTGGTGCAGCGGCGTTATCGGATTTCAGATAAGAATAAGCCACATTTTCGAAGTAGACAGGAATAGAAACTTGGAGTGGAAATGGGTTTTGACTTGTGATTAAGGTGGTTGTCAATAACAATAGGGTACAAAAAACAAATCTCATCAAATATTATTTTAGAAAAATTATGGATTGCTGTTTACTGTCAGTCCAATTTAGTTCCGTCCTGTATAAATTGACCTGATCTGTAAACAGATTCTTTACCTAAGTTCAAGAATTATAAGATGTCGGACATCCTATGTTGTGGGATTCAGTTTAGAAAATATTGGTAAATAGATGTTTCTAATTCAAGGTGTAGGGTGCGGAGTGGAGTGAGTCATTGAAAAATTCCTTTTGATCAAAGTGGACAAAGCACAAAAAAAGATAGGTTTACGGTAGCAACCAAATTTTGATTCATTTTTTTGGTTCTTTGACAAATCCCGTGGAGCTGAAAAAACAAGGAGAGAGGGAGTTGAAAAATAATAAATTGAAAATTTTTTACTTTTCAACTCCCTCTCTATCATGGTTTTAAGTGAGTGGAAAATTTTCAAAAATCTCCACTCACTTAAAACCATGGTTATTTGATCCGTTCCTCGCTATTTTTCAAAGAACGATTATTTTTTTGAATGACCCATTGCTGTCAAATACTTCCGGTATTCTTCAAATTGCTTGTCGATGGTTGGGTCGATTTTCCTGTTTTCCTTTAATGAGGATAGGATCGTTTTTTTATTCATTTCGTGGCGGTCTCCCTTTTGGATATTTTCCAAATAAAATTCAGTCTTATCGAGTTCTGACCTAAATTCTGCAATTAGCTTTTCCCAGCGCTCAACCGATTCCCAAGTCAGCGGCTTCTTTTTTTCAAATACTTCTTTAGACTCCGCTTGGTAAATTTCCCAAACTGATCTTGCCTTGGCATAGTGAATACTTGCAATTTTATCATTTGCGTATCCGTCGGATGGGTTGAACTTCAAAATACGGAAGCACCTATTTAGCGTTTTGGCGTCTCCTTCCAAGTCAGTGAAATAATTCAAGGAATCCGTAATGTTTTGGTAAGTTGAAGGCGCGCATTACTGTTTGCATTTTGGGGGAAGTCTTTTTCTAAATTCTTCCGCTTAAACTATAAGGGAGTTTCGAGCAACTGAAACAGCGGATCGTGAGGGTAGTGGTTTTGGATGAAAACAGCTGGGTCGGTCAAAAAGTAGTCGTCCTTAAAATTTTTGACAAATTTATTATTGTCCCCTGAAAGCCCACCTGCTCCCCAAGTCACGTCTATTGGATGCCATCCCCCATCAACCCGAACCACATTCCAAGCGTGACCAATGGCTGGGATTTTGCCATTTTGATCTTTGACAATTCCGGTGACAACCTCGCAAGCAATTCCTGCTTCTTGGCACAGGGCGTGAAAAAGATTGGAATAGCCTTCACAAACCGCCCATTTCGCCTTTAAAACTTTCTCAGGTTTTTCTTTTTTAAGCCGTTGTTCAATGGAAATATTCCCATTGTCGATCACGTGGTGATTGTACCGGATATTTTCAGCCATCCAGACATAAATTGCCCTTACAGATTCGGTTTCTGTTTTGAATTTTGAGGTTAAATGCGCTGCCAATTTTTCAATGGACTGGGCTTGGGAGGAAGGTGTGTCCCTTGCATATTGGTCAACTTTTGAGAAATCAGATTGCCCGAAAATTTGACAGACAAATAAATGGGTAAGGAGCAAAAGAAAGAGTTTCGTACTGTTCATAACGTTTTGATTTTTGGTTAAAATATTATTTCAATAAATACACGTAACTGAATGTATACAAGTCAGATTACCTTTTTATTCTCCAAATACGAAAGGGCCAATTTGATATGACCATAGCTTACTTCCTCATTTAGCGCATCGAATATTTCTTTTAAACGATAGGGCGGATCGATGGTTTTTGTTGCCTCTGCTACCTTTCGAATATGCTCTTTTGTTACAAATTTTTTGATGTCCACATTTTCCCCTTTTTCATATAAATGGACGAAATGGCCAATGATCGTATCTTCTGTCAATTCTCTTTTTTCGGCAATTTCTTCCACAGAATAACCTTGCTGGTACATTCGAAAAGTCTCCAAATAGGTACTTCCGTTAGTCGAAATACCCGTCTGTGTTTTAGTTGCCAAAAAATCTTGAATGGCTTCTAAAAACGATCTCCCAAACTCCTTCATCTTTGCTTCTCCCAAGCCGCTTATCCGTTGCATTTCAGTTTCATTGGAGGGCCGTTCAGCTGCCATTTCTTCCAGGGTAGCATCTGAAAAAATGATGTAGGGCGGCACACCCTTTTTTTCTGGAAAGGTCTAAGCGAAGTTGGCGTAAGTGCTCGAATAGCTCGTCCCTGACCCGTTTGCGGGTCGATTGTTTTTCTTGGCAGCATCCGCCTTGGCATCTGCTTCTTTACTGTGTGTCGACCGTCTCGACCTGCACGAGCTGAACTTGTTGGTTGTCAAAAAGAACGGCCCTGCTCGCAGGTGTCAATTTTATTTTGTTAAAATCATCATAGGCGATTTCGAGCAATCCTTGATTGACCAATTGTTCCAAATAAAAATACCAGTCCTGAGTCCTGATGTCTTTGCCGGCACCGTAAGTTTTTATTTTATCAAACCCGTTGGAAATAACGCCATAACTTTTGGAGCCCCGCAATACATCTACCAACATTCCATTGCCAACATTTTCATGCAAGCGGGCAACCGCCGATAGTGCTTTTTGGGCGATAACAGTGCCGTCGAAATATTTAGGAGGGTTGTTGCACACATCGCAATTGCCACAATTGTCGAATTGAGTTTCGTTAAAATAATTCAGCAAAATTTTCCTCCGGCAAATTAGCGAAGTGGCATATTGGTACATCCGATCCAGTTTCGCACTGTGGATGTCCCGATACTCGTTATCGTTTTGCCTGATAAATTCTTTGTATGTCACCACATCTGCGGCACTGTAAAATAGCAGGGTATCAGCGGCAGATCCATCCCTTCCTGCCCGACCAATTTCTTGGTAGTAGCCCTCAATGTTTTTTGGCAAGTTGTAGTGGATGACCCAACGGACATTACTTTTGTCGATGCCCATTCCAAAAGCAATCGTCGCACAAATAATCGGGGTGCGGTCATTGATGAAGTTCTCCTGTACTTTTGACCGTTCTTGGTTGCTCAGGCCAGCGTGGTAAAAGTCCGCCTTGATGCCGTTTTCCAACAATTTAGCCGCAACACTTTCACAGGTTTTTTTTGCCAAACAATAAATAATGCCCGATTGATTAGGGTGCTCGTTGATGAAATCCAAAATCTGCTCGATCCGTTTTCTTCCCGGCCTAACTTCCAATGAAAGATTGGGGCGATCAAAAGACGCTACGAACATTTCTGCATTTGGAACTTCTAACTGAACCGCAATATCCTTCCGAGTTAATTTGTCAGCAGTCGCTGTCACAGCAATGATGGGCTTATCTGGAAAAGTCTTTTTCAAAAACCTTAGCTGCCTGTATTCGGGCCGGAAATCATGACCCCAAGATGAAATGCAATGCGCTTCGTCAATAGCAAAAAAGCTAATTTTACTGGACTTTAACAGCGGCAAGAAGTCCTGAGAAGCCATTTTTTCTGGCGAGGTGTAAACCAAGTCGAGCCTTCCATGGAACAGTTCATTTTCGACCTGCTGCTGCTCCTGATAACTCAACGAACTATTGATGAAGGCCGCTTTGATGCCGTTGGCTCGAAGCGATTCCACCTGATCTTTCATCAATGAAATGAGCGGGGAAATAACCACACATGTCCCCTCGGTCGTTATCGCCGGGATTTGAAAGCACACCGATTTTCCGCCGCCTGTCGGCATCAATAGTATCACATCTTTTTTGTCATAAATGCACTGGATGACCTCGGCCTGAAGTGGACGGAAGGCGTCGTAACCAAAGTATTTCTTTAAAGCTTCTTTTGCAGTGGCGAGGTTCATAGTCTACCTTCTTATTGAGCAATTTTTCAGGAGCGAAGTTAGTGAAAAGATGTGAGAGATGGCCCTTCCGGTTGGGATCTATAAGTGGAAAACCCAATTGTTGTGCTTATTAGATTTAATTCGGCCCATATAAAACAAATGCACTGTAAATACGATTTAATAGGTAGTTGTGCAATCCGAAATATTTTGCATCTAATTGGTGGAATCCACCAAAACTATTAACAACTTTACCGCCTAAAACTGGCTCATTACAATATGAAAATACTAAAAAAGATTCTCCTTGCGGTTGCTGTACTGCTTGTTCTAATTATCGGCGCTCTGGTCGCAATCCCCTATTTTTTGAAGGATGAAATTTTGGCCGAGGTCAAAAAAGCCGCCAATGAAAACCTCAACGCCACCGTTGATTTTTCGGATGTGGATATTTCCCTGCTCCGTGATTTCCCCAATGTTAGTTTAAAAATATTGGATTATTCGGTGATCGGAAAAGAGGAATTTGAAGGTATAAAATTAGCGGCTGGAGAGGCTGCCGGCGTTTCTGTCAACTTCTGGTCCGCCTGGAATTTTGGAGAAGTACCCCTTGAAATCCGTTCCGTAGTTTTGGATAAACCAGAAATCAATGTCATCGTTTTGAAGAATGGTAAAGCCAACTATGACATCACCAAACCAACGGAGGAAACCGCCACCGAGGCTACTCCATATCAAATCCAGTTACAATCTTATTCCATCAACGAAGGCAACATTGTTTACGACGACCGCCTTTTTGATACCTATGTAAAAATGGCGAATCTCAACCATTCAGGGAAAGGTGATTTTACGCAAGACGTCTTTGATTTGGATACCGAAACAACCATCGATGAACTGACCACCAGTTCGGGAGCAGTTTCTTATTTGAAAAAAGCCAAGGTAGATTACAAGGCAGGTTTTAATATCGATTTGCCTAATTCAAAATATACCCTTCGGGAAAACGAACTCGTAATCAACGACTTAAAGTTGAATCTGGATGGTTGGGTGGCCATGCCAGAGGGGGATGTTGATATGGATTTGACTTTTAAGGCGCCGCAGTCTGATTTCAAATCGCTGCTGTCCATGATCCCTAATGCCTATATTGAAGGCTACGAAAATGTAAAAGCAGCCGGCACTTTCCAATTAGAAGGTTTTGCAAAAGGAAAATATAGTGCCTCACCTGAAAGCTATCCAGCTTTTAAAATCAACCTCAATATTGCTGATGGTGATGTTAAATATCCCGACCTCCCAATGGGCATTTCAGGTATCAACACGGATATTGTTGTGAATAGCCCTTCCTCCGTTTTGGATGAAATGACTGTGGATGTTTCCAAGTTTAATCTAAAAGTGGGGAGCAATCCGGTTGAAGGTTATTTCAAATTAAAAACGCCCATGTCCGATCCAGATGTCGATACAGAAATAAAAGGTAACCTCGACTTGGGTGACCTTGCGAGGGCATTCCCCATGGAAGGGGTGACAACCCTCAATGGAAAGGTGGATATGGACATCGCCGTTAAAACCAAAATGTCCACCATTGATAAAGGGGATTATGCGGACGTGAACATGTCGGGTAATGCTTCCATCGAAAAAATGGACTATGTAGCGGAAGGTTTGCCTGCTGTGCGGATTGATGCACTGAGGTTGTTTTTTACGCCCAAAAATTTACAAATCTCAGATTACGAAATGAAACTTGGGAAGAGTGACCTGAGCGGTAGCGGTACGGTTGATAATATCCTTGCCTACTTTTCTCCAGATGCGACGATGAAGGGTGATTTTAAGATTCGCTCAAATTACTTCAATGCAGATGAATGGATGTCCGAAGAAGAGGAAGCCACAGTTGCGCACAGTGAACGGGCTGTCGCAACAGCCCCTAAGGATGAAGAATTATTCAATAGGTTTGATATAAAAATGGACGCTGAAATTGGGAAAATGGATTATTCTGGTTATGATTTATCCGATCTTAAAGTTCAAGGTCGAATGACCCCCAATGAGCTCGTAGCCAGCAATGTGAGCGGGAAAATAGGTGACAGCGATTTTGCTGGAACAGGCGTATTGACGAATATTTGGGATTACATGTTTAGTAATGGAACGATTGGAGGGAACCTCCAATTGAACTCTAACTATATGAACCTCAACCAGTTTATGACGGAAGAGGAGGTTGTTGCTGATGCACCAGTTGAAGCTACCGAGCCATTTCTCGTGCCCGGTCAAATTGACTTAAAAATGAAAGTCAATATGAACAAGGTGATTTACGATGATATGGAGTTGAACAATGTAAATGGGGACTTAAAATTGGCCAATGAGGCAGTTGTGCTGGAAGATATGACCGCCAAATTACTGGGGGGAAGTATCGACATAAAAGGTGGGTATGACACCAAGGACCATGAAAAACCAAAGTTTGACATGGAGATGGCAATGGATAACATGGATTTCCAAAAAGCCTTCAATACCTTCAACACCTTCGAGGCGGTTGCACCTATCGGCAAATTTATCCAAGGTAATTTTGACACGAAATTCAGCATGAGCAGTGTACTGGGTAAAGACCTAATGCCCGATCTTGAAACCCTCACTTCCGAAGGTTTTCTGCAAACCATTAATGGAAAAATCTCTGCATTTGCCCAATTGAAAGAAATTGGCAATAAACTGAATGTGGAGGCATTTAAAAATTTCGACATCAAAAACACCAAAAACTGGTTCACCATCAAAGACGGCGGAGTGACCTTGCAGGAATTTGACCATAAGTACCAGGACATTGACATGAAGATTGGAGGGACGCATAAGATTACTGGCAGCGGCATGAATTATTATATTAATGCCAAAATACCACGCAACAAAATTGGCAATAACCCACTCGGCGCTGCCGCCAATTCCGGTCTTGACTTATTGGCAGGCCAAGCCTCCAAACTTGGCTTGAACCTCAATGCTGGAGAATTTGTAAATGTCCAGATTGGTATTTCTGGAACTATTACCGACCCACAGATTGCCATCAAATTATTGGGCTTGGATGGTGAAACACAATCAGTTCAAGATGTAGTCGTAGGCACCGTGAAAGACGCAGCAAACGAAGCTCTAGATGAGGCAAAGGCAGCTGCTCAGGCGGAAGTTGACAAGAAAAAAGAGGAATTGCTGAACAAAGGAAAAGCGCAGGCTGATAGCCTTGCCGCAGAAGCCAAGAAGAAATTGGAAGCGGAGGCTAAAAAGAAGCTAGAAGAAGAAACTAAGAAAAAACTGGAAGAGGAAGCTAAAAAAAGATTGGATGAAGAAGCAAAAAAGAAATTGGAAGAACAGGCGAAAAAGTTGAACCCGTTTAAGAAGAAAGAAGGCGGGGGAGAGTAGGGCGCTTTTTGAATCATTGGGCATTTTTTTGGAATTGAAATCCATTTAGTAATGATGAAAAAATAACTTCGACATTTAAATCACCATGATTTTAAAAATCATGGTGATTTAGTGCTGAACCAAAGGAAATTATTTTTTAACCGTTCCTTAATTATTTTTCCGAAAAAATACGCCAATCTCCTTCCGATAATTTTCAGCCGTCAAAAGCACCCCCAATTCCGTCAGATCACTCGGCACTATTTTTACCAACCAACCTTTACCATAACAGTCACTATTGATTAGGGAAGGTTCACGCTTCAATTGATCGTTGGCCTGCACGATTGTTCCCGAAATGGGCATTTCTACATCATTGGCCGATTTGACTGACTCAAGCACACAGCATATTTCCCCTTTTCTAAAATATTGACCAACCTTGGGCAGGCTGACCTGAGTTATTTCTTTGCAGCAGGACTGGCCAAAATCTGTGAGACCAACGGTGTGCAATGGAAGGTCTTTCCTGACCCACTCATGATTTTGACTATAAAAAGCATGTTGGTCAACTTCCTTCATTTTTCAGTTTAGAATTTTATCCAATAAAAAAGGCGAGTACCGTTGTCAATATGGAGAGGAAAATCCCTGAGAGAAAGATGTTAAAAGTACGTCTGATCCAGGTCATTTTATACCCCAGCCTTCTACCAACAAAATAAAGGTCTTTGTTAAATGATGGGCTATGTCATCGGTCTTTATCAGCTCTTGCTCCATATATTCAAAAAATTCCTTGCGCTTCCATTTTGTAATAATTACCAAAGAAAAAAGGAGAGTGCTTACTGTTCGGGTTATCTTCTGTCTCTCAAATTATCAAAGGGGCGGGCTTTAATATGATCGTTGAAAGGTAAATGGTTGCAAAGCAGGTTACTGCCAAAATGATTAATGGAATGTACAAATGCCTGCGACAATATAGTCAATATTAGCGACAAATCAGGGGGAATAATGAAAGGTGAGCATAATCGCATTAAGGCTCAAAAGTACGTTGGCTTTATTGTCGGCAATGTGGGTCAACTCGACATTGTTGCGCTGGGTGGTGCGCATGATATTTATGGTTTCTTTGGTGAGTTTGTCTTTTTTGTTTGTTTTGTCTTTCATGATTAGGTCATCTGCTGCCATAAATTTTGAAAGGCACAAAGGTCTATAAAAAGGATGGTTTTTTATGTTCTGTTTATCAGCAGACCTCAAATATTTTAGAATGGATTCAAATGTCAATATACCTGAAATAGATTTTCGAAACAGTCGGAAGAAGAACTATGAATTTGAAATTATAAGCAATAAAGTTTTTTTTAAAAATAAGAAGGACAATGAGCCACCTTTCCGTCCTCACCGGATTTCCCACTTTGGAATTTTGTTTACCATGAAAGGGGAGGGGTATCACTTCATCGATTTTAAAAGGTATCCCTACGAAAAAGGGACAGTCATATTTTTATCAAAAGAACAGGTGCATGCTTTTGAAAGAAATGAAGACCGAGAGGCTTATTTGCTGACATTTACCGAAGCCTTTTTAGAGAAAAGCAGTTTTGGGCCCAACCTCATGCGATTGTTGACTTTGTTCAATTTTCACCTCTACCATCCGGTTTTGCAATTGGAAGAAAAGCAATTTGAAATATTGTTGCAATTGGTAATGCGGATGAAACGGGAATACGAAAACCCGGACGATGATTTTTCCCAGGAAATCATTCAATCTGCGCTCAAGGTTTTTCTTTCAGAAAGGTTGTTGAGGAAAAAACAGGCGACCTCCCCAAAACATTTGTACCATGAAGAATTTGTCCAATTCCAATTTTTAGTAAAAGAGCATATTTTGAAAACAACCAAGTCCAGTTTTTATGCAGATGCTTTTGGGCATTTCCACCAAGAAACTCAACCGGATTACCCAAGCCATTGTAAACCAACCTGCCAAAGAGATTACTTAGTTGAAATGCTTGTACTGGAGATCAAAAGGTTACTGGTCACTCCTTTGAGTGTAAAGGAAATTCGCTCATAAAACAGGCTTTGATGTACCTACCAATTTTGTGAAATTTTCTCAAAAAAGTATCTGGATTTGACTCCGATGAAGTTTCGGAAGCAATATTGATAAGTAGCTAATCAATAAAAAAATAGTGTGGTGCGCGTCAAAATCAGATAGGGACATTCTCCACTATTTCAAGCCATAACCGAACAGTCCAAATCTGCTTTGTGGGTTATTGTGGGTGAGCAATCTGATTTTTCGGATGCCTAATCTTCAGAATGATTTGTGAGCCAATACCGATGTCTTTTTATTCCGCTTCAACTTCTCTGAGATAGGTTGAGAAGTTTCCCTTGATATTGCTGCTCGGCAAGGCATTCATGGTGTTGAAGATAAGTGATTCATCTTCCGGGTCTCAGCAAAATAAGTGGCTGCCTTTTCCATCATTAGCGATATGTTCCAACGTCTTATTCAATTTAGTGGCAGTATGCCGAAACATCATGGCAAACAGATCGCTGGTATTGATGCCAGCATGCACTTGTCAATATCGGTTCTTTTTCATCCCACTCTCCTTTCTTCAGGACGAGGTGATGACAATTAGTGTTGGTTTCTTTGTAGCAAATCAGTCTAAATTCGCCGAAAAGCGTTTCAATATTGATACGGTTGACTTCCTTTATTAGCCGTTCTTTGTTCATCCGATAGGCTACAAGATCTGCTATTGAAATGAGTTTGAGGTCATGTTTTTGGCAATTTCACCAGTTGGGGCAACCGGAAGCATCGTTCCGTCCTCGTTCAAAATTTCCACTAAAACACCTGCGGGGTAATAACCGGCCATGACAGCGAGGTCGATGGCTGCCTCTGTGTGCCCTGTCCTTCTCAAGACGCCGCCTGTTTTTGCAATCAGTGGAAAAATATGGCCAGGCCTTGCGTAATCCTCTGATTTGGTGGACGGGTCAATTAGCGCTAAAATGCCAGTAGCCCGGTCATAGGCTGAAATCCCAGTTGTGCAGCCTTTCAATTTATAATCAATTGAAACGGTAAAAGCGGTGCCGTGAAGGTCCGTATTTTCGATAACCATTCTATTCAACCGAAGTTCCTTAGCCCTTTCCTCTGTTATCGGTGAGCAAATTAATCCCCTGCCGTAGGTGGCCATGAAATTGATAATTTCCGGGGTAATACATTGAGATGCACAGATAAAATCCCCCTCGTTTTCCCGGTCTTCGTCATCAACAACGATAATAACTTTACCTGCTTTGATGTCGGCAATAGCCTCTTCTATGGTATTGAGTTGGATGGTAGTCGCAGAGGTACTGGATGAATCAGTCAAGGTCATAATTTAGAAATATTGCAAAATGGTTAGGTTGTCAATTGTGGCGCAAAGATGAAGCAGTTTTTACAACAGTGAAAATGAATGATGGATTATTTCAAATTCTATCTGGGGATTAAGCTTCTTGAGGACCGGTTTCTATTGGCCTGTTGGGGTCTGCAATCCATTCACTCCAAGAGCCTGCATACAATTTTGCCTCTTCAAAGCCGGCATAACTTAATGCCAGTAAATTGTGGCAAGCAGTCACCCCAGAACCGCAATAAAAAACCGTATTTTGTAAAGGGGACCCTTTTAGCAAATTGGTGAATCTGTCTTTTAAAGTTTTTTCCGATTTAAACAGACCATTTGCTTCCAAATTTTCAGCAAATGGTGCGGAAATAGCGCTTGGGATATGCCCCGCTACAGGGTCGATCGGCTCCACTTCCCCGCTATACCGTTCAGCTGCTCGAGAATCCACCAATTTGTAGGTTTTATTATTAATCATTTCCCTGACTGTTTCAGCAGTCACGATCATTGTCGGGTTTTCTTTCGGGTAAAATATTTTTTGAGAGGGTAGGGGGATCTCGTTTGATGTTGGGAATTGCTGCTCCTGCCAAAGTTGCCAACCGCCATTTAAAACAGCCACTGCTTCGTGTCCCAGCCATTTTAACAAAAACCAAAGCCTCGCAGCAATCCCCCCATTGCCCTGGTCATATACGACGACTTGGGCTTCTTTATCTATGCCCCATTTTCCACAAAGTTTTGCGAATTCTTTTACATCGGGAAATGGGTGTCTGCCCGTTTGGCCAGGAATTATTTCACCTGACAAATCATCGTCCAAATGGGCATAATAAGCATTGGATATATGCGAATCGAGATACTCTAAATATCCTTTTTCTTGATTGTCCAAATAAAAACGGCAATCAATAACAACCGTCTTTGGGTCATTTAATATTTCGTTTAATTCTTTGTTTGAAATAATGCTTTTGAACATGATCACTATTTTTTGAATTAAAAATAAATCGCAGTTAATTTTTTAAATTGTATTAATTCGTTTTTTTTAATAATAATGATTTATCCTTTCGGCCATTCTTTATAAACCATACTTTGTTTAAAATCTTTTTTTAATAATAATTGCAAATTAGTCAAAACGATTTCGCCCATTGTTTTACAGGAAAGGAAAACCTTGCTCTTATGATGCTCCGCTAATTCCTTCCTTAATTGTTTGACTTTGTCAGGGAATGATATTTCATCTTTCACCATAATATCAAATAACTGCCTCAGTTGTTCTTGTGCAGATTTTGCCCGGGCAGCAATTAAACTTCTCTCTTCCAATTGATATTGCCGAACGGTTTGTTGGGTCATATTTCCCATTCCCAAAAAAATTATTGGGTTATTTTCTTTAAAATATTGGGGCAAATAAAAATTCTTTCTTCCCTCATAAGATTGTTGGTCAAAGTCAATGGCCCGCATCCGGTATTGGTTGCCCTCAATATCGGGAGTAATATCAATTACATAATTATATGCCCGCATATCGCCTAATAATCGGACGAAGCACCTTTCATTGAATTTAATAAATTCTTTGGCTATCCTGATTTTATTGAATTCGGATATGTCTTTTTGTTTTTCTAAGAAATCATCACCGGGTATGCCTGCAATGTGCTCTTCTATAAGCGTCTGCCCATCAACGAGATACATTACCCGGTTGGGTGAAAGAAGGTCTTCGAGCTCCAGTCCATAAACCCGGTTGGCATCTGCTTTTTTTACATAAAAATGGTCATAATTATCGTTGTAGCGGTTGATGATTCGAATACGGAATGGTTGGGAATTACCATACAAACAATGGTCAATTCTTGCTACGGATAAATGTTTCAACACATTGGTGTCTCCATCAGTTTTTAAGATTGAATAAATTTTAGTGAGCGCATTATTTATTTCTTGTTGTTCATTTTCTTGAAAAAAAACGGTTTCCCAATGCGTATCTTCTCCTGCCTGATTAAATAAAGTTATAGACGTGTGGAAGCGCAAAAGATCATCGTATTGGATGGGAAGATCAGTCGCCCTGTTATGCTTTACTAAGTATGTTTCAAATTCTTTATTAATTGGAAAGGGGACTTTTTTTTTCGAAGGAATATTATTTTTCATCAAAGATGTTGATTTAATTTTATTGCTTAAAAATAAAATTATGCTTCTATCTCCTCTTCTAATTCCATTTTTTCAACGCTCGACACTTTGTTCCAAAGTATTTTTTTCTCTAAATGGTAATTGATTAATCGGTTGTGATAAAAATATAGCAATTTAAAATTCTGGCTAACCAATTGACCTTTTTTGTTAAATACCAATGTTTTTTCTGGGTGATAAATTCCGACCTTTCGGACACCATCATTTATTAAATCGTCAACCTCATAAAATATTTGGTCAGATAATTTTATCCGTCCACTTTCCTGCATTTTTATTAATTCATTTTTTAATTGTCCGACAACGTCCCTCATTTTTTTGATGGGAAAAACAAAATCTTCAGGTGGCAATCGCAATACACCGAATAGATCCAAATTTGGGTTTTCTTTTTTCAAAATAACAAATGCTGCAAATGCAACAAGATGGCTGGTCAGGACAATGTTTTCTTTAAAATACCTCTCAACGATTCGATCGGCTAACATTTTAGTATATTCAATTTCCCGCTGGGGGTTTTCCGTAACTTCCCCGTTGGACATGAAATATTCCTTGACTTCAAGCTTCCTCCCTTGACGGTCAAAGCTTTCCCCATTTTCATCCACAAAATTTCCTAAAACATCTAATGGTTTCCCAAAGGACAAGGTGATTTCCGAAGGTTGCGAAAAGAAATTCCAACCAAATTTTATCAATTTGCGGAAGCTGTAAAATTCGTCCCTTGATTTTAAATACTTTTCTTTTCCAGTGCTCCTCAAATGTTGTTCAATCAAAAATTTGGCTTCTAATACAACGTGGTAGCTAATGATTAAAGGGACAATAAAAATCTTGTTTTCTTTCCCTTTTTGGTAGCACCCTCTTTGTGCTTCGATAGCGGTGCCGAGCAATCCCATTTTCACTTTATTCTCCAATTCACCACTACGGCTCCGGGTGCCGCCGGGGAAGAAAAGACTATTCGTGCCTCGCTGAATTGATAGTTGGGACATGGCTTTCAGCGTTTCCAAATAGATTGGATTTTTTTTCCTTCTATCGACGCGGTAGGTGCCAATTCGGTTCATGAAATAGGCAGTATAACCTGTGTTGTACAAATTGAGACCAGCACCATAAGAGAAGGAAGGCAAACCAAGTATGGCATCCATAGCATATCCGATCAGAATTGAATCAAGGTTGCTGGAGTGGGTAGGGACAATAATTACTGTCCCCTTTTTTATCAAACCTCTAATTTTTTCTATTTCACCTTTAGTGAGTAATCGCTCATAAATTTTATGTTTTGTCCCAAATATACGCTTCATGTTCCGACCAGCGGCTGTGTTCAGAAGTCGGTTGAAGAAGACCGTGAGAAAGCGGCGGGCAAAAAGAAAGGTTGATTTTTAAAAGTAGCGACTATTTCCTCTGAGTACCTGTGGATAATGGATTTTAAAATTGTTTTGTGATTAGCGTCCTTTTCCTCTGGCGTCATCTGGTGAGCGTTCCACAACAGTTTTTTACTTATTTTTTTCCAATATTGATTTTCATTGGGCGGATCGATTTTCCACGGTTCTTCTTTGATCCTGATTCTTTCTAAATAAACTGTTTTGGCTAGAACATTGGGCAGCTCATCTCCGCTTTGCTTAACCAGCCGTTGAAATGTAAATTCATCTATTTCTTCAATAAAATTTTTTCTATCTGCGAGCAATTTATTGATTGGCCAGTCATTTATTTCCGGGATAACCTGAGGATGGACAATAGAACCTTCTTTCATGTACTACTTAGTTTAAATTTGCTGGCGATGGGGTTAAGTACCTCATTTTTTTAATGAATCGGTTACTTGGCGGATAAACTCTAAGATTTCGTCCCTGCCTTCTTTTTTTTCAGAAGAAGTGAAAAATTGCTGAGGCAGTTCATTCCAATTTTCTAAAAGTGTACTTTGAATAGCTTCAATATGCTTATCTCGTTGACCTTTTGAAAGGCGGTCTAATTTGGTGTAAACAATTACGAAGGGGATGGCATTTTCTCCAAGCCAATTCAAGAAATCAATATCATTTTTTTGCGCAGGAACATTTGCATCGATTAGGACAAAAGTGCAGGCAAGCGAAATCCTTTTTTCGATATAACTGTAAATCATGTCCCGGAAAGACTTTTTCATCCCTTTAGACCTCACCGCATAACCATAACCAGGCAAATCCACCAAAAACCAGGAATGGTCTACTTGGAAGAAGTTAAGGGCTTCTGTTTTCCCGGGTTTCTTTGAAACATGGGCCAGTTTGCGATTGTTGCAAATCATGTTGATGAGCGAGGACTTCCCAACATTTGAACGACCGATAAAGGCAAACTCAGGTAGTTTTGGCTCTGGACATTTGGCAAGGGTAGGGAAACTGCCGATGTATTTCGTTTCTTTAAATTCCAAAATGGTATCTATTTCGTTGAATGCTCCGTTAGAAAATGTACTTCACTTTCAGCCTAAGCCATTAAGTTGGCAAAGGTATTGAATTGGGGAGAGAAAGAGGTTGAGATGTCATAATTCAACTTGATAAATGTCATTAACGAAATGTTTGACTTTATTTTTGAAATGGTTAAATAGCGTTAATGTTTTGACTATGAGTTACTTTGATGTACCATTTTTTTTCATTCATTTCGTTCTATAGGTAAATCAATTAAAATTCAAGATCATGAAAAAATCAATTCTTTGGGCATTTGCCCTACTGTTGTTACCTATAATAGGTCATGCGCAATTCAAGGCAGGAATCCGAGCTGGCATCAGCACCCCAAACCTTGACAAAGAATCCATTTCCCAACAAGGCTTGAATTTGGCCATAAAAGAAGCAAAATATGGTTACCATTTAGGGTTATTTGCACGAGCCTCACTCGGCAAAACTTTTTACTTGCAACCTGAAGTGTTGTTTAACTCCAACACAGTCGATTTTGAAATTGGTGAAATTGGAAGTGGTTTTATGAATAACGTATTAAATGAAAAGTATCAAAACCTTGACATTCCTATGATGCTTGGCTTAAAACTAGGGCCACTCCGAATTGAAGGTGGCCCGGTTGGGCATGTCTTTATCCAAAGTAAATCTGAATTGGAAGGAGAGGTTGTCGGTTACAAACAACGTTTTAAAGATTTTACGTTGGGCTATCAAGGTGGTTTAGGTTTTGACATTGGCAAGCGGCTACTGGTAGATGTTCGCTACGAAGGTAATTTCAATGATTTTGGCGAACACATGACGATAGGAGGAGAGAAGATCAATTTTTCGCAAAGTCCGTCTAGGATAGTTATGACCGCTGGGTTTGCTTTCTAATTTATCTGCCATTTAAATAAGGATAGGCAAGCTGCAATAGAAACAGCTTGCCTATTTTTATTTGAAAAATAATATCCCCTTTCTAATAAATGTGCTTCCAACTCATACAACCACCCACGCTGATTATTGCTCTTTGCTACAAATAATACAGTGAAATCGCACCTAAATAAATGACTTCACCTATCGGTATGTCCGAAACAGAATTAGTTCATTCCTGTTTGAAAAACGACAGGCTTGCACAGAAAAACCTGTACGACAAGTACAAAAAGGCTATGTATTCACTCTCTTATCGGATCACCGGCGATTTCGAGTCAGCCAACGATGTCCTTCAAGATGCGTTCGTAAAAGTTTTTCGGGGATTGCCTTCCTTCCGAGGCGAAAGCACTTTGGGAGCATGGATCAAAACTATCGTTGTCAGGACCGCCTATAGTTACCTTCGAAAAGAAAAAATGTTTTTCGAGGACATTGACGATCTAAGTCAATCACCAAAAATAGACTGGGGGCATTATCTTGATACTGAGTATTTGGAAAAAGCGATATTATCCCTGCCAGAAGGTTACAGGATGGTATTCGTGTTAGTCGAAATCGAAGGTTATACCCACAAGGAAGTAGCTGGTTTATTGGGTATTTCAGAAGGGACTTCTAAATCCCAATTGTTTTATTCAAAAAAGAAATTACGGGAAATACTTACCCGGTGAAATTTTGAAATAGCGCTTATTAATTTAGATATGGAAGAGATCAATAAAAAAACCTTAATTGAAGCACTGTCCTCATTGAAGGATCACGAGCCGCCCGATTCACTCTGGACGCAAATTGATAGGGAGATGGAATTAGGGGAAGGGGAATCTTTTTCTCCTTTGTCCTTGCACCAACTACCAGAGTATGAACCGCCTGAAAAAGTTTGGAAAGCAGTAGTCAAAGAGTTGGGACAAGATTCAAGAGGATCGATTTTTAAGTTAGGTTGGAGCAAACCTCTGGCAATCGCTGCATCATTTTCGATTATTGTCGCAGCATATTTTCTATTGGAAACGGAACAGCATGATTCTATTGACACTATCATCGCAGTAAATTATTCCATAGAACAAGTAGATAATGTTTTACTGCAAAAAGATTGGAAAGAGGATGAAGAATCCTTCGAGCTATACCATGAGTTGTGCAGCGCCAAAAAATATATTTGTGAACATCCTGAGTTTCAAGTACTTCAGCGTGAATTCGAGGAATTGAGTGATGCCATCAAAGAAATTGAAACGGCCATAGGGGATTTCAATACCAATGCAAATTTGATTACTCAGATCAAAGAAATTGAACTTGAGCGAACTGATGTTTTTAAGAAAATGATGGTGATGCTTATTTAGCCTATTCTTTTGTGTGGCTTTGGGATTTTATTCACAAGCTATTCATCCAACAAGCGTACAGAAAATGAAATTCATTCTTAAAATACCAATTACATTACTTTTCTCATTTGGGCTGTCAGCCCTATTTGCTCAAACAAACCTTCACGTTGTTTCCAAAACAATTGAAAAAAGAATGCCTTATAAAAATGGCTATGAAGTAAATATTGAAGGTGAAAAGGCGGAGATCAAAGTAGAAACATGGGACAACAACGAAGTGAAAGTGTTTATCGAAATCATCGCTAAGCATGCTGACAAGAAAAAGGCGGAGAAAGATTTGGACTTAATGGAATATTCAAACGAACAGCATGGGTCTGATATTTATTTTAGAAACTATATCTCCAAGAAAGGGCCACAGCCGGAATCAGAGCTTAAAGCAATTTACACCATTACATTGCCCGCAGATTGTCCTGTTTACCTGAAAAACAATTTTGGGTTGACAGATGTGAGCAATTTGACCAATTCTTTGAAAATTCATAGTGAGTTCTCCAAAATTCTGTTGGAAAACTTACGTGGTGATATTGGTGTTATTTCAAGATTCGGTGACATTACTGGCCGAAAAATAGATGGAAATGTAAGCTTTACAACCCGTCGCTCAGATATTACTTTACATGATATAAAAGGAAATTGGAACATTAATGCCCAGTACGGCGTCATGAAATTTTTTACCAATCCAAGCCCTGAATTGCTAACAATGAACATTAATGCGGAAAAATCTGATGTATATTTCTTTGATCCACAGCCCAACCATTATGGATATACATTAACTGCTCATTATGGGAACATTTCGGTGCCTAACGATTTGAAATTTAATTACTTAGAAAACAGTAATGAACTGAAAAAGCAATTTTTTCCTCGCAAATAGGGCAGTCAAATATTTCTATAAAAATATCATTTGGTGATATAACTATCAGGAATCCATGATTAAAGATTTCGTCCATTACTATAAAAGAGGGGTGATGATAACTGTAGTTCATCACCCTCTTTTTATTTTTCTAAAAGGGCTAATAGAAAGAGGGCAAAAAAAGTATTAAGCACGGATGAATTGTAGTCTCTTAAAATTGATTGTTTCTTTGATTTGAAATTGTAATAAAAACTAATTAGATGAGTGAAGATTTTCCAACAAAATAATGACATATAAATATCGAAATATGGTTGCCATTTTTTAATTCTGATTTTTACTAAAAATTGCTCGCACATTAGTCGTTTTTAGCATGCCAAAAGCATAAGTTATTGGCAAGGTTTTTTATGAATTATTATTATATATGTCCCCCCTACAGCTTGAAAAGCATTTATGAAAATCTTATCTAATGTTTGAGATGTCAGTCTTCTTTCATTAGATTTGTGCTTTGTGATCTCAAGTTTTTTCATAATTTTTATTGGCTTACGCTTAAATTTATTGACATTTAAGCAAGGAAATTTATCGAAACAGCCGTTTTCTTTTGCTTTTCATTTCTTTTTCTACAATTACAATTACCGATGTTAAGGATATCCTGAAAGATTCAGTGATTTAAAATCAGTGTTAGAGGCTAGGTATTTTCAATTTCCTGGTCAACTGATAACCATGAAAATAGTTAACCATTCCATGAGCTTCTGGCTAATCATGCTCCTATGCACGATTTGCAATTATTCCTCTTTCGCTAACAACATTGAGTGGGAATGCTTGGCCGTAGATACTTCTTTAACTTGCAATGATTTGGTTCAGGTCTCCTTAGACGAAAATTGTGAAGCCGTTATCATTCCGGACATGATTTTGGAGGGAATTGAAGGGAGTCTTAATGAGTTTTCAGTCGAGCTATTAGATGAGGTAGGACTACCAGTTCTAATGCCTGTTAATGAGGCTCATATTGGTGACACTTTATACGTTATCGTAATCCACAATCAAACTGGAAACTCTTGTTGGGGTAGGGCACTCATTGAAGACAAATGGGCCCCAAGCATTACCTGCAATAATCATTTTGCCCAATGCTTTGAAAGCCCAAATGGGTTTCCAAGACCAAAAGCCACCGATAATTGCGATGCGTTTCCGTCCGTAGCCCTACTTTCCCAAAATATAGACGATAGCGATAAGTGCAATGAAGTAACAATTACCAGTACTTATGTAGCGATTGACCAAAGTGGAAACGAGTCCACTCCTTGTATTCAAACGGTTACACTTACGCCGCCTTTATTACCTTCTTTCCCATCTGATACCGTTTGGTCCTGCGAAGTATATAAAGCGCATCCTAACATAATTAATCCAAAAAAAATAGCAGGTAATTTAAATTCTACCGGCTCTGGTGTTCCAGATGTTTCTTTGAGCAATAATTGTCCTTACAGCGTAGTGCATAGCGATTTTGTGTTCAATACCGATTGTGGAGAGACTTTTACCATACGCCGAACTTGGACTGTTCTTAATTGGTGCACTGATGAAATTATTACAATTGGATCAAATAATGAGGACAACGTTCAATTCATTAAAGTTGAAGATCAAAACCCGCCCATCATTGACCGACCTCCATTCACTGTAAATGCTAATATTGGTTCGGCTTCGAATGAAGATTGTGGTTCGACAGATTTTTTGCTTCCGCCTGTTTTTGTGGATGATTGTAACGATGTAACGGTTAGGATTTTGACGGGAGTTGGCGAGGCCATTTATATAAACGGAGATGGAAGTCAAGGAGGGTACATACCTTATCCAGGCCTGCCATTGGGTGTTCATACCATTCTTTACGAAGCCATAGATGCCTGCAACAATGTCGATACGGCTGAGGTATCAGTGACTGTTGCAGATCAAACTAGGCCGACCACGATTTGTGATGAATTGACAAATGTTTCTCTTGGAATTGACGGGAAGACTTCTGTAGCTGCTTTTGTTTTCGACGATGGGAGTTATGATAATTGTTGCTTGGACAAATTCATGGTTAGGAGGATGGAAAGTCAATGTATGGCGACGGACACTCTTTTTCAAGACTCGATATTCTTCTGCTGTTATGATGTTGGCGATACTGTTCAAGTCGTTTTTCAAGCGATTGATTGTGCAGGCAACACCAATGAATGTATGGTTTTGGTCGAAGTAGAAGAAAAATTGCCTCCCTATTTGGTTTCCTGCCCAGCACCTGAGATTATCGGTTGTGATTTTTTTGCAAACTATTTAGAAATACCGCTGGCAGAAGGAAACGATAGCGTATTGCTACAATTCGGAGAACCAGTATTTGAAGACAACTGTGATCTGGTCTTCATTGAAAATTCGGTAGTAGTTGATCTCGATCAATGTTTGCAAGGTACCATCACTCGAAGGTGGAGGGTAACTGACCAAGGACAGAATCCGCCAGCATCTTGCACCCAAATTATCGAAGTGGAGCATATCTCTGACTGGCTCGTTTTATTTCCAGAAGATCAAAATATTGAATGTGGGGAGGCTTTTCCAGACACAGGTGAACCAACCATTTTTTTTGAAAATTGCGAGATGATTGCAATTTCTTTTGTAGACGAGGTATTCACTGTTGTTCCAAATGTGTGTTTTAAAATAGCCAGAAATTGGACGGTCATCAATTGGTGTACAGTTGGGGATGAAATAGACAATCCTTTAATTGAAAGTGCAGAATTGGATCTGAATTTCGATTTGAATTATGACCAAATTTTAAGTGACCGACTTTTCAAAGATGGGGTAAATACTGCCAATTTTAATACACAGACCGCTCAATTTGGGGCGCAACCTGACGGAGTAGTTGTTTTCCAACAAGAAATAAGCGTGATCGATAATGTCGACCCTGTAGTAATTTGTGAACCTCTTTTAGATATCTACGTGAGGATACAGTTGCTGATGTAATGCTACCCGTACCAAATATTTTGGACTGTGGTATTGAGTTGACCATTTCCGCAATTGGAGGAATTGGGCACTGGTTTGGAAGTCGCTCACCGACGTGCCTCCGGGCATATATCTCATGACCTACCAAGTAGATGATAACTGTGGCAATCAAGGATTTTGTGAAACCAAAATCGAAGTCAGGGACTGTAAAAAACCTACACCCGTTTGCGATAATGGGCTGATTATTGAAATTGATGAAGATTCAATTGTCATTGTAAATGCAGAAATCTTCAATGGAGGCAGCTATGATAATTGTCCCGGTGAATTGATGTTTTCCTTTTCAATTGACCCAACTGATTCGTTGGCAATATTCGTTGTTCCTCAATTGGTTGCAAAATGTCGATATATGGTTGACTGATGCGGCTGGTAATAGGATTTTTGTGCAAATTTTGTATTTGTGCAAGATAATGATAAAGGTCTGCTCTGGCCTTCCATTGGTCAGTGGAATAGTGCAAACTGCTGAAAATGATTCTTGTTGATATTGAATTGGCAAACAATGCATTACCATTTCCTTTTTAGATACTATGGGTAGATATTCATATTAATTGATCTTGAGTGATGACTTGACCATTTTCTGCTGCCAAAAATTCATTCCCGCTAAATGGTATAACTACTTGCAGCATAGTTCTTATTAATAAACATATACTTGGTGTTCAATCCTTGGATAGCCCATATAAAATTATCGCCTTGACGCAAACCTTCGAACCAACCGCCGCTTCTTATGACCTTGTTCTACTCAGAAAATTGATTTTTACAAGTAAACACAGAATTCCCACATGGAAAATCTTGGAGGTTCGTCAATAGTAATTTTCCTTTCAAATAGATAAATCCGTTTGAAACTTCCTTTCCTGAATTGATAAATATTAATAACCTCAACTTGGCGATTATTCCAATGCTAATTTTACGGCTGTAAAGATTGGTGATGTAAATGATAGTGCAGATCCCACCAATTAACTCCTTTGATATTCTTGCATTATGACAATTTAGGTCATACTAAAAAAAAATGCCGGACTTTGAGGGGAAAGTCCGGCATAGGGGAGTAGCAATTTTTATCAAGATCCTGTTTTAGCTAATCAATTGATTTGTCCAAAGTGCATACTCTATATATTTTCCAAAAGGGTAAAATTTTGTAAATACTCCTCTTTCTTAAATTGATCTTTCACAACATCCAAATTTAATGTGGCATGTTCGTATTGCAGAGCTAAAGACCTCATTTCAATATTGTTCCCAATGTATGATTTCCCTTTCTCGAAGACCCTTTGAAAGCCTCCAATTTCAGATTTGTAATCATCCATTTTTTCCTTGGCATAATTGATCGGACTTTGCGAATTTGGGAGATTTAGCAAGTCTACAGTAAGTTCGAGTTTGATTTGGCGAATGTCCATGATTAATCGGTTGTCTTGGTTAATTCAATCGTAAATACGATAGAATAACTCAAAAGGTTGGCAGGATGTTCTCTCAAGTAACTTAACTAATTGTTAATTTTTTTTACATAAGATCAAATTGCAACCTTCCCATCCGGCCTATGGGTAAGTTTTGCAATTTAGAGCAGTTCAATTTATTTTCAATTTCCAACCAAGAGAGGTTAGAAAAAATATTAATAAGTTGCAAGGTTTTTGATCAAAAGTCATATCAAACCATTTAAAAACAGCTTGATATTGACCAACTAATTTAGTTACTTTGCTAAATCATTCACTATCAACAGATTATTAAACAATTAAATCTAAGAGAAAATGACACGTTTTATCCCAACCTTAATTTTCCTTTTCGGGTGCACAGTGTTGCTTTATAGCCAGACATATTACGTAAAATATGACCCAGGTTGTTTTGACAGGTATGAATTCGAATCTGGGGAGGATGGATCGCCTTATATTGTTTACACTGCTAAAAATTCGGATGGTAAAGTCATTGTCCAAATGGACATAGGTAAAGAACCAACCAAATGGGTTAAAACCTTGCCTAGTAAATTGACTAATTGTTCAGAACTTTCTTTTGACAAAGCATTAGCGCTGGCTATAAACAACAGCAACGTTAAATTGTATTTCGTCCGGGAAAGCCCTTCTCATTACAATATTTCACCAGTCGAAAAGGCCACTTTCTTTTATTCCAACAACAATTCCTTCGAAGTTACCATGTCAGATGCTGACTTCTCCATGGACTGGAACAAGATGTACTCAAACAGAAACTTAGCAACACCTGCTTCCACCAATGGCATCTTCTTAGATGGGACTATTAAGTACCAGTGTTTGACTGGGTACATTTTTAGAAAAAAGGAAAGTTACCAAACTGATTTTTACAAGGAATATATCATTGTCCCTGAAATGGGCATTGTTAATAAGCGTTCAGTTCCTTTTGAAGGTGCAGCAACAAAACCTTTCCGTTTAGAGAAGGTTGGAGAAATTTCATTTATAGAATACATAGCAGATAAATGTAAAAACGCTGATTTTGATGCTTCAAACGCAAATGTGCCTGTCACGCAATATGATATTGAATTGACCGCCAAAGGAGGTGATGCGATTCCAACTTCCTATGCTAATTCTCCATGTGGGCCGCCAACCAGATCTGGGACCCATATTGTACAAAAAGGCGAAACGCTATATGGAATTTCTAAAAAATACGGAATAACAGTGGCCCAATTAAAGGCCTGGAATAACATCGGCACTAACAATTTGATCAGTGTTTGTCAGGAATTGGTCGTCAAACAAATAAGTGAAACTGGCGCCGGAGGTACTGGTGCGAATAGTGGGGCATCAACCACCAATCCAACTAATATTGCTCCTACTGGTTCAACTGGTCAACAAACCCAATTCCATATCGTCAAACCAAATGAATCAGTAGCTCAATTGGCGGCCATGTACGGATATACAGAGGATCGATTCCGGAAAATGAATAGTTTAGGAACTTATGAGAGGGTTTATGCTGGACAAAAGTTATTTACAAGTGATTGTAATTGCCCAAATACGGAAGGTGTTGCAGCGGATGTGCCAATGCCCTATGATCTTGTAGAAACTGAAAGGCTTACCTCACAAGGAAACCCTGATGTTTATTTTCGGCCAATTAAAGTCCATAAGGTGCAGAACAATGAGACTCTGTTCTCCATTGCCTTGCTGTACGATACGACTGTGGATCGTATAAGCGAATTAAACGGAATAGACAAGAATGCAAAATTGAATAAAGACCAAAGGATTTATGTTCAATAAGGCAAGATTTCGGTAAAAAAAAAGCAGGGTTGGCAATGCCAACCCTGCTTTTTTTTTACCGAAATCTTGTATTTATTGAAACACAATCTGACGGGTACTCACATTTTTCCCATCGGTTAGGCGAACAAAATAGAGCCCATTCACGCTAACCATTGACTTGTCAATTTGAAAAGAGTTTAGGCCTTTCGCCAAGCTGCCAGAAGCTATTGTTGTAATTTTCTCGCCATTTATCCCGATCAACTCTAAATAAGCCTGTTCAATTGCATTTTGTAAATCGATATTTACAAAAGCTTGATTGGCTGTCAAATTAGGGTTAATGCTAAAACTATTGATGGCCGGAAAATCAACAGTGGAAGTAGCATTGCTGTCTATCTCTTTAGTTGACCAAACATTGACGGGGATATATCTGTCGTTCACCTTTTTCCAAATAATCCCTGCTACCTCATAATCATATCCTTCCACAGCGCCGATCTGGAGAGAAAAAGCAAGATCAAATTCACTTCCAGCATTGACTGTACCGTTGGTAATTGGCTGTCCAAATGTATCATCGGAAAAACCGGTGCGCAGCACTTTTTTATGCACGGCATCATTTCCGATCGATTGTTGGAATTCAACAACTCCATCTTCAATTAGGTAAATCCCTAAGTAAAATTCACCTTCCGTTGCTTGGAAAAATTTCACTTTGGCGTTTACTGAAAGCGTGCTATTGGCAAAGGCTGGATCAAACCCAACGTTGGCAATGGGAGCGCTGTTATAAGCATCAGCTACCATCTGCATTACTTCGATCCTTTTTGCGGTGATATTTGATGATGTTACATTTACATCAGTTGAATTAACAAAAAACCGTGGCTGTGAAAAAGCGCCAAAATTGGTGAAGATATCATAAGCCTCGTCTGTCTTCAAGAGCCCACTATAATGAGCGGCCATTAAAACAGCTTTGTCGGAATTGTCCTCGACCAATCCATCAAACATTGTCCAACCCCATGTCCCGCAAGGCGGACACCAAGTAGCGGAAATTTTTGTCAGTAATGTTCTTTGAATCTCCTCAACTTGTTGTGCCCCAACTTTAAGCACAAACAAGCAGGTAACCATTAGCATAAAAGTTCTCTTTTCCATATCAGATATTTTTTTGGTTGTTTTTGGATTTGAGAATAAAATCTCATTTACCCATTGCAAAGATACTTGGCAAAAATTCGACCACCCAGCAATGGAGTGTCTCGGAAGTGACTTTAAATCGTTCATCTGGACGGATTCCTATCACCCAACATATTTCGCCATTGTTTTCCATAATGCAAACCTTTTCCTTTTCTAACCTGGTAAGTTTTTGGTCAGAAAATAAATCTTGCAGTTTTTTCCGTCTTCCTTTCATCCCTAATGGCCGGAAATCATCTCCCTCTTTCCAGTGTCGTATTGTAATAGGCCATTGAATTTTAGACAAGTCAAAAAATGCAATGTTTTTATTTTTTGGAAAAATAGTTGGTGGGGGGGATAAAATCGAAAAAGTAAGTTGTCCGCCTTCTATAGAAATATTTTGTCCAATTGAATTTTGATCGACTTGGGTGGTTTGATTAATATTTCGATTTTTTTCTACAATCAAGTATTCCCGGTCAACTAATATTTTATAATTATCAGCAACAAATAAACTGCCTGCCTGATTATTAAGGCTTTGGATGATTTGATTGGCATTTGTACTATTAAAACCATACTGTTTAATTATTTCAAACAATACAGTAGTGGGCGCAGGTGATTTTTTTAATTTATCGATATCAATTATTAATTCAACAAAATCCCCTTTTTCATCAATTTTATATTTTAATAATTCTTTAGAGATTTTTTCAATTGCGAAATTATAAAGCACTTCTACATCCTTTAAATGCTGGATCGATTCACCCGCTGAATATTGAAATGCTGGATTAATTAATTCCAAAACTGGAACAACCTGTTGTCTGATTTTATTCCTACTATATTTGTCTGAATTATTAGAACTGTCTTCTCGGAAAGGAATTGAATTTTCAACGGCAAAGGTTAAAATCTCTTTTTTTGTGGCAAATAAAAGCGGGCGAATTAAATTATTCTTTATAGGTAATATTCCCCGCATCCCTCTAATACCTGTTCCTTTGGTGAAATTATAAATTACGGTTTCGATATTATCGTCAAGGTGGTGGGCAGTCGCTATTTTGTTGAATTTTTCTTTTTCCAATAATTCAAAAAGCCAAGTATAACGGAGTTCTCTCGCCATTACCTGGATGCTTTTTTTTTGTTCTTTGGCCAGCCTCTCAGTCTCAAAATGCACGGAATAATAGGGTACATTTATCTTACTGGCCAAATTTTTTATAAATAATTCATCTTCATCCGATTCTTCTGCCCGTAATTGAAAATTACAATGCGCAATGCCAAATTTTATATTTAATTCATTTAATAAAAAGCACAAAACCATTGAGTCGACCCCACCGCTTACCGCAACTAAAACCGAATCAACTTGATCCAAAAGATAGTGATCGGAAATGTATTTTGTGAGTTTCTCTTTCATTTCTAAAAATCCAAAATAAATTCAAGAATAATTAAATAAATTTATTTTATCCCCAATTTATTTTTATTGTAACCCCTTCCGGATTTCAGCGGCCTTTGCGGTATTGCCCAAGCGTTCATAACTACGGGCAAGTACATCCAGATCGCCAGCGTTCCTTAGCCTCGTAGGTATTGATTCCAGTACCCGAACAGCATTTTCATAATCCCCTTTTCGCATATAAACATTCCCCAAACTGGAAGTAGCAAAATAATTACCTGGAGCATATTTTAAGGAGGCCTCTAACGATTCTATGGCTTTATCATATTCCCCCAAAATAATGTGCATGTTACCTTTATGGATATGACCAGTTGGGATGCTTGGATAAAGCACAAGAGCATAATCCAGTTGCTCTATCGCTATTCTCGCATATCTTTTTGCGGCTTCAATATCTGTCGTTTGGTTATCAATTGCCAATCGGGCAAATGAACCACCATAGTTTTTTCGCATGCGGGCGTTTTTAGGGGCCAGGTTAACGTCATATTCAAATAAAACGTAGCGATTTTTCCAACGGGGCAAATGACTTTCTATTTTCATTATCCCTAATGCGCCCAATAAAATGACCATGGCTACCGGGACAAAATTATGTTTGAAAAAATCTGACGCACTTTGGTCGATGGCTATTTTATTACCGGGTTTTAATAAAAACGAAATTAAATAAGCCACTAAAAAACAGATGCCTAAAACCGGAACGTAAAGGAATCGGTCGTTATACGCACTTACATTGGTTACAATGATACTGGAAAAAATTGATACCGAAACAAAATACCATAAAGCGCCAAAACCATAAACTTTTCTTTTGACCAGACCATGAATACCAAGGCCAAGCAGACCCAAATTGGCAATCAAAGATGGATAAACTCGCCAGTCATTCCACCCAACCAAAGGAATTGTTGAGTAGGAGTAATCACTAATGAGTGGGTGGGGAAAAATGGTTTTCAATAAATAATGGCCCAAAACCAATACATTGGAAGAGCATCTTTCGGCAAAATCCTTAGCAGCCAACAGGGAATTGTCGAGGTAAGTTAATTTAACCCCTTCATTGAGGCCTCCTAAAACGTTTGAACGAAAAATCAAAAAAATCACAACCGCTCCTAAAAATGGCAGCATGGTTAGCATTATTTTCCCAATTGAGTATTTTCTGAAAAAATACAGCGCTAAAGGCAAGCTCGCTAAAGTTGTGATCACTTCCTCTTTGGAAAACAGACCTATGAAATAGAAAAACAATGATAATAGAAGAGGTACTAATTTCCGGTTGTCCAAATGTTTTAACAAAAACCAACCAGCCATACAGACGCCCAGAAATCCCAGCATCGTATCCCGACTTTTGATATTGGCGACTACTTCCAAATGGATGGGGTGCAAAAGGAATAACAGCGTTGTGGCTATTGGCAAGAACGGATGGTAATTGCGCATCAATTTTGCCAAAAACAGGAAAAGGAAGAACCCTGTAAGGCCATAAAAAAGCAAATTAGTAGCATGGTGGACTTTTGTGTTCAAACCAAACATTTCCACCTCTAAAGCTAAGGTAGTCAATGGAATAGGCCGAAAGGCTCGGGCGATCATGGTTTCGTCATAGCCCTGAAAATAGCTGGTCGTCCATATCTCGTCCAATCCTGCGATACCTTGTTTTACGAAACGATTGTCCTTGATGACCGCATCGTCATCATAAACAAAATCGTAGTTGATGCTGGGGGAATAGATGGCCATAGCCAGCACCGCCAGCAATGCGCCTATAATCATTTTCCATTTGGTGGAAAGTGATTCTTGCACATGAGGTTGTTTCGCCTTTTTATCCTGAATGACAACGGATTTGGGCTTTTCTTCTTTCTTCTTCTTATTTCTTTGTGCCATTTTGATATTTAAATTGGGTTGGCTACTTGGCCAGTTTTTACTTTAAAATACAATATTCGTTATTCTTGATAAACTGTTTCACATTTGGTCATTGAATTCAATACTCGAACCGTTTTAGTCAAATTTTTCGGTCAATCTATTTCCACAAATTGTCAAACTTTAGCGAGAAATGAACATTGACAATTTTAATAAAGTAGTCTAAGTGCAGTTACCTTTGCTTTCCTTTTTTGAAAAACAATCTAACTCCTATCCCATATTTATGAAGCTCATTTTTACCTTTTTACTACTACTTGCCCTGATCCCAGTAGCATTTAATCAAAATGCCAGCCGATTACCTGAATACAAATTAGATAAAGAAACTTTGGAAACCCATCTGCGCTACCTCGCCTCCGACCATCTGCGTGGCAGGTACGTAGGTTCCGAAGGAGGACAATTGGCCGCAAATTATATAGCTGCATTGTTTGGGGTATACGGTTTGAAACCAGTACCTGGCTCTAATGATTTTTTTCAAAATATCCCTTTTGACAAGGTGCAACCACCTCAGAGCTGTACATTAAAATTGGCTGACTCTGAATATGGTCAGGGCGAAAATATGGTGGTTTTTTGGGGAGCAAAAGAGACGATTGAAGCGGAGGGCATTTTTGTTGGCCATGGCTGGACGGATTCTGCGTCGGGCCATGATGACTATCAAGGAGTGGATGTAAAAGGAAAGGTCGTATTTGTGAAGCCTGGAATTCCGGGTACTGAGAACCCTTTTGAAATGTTTCAGTTCGGGGCGAAAAAGAGAGCACTGGCAAAAGCGCACGGGGCTGTTGGCGTGGTTGAATTGTTTAGAATGAACTTTCCGTGGCGTTTTTTCAAACAATATTTTAACAAGGAACGCATGGATGTTTCGGAAGAATTGACTTCAGATAATAATGATATTTTCTATGCATTTATTCAAGAAGGCAAACCAAATCCAGTGATGAAAATGGAAGAAGGAGAGGTACTTCCAGTTGCGATTAATAATTCGGGTGTAAAATCTGAAAAAATTTATTCCCCAAATGTTGTGGGACTTCTCGAAGGATCTGACCCTGATTTAAAAGAAGAATATGTCTTGGTTAGCGCCCACTATGACCATGTCGGCGTAGGCAAACAGGGTGGGGCGGCAGTGACCCCTCAAGACAGTATTTTCAACGGGGCAAGAGATAATGCCATGGGAGTTGTGGCCCTGCTCGCAGCAGTGAAATCGTTAAGTCAAAATCCGCCAAAGCGTTCGGTTATTTTTTTGGCCTGTACGGGCGAGGAAATAGGCATGGTAGGTAGTAAATATTACGTAGATCATCCATTAGTCCCTTTGGAAAAAACGGTTTTCAACTTGAATAACGATGGTGCCGGATATAACACGACTGAGAAATTCTCGGTCATTGGCTTTTCCCGTACGAATGTAAGTGGGGAATTGCTCAAGGCAGCTGAGGCTTTCGACTTGACTATAGCAAAAGACCCCGCTCCTGAACAAGGGCTTTATGAAAGGTCTGACAACATTTCATTTGCCAAAAAAGGCATTCCAGCAATTGATTTTGCCCCAGGCATTTCAGCAATGGATGAATCACTTATGAAATATTACCACCAGGTCAGTGACAATCCCGAAACGATAGATTTTGATTATTTGCTGAAATTTAGTCAGGCATTTTCGCTAACCGCTCGGTTGATTTCGGATAAAAAGGAGACACCAGCCTGGAAACCTGGTGATAGATATGACATCAGGTAAAGAGGTTTAACTATTGGCAGCCAGCTTCTCCTTTCTTGCCTTTTTTTGTTCATTATTGCTTTCATAAAGGCAATAAAGTTCATATTTCGCCTTGTCCTTATTGTCCCAAATGTCCTTCCCGATGTTGCAAAGGGTGACCAATTCATCGTAAATAATATTGCCCTGTTCAACCCTCCTTTCGACCCCAATGTCCCGGTCGGCCACCTTATCTTGTTGGAGGTTGAGGGCGTTCTCAAATTCTTGGGCAGCTTCCGTAATTTTCCCTAAAATATTTTCATTCACGCCCACTTCTTCCAAAAAGTCTATTTGTTGGCGGGCGACCCGGACTACCCGGCGAGAACAGAAAAGCAATTGGGCATCGGTCATGTCGCCCAATTTGGCAGCACCGAATTTGCGGTAGCGACCCGTCCGGTTGTTGAACTTCATTTCCACCCGGGTCATCAGGCTGCGAATGGCACCTTTCAATTTATCTGCGGCTTTGTATTTTTTTTCGGTCAGCAGCATTTGATCGCCCAACAACTCATCGTCGTCCGGCAAATCCCGGAAGCGGTCGCAGAGCGCTTTAAATGCGATCATTTTTTCCACCCCATATCCGTATTGCTCAAAATGTTTCAAATCTTGGTGAGCCGCCCGCAGTTTTTCAAGACATTGTAAGTGCAAATCGGCATCAGGATAGTTGTGTTTCCGATTGTTATGTTGCTTCTTCATTGATTATCAATTTTTTACAAATCTAATAACTTGTTTCGGAAAAACAAAACGTTTCTAATAATTAAACATTCTGGGTTGATAATAGGTAAATTCTTTACTCCATTAAAAAATTCTTGCCTAAAAATATTAAATTAAAAGAAAAAGGAGATCTATTGAACGATCTTGATCAAGCTTTGGAAAGTAAACTAAGTTAGCCGATTAAACTGCTTCTGCTTCCTTTTTGGCTCGTTCCGCTTTCTCCCACTTCACCGACTGCCGCCCAGCGACTAACCGAAAGAAGCCCCGGTACATGGCATAGTTCATAAAACAGAAATAATAAGGGACGAAGAACGCTTTGATCTTCATTCGCCTTTGCTCAAAGAGGTAACCAAGCAGGGCAAACGAGTAAAACGCAACTTGGGCAACCATTAGGTATTTGTACAATGGCTGCCCATTTTGGAGCAAAAAGATATTGAGGATAAAAATGACGGGCAGCGCCAAAGGCGCAAATGTCCAGCGCAGCGCCCGGTGGGAAAGGTACTGAAAGGTAAGCATCGGTTGGGGGTAGGGTAGGAGCAGTTCCCGCAGCCGCCAGAAGGTTTGCAGGCCGCCCGCAGCGATGCGGATTTTGCGTTTGAGCTCTTCGGCCATCGAGGCGCTTTGGCCTTCAGCGGCAAAGGCTTGTGGTTCGTAAACGACTTTGTAGCCTTTTTGGGCGATCCGCATGGTCATCACAAAGTCTTCTATATAGGTGTCTTTCGGCACGTTCATAAAAAGCTCGGTGCGGATGGAAAACAGCTCACCCGCCGCACCTACGACGGTGTAAAGTTCTGAATCCCAAGTTTTTAGCAGGGATTCGTATTTCCAATAAATGCCCTCGCCAGCACCCGTGGCATCGCCTTTTTCACCTACCTTGATGCGTTTTTCGCCGGCCACGGCGCCTACTTTTGGGTCTTGGTAATGCCGAACGATGTTCTTAATGGCCTGGGGATTTACGTCCGTATTGGCGTCCGTGAAAATGGTGATGGGCGTTTTCACCAATGGCATGATACGTTCCACCGCCGCTATTTTGCCTGCCCGTTCGGGCTTGTGTAATAGCTTGATAGTCACGCCTTTTGGTGCAGGGAAATTTTCAATTTTCTCCATCGTCCGATCATTGGAGCCATCGGTTACAAACCAGAATTCTATCTTATTTTTCGGATAATCAAATTCGAGGCAGTTGCGGATTTTATCTTCAATCCAGTCTTCTTCATTGTAGGCAGCTACGATAAATGTTACATTCGGTTCAAAAGATGGTGCGAAATCCATTTTGGGTTTACCGAAAAAAAGGCGTTTTATTTGAATTAGGATAAATAATAAAAT
>JAWKLX010000064.1:0-34418 GCA_041392505.1 Saprospiraceae bacterium | reverse complement strand
TCAATTTTCTTTTTCTTTTTTTTGTCTTTTTGAAATTCGGAAAATAATTCTTTGTCACTTTGGATGCATGCTGATAAATTATCTACGTTAAAATCAAGTAGCTCACCATCTTCCACATTTATTAATTTCTTTACTGCTTTAAATTTTATTGCATTATAATTATAAGTTAGGGCTGCCTCTAAATAATCAGTTTTATATCCCTCGGCTGTAATTGTACAAATGTGTCCAATCATAGCAATTTGTGCAAAAGAGTAATAATTTTTGAAAATTTTTGGATCTTCTAAATTGTCTTGTTTTGGGGTTTTAAAAAATAAATGCTGGTTGATATAAGGGACGCCGTTAATGCAAATGCCCCATATTTTGTTCATGTTTTTTTTAGATAAATTCTTTTTTGAATCAATCATTTTTAAATCATATAAATGCCGCTGATAAGCATAGACAGAAGTGCTACCTTGTTCCTTATACGTATAATCCTCCGGTGGAATGGTTGGTGAATCATTCCTGAAACCCATCGCTGATAAATAAATCCCATCTTTAAATTTGTGCTGGCGGTTAAATTCTATTTGTGCAGAAGAGATATTTACAGTGAATAAAAATAATAAAATGAGGGAGAAATATTTGCATAAGTTAGAGATGCACATGTTGATTTATTTTGGTTGTTAATAATAATTTATTGACAAATGTAGGAACAAAGACGAAATAAGCCAATCTGCTTTTTTACCTTTCCGTATTCAAAAAATCCTGCCATATAAATACATTTCGGATTTCGGAAGTGGCAACGTAGGATATTACATCCTTATCCTGAAAATGAAATCTAAACTAAATTGCAAATAGCACTTATGCGAAAGTTTTGCCTATTATCTTTATTGGGCGGTGCATCAAATGTAATGCTGCCTTTCCAAATTAAATTGCCAGAAAAACCACCCGATTGTCAAGTCATGCCATATGTCCAGCTTGGAAAATGAGAGCGACTTTCTGACCAGACGGCTGACCCTTGCCCTGATGGTGGCATTGAACCCTTCGATATAAAATGTCAGGTCCTTGCCGACCTTGTGCTGGGCCGGTGGGATAATGCTTTTGTACGCCTCTCAATCGTCTGTTTCAAAGTTGCAGGCCCTCAGCGGGCAGGGTATTTTGCCCCAGAACTTCCTGGCCGCCTCGACGCCCCTGCCACCAATATGTTAGGCGACCACGAGACGGTGGACGGGGTCATAAGCGACCCACACCCAACGCTTGTTGGCCTTCCCCTTGACGAATGACCACAGCTCATCTGCCTGAATACCAAACACTTGCAGCTTTTTGACCTTTCTTACGAGCTGCGGCGAAAGCCCAAGGTCCGCAGGTGTCTGTTCCCAGAAAACTTGGGCGAACGATTGGAGCCAGTTCAGGCTCACCCCGAAAACCCGGCAGGTGGCACGCAGGGACAACCGTTCTTTCAGGGCGTTTTTGATGGCAGCTCTTTTCCATGCGGACACCGTGTGATTGTTGTTCCTCACGAACTGGCGACCACAGCATTTACATTGATGGTTCTGTTTGCCATAGTGAGTGTGGCCGTTCTTTTTTATGTTTGTGCTGTGGCAACTTGGACAGAATAGGTACATAATCTTTTAGTTTGGTCACTTAAAATTATGCACTTGTCCCGGTTGCCCCATTTTTCAACCACTCAGCATTACATCTGACGCACCGCCTTTAATTTTTATTTCAAAGGAAACAAATAGAACCAATCAACCCCTGCCTTGAGGGGGGCAGGGGGGGGGCCGCACAAACAAATAATTGAAAATAAGTTTTGTCCTGTACTCATTGACCGCTAATGAAAAGAATAAAAAGACGAACATTAATAGGCGCATTCTTATCTACCATCATTTTGTGGGGAGGTTGCCAGCAGCTGCCGACAACCAGCGTCCATCTCGACATTTCCCAAAAACCATTTGAGCGCCTTTCCCAATATCAGTTTTTTGTGGGGGAAATGAAAAACCTCCAGCCCAACGAACGGGTGCTGCCCTACGACCTCAACTCCCCCCTCTTCAGCGACTATGCCGACAAAAGCCGCTTTGTTTGGATGCCTGAAGGAAGCGCTGCCAGCTACCGGGAAGACCGGGCTTTTGCATTTCCTGTAGGGGCTGTTTTGATCAAAAATTTCTTTTATGAAAATCAGGGAAACGAAGATCGCCAGATCGTCGAAACCCGCCTGCTCATCAACCGGGAATCGGGCTGGGATGCCATGACCTACGTTTGGGACGACCAACAAACCGAAGCCTACCTGAATATCGTTGGCGATAGCAAGGAACTGGTTTACAACGGCCAGCCCTTCACCTACCTCGTCCCCAACCGCAACCAGTGCAAAAGCTGCCACAGCTACGACGGCCAGATGATGCCGAACGGCCCCAAAGCCCACCAATTAAATAAGACTTTTCCTTATGCCGATGGCGAAATGAACCAGCTTGATAAATGGGCCGCCAACGGCTACCTCGTTGGTTATCAATCTTCCGAGGAAACGCCCGCCGCTGCCCAATGGGACAACCCGCAAAGCGGCAGCCTACACGACCGGGCGATGGGCTACCTCGATTCCAACTGCGGCCATTGTCACAATCCCCACGGCCCCGCCAACACTTCTGGCCTCAACCTGACTTACAACGAACCCATTGGCATCAACATGGGCGTCAACAAATCCCCCGTGGCAACGGGTAAAGGCTCGGGCGGTCGGCGGTACAGCATCGTGCCGGGCCAACCGGATGCGTCTATTTTGGTCTATCGCATGGAAGCCACCGACCCCGGGGCGATGATGCCGGAACTGGGAAGGCAACTCGTACACCAAGAAGGGGTGGCGTTGATCAAGGAGTGGATTACGGGGATGGAGTAGTGCTTTCATTCTAACCAATTCCCTAATAATTCTTACCAAAAAACGAAATCTGGCCCCTGTTTGCAGGGGTGCCCTGCATTTTTGCCCCATTAATTAATTACAAAATCATAATTCAATGAAAAAAACAATTTTATTAATTGACGACTGCGACATGATGAGGCGGTTCTTAACGCCTGTATTTTCTGATAATTTTAATGTTATTGCCATGCACCATCCGTTTGAGGCAATTCTTTGGCTCAAAACCAACCCTGCCCCAGATGTAATTGTGCTGGATTTTGAATTTCCCGATATGAACGGTTTGGAGATGCTACAGCATTTACGGATTCGTAAAGCATGGTCGGAGGTGCCAGTCATTATGTTGTCAGGGCTAAAAAACACAGAAATGCGCTGGAAGTGCTTAGAAACTGGTGCCAACGATTTTCTTTCCAAACCGTTTCATCCAAAGGAATTGGTTCTCAGGGTAAATGCGCTGATCAAAAACAGACAAGACAAACCTATTGCGCTGGAAGAATCCTATTGAGTATTTTACCTTATTAAAAAAAGCGGGTTGTCGCCTGCTTTATCGCCCTCTATTATTCCAACAATTACCTTTTAAAAAAAAGCGATTTAAACTTATATTTTTTAGAGGGAAAACGTGTCGGACACTTCGTTAAATAGCCTCCTTAGAGAAAATTAAGCAACGAAGTCTATTGCATAAGAAAGTGTCCGACACGTTTTTGAGCCAAATCTTCCTCAATGAAAAAAGTTTAAATCACTTCAATACTAAATCATGGTTACATCAATGACAGCCCCTTTTTCTTTGAACAAAAATATTTACAGGCTGGCTAAAAGAGCATTCGACCTGGTCGTTGCCAGCACCCTGCTATTCCTACTTTCACCACTTTTTTTATTGGTGGCTATTTTGATAAAATTGGAAAGCAAAGGCCCCATATTTTACGCATCAAAAAGGGTGGGTGAAGCTTATAAAATTTTTGATTTTTATAAGTTCCGATCAATGCGAACCGACGCCGATCAACTATTGGAAAATATGAAGCAATTAAACCAATACGGTGCTAATGACTCCACAAATGTTGCTTTTTCCAATCCATTTTCTTGGGAGGAAAAAAAGGGCAACGAGCTGGTGGGCGACGATGGCTACATTAACAATGAAAAATGGATAGAACTCGAACTCTATGATCAACAAAAAGCATTTGTCAAAATCAAAAATGACCCACGGATCACGAAAATAGGGCAGTTTATCAGGAACACCAGTATTGATGAATTGCCCCAGTTGGTCAACGTCCTCAAAGGCGACATGTCTTTGGTGGGCAACCGTCCCCTGCCACTTTACGAAGCAGTTAAGCTGACCTCCGACGAAGCTATTGGAAGGTTTTTAGCACCTGCTGGCATTACCGGGCTATGGCAAGTAACGGAAAGGGGGAAGGGAAAGGGCGACCCAAACAGCCGGAAGCGCCTAGATGTGAATTATGCCTTAAAGGCAAATTTTTTGTTGGATATGTGGATCTTGCTGAGAACCCCATTAGCTGCATTTCAGCAAGAAAATGTGTAACACCTTAAAAACAATGAGGATCACAAAATCCTCAACCTGTTCATTAAAATTTGCTTGTGTGCCCGGCTGATTGGGATTACGTTGCGATCGATCACAAGCGTGTTTTCTTCGATATCGACAATTTTGTCCAAATTGACAATGAACGTTCGGTGGACTTTTAAGAAACGAGGGTCGTTGAGGCGCTCGGCGATCCCTTTTAAAGTGCCGTGAATAATGTGGCTTTCCCCCGATTTTGTTTTTATGCGGATGTAGTCCCCCACATTTTCAAAATACAAAATGTCGTCACAGGTAAGCCGGACATATTTCCCCTCAGTACGAACGTAGAGATTTTCGGAGTTGTCCTTAAATGCCAGGTTGTCGTTTTGGATGCTCAATATCTTCTGCACAGCCTGTTCAAACCTTGGTAGAGTAATAGGTTTTTTCAAAAAATCTATTGCACCATATTCAAAGGCATCAAAAGCATAGTCGGCTTTGGAAGTGGTGAATATCAACATGGGCACGACGGGCAATTGTTCCAACAGTTCGATGCCACTTATCCCCGGCATCTCGACATCGAGAAACAACAAATCCACTTGCTCGTTTTCATCGGACAAGAAGGCTAATGCGGATTCGGCACCGTCGCACTCTCCCCTCAACTCAAGGTATTCACTTTTTTCACAAAGTCTTTTCATGGCCAGACGGGCCATGGAGTCGTCGTCAATTATTAGGCATTTTATCATAATGAATAGCATATTTTAGGATTGCGTTGCAAACGGATTTACAAGGGATTCACTAACCCTTCCAACCGATTACGTTCAGCTTCCAGCACTGAGCGTTTGCTGTCAAGTCCTTTTTCAATTATTCCTAAATAGCTTTCCAATTCTTCCACATTGACATTTTCGGATTTGGCGAGGTCTTCCAATTGTTGGAAATACTCCTCAAAAACGGACAACCCCACCATGGGGAAAGTAGGCTTGATACGATGAGCCAATTTCCCCAGTTTGGGATAATCTTCTTGTTCAAAACTGCTGCGGAGTTGCGGGTATTCCGTTTCTATTTTTTCGAAAAAGGCATTGAACATGTCCAAGGCATAGGCGGCATCGTTGCCGTACAGGTCGAAGAGTGTTTGGGCATCCAATTGGTCAGAATATTGGAATTGGCTGGTGGGTGCATCGGAGGCCGTTTCAATATTATGCTCCTCGAAAGAGATCTTTCCGCCATCCAGGAATTTCTTAATGACTTCTAAAAGGCAGACAGGGGTAAATGGCTTCGACACATAATCATCCATCCCTACCTGAAAGGTTTTGTCCTTTTTGGAAAGCATGGCAGAAGCCGTTAATGCTACAATAGGGGTTTCTTTATTTGGGTTGGCCGTACTCCTAATGGCAATCGTCGCTTCATAACCATCCATTTCCGGCATCTGTATGTCCATGAAAATGAGGTCGTACCGAAATTCATGTGCCTTTTCGACACCTTGCCTTCCGTTCACGGCCATGTCGTATTTGATGTTCCATTTATCGAGCAGCGATGACAGATAGCGGCGGTTCATGGAGTTGTCTTCAACAATCAACACTTTATACCCTCCAGAAAAATCGGCTTGGAAGAGTTGGTTTTCAACGACTCGATCACTGATTGGTTCCCCCGAATCCAAATAGGTTAGCTCGAAAGAGAAAACCGTCCCCTTACCCAATTGACTATCTACCCAGATTTTTCCACCCTGAACATCCACCAGCTCTTTTACGATGTAGAGGCCGAGGCCGGTGCCACCGTAGCGGCGTTTGATGTCGCCATCCACCTGCCGGAAATTTTGGAAAATCAGGTCAATCTTGTCCTCTGGGATACCAATGCCGGAGTCGAACACTTCAAAAAGCAAGTTGACCTTTTCGTGGTCCCTGCTTTTTTGAAAAACACGGATGCCGATCTTTCCTTCATTGGTAAATTTTTCGGCATTTCCCATCAGGTTCAGCAAAATCTGGTTGAGCAGCAAATCATCCCCATGCAGGAGAGTATCTATTTGGGGGTCTATTTCTGCTACCACTTCTACCGCTTTGTAATCCAGCTTTAATTGAAAGGTTTTTCCTATCGTCCTTACCAATCCGGGCAGGTCAAACCTTTTGACGGAAGTCTCCAACTTGCCGGCCCGCATTTTAGCAATGTCCAACAAATCATTGATCAAAGACCGCAGTATTTCGGAGGAGTGTTTTAATACCTCCAAATAATTGGCTTGGTCGGATGTGGGATTGGTATCATACAGGAGGTGGGTCATACCGATGATGGCATTCAACGGCGTCCTGATTTCGTGGCTCATATTGGCAAGGAACTGCTTTTCTGCTTCTTGTGCTTCTTCTGCCTTTAGCCTTGCTTTGAACAACTGCTGCTGGAGTTCTTTCTGTTTTGACAAATCGTAATGGATGCCAAGGCTTCCCGTCATTCTACCAGCGTGGTCGTAGATCGGCGTACCGGAAATAAGTACCCACTTCCTTTCGCCGCCCTTGCAAATCACTTCAATCTCATAATTTCCAGCTTTGCCTTCCAAGCGATCCTTATGTTGCCTCTTCATCACAGGAAGGTATTCTTTCGGTAAAAGGATATCGTTTGCATATTTACCGATCAGTTCTTTTTCTGTATATCCTGTCATCTCGCAAAACCGGTCGTAAACCCTCTCAATGACCCCATCTATGTCCACTTCCATTAACCCCAACTCCATGTTCTCCAATATCCTGCGATATTTCTCTTCACTTCGCTTTAATAATTCTTCCGATTTTATTGCTTGGGTAACATCTTGATATTGCCACAAATGGCCAAGGTAGTGGCCATTGGCAGTGATGGGTATATAATCCCTTTTAAAAATGCGCCCATCTACCAGTTCCAAAAGTTCTCCAACACAGATCTCCTTTTTCTCCAGCAACTCATTGATATCTACCACAAATTTTTCTGGGTCTTTGAACAAATGTTTTGACTGCTCTGCCGAATTGGAACAGTCCATCCCCACTAAAGCACTTGGTGGCGCCGGAATATTGAATTTTTTACAGAACCGTTCATTGGTCAAGACAATCAACCTGTTTTCATCCTCTACAAGAATACCGGCCTGCATGTTGGCTATGAGGTTGGTGAGCCGTAATTGGGCAGACAACAAGGCATCTTCTGCTGCCTTTTGTTTTGTTGGCGGTGCATCAAATGTAATGCTGGCGTTCTAAATTGAATTGCCAAAAGAACCAACCGATTGCCAGGTCATGCCACTTGTCCAATTTGGAAAAAGAAAGCGATTTTCTGACCAACCGACTGACCCTGGCTCTGATGGTGGCGTTGAACCCTTCAATGTAAAAAGTCAGGTCTTTGCCGACTTTGTGTTGGGCACATGGGATGATGCTTCGATAGGCATCCCAATCATCTGTTTCAAAATTACAGCCTTGCAGGACTGGCGGGATTTTGTCCCAGAACTTCTTGGCCGCCTTTGTGCCCCTGCCACCGATATGATAGGCCACCACCAGACGGTGGACAGGGTCGTATGCGACCCATATCCAACGTTTGTTGACCTTCTTTTGAACGAACGACCAGAGTTCATCTGCCTGAATACCAAACACTTGCAGCTTTTTTATCCGGCGAATGAGCGGCGGCGGTAGCCCGAGGTCTGCAGGTGTCTGCTCCCAAAAAAGATGGGCAAACGATTGGAGCCAATTCAGGCTCACCCCGAATACCCGGCAAATGGCACGAAGGGAAAGACGTTCCTTCAGGGCCTTTTTTATGACGGCCTTTGTCCATGCGGACACCGTGTGGCCGTTGTTTCGTACAAACTGCCGGCCACAGCATTTGCATTGGTGGTTCTGTTTTCCATAATGGGTGTGGCCGTTCTTTTTTATATTTGTGCTGTGACAACTTGGGCAAAATAAGTACATATTTTTTGAGTTTCGTCACTACAAATTTATGTACTTGCCACAGTTGTCACTTTTAGCATTACATCAGCATTACATTTGATGCACCGCCGTTTTGTTATGTCCCTGGCCACGGCCATAGCTTCGGTGACTTCCCCATCTACTGAGATGAGTTGCACATTTTGGCCAATCCATTTAGTTTGATTCGACTTGGTAATTATGGGAAATTCCAGATAGGTATTGATCTCTTTCTTTTCTCTATTTTCTTTGTAAAATTTGTTGACCCGCTCCTGCCATTCGGGATGGACGAAATCCATGAAATGCCTCCCGATGATTTCGTCCTGACTATATCCCAATATTTCCGATGCCCTTGGGTTGGCATAGATAAAATAGCCACTGGCATCAGCCCGATAGATTATATCCAATGCCGTTTCAATGATTTGCCGATAGCGCAATTCACTGATTTCCAGAGCGTTGGTCCTTTCTTCAATGCGTTGTTCGAGGCTTTCGTTGAGGCTGCGCAACTCTTGGTTAGTATGGTACAATTCCAATGCCTTTTGCTCTAAGATAGCTTCGGCTTGTTTGCGTGAATTTATTTCCCGCGCCAATCGGCGCTTCAATAGCGATATCTCTTTTGCTGTGTCCATGTTATCTTCAAACGACTTTGGAAGATTCGTAGATGCCCACTTATTAGGATGTGAGCATACTAAGGTATGTGCTTGGACAAATTAGAATGAAGACCAAAATGGGAATCGTGTAGAGTTATTTCGACAATAAAGATGATAAACCCTTGATTATCAGTTTTAATTTTCATTTTAATTTTCTTTGCCTGATTTCTTATTCCCGGCTGATCAAAAACCTGACCTTCGCCCCATCCGCTTCCAAGATTTCTTTATCCACTGTGGCCTTTTCGCCAAAATATTTAAGCGAAGATTCAATCAACCCAAGCGCCAACTCGGACATCCGCCGTTCTGAATGGTAGATCATTTCCAGTTGGTTCGTATTGAGTCTCCGGGTGATAAGATGGGGCAGCTCTGCATCGGGATAAAGTTTTTTCACTTCAATGTGGATATGGGTTTCGATGCTTTCCAAAAAGTCAAAAGCGTCCGTGATCCCTTGAAAAAAACTTGGGTAGCTTTGGGAAAAGGTGATGAAAAGGTGTTCCCCAAATGTGTGTAGCAAGGTAGGAAGTGGTATTTGGGTTTTATGGTGCAATCCATTAAGCAGCATGGCCATTTCCCTGTTTTCATAGGTGCCGATGGCTGTGTAAACCCCGCCTGACGGCAAATCATTCTCCGTCAACAATTCATCCACCAATTCGTAGCCAAATTTGTCCTCTACCATTTCGAGGAACTCTGTAAATACGATCCCTTTCATATATGCTACTGATAAAATTTACTAACGGGTCAGATGCACCCTTAATAAATGTTTTTAATAAACTGTATTCCTTGCCTAATAAGAGTAGAACCAAATTTTTAGGCAATGATATCAAATAGAAAAACACCAAGAATGCAGCCAATTTGTAGCCTTGATAATTTCTAATCATAAAAGTAATGCGGTTCCGGGTAAGAAAATACATTTTCAAGGGGCTTTCTTTACCAGTAGTTAAACTCTCTTTGTGAAGGATACGCACCGCTGGTTCATACCAAATCTCAAAACCAGCCCTTCGGATTTGCATGCACCAATCTATTTCCTCATAGTAGAGGAAATAGTTTTCCGGCATTTCACCGACCTTTTCAACAACGGCGCTGCGCACCATCATAGCTGCTCCATGTGCAAAAGGCACGGGCCGTGCCGTGTCGTATTGGCCGTGATCCGCCTCCCCTTTTCCGATGGTCTTATTCCTGCCGGTCAACGGGTTGATATCCGAAAACCCTGCATACTGGATAATGTCCGGTGAGTCGAAATAACATATTTTAGGGCTGACAGCCCCAATGGCAGGTGAATCAAAACGCTTCAAGAGGTTTTCAATTAAACCATCTTCCACTTCCGTGTCATTGTTGATAAAAAACAGGAATTCCCCTTTCGACGCTTGTATGCCGAGGTTGTTCCCGCCAGCGAAACCCAAGTTTTCTTCACTTATCAAAACCTTCACTTCGGGCAGTTCCTTTTTGAAATCAGGTGTAGCGTCAAATTGAGAGCCATTGTCCACTACAATGACCTCCGTGTTTGGATAGGAAATCTTGCGCAACGAACGAAGTAGGTCGCAAGTAACGGCGGATTGCCGGAAATTGACGGTAATAATGGAGACCAGCGGATTGTTTTCAAGGCTCTTGTTCATTTTCGAAAGGTTGTTTGTGTCAGCTGAGTACAGGACAAAAGAATATCATTAAAATGTATTGGTGGCCAATCACCCCCCTTCCCCCCTCAAGGGGGGATGCGCCTCTGCTATATTGAAAGGGACGTCCAATGAAGCGAGGGTGTTGTCCCCCCTTGAGGGGGGAAGGGGGGTGAATAAGCAACATTCATTTTATCAATTCTCAGTTTTGTCCTGTACTCAGTTATGTCAGTTAAATTTAAGCAGCCAAGGCCTGATGGCCATTTGTTTTTGTAAAAAATACTGCCCAATGGCTGTTGTCAAAACGACACCAGCACCTGTTGCAAACGCTGCGCCCAACAGCCCGAAGAGGGGTAAAAAAATCAGCCCCAGGAGGAGGTTCGTGGCAAAACTGATTAGCAGCATTTTGAGGTTAAAGGCTGCGTTGCCGATGGCATCAAGGAACAGCCCAAAGGTACGCCCCCAAGGTTTGACCAACCCTGCAATGGCCAAAATCCTTATCAATGGCACTGCCGATGAATAAGCCTCCCCGGCCAGTATCTCAACCAATTGTGGCGCAAAAAAGATGACCAACAAGGATAGTGGTAGTTGCACTTTTAACAAGTGGTTGACCCCTCCACCATACACATCTTGCGGCGACGAGTTGGCAGCTATTTTCTCTGCCATTTGCGGATATAGGGCCTGGGAAAGCCCGTTGAGCGGCAAGTCCAACAAACCGTTCAGGCGAGTGGCAACATTGTAAATAGCGACTAAGGCAGGGGTCAGGAAAATACTTATCAGCAAGGTGTCCAATCTTTGGAAAAGGAGGGAAAAGAAATTGGTGCCAGCGGCGTATTTCCCAAACTGGAACAGTGCAAAAAGCCGATGCTTTTGAACTTGGCCAAACCGGAAATAACGTTTTCTAAAAACTATTGAAAAAGCCAAGCCTGCCAAGGCCCCCACCATTTGGAAAACGATCAGTTCGTCCAGATCGGGTATTTTTTCCAAAAGAAAATAGGCAGCGATCAAAGCGAGCTGTACACTTCCGTTGAAAAGGTTTGCCCAAAAAATACCTTTGAAATCTTGACGGGATATTTGAACCGTTTCAGCAAACCGAACAAGCCCCTGCACCAAGAAAAAAGGAAATGCCCAAAACAGCAAGGACAAAAAACCGGACTCCCCAGCAAAGGAAGCATAAAGGAAGACCGTGAGTGTCAGCAGACCTCCAAGTACTATTCCGGCAGCTGTGCTCAACACCAAAGCTGCACTGTTCCAATGCGGATAGGCTTCTTTTTCTGCACAAATAAAACGCACCAGCCCATTCTGCACCAGCCCTTGTCTTGTCATATCTGCAATAGCTGCTACGGTCAGCCATATCGCCCAGTTCCCCATTTGCGCTAGCGGCAGCATCCTTACCAAAAGCAGGAACCCCAATAAGGCAAACCCTTGCGATGCAACATTGGCCCCCACCGAATACACCGCGGCAGGGACTTCCTTTTGCCGAAAATTTAAAAAGGATAGGTACTTTTTCATGCTGTTAAAAAAGGTGAGGCTGGTTGAGCCAGCCGTTTTTTAGGGGCACTTGTGGCAGGGATTTCAGCCAACAAGGATTTGTACACGCACAGCGTTTCGTAGGCTATGTTGTCCCAAGAGAATTTCATTCGCATTAACAGTTTTCCCCATTGCCCCATTTTATGTGCAAGGGTTGGCTGCGCCAATAAATAGGAAACAGCAGAAACGATCTCTTTGGGGTCATTGGACGGCATGAGCAAGCCATTGACTTTGTCCCGGACCACTTCCGGGACGCCCCCTACCGCACTAGCTATGACAGGTTTTTCCAATGCGTTGGCTTCCATCAACACAATGCCTTGGGTCTCGTAGTAGGAGGGAAGGATCAGCGCTTGACAACGGTTTATCCAATCCGTTACTTTTTCTGCGGGGAGGCCGCCAGTAAGGGTGATGCGTTCTCCCAACTGATATTCCTGAATCTTCTTTTCCAAGGCAGGCCTGTCTTCCCCATCCCCAACCATGACCAATTGCACAAAATCCGGTAATGCCTTCATGGCCTCCACCAATTCAAAGACACCTTTGATTTTGGTCAACCGTCCCACAAAAAGCAGCGTGTTAGCGCTGGTATTTTGCGGGGCAGTGGTTTCAGGGACATCAATACCATTGTAAATTTTTGTTGTTTTACGGGAGGAGCCTTCTTCCCTGACTTGCACGACACGGGCCATTTCATCGCTCACAGCGATCACGGCGTCTGAATTTTTCAAGGCCATGTTCTCAAAACGGGTGGCCATCTTTTTATACAGCCAACCGCCAATGGCCTGGCCTTTTTTATTGGTGGTAAATTTTTTTTCAATTTCAATCAGGCCATGAAAGGTAGTAACGACCGGCGTTTTCAAAAGCGCTTTATCCAATAAAAACAAATTACCGCTCCTCCCCTGTAAGTGGATGATGTCGTAAGAACTTTGGTTTTTCAACAGCCACAAACGGGCTGCCACGTTAAAAGACAATTCTTCCGCAGCTTCCGACCAGAAAGGGAGCCTCCTGCCGGGGAAGTAGGGCAATTCAATGATAGTCCTACCCCCCATCACCGATTTCCGCTCTCCTTTGGCGAGGCTCCCAGCAGTCAGGATGCTTACTTCGTGCCCCAGCAGAACCATCCATTCGCTCAGCTTCCACACATGGGTTTGAATGCCGCCCTGAAAGTTATGTGGCAATGATTTGCAGACGTACAAGATTTTCATAGTTATCGTTTTATAGGTGTTTTGTCAGCGCCGGCCTTTCCACTCATTGCACCGAACACAATGCCCAGTACAAAAAAGAACATGATGATGTGCCAAGGCATTCCTTCTCCAAGCATAGTTTGATGATTTTGAATTAAGCAGAAGCAATTGTACCGTGCGGTGTGTGCAAAAAGCTTTTTGTTGCTAATGGAATAATCGTTAATGCTTTCAGCATTGCTAAGAATGCCTTCGGCAAATTCAGGAGGGCACGCAGAAAATCCATGCTCCAGTATGATCGGGGGATGGCAAGTGCGAAGGCCAGAAAGTTACCAACCAACAGGGTTTGCCAGATAGGCGCAAATCCAGATTGGAAAAGGGTGGAAACCACTGCTCCGATCAGCAGCACACCAGGCAGCAAGAGCCTCGGAGGTAGTGCCATTTGCAGTGTTTTGTTGAAAAAATCAATGTTTCCACTGAACAACAAACCTTTCAAAGCGGGCATGGCAAAACGGCGGCCATAGCGATATTGCGCCGCCAGCCAGCGCCCCCGCTGCCGGGAGAAAGTGCCTGCGTTGTCCACTTTTTCATCCAGCACTTTCGCCTCGGAAGCATAGCCAATCTTCACCTTCATCTGCGTGAGTCGGAGTTCCAGTTCCTTATCGAAGCCGCCTAAAGCATTAATATTTTTCATTACCTTTTTAAACAAATCAAAATCAAAAGCCATCCCAGACCCTGCGAGCCTTGCCGACAGCCCCAGTGCCCTTTGGCCACTGCAAAGCAGGTGGTTGTTGACAGCTTCAGAAACGCCATCCAGAATGGCCATGGAGTTGTTGTGGTTTTTGGCCACCCGGCAGCCCTGCACAGCTTGCAGGCCCTTGCCCATTGCCTCATTCATTTTCAATAAAAAATCCCGCTCCGGGTGGTTGTCGGCATCCAGTACCACCACTGCGTCAAAGCCGTCACCCAACTGCTCGATGGCAGCGTTGAGCGATTTGGCTTTAGTGCTTTTTTTGAAATCCACTACAAACGGCTGGACGCCAAGTGCCCAAATTTTTTGCAACGTGCTGTCGCTCAATTGATCTGCAATAGGCACTACTTCGTAAAGTTCGGCTGGGTAGTTTTGGCGGAGCACTGCCTTCACTGTATCAACAATGACATTGTCCTCCTTATATGCTGGGATCAGTACTGCGAAGCGACGAAACCTGCCATCTGTCCGCCCTTTTTCTTTTTGGAAAAAAAGCCCGGCGACTGCCGGTAATAGTTGGAATAAAACAGCCCATCCGAGGTAAGCCAGTGAAAGAAATGCGATAAGATTTAACAAGATCATTTTTCGTATTTATTTGTCCGGGGGTGTTTGTTTAAAAATCTTGCACAAAGTTGTGGCAGGAAAAGAGGCCAGGATGGAAGCTTTCGTTTTTTGGTTGGAAACCTTCGGGAATTGGATTGATTAAAATCTTTTACCGGGTGGATAAAGAAGCAGAAGTGGTAGTTTCAGCAGGCGTATCCCATTCAGGGGACATAAAAATAAACGGGATGCCGATGTACAAGATGATCCCCACAGGGTATTGGCTGTACACGTTGTTGCCGTAATTGGCAAGCAGCACACCTATGAAAGCAGCAAAAATGGCGAGGATCTTTTGGCGCAGTTGCGGGTCGCGGAGGTGCCAGATGACATAGCCCCCTTTGCCAATGAAAAAGCCAAATACCAGCATGTGCAGGCAGATGCCGATGAGGCCCGTTTCGGCCCATACCTTTACGTAATAACTGTCGGTCGGCATTTCCCCTAAAAAAGTGCCGGGGCTGAAGCGGTTGCCCCAAAAACCAGAAGAGCCTATTCCTCCACCGAAAGGCCGGGAAGCCAGGTAATTGCCAAATGCCCGCTGGTTTTCCAACCGCACCAACAAACTTGGGTCGTTCGAATCCAAGGCTGTCCGCATCCGGCGCACCTGCTCGACGCCCTGCAACGCATAGGTGTATTTTAAAAAATAAAAAGTGAGGCCAATCGTGATGACGCCCACCAACAGCAGGCGATAGTTTTACTCAAAATCAAATAAACGATCACACCTATGCCCGGCACTGCCAACGCCCCGGTGTGGAAATACCAAATCCAATGAAGGTGATGAGCGCTGCCAAGCCATAGCCTATGCGGGTTTTGGTGGGGTAAGGCCCAATGGCTATGATGCCACAGACCAACGCCATCATGGCTTGCTGTGCACCAAACTGCCCGGCATCGCTGTAAAAAGAAAAAACCCGCAGCACCCCATGCAACAGGTGGGTGAGTGCATAACCGTCCACGTACAACCAACGCTGCTCAGCAGCATCGACGCCGAAAATCATTTGCCGAAGGCCCCAAACAGTACCCATGATGGAAAAAGCAATGGAGAAGTGCAGCAATTTGTCGAGGTACTTGGGATGTCGGAGCAAAAGAAAAGTGAGGCCGAAGGCCAGCAGTTGCGAGAGGCCACTGGCCCGCATGGCATAAAACCAAGCCATAGCGCTCCGCATTTCGGGGTTGGCAAGTTGTAAAATCACCAGTCCATACCACAGGGCAGCCATGCCCATCACATCGTTGCGGAGCGGCTTCCAGTCTTGTTTTTTGAATTTAAACAAACAGGCCAACCAGCCTACTACCAGTAAGGCATCCAACATCAGCCCCCACGGCGCGCTAATGTATCGGGCGACTCCCGTGGCGAAAAACCCAATGACCAATGCCCCCCACAATGTCATTTTCGGATTGTTCATCAAATAAGCCAGCCCAAAAAAAGCACCCGGCAAACCGATCAGCATGAACCCGACCATCACGCCCCCTTTGGCGACAACCACGCCGAGCGCCAAAGCCGTCAGCAGCAGGAATAGCCGCAAAACTGGCAAGCGCAACCAGTCGGCACCGGTGGGCAATGATATATTGTCAGGAGTAGACATGGATGGTTTGTTAGTTAGTGGGGAGGGCCCTTTCAAAGAAAGCTGCCCGTGCCGTCAGGGTTTAACCCTTCTCTGGCACAAGCAACTCCATATTTTGAACAAAAACCCTATTCTTGAGTGATTCGATAGATGGCAATGAAGGAGAGGTTGCCTTCTTCCCGGCATCACTGTTGTTTTTCGGACTTGGTTGGAAAAACGAATGGCTGACGTCCCCCCAGCGGTTGTAATTATTGGGCATCCACGACCATTTCCCCGTCTCTTTTTCCTCCTCTATTCCGTTTACCACCAGGCCTACTGCCATGCCCATTTCGGTGGCCCGATGTGACCATGAGTTTCGGCGGGCAAAAGCTTTTCTTTTGCGTGCTTTCATGGGGTCGTCCTGAACGATGGCTTTTTCAAGCAAATAGGAAAAACCCTCCGTATGTTTGGCAATTTCGGCCAGATGGTGAAAATCGGAGAGGTCGCTAAAGTGGGTGGTCACCACGGGTTTGCCCGCAGCAAAATACTCGTTAATTTTCAGGGGATAAATCCCCGCCGTGAATTCATTTTTTGCAAATGGGATTATGCAGACATCGAATGATTGTACCCACCCCGGAAGCGAACTTGGCGGTTGGGGGCCAAGGATTTCCACATTGCCATACCCTTGTAACCGGCTTACATCGGGCGAATTTATCCGGCCCACAAACCGAAAAAGATAGTGTGGGTGGTTTGCTATGCACGTTTCCAACAAATCATAATCGAGGCGATCATCGAGCGATCCCAGATAGCCTACCACTTTTTTATCGGACGTCGGGAAGTTGCTGTTAGTTTGGCTGAACAGGTCAAAATCGACCCCATTTTTAACCATGTAAATCTGGTTGGCAAATGGCTTTTTGGTATCGAGCAAATGCTGTGAACTGACAATGACAGCATCGGCTTCCCGCATCAGATGCTGCTCAAGCCTGGGGCCGTGCTTGCCCGCCCATTTAGCAGCGCTGATTTCGTCGTAACAGTAATAAAACAAGGCTTTTTCCTCAAATTGCCGGGCGAGGAAAACCCCTAAAAATGGGTTGAAAGCGTTGATGACAACTGGCTGCTCCATTCCTAAACCATCCAATGCACCCTTGATATATTTGAAGGCTTTTTTTGCATTTTGCAACATCAGTGCATCGTATAGGCTTTCGCTGTCCAAAAAATTGACAGGCAACATGGGCGGCAGGGTCAGCACGCTGATGTGGGCATCGTTTTCCAATTCCAGCCTCCTCAGCCTTTCTTCTTTCCCCATCATGCGTTTCCATGGCGCCTTGCTTTTACCCAGGCGGCCCATCCACATATCTTTCCAAGTGAATGGGTATTCAACATAAAGCACTTCATTCTCCTTTGCCAGTTCTTTGGCTAAAAGCACGGTGCTTTTCATGTAATCCCCGTCCCATGCCGGAAAACCTATGATTAGAATTTGCTCGTTGCGCAATTGAGTTGTCATGATACTTGATGTTTGTGGTGGGGGTGTTTGATAAATGATGGCACAAAGATGATGTGCGGATCGATGCTGTGTGGCAGCTTTTCGGTTTTTGGTAGGATAGCTTCGGAAAATAGCACTCACGCAGATGGTTGTAGGTAGAGTACCATTCCTTTGACCAATTGGCGCAGCCTGCTCCTCCGCTTGGGTATTTCCCCCAAACTGTCTTCCAATGCTTCTGGGTGCAGGCCGTTCAATACCAACTTGGGCAGGGCGGAAATCCCTTTTTTGAAGTTGTCCAATGATTTTGCATCGGCATGGTTCCATGACCGGTTGGACCTCGCAACCACGAGCGACAGGTCATATTGAGCGAGTAGGTCAACGGGGTAGGTATCAGTCAGCAAGGCGGGGAGTTCCAGAAAAATATATTGGTAATCTTTGTCCGAAAAGCCTGCTTCACGGATCAGTTTTTCTTCCGATTTTTTTTCAAAAAAATGAATATCCGGTTGGTAGCAAAAATCATCGGGATGCCTATCCGACAGCGGGGGGTTGGGAAAAATATACGCCACCCGCTCGCCTGTCGCCCGAAGCTTTTCAACCGCCATTTGGGTGACAAAAGATTTGCCCTCCCCCTGTCGGGTACTGATGATAGCTATCCTCTGAGGCCCATCGTGCGGCTTTTCCTGGTTTCTTAAATGTAATTTTATTTGTTGCAAAAATTGCCCGATAGAACGCTCCCTTACTTTTGAAAAATCAATGACCTGTTTCTTTTGGGAAATACCAGGGAATAAAGGGAAAGCCCCCGCTATCTCCAACCCAGTCTGCTCCGTTGCCCTGATCGGTGTTTTCAATGAACTGTCCATCAGCTCCAATGCAATTGCCGCCGCCAAAACCAAAATAAAGCCTGCCAAAAAACCAACGACCACCAACATCTTACGTTTGGATTCAGCAGGTTTGATGGGCAAAAATGGCTGGTCAATGACTTTCAGGTTGGCACTCATCATCATGTTGAATTTGTGCAGGCGGGCCTGGTTGTAGCTGTGAAGATTCTCCAGGTAAGCTCTTTCCGCCACGTCGATTTCCCTTTCATACCGTTTGATCCGGCTGCCCCACGGGGCAAATTTGGAATAGATTTCCTCAAACTCAACTTTCCGTTTTTTGAACACCCCCAAGCGGGCCATTGATTGCTCGACATCCATTACCTTATTCAGCCATTGGGTAAGCAGGTTTTTTAACTCTACCCCTTCCGGCGTGCGGTTCACTGCAAACGATGCACTGACAGAATGCTGGATTTCTTCCTGCAGCTCGCTTGACTTTAGCTTCAATTCCTGCAAAGCAGATAGGTCAGCCGGAAAACTGTCCAGTCGGAACAACTCATATTCAGCGATCCTAGCGGACAACTTCGCCAGTTTGTCCCTTTTCATAATCAATCCGGCATTAAGTTCTGGAAGGCTCATGTGCTTTTCCATTTCCAGTTCGAGGCGCTTGAGGGTGCTATCCGCCCCGGCCAGTGTCATTAGTTCAAGGAAATACATTTCGTCCAAATCCTCTTTGGCCGCAGCGATGTAACGCGTTTGTTCATAGTAGTTGATGATCTTGTTCTGGATCATAAAGGACAGCAACCTGTCTTCTCTGGTATCCAAATTTTCTTGCGCCTCTTTGGTGGCATTTTCAAAGAACTCCAAGACATCGGTGGACTGTATCTGCTTGATCCTTCGGTGTTTATCAATAAATATCTCCGTTAGCTTTTCGAGGGTATAGCGGCAGACAGCCGGATCAGTAGTGGAATACTTAAAGCGCAATTGGTCACTTTTACCCTCCCGCATGGCTTGAAGTTCTTTCAGGTGCTCAATGCCAAAGAAAGGGTGCTTTCCGTACAACAATAACTGAACGGCATTTTCAGTCCGCTCTTCCCGGTACTTCCGGATATTCTCCAAGGTTTTCTCTTTATCGCCCACCACCTTAACCAAAAGCCGTACGTCGTGCACCTCTTTTTCCTTCATCCTTTCCCATCCTTCCAAAGTTATCAAATCTGGATTGGGTTCATCCATGATGATGTACTCTGCCAGCAGGTTCATGGCCAGTTCTTCTATCATTTCATAGGAAGAAGCAAGGCTCAATAGGTTTTCAATTTCATTGTTGGTGTAGGCATAATCGACTTTAGCCCCTTCCGAGCTTTCGAGGTTATATCCCGAAACCAAACCAGTGTTGATTAGGGTGTGTGAGGTGTATTCTTTTTTTTCGTTGCGGGTGCCATACCAAACCACCCCAGCCAGCAACAGACCTGCCAACAGCATGGTTTTCAAGTGTTTAGCCAACAAACGGATGAATGAAATCAGGCTCATTTTTAAAGGGTTTTACATTGTCCTTTGTAGCTGGACGATGGATGATTGTTCAAAATAGAAAAAGGGATAGGGGGGATTGAAAATTGAGAAATTGGAAATTGAGAAATTAGAAATTAGAGAATATAAAATATTGAAAGTCAGTTTGTTGGAACATCCTAATTTCTATTTTCTCAATTTCCAATTTCTAATTTCTCAACTTCAAATAAGGTCTATTTTAATCCGGCCAATGCCAATACAAGCCTGAACTGGTGCTTGGCTTCCAGGACGGCCTCTTCGAGAAGCTGCTGGGCAGCGATGTACTTGGAATGCATGGAGCTATATTCCGCGACGGGGTAGTTCCCTGCCTCAAAATATTTTTTGGCCGTTTCGAATGCCATGCGCATAGATTCGACATTTTCTGATGCAAAGCCGATCATTTTCCTGCTTGACAAAAAACGGTCGTAACGGACCAGCATTTCCTCCCGGATTTCTTGTTCTATTACCTTTCGGTCAAACTGCGTTTTTTCGTATTCCAGGTATTTAATGTGCGATTTCTCATCGTGATTCAGGACATCCCCCAACGTAAACCGGACCGTCACCCCACCATTATAAACCGCACTCCTCCTGTCAACAGCGATCCGGTCAGACCCAAGCGAAGTTTGCTGGTAGTCGAGCACGTTATTGGTACCAACAAGGGCGGTACCACCAAAGGAAATGAGGTCAGCCCAGCTTTTTTGTTCCAGTTGCCATTCCTGTCTTTGTGTTTCGATCCAAACATCCTGAGAACGAAGCAGGGCTGAGTGCTCAAATGCCAGTTGAACAAGAGTGTCCAAGGGAGGGAGAATAAAATCCGATTCACTTTGGGCGTTTCCGTATTTTGGTAAAATGGACAATAAAACAACCAACCCCAACAATGAATGCGGAAAGGCAATTCTTTGAAATGTTTTTGAAGCAATTAGTAGTAGGTCTTGCATGGCTTTTGTTCAAGGCCGTTGACCGAAATAAGCATTCCGATAAAAACGGCTCTTTTTTGCTACAAAACTATTGTCAGTTGCGCCTGTGGGTGGGAACGTTTCGTTTTTTGGTGGGTACGAGGCGGGAAATGGCAGAAATCAGGGGGAATGGGAAAGGCCGCTCTGCAGGTTTTGACAACATTTCAATCCTGGGATAGGCATTATAGAGAACCGTTTACAAGCAGTTCGATGCCCCCTTCTCTCAACTATTTACAACAACCCGTTAGCAATATAAAAATGGATTGGCAAGTATCTATACATCATGAAAACAACTACCCAAAATAGGACTTGGAAAAACGAAACCCCTCACTCCCAGCTGGTTTAATACCCAAATCGTTGATGTACATTCAGAATAAATATGGAATTACTTCCCCCCTATATTGGTGACGGAGCGCTAAACAGGTACAATATTTTAATCTTCAGGTAAAGCATGCCGACTATTTCTTGCTGAAATAAAAGGTTGTTTATAGCTTGCAGATGATCAAGCTAAGTCTATTAATCTTTGATGGATTTTTAAGACAATAAACTGCCCACCAAATATTTATTGAGCGACGAAAAAAAACATTCATGAAAAAAGTAAAACTCCTCCTCTTTTCCTTTTTATCGCTGGGATTGCCCGCATTTAGCCACCAACCTGATTCCACCCAATATAATCATATCACTACAGAGGAACTTTTTGATATTGAACCGATTGTTATGAAAAGCCGCCTTCTGCTTCACGTTGGAGGTGGGGCCGTATTCTCACCGGGGCTCGTGGTCAACCCTTACCTGCAATACAATTTTGATGATATCAACTATGTGACATTTGGGCACACCAGGGGGACTCGGTTTGTACCAAATCTTCCAGATGACTACGATGCTTTTCTCTTCCCTCCCAGTGAAAAATTTCAGTTATTCGATTTGAATTTTGGCAAACGCATCTCGTCTAAAGCCAACAATGTATGGCGGGCTGAACTTGGATTGTTGGCTGGTAAAACAGATGACTCTAAATTTGTCGAAAGTGGACCGTGCGACCCGAGTATTCCATTTGTTGGCTGGGTCTGCCTATTCAGCAGCAACTACAATAGGTTACAGAGAAGGGTACCTACCTACGGTGTTCACAGCAAGATCAAATGGGTTAGTGATGTCAGTAAAAGTTTTGGGGTCGAGCTTTCAAGCACCCTCGTAATAACCACACAAATAAGCTATGTCGGTTTTCACTTAGGACTCAATTTTGGTTTGTTAAAATCAAAAAAATAATAGTGTGTACAAGATATTTGGGGAATCGTTTGCCACATTCATGAAATGAAATCGGAATTGTCATCCCGAATTCTCAAAACAACAACTAAATGCCCAACCTCCCTTCCTTTTTCCATAAATCCAACACCGTCGCCCAGCCGGGTTACAGCCGCTGGCTGATGCCGCCAGCCGCTTTGTCCATCCATCTATGCATTGGACAAATTTATGCTTATAGCGTTTTCAACAAACCACTTGCGCAGGCCATCGGCATTGCCGCACCTGCGGAGGGCGACTGGTCGTTGGTGCAATTGGGATTGATCTTTTCCATTGCCCTGTTTTGTCTCGGCGCTTCGGCGGCGTTGTTTGGGAAATGGCTGGAACAGGTCGGGCCGAGGCTGGCCATGTTGGTATCGGCACTGTGTTTTTCAGGCGGGTTTGTGCTGTCGGCGGTGGGGGTTTGGCTACATGAAATTGCGTTGATTTATTTGGGGCACGGGGTGCTGGGCGGCATTGGTTTGGGATTGGGGTATATTTCTCCGGTATCGACCTTGATCAAATGGTTTCCCGACCGACCGGGCATGGCAACGGGCATGGCCATCATGGGTTTCGGTGGCGGGGCGATGGTAGCCGCACCGCTGTCCATCTGGCTGATGAACCATTTCAGCACACCAACGTCAACGGGCGTGGCAGAGACGTTTCTGGTCATGGGCGGGCTGTATTTTTTGTTTATGCTGTTTGGCGTTTTCACCGTGCGCATCCCACCTGATGGTTGGACACCCGCTGGTTGGACACCAAGTGAAAACAGCAAACCCGCTGGCCCCGATGTAGAAGCTAACACTGCTATCCGTACCCCACAGTTTTATTTGCTTTTTGCCGTTTTGATGCTCAACGTGACGGCGGGCATCGGCGTACTGGGACAAGCATCCGTGATGATCCAGGAAATGTTTTCCGAAAAAGTAGTCGGCGCCTCGAAGGCAGTGACTGCTGCGACGGCGGGCGGATTTGTCGGCTTGTTGAGTTTGTTCAATATGTTGGGGCGCTTTTTCTGGTCGTCGTTGTCGGATAAGATCGGTCGGAGGAATACCTATTCGGTTTTCTTTTTGCTGGGAGCGGTGCTCTATTTTTTAGTTCCCCTCACAGGAAATAGGGGCAGCATCGTTTTGTTTGTCGGGGCGTTTTGCATCATCATGAGCATGTACGGCGGCGGTTTTGCGACCATCCCTGCCTATTTGCGGGACCTTTTCGGAACGATGGAAGTGGGTGCCATTCATGGACGCCTATTACTGGCCTGGAGCATGGCCGCATTGCTCGGTCCTCAACTGGTGAACAACATCCGGGCTTACCAAATTGAGACGCTGCACGTACCTGCCGCCAATGCCTATTCCACCACGATGTACATTATGGCGGGACTGCTGTTGGTGGGGTTTGTCTGCAACATCCGGGTGCGGCCAGTAGCGGGGAGGTTTCATTTTAAAAGGGGCAATAATTAGAAACACGGATGATGCGGATTTCGCAGATGACGCAGATTTATTTATAGAAAAATCCGTGTAAACCTGCCCTATCAGCGTCCTCAGCGTTCCTATTTTTCTCTACTATAATTTTCTAAAAACATGGAAAGCAAAACATCCAAACTCCGTCTGTTTTTGTCTTGGGCTTTTGTCGGGCTGCCGTTGCTCTGGGGGGTGATGGAGACGTTGAAAAAGGCGGCGGTGCTTTTTGTGCATTGATGTGAGCCGATTAGGGGTTTTATTCGGCTCAAACTTTTTTCGATAGTGCTTCCTCCGTGTCCCTCCGTGCAATAACTAATTATTACACAGAGGGACACGGAGGAGGCTCGGAGTTCCGCAGAGCTTTTATTTAAAATCAATTATTGATCGGCAAAAAGCTAAACTGCTCCGCATACTCCAAATGCTGCTTGGTGAAATCATCGGGGTACTCCACTTTCACGTCCGTGATCTGTCCGTTTTCCGAAACGGGGACGAGGCGTGGGTTGATGAAACCACCATAGGGCGGGATGTTCAATTTCGCCGAACGGTCGAGCACCTCTTTGTGGATCGCTTGATCCACTTGGATGCCATAATCCCCGAACAGCTTTTCAGCAGCTGCGAAATCACCTTGCGACTTGATGCGCTGAACCTCCCGCAATAACTCCCCGAACAGTTCCCGCATTTTTTCATAATCCTTGATGTCGATGTAAGTCTTGCCATCTCGTTTTTCCATGGTAACGGCTCCGACGGCACTGCCTTTTTCAAACACCCAATGTGACACCATGGAGCGGTTGCGCATGTGCGCCTGCTCAACGGTCTTGCCCAGATCGATGCGGCGGAGTTGTGTCATCAGGCCATTTTTGAGGTAACTGTCGTACTCAGCCTTGCCCACTTCGAGGGATTCCATGAGACCGAGGTCCACCATTTTTTGATCCATAATATAATAGAGGGCGACAAGATCCGCACGGGCTTCTTCGAGCGGGGAGGCAAAATGCTGTAAACTGTCGGTGCTGGCGCCTGGTTCCATTTGACCAGAGGCGTGGCCGATCACTTCGTGAAGGGCCGTGTGCATTTTAGCTGCTATTTTACCATGCTTATTTGCCCGTTCTATTTCTTCCTCATCGTTGGCAAACTCCTGCAACATACCGGGGCCGTCAGCATTGCTGTAAGCCTCCACGATGTTGCCAAGACTGACTGATTTGGAGCCATGTACTTTCCTGATCCAATCCGCATTGGGCAGGTTCACGCCGATGGGGGTGGAAGGGGATGCGTCTCCGGCCTCGCCTGCCACATTGACCACTTTATAGGAAATGCCAGTCACTTCTTTCTTTTTGTGCTGCTCCATGATGGGGGAGTTCGATTCAAAATATTGGGCATTTTCGGCTACGGCCTTCATGCGGGCAGACGCTTCGAAGTCGTTGATCTGTACGATGGTTTCATAGTTGGCCTTTTTGCCGAGCGGGTCATGGTAGGTTTCGATGAAGCTGTTGATGTAGTCCACATCACCCTTGGTGGCCTGCGTCCAAGCAATGCAGTATTCATCAAATTTTTTCAAATCACCTGTCCGGTAATATTCGATGAGTAATTCGAGGGCGTGCTTTTGCGGCTCGTTTTCGGCCACGGTCACCGCTTTTTCCAACCACCCAACAATCTGCTCAATGGCCGGGCCGTACAGGCCGCCCACTTTGTAAACTTGTTCGACGAGCTGGCCGCTGGCGTCTTTTACCAAGCGGGAATTGAGACCATAAGAAGGCGGGGTAGGATCGTTCGGGTCGCCCATTTTCTGGTAAAATGCTTTGGCTTCGGCAGTCGTAACATCATCGCCATAAAAATTGACAGCAGAGTTTTCCAGCAATTTTGTCTTGTCGGTCTGGTCAATTTTCATTGGTGCCACCGATGGGTCAAAAATGGCGGCCATTGCTTCATTGGAAAGGGTAGCCCCCGTTTCAGCCAAGACTTTTGTGAAATAATCCTCCGTAAAACCGGGCTTGAATTTTTCGTTGCCATAATGGTGGTGGATACCGCTGGCAAACCAAACTTCTTTGGCATATTTCTCCAGTTCTTTCCACTCGGCACCATTCTTATCGCCTTTGTATTCGCTCATGATTTTGTCCAAAGCGTGGCGGATGGCCAAGTTGTGCTTGTAGTTTTGATCGTAAATGATGTCACGGCCAGCCAACCCTGCTTGGGTGAGGTAATACACCAATTGCTTTTGTTGCAGGGACAATTTCTCGAAGCCGGGGATTTGATAGCGGATGATTTTTTTGTCGGCAAAACTTTCGGTCTGCCAGACAAAGTCATCGGTAGCGGTGGCTGGTTCTGCGGGTGCGGGTTTGTCCTGGCCGCAAGCCATCAGCAGGGTCAGGGTTAGTAAATAAAACAAGTGTTTTTTCATGTCTTTTATTTTTGAAAATTTAATCTGGAAAGGATTGATTACACTGTAAAGAAGAATTTTTAGGGGGCGAGTGGCCAAAAGCCGCTCGCCCCCTAATATCCTTCTTCACCGGGCAGGCTTCGCTTGACCGGTGAAGAAATAAATTTTTGTCACAGAGCATTGATTTGGCTTAATGAGAATTGGGAGGTGAAATTAGTAGAAATTTATTTTTCAGGGGGACTTATGCCCAAGCGATCCAAAATTTCTTTGATTTAGTTACAAATCACATGAAAAATAAAAACCGTTAAAACGGTTTTCTGCACAACGCTTTGATTATCAACCCACGACTTAAGTCGTGGGTTGATATGAATGGCCTTCGTTACAGCCGTTTTAACGGCTTAACGCCAAAATGGGATTGCACACCGATGGAACTGATTGCACTGATTTTCGCAGATCACTCAGATAAGCCCTCCAACTCCCACCGCCCGCGTTTCATTAATTTCGACAAAGCTTACATAGACCAGACCGAAACGAAAACGAAGTCAACCATCCAGCCGTCCAGCCATACTAACCATCCAACCCACTTCTACCATAAGTTACCATTCATCTATATTGTTCATCTAACGGCATATCCCTTTTGGATTGGTGGGGAAATGCGGCCATCTTGTGGTCAGAATTATCGTTTTTCTGTATTTCTTAGCGAATGAATGTAAATGGAGGACGCCACGCTGGTGTCCTCCATTTTTTTTTGGATAGCACCTAATTCCCCTCATTCCAGTCATACCGCAACACCCCGGTGACGGGCCTTCCGTTGGCTGTGATCCCTTCCACGACCACATTAAATGACTTGGCAACATCCGAATTGGGAAACGACAGACGGGCCCTCCCCTGTTCATTGGTTTGAAAAGAAGGTTCCCAAAAGAGGGTCGAGCGCAGGTCTTGGCGATCCCTCGACTCGTATTTAGGAATGTAAAATTCACGGGCCGTATAGTAGCCCTCATAAGTTTGGGAAATCAACGGATCTTTCCGCCCTTCCCTATTTTTGGTGTAGACAGCGATGACCCCATTATCCCCTGATGTATCATACATTACCGCCCCCGTCCCTCTCAGGACTTCTATCCGATCCACTAATATTGGGTTGATGGAACGCAAGGCTTCGTAGGCGCTGGTACCACTTAAAGTGTTCGGTTCATTCAAGATAGGCGTATTTGTGTAGGACTGAATATTGACTGGAATACCGTCGAGTAACACCAGCGGTTCTGCCGTTCGATTAGAAAAACGAATTGTCGGGGAGATGCTGCCGGGCTGAACGATCAGTCCCGGAACCCGTCCGTTGAGGGCCGTGAGCAGGTCAGAATTTTGCTCGTCGATCTCTACCACATAATCAGCAAAAGGGTGGAACGTTCGGTAGCCTTTGGTTTGCTCTTTTTTCTTGCCCGTGACAGTCACTTCATTTAGGGAAATGGAAGTTCCGTCAAAATACAATTGCTCCTGCAAAGAGACTTCATTTAAATTTAAATAATTGGTAACCAGCTCATTGGGCGGCGACTGCGGTAGCGCCAAATGATCGTTGGGCAGGTTGTTGCTCTCGTTCAGGGTTACCGAAACTTCATGGTATTTCCCGTTATCGTCAATGGCTTGGATCACCAATTTACAGGTATCCTGAAAGTTGACATTGGCAAAACAAAACTCCCCGTTCTGGTTGACTGTAGCCGTATACAACCCCGGTTCATTTCCCACCGAAACCATTGAAAGTACCGTCCTGCCGAATTTCTCAAAATCGTCCTCCCGCATTTTCCCACAAACATCAAAACCCTCTCTCGGCACCCGGTGGGCAACCGATTTCCGCAACACCTGCTGCCAGGTAAACCGACGCCAGCCATTGGTCATCATCACCAGATCAAGCAGGTATTGGGACGCTGGCTGGTCTTCTTGGAAATAAAAAGCAGGGTCGTTGATTTTCCCTTTCAGGTCGGAACTGAGCAGCAGGTAGGTTTTGATATTTTCTTCAAACTTAGGCAATTCAATTTGCCCCGCATCGGTGACGGCCATGGACAATTCCGCCACGATCGGATCGCCGAATGGGTTGCGCAGGCGCAGGTTTAAATCGACGGTGCTGCCCTTGCCGTATTTCTTCTTGTTGGGGGTAATGGTGAGTTCCAGATGGTCATCGTTATCGATGAAAGTCAACCGTTCGCAGAATGGCCGGTGCAGGCTATCCATCAGCGTCAGGTGCAGGATGCCATTAGGTAGGACGGAGCGGGGTATTTCAAAAGTCAACAGTTGCCTTTTAAGCGAACCTTTGCCTTTATAAAAAATATGCTGCCGAACCTGACCAATCAAATAAACGGTTGAATTATCGAGCGAAGGGCTGCACAACACCCTGACAGTCAAATTCCTATCCCCTTTGTTCGCAACCGACATCACATACCCTTCCTCCAAGGGTTCGGGCAGGGGCACTCGTTTTTCCAAGCGGCCATCATTTGCGATAACGAAATACTGTTTCCCCGTTTGTGGGTTCAGCACAAAGCTGCCCATGCCATCGTGCTTCGATTCAAACACCATCAAGGTGTCCCCGTTTTCATCGCTGATAAAACCTTCCACCGTTTTGGGATTCCCGTTTTCATCGACAGCCTTGAAGGCCACATGGCTGGGGATGTCATAGACCAGATTGCCCCCTTCGGGAAATAATTGCAAATCAAAATCCGGCGGCTTGGCAGGTAGTGGTTGCGGTTGCAGACCAGTATATATTTCAATTTCCTTTTCAAAAAAATAATCCCGGTCGTAAAACCTCATCTGGTCGGTGTAGGCCCGCAGCAAGTAAGTGCCTGACAAATAACCCGGATAAATGAGAAAATCGCCTTCGGCAAAACCAGCGCCCTGCACCTGCAATTTCCGATTGGCCACCTCTTGCCCTGCTGGGTTGATCAGCTCGACATACATTGCCCAGCTCTGGTTGTATGGCCGATGGACGATGGCATCGGTAACATAAGCTTTGAACCAAAGCGTCTCGCCCCGGGCGTAATAGGGCTTGTCCGTTTGGACATAGACCTTTTCGTGGATGGGGATGTTCTTGGCCATTTTTTCCACCAACTCTTTGACGACTGGATCACGATCCAACTCTGGCAGGAGCGAAACCTGGTTTTTATTGTTTAAATAAATAGACCCAAACTGGCGGTCTTGCTCGAAGGTGGCAATGACTTTTTCTTCCACTGGCGTCCTTTTCACGATGGGGTTTTCTTGCCAAAAAACTGGGTCGTATTCCACTTTGTTGATGAGGTCTTGATCGCTTTCCCGAAACCGCAAGCGGCCACCCAAGCGGTTCTTTTTATTGATGGGGGTATAATATTCAAAAAAGGTCAGGAGGGAATTGGTCTCCAATTTCCGAGTCGGGTAGTCCTCATAAACCACATCGCTCGTTTGCCGAACCTTGATGTAGTCCATCAAGAGGTCGCCTTCCTCATTGTGTTTGAACGCAGCTTCGTAATACAGCACATAATCAACAAATTTTCCATCGCCTTGCAGCTCGATCACATCGAGGTTATCCGTTTCAAAACGCCCGGCCATTTTCAGTATGTCATAGGTTTTGAGGTCGATATACAATTCACCGATCATGGCCGGGGTGTCCCCAACTGCTTCGGGCCGGGGCTTAAAAGCAACCACTGCCACTTCCCGCCCATCCGCTTTGATGAAGCTGCTGGTCATTTCCGTTTCAAAGTAATAAATCCCATTTTCCCGCAGGGGGGTGATGTATTCCTCCATGTCGGGTTGTATAGTAGGGAAAATGCGGTCGATCAGGGTGAAGTTTTTATTAAAAACAAACCGCTCGCCTTTGGTGCGTTCCAACAAAGCGTAGCGCCCTTGTTCGATTGCCCAGTCATTGATACCGTCCGCGTTGAAGCGGGTATCAAAAAATATTTCGTAGAGTTCATTGTAAGTCGAATCGTTTTTGGAAAGCTGCCTGTAAAACGCCCGCCCATAATGGCTTTCCTTCGAATGCTCCAAGGTTCTGGCAAGCGCTTTTTCCAAGATGTTTTTGTTTTTGTTAGCCCGCTTGGAGGTGATCGTTACACTCTGTAAAGTGGAAGGTTCCAGCAGAATCAGAATAGGCTCATTCGAAGTTGTGATGGTCAACCCCACCCGGTCGTATCCCACGTGGGAAATCGCCAATCGCACTGGTAGGCTGTCCACTTTTAAAATAAATTCACCCAGTTCATTGGTCACGGTGCCCCGGTTTTCCCCTTCCACAACGACGTTCACATAAGGGATGGGGGATTGGTCTGTTTTGTCTACCACCGAGCCGAACAGGGAAAGGGGCAATTGCTCTTGGGCGAACAATGCTTGGCAATTCAAGAATATTAAAAGGATAGCAGGCAAACGGTTCATTATATGTGCATTTGAGACAGTTTGATATTGGTTGATGGATCGTTGTTCATGATAATTATTTTTAGTCCCGGAGAGCATGCCCCGAATTTACTTCGGGGCATGCTCTCCGGGACTATGAGGTATTTTTCTTCATTTCCAGTTCATACGAACATTCAATTTTTGCCTAAATAATTGATCTACGTCTCTATTTCCAGAAGCATCAAATTTAAGGTTGAGATCAATTTTGCCCCATTTAGAAAACTCCTTTTTCGCCCGATAGTTAAACGATTGAACCAGAAGTTTTGCAGATTGTATTTAGGGAGCTTATACTTACACTTTCACTTTTAATTTTTAACACATGTTTACAGGCATCATCGAAACCATTGGCAAAATAGCCAATATCCAGAAAGAAGGTTCCAATGTACATTTCACCGTCCACTCTCCGATCTCGAACGAACTGAAAATAGACCAGAGCGTATCACACAATGGCGTCTGCTTGACGGTTGTGGCTTTGGACGACCAATCGCACACGGTAACGGCCATTGAAGAAACCTTAATCCGCAGCAATTTGGGGAAATTGCAAATCGGCGACCCCGTTAACCTCGAACGGGCGATGAAACCCAATGCCCGGCTCGACGGCCACATGGTACAGGGACATGTGGATGCCACGGGTAATTGCATCGGAATCGAGGAACGTGATGGCAGTTGGTATTTTTATTTTGAATACGAATACCAGCCGGAGTATTTACTCGTGGACAAAGGTTCGGTCTGCATCAACGGGGTGAGCCTGACGGTGGTGAAACCTGACGAAGACGCTGCTGGAAAGGCCCGTTTTTCGGTGGCCATCATCCCTTATACTTTTGAGCACACCAATTTTGGCCATTTGAAAAAAGGCGATACGGTGAACCTGGAATTTGATGTGATTGGGAAATATGTGGCCAAGTACATGGCGAAATACACTGCCAAATAGCAGCACCTTATTTTTCAAAATCTTCCTTTACGAGCAGCCGATAATTTTCTGTGGTGTCCGTGAAATTAAACAAGTGCCGCGGCAGGTCATTGAAACGGACTGTGTTGCCATAGGCCATAAAAGAATTGTGGTTGGATAGGCGCCAACGCTGTTTTTCAATATTGGTAAAAATGGCAATCGTCCTTGTTGAATCGGGGGATTGCAGGGCCGAAAAATACAGCGTTTCATATCCAAAGCTCCAAGTTTGCAAAAGGGTGTCCTTGTCCAAAATATCGTCTCCCATGATAAATTTTTTGCCTTTGAGCGGCCAAGTTTTTTGTAGCGTCGAGCCGATATATGCCAGCCGTTTTTCATAAAAACTACTGGTTTGGACAATGTCGGCAATGCGGATAAAAATAGCTAATGACAAACCAACAACCGTCCATTTGAGGCCCTTCTTTGATAAAGAAAAATCGGGGAGCACCTCCCAAGCCAACGGTAAAACCAGAAAAACGCTCACTGGTAAATATTGGCTTTCGATGTGAAACCAATCGCCCCCTTTGATGTAGGAAATCATCACCACACATAAAAGAGCAATGCTGCTTCCCCAGACATAAAGTAGTTTGAGAATCAATTTTTTCCAAAAATAAAAAACCGTCACCAGCGCCAAAGCAATGGGCAAAAGGTAAAAATCAATGGGCAAATGCTCCATAAATTGGCGAAAACCAACAGTGCTGGAAGGGTCGGTGAAAAACGTCTGTATGTTATTGTGGCTGAACCTCCCCGTCGTTTTCAGGTCATAGGTGTTGGGAAAGGCTGTATATTTCAAATAAAGACTGACTCCAAAAACAGCCACCGCCATCAAATTCAGGCTTCGCTGAATGGCTAACTGCTTTTTTTCAAAACTATCCAGCAGAAAATAACCCGCCAAAAAGACAAAAGTAAAGACTGTCAAAGGGTGGAAAAAAGTAATCGTCACAATCAGAAAAACGAGTACGGGGTATAAGTACCATTTTATCTGCCGCCAACTCCCCAACCTGACCAGCCACGCCCAAAAAACGAAATTCAACGAGATGGCCTGGATGATCTCGTTTTGCACCCAGTAAAAGGTATTGTTGACCATAAAAACATTGAATAAGACAATGGCAAAACCAAGTGCCTTGACCTTTATCCATTGGTCGCAGACCACAAACATCAACCAGTGCACCAGCACAAAACCTAAGGAATAAATCATTAATACATGGGACAGGGACAGGAAAGTAAACTTCGAAGCCAACAAGGGGAAAACCTGCGTCATAGCCGCCCCGTACCGATTGACCTGGATGGCAAACCAGCCCCTCTTGATCACTTCAAAACTCTGAAAAGCAGCATCGAGAATAACGGTCCGTTCTTTGAAAAACCAAACGGCCAATACCGCCAATACGGCGAAAGTCAAGTGGCCTATCCATGTAGTGTAGCGGGGAAAAGAGTTTGCGGGCATTGTTTGTTCGTTGGTTTTAGGCAGTTGAAATGAAGCTAAAAAACAGTGCTGTAAATGTAGCTTTTTTGCTGGGATATACCATGCACAGCAGTACAGGGAAACATTGGCTTACAGCAACAGGAAGGAAAGGAATCAATTCTTGAAACGACTAGCCAACTGCTAATTATTTCATCAACTTCTTCGGTGGTGCCAAGAAAAAAGTGACTGTCCCGACCAGACTGCCCGTGGGCCGGAGGTCATAATTGAGGCCATCGGTAAGGTCCAGTGCATCGGAATTAATATTGAAGAAATAACCGATTTTGTATTGCATCCACGTCCAGCTCGAAAACTTTTTCATCCAAGCAGTCGAGATTTCCAGTGACTGCCGGCGGTAGTGATATATCAACTGTTCCTGCTGGGCAATGTTGAAGGCATCGTCGACGTGGAGGGTGTAGTTCTGGCTGGAAAAATCGGTCCCAAACAGCAGCAGGTTTTTGTCATTGATATTGCGGCGCAACTTGATACTCACGGGAATCGCTGCCTCCAAGCCCCACTTGTCGTTCATCGTCCAATTGACGAAACCGAAGGGGTAAGCGATCGTACGCCGAATGTTTTTTGAGTAATAAATCCCAATCCCGTACTCCAAATCATCCTTTTTTTTGATGCCCAAAATGCCCGCTGCCCGGTAGGTAGCATAGTCGTTGTGCGTGCTAAGGAAGCCCCCATAATCGCCCCGAAAGGAGGCGCTGAAACGAAACGAAGTGTAGTATTTGTGGTTGATCGGGACGATGAGATAGGCCGCTGATTCGGCATCTTTGAGCGTAACTTCGTTGAGCCGCTTAAACAGGCTGTAATTCTCTGGGTTAATATCTTCAAAACGGTACCGCTCCAAGGCATATTTAAAACCGAGCAGGAATTTTACCCGGTGCTTGTGGAGAATGGGCAGCTTTATTTTGGAGGTAAAACGTTGGTTAGCCTCCACCTCGCTCGCCTGTTCGGCATTGGTTGGCCGCATGCTGAATTCAGGGTTGTAAGCATAATCGATCATAAAACCCTTTCCCGGTGATTTGTTGGTAACCCCGGGCTTGCAGAGGGAAGGGGTAGGCTCCAAGGCGAGGTTGTTCATTTCGCCTTGAGCAGAAACGGAAAGCGTAGTCAAAAGTCCGATCAAAGTGAGTATTACATTTCTCATGTAGCTGGGTTGTCTGTCAGTTTAATTATGATCCGATTCAGGATGGTCCGAAATACCAATGAAAAATTAGACGGGATATTGCCAAAAGGTCAACCAAAATTACCGTCTTCGCTTATTTTTTAAGGAAATTATTCTGAAAATGCCGGGAAGTTGCAAATATAAGGAGGCATTTCAGCCAAAACGAGAACTGTGCCGTAAATGTTCAGTTGGATGGTTTCATGGTTGCATGGCTTCATGGTTGCCCGTATAACGTGTACTCGCTTTAGGGGTAACCATGAAACCATCTAACCGTGAAACCATGAAACAATGAAACAGTGAAACCATGCAACCATCTAACCATCCATCAACCATCTAAATGGTTTCGGAAAATCATTCTTCGTCACTTGCAAATACGGGACAGGATACGTCCCAAACCCCCGGAAAAAATGCTC
>JAWKLX010000063.1:0-39164 GCA_041392505.1 Saprospiraceae bacterium | reverse complement strand
TCCCTTAATGGTTTGCGGGTCAGGTGGTTGTTCTTGGTCACCACAAATTCGATGACTTCGGCATCTACACCATGTAGCCCGGTTATGGCTTCGATGCGGCCTTTTCGGACATGGCGGAAAATGTTGTTGGCTGCGATCAACTTTACATTGATGAGTGTATCCACGCCAATGTTCTGGGAAATATGGGTGTATTCTTTGTTTTCTACTTGGGCGATGGTACGGTAAACACCGTGGTTTTTGGCCGTTAAGCAGGCGATGATATTGCTCTCCGAATTGGGGGTAAGGGCGATGAGGGCGTCCATGTTGTCGAGGCCCTCTTCTTGTAGCAAGTCTGTATTGTCTGCCCTGCCATTGATAATGAGGGACTTGTTCAGTTTTTCAGCAAAAATTTTACAACGGTCTTTAATACCTTCTATCAGGGTAACATTGTATTCGTCTTCCAGCAATTTGGCCGTCTCAAAGGCCAGCCCACTACCCGCAAGGATCATGATGTTTTTGACTTTCTTCTTTGCTGAGCCGACAAATTTTTCGATCATGTCTATTTTACTCGTGCTGGTAATAAAATAGACATGGTCGTTTTTCCGCATCATCACATCGCCACGTGGGATAATGGTCTGGTGCCCCCGCAAAATGGCCATTGGTCGCAGGGTGACGTTGCTTTCGATCTTTTTCAGTTCGTCCATGCGGGTGTCCACAAGCGGCGAGTCGTCATCGAGGGTAATTCCGACAAGCGAGATTTTGCCGTTTTCGAATTCAAAAATATCAGTGAAAGAAACCCGGTTGATGAGGCGGCAGATTTCCTTGGCTGCCAGCAGACGGGGCGAAAAGAGGGAATCAATCCCAAGGTCTTTGAATATATGGAGCTGTGATTCACGCAAGTATTCTGAGTTGTTTACTCTGGCGATTGTACGTCGGGCACCTTTCTTTTTGGCCAATATGGCCGTCATTAAGTTGGTCGTTTCAAAAGTAGTGACGGCTAGTACGAGGTTGGCATCCGCCACGCCAGCTTCCTCTAACACATCCACAGAAGAAGCATCTCCGGAAACTGTCATGACATCGAGGTGGGATGCTGCATAATCCAGGACTTCCTGATTGGTGTCAATTAAAATGATAGCTTGGTTTTCAACAACCAAGAGCTGTGCAAGATGGAATCCAAGGCCGCCTGCGCCGGCAATAATGATTTTCATATAAATGACGAGTGCGATGAACTCGATTGATTGTGCTACTTCAATAAGATGTTTCCGATGCTTCCAAAAGGTAACGCTTCGAAACTGCTACCTTATTGGATGTGCTGGAAATATCGGGAAATGCTATAAAATGGAGGCAAAAGTAGCGCGGGGTAGGTTATTTATCTAATTCTTGGCTCTTTTTATATTCTTCAAAAATTTTAGGGAGTTGTTCTACGCCGATGCGGTTCGCAATGATTTTTTTATCCTTGTCTAAAACATATAAGCGGGGTAGGGAAGTCCCATAATAGTTGATCATGGCGCGAGCACGGGAGTAGGGGTCGGCAGTAATGATCCATGGCATTTCTTTGGCTTTGATGTCTTTGATGGCCTTTTCCAGATCAGCATGGTTGGCCGAGCTGATGGAAAATACTTCGACCCCTTTGTCTTTCCATTCCTCATAAAATGGCTTCAATTTATCGGTCATGGCCTTGCAGTGTCCGCAGCCCGGTTTCCACAAAAAAACCAGTGTAAATTCTGCATCCACGTCGTAAGGCGACATCAATTCGGTCGTAAACTCCTCTTTTTCAGGGTCATATAATTGAACCTTCACATCGGGGGCGGGGCGGCCGAGGAGTACTAAATTATTCATGTAAGCATCGTCGGTAATTTTTTTCCGGTTTTCCTCAGAGACCCAATCGGCTTTTCCCGTTGCGTAATATTTATCGGCAATGTGGACAAAAACCTTGTCGAGGCCCATGATTTCTGGCTTGTAGTATTTGTTGGTCAGGTGTGGCAAGACGATTTGAAAAACGGTCTTGTTTTTTTCTGCCCGTTCCAGAATATAATCCACTGCCTCAATCAAACTGTCAGGGGATTGTTGGGTGAGGTCATTGATGTAACGATCTATTTTTTGCAATAAAAAAGGTGTATTGACAAAAATATCATCCGACAGGTCGAAGCCGTCCCAATAATGTGCTTTGTAATAGCGGAAGGCAAACCGCTCGTCCTTGGTGCCATCTTCCTTCAACGGTGCTTCCGGGATGTCGGGTTCTTTGAACGCCGCCACCAGTTTGGCGACATAAGAGGTGGGGTGCTTTTTCATAATATCCCCTTGGTATGCCTTGACGCCTTCGGTGACATCTGCTTTTTGTTTTTCCAATTTCTTCTTCTTTTTTTCGTCCGTAGCGGCAGCTATTTCTTCATCTATTTTTTTGGCCAACTGCACTTGTTCATTCATAAAAACCTGATAATCATAGAGTAACCTGTTTTCTTCCGACCCCTTGAATTTTTGGTTTTTGAAAAATTCTGGCGCTTTAGTGGAAACGGAAAAATGCTGGTCGCCACGGGTCACCACGAAATCGAAGAACTTGTTGTCCGGCGGCAGGAGGATCAAATAGATGCCCGGCTGCAACTCATTTTCCCCTTGAAAAACAAATTTGCCTTCTTTGTTGATGGCCACGGTGTCCCTGCTGTACACCTTTTCGCCCCGCCGATAACCCAAGAAAACAGTGTCGCCACTGTATTCAGCGATTTCCACTTCAATCTGATAGCCAGCATCTTGGGCAGGCATTAAGAAAGAAACAAGAAAAAAGGAACAGAGGGAAACCCCAAATTTTAACTGGGAGCGAAACGTAATATTTTGAATTGGAAAATTGCAGAGGTCGGTGTGATGGAAAAAGAGTCGTTTCATATTCTGTAGGTAATTCAGCTAAAGTTCGAATGCCGGGCAAGTTGCCAGCGCATTTTGCAAGACGGCAAAATTAGGGGGTTTGCACAAAAGGTGCATGGAATGGGAGTGGATTAAGGTTTTATTTGAAAATAGATGAAAGGCTCTGGCTTAGGCGTAAGCCAACATGCCACGGGTAAGCAGGCGTTCTGATTTGATTTCTTCCAAGGTTTTGGAAAACAGCATTTCAAGTTTTCCCTTGTCTAAATTGTATAATTCGGATAGTGCCTCTGCAATATTGGACATGTACCGAGCATAGGTTAGTGCATTCTCGTTTTTAGGCAACTCTAACATAAATCCATCTTCAAACTTAAATTGGGCAGGTGGTTGAAAACGATAAAATTGAGTACTTTCTCCCGCAGGTTTCCATCCCTTGGATTTTAAAAATGCTATGACGGTGGCTGAATACATATCTTCGAAAGTTGAACTGTTATGGCAAAAAATGCTCGAAAACTGAAGCGAAAAATTTTGGGGTTGCAGTTTGTTCCAAAGGAATCTTAATGCTGACTTTCTGTTTGTTTTGTGATAAGGTAGTCCCTTTTTCGGGCCTAAACCACAAACGCTTAGCTGACAAAATTAGTTTTTCAAATGAACTTTCGTACCAAAGTTCTGGGTTTTCAGGCAAAATTACAACGAGTAGGAACATTGGAATAATCTCCTTTTTCCTTTGCCTCAAAACCAAGTCATTGAAATTTTTTACTTCTAAATTGAATTCCACCGCTCCATTTTTAATCGAAACTGACTTGTCAGTTGTGCATTTTAATTGCAAGTCTATCGCCTTCCCTGAATTCATGTACCTAACCTTGTCTTTTTGGATGAATTTTTTCACCTCTTTTAAAGTAAGATCAACTCCATGGTCGAGAGGGTCTATGGCTGCTTTAATGCCCGCCATCGCTGCCATTGAAAGCACTAAATATTGGGAAATCAATTCCTTTTTTGAAGTTTCTGGGAGCATCTTTTACTCTGATTATTTATAAGTACCAAGTTTCTTGAAAAAATAAAACACCCCAGCCCCAATCCCCAACAACACCAGCCCCGGCACAGCCTGTCCAGGTTTTTCCATCAAAGTATTGATAGCAAACGCAAAGGAAACCACAATAAAAATTAGCGGGACCAACGGGTAACCCCAAGCCTTGATAGGCCGCTCTACCCCCTTTTTATTTTTTTCACAAAAACAAATAATGACATACCAAGCCCATAAAAGCAATATCAAAGGAATACGACGAAGGTGATGATTTCATTAAAAATCACCAAAAAACAAAGGATCGCCAATGTAAACTACTTGGATGGCCATAGCTGTCACGGGCGTTCGCCATTTGGGGTGCACATAGGCCAATTGCTTAAAGAAAATACCATCCTCGGCCATCGCGTGGTAAATCCGGGGAGCTGTCATGGTATAAATGCTGATGGTGCCAAAAATAGAAATGGCAATGGCCACCGCCACCGCCTTTCCGCCCCACGGGGCGAGCTTTGAAACGGCTTCTCCCGCCACTCTTGGCGTCTGCGCTATGGTCTCAAGCGGCAGCAAAAGCATATAAGCTAAATTGACCAAAATGTAGGTGGTCATCACGATCAATACCCCAAAGACCATGGCTTTAGGCACGTTGCTTTTTGCATTGATTGCCTCGCCGGAAAGATAAGAGGCATGGTGCCAGCCACCCATTGAAAAAAAGACGCCGATCAATCCAGTGAGCATGGCCACGGTTAAATTGTCGGGTACATTTTCTTGTAAACTGAAATCCAATTGGACAGTTGCCGGATCATAATAAACAAATCCAGCTACGATGATAGCTGCAATGGCCAATAATTTCAACACCGTAAAAATGCTGGCCAAACTTTGGCTCAAGCTAACTCCAAACATGTTATAAATGGTCAGTCCGATCAGGGTTGCCGCTGCAATTCCAGTTTTTGTGGACTCCGACATGTCTGGGAAGAATATTTTTAGATACTCTGCAAAAGCCACACATAAACCTGCCAAGGCGCCAGTCGTAATGACCAACAAAATTGCCCAACCATACAGGAAACCAGTGAGGTCGCCAAATGCTTCTTTCAAGTAAACGTACACTCCGCCCGATTTCGGAAACATCCCCCCTAACTCACTGAATGTCAGTGCCCCAGTAATAGCAATGACCCCTCCGAGTGCCCAAACCATCAGCACCAAAGTGGCATTCGGAACTGCCTCCACTATTTGAGCGGGGGTAACGAAAATGCCCGAACCAATGCACGAGCCAACGGCGATCATGGTGAGCCCGAAAAGTGTAAGTTTTTTTTGTAGCCCTGGATTGGGTTGATTTGACATGATGAATATATGTTGTTTTTTAAGTCACTTATCTGTTTACAGGACAAAAATAAATTTAATAATGCGGGGCAGCATCATCCCAACTTCCTGCAAGATTACAACGTGCCCATAAGGGCATTTTAAGGGGGGAAACCGGATTGAAAATCCGGTTTCCCCCCTTAAAATCCCTTTGAGGAGCACTTGGACAGGTTGATTTGAAACACATCATATCCAGCTCCGCATTGGTAAATTTGCTTTATCAAAGGCCACTTATTCCAAAATAAACAGTCGTTAGCAAGGAACGAAACTATTTAATTTAAAAATAAAGAATTATGAAAAAATTCTACGTGACTACCTTTCTACTCACTTTAGTGAGCATTTCATCATTCTCTCAAAATGAGAAAATTTCGTTGGACTATGAGCCATCCGCTGAGCATCCTTATGGCCGACTCAACCCGATTGCGCCGCCCCAGGTTGCGGACTTTGCCCCTGTCATTGGTACCTGTGATTGCCGAAGTCTGGCCCGTAATGGAGATGGCACATGGCCAGATACCCTCGATATGATTTGGCGTTTTAAATACATCATGAACGGAACGGCGGTACAAGATGAAGTCTGGCGGGAAAATAATCTTTATGCGGGCAGCATCCGACAATACCAGCCGGACAGTGCGCATTGGGTGGTCACTTATTTTAGCTACCCGACGGTATCGTCTGCTCCGGGTGTTTGGCATGGGAATAAAGTGGATGGTAATATTATTTTATACAAGCCGCAAACGGCACCAAATGGCGCTGAAGGGAAGTATAAAATCACGTTTTATGAAATGTCGAAAGAAGGATTTAAATGGAAAGGTGAATGGGTGGATCAAGCGGAAACTTTTAGTTATCCCACTTGGTACATTGAGTGTGGAAAAAGGAAAGAGTAAAATAGAAATAGAATTTATGCTGAAATTGGAAATTGAAAAATTAAATTTTCAGCAAGCATTGAAAGTCATTTGGTTCGCAATTTCCTGTTTTCCAATTTCTTAATTTCGAATAAAGTCTAATAGTTTTTAATCCAAAGGTTTAATATCCGGTTCTACAAAATTCTTTCTTGCATCTACTGACATCATGCATTCTTTGGAATAATGTTCCAACCAAATGTTTCTTTCTGTCAAATCAAAATCTTCGATTAAATCGTCCACATTATTTTGGTTCCATATTATTTTGCCATTTTCATCGACAAATCTTTTCTTCAGAAACCACAACCAAAATACCGTCAACGTTTCGTGATAGCCGCTTGTATCGGTGCTTTCCACGCCAATGGATTTTAAATAATCCTTTAAATGTTGCCTAATAATAGGTAGAGTATTTTCGCCGTGTTTTGCTAATAGATAGAGGGCTGTCAGGAGGTGGGCTTCGTGTGAAAATTCACCTTTTGGCAATTCGCATTGGAGAAAACGGTGGATCAGGTTTTCCGCCTCAGTGATTGGATATAATGCGTCTTCGGTCATTTAGTTGGTGCGTTTTTTATTAATTATTTCCGCAAAATTAAATAAAAAAAGGAGGATGAAAACCCTCCTTTTTTTATGACAATTATCGCTCCCGGTCAACGGATATTTCAATGCCCCCGCTATCTTTTTTAAAACCAGAAATGGAATACGAAAAATTCAGCATTATATGCCTGCCTAAAGACCTGACACGTTCTTCTTGCACGTAATTTAATTGGCTATTGCGGTTGATGCCAATGTTTTTATTTAAAATGTCAAATACATTTAAAGAGAGCCGTCCTCTTCTGTTTTTCAAAATGTATCGGGTTATGCTGGCTTTCCAGATTGGGACAGTTCTTTTTTCTCCAAATGTCTCAGCGGAGTAAATAGCATAATCAATGCTACTCGAAAACTCCCAATTGTCAGAAGGCAAAATAATTAAGTCTGAATAAAATTTTTGGTCAATATAATTTTGATTTAAATTATCATTGACCGAATAGGATGTTTTATTTAATGAAATCCGGCCACCAATGGTAAAATCAACCACATCTTTTTTCTATTGTCAAATGACATAGTAAACGAGTGCCGCTGTCGGAGTTACATTGTTTTCAAAATTATTCACAAATAAAATTCCTTTGTTCCAATTAGCATTATAGCTCAAACGGATATTGGTTTTTATGGGTCGGAGCGGTGTACGGAATTGAAATCCTCCATTCAAATTATAATCATGGTCAACATTTACTGGCTGAATAAATTGACGGAACAAAGAATCAATACTGCTGGAATTGGTGATCCGATCTTTGGTATAACTGCCACTAAAATTAGCAAATAAACTCGTGAAAGTAAATTGGTCAAATAGCATATAATTCCCTTCTACCAAGTGCATATATTCTGGCCGCAGAGCAGGATTTCCAGCATAAATATTTAACGGGTCAGAATTGTCGACTTGCGGCTGCAATTGTTCTAAAGAAGGTTCTCGGACACTGGTCAAATATTCTACGCTAAAGTTGTGGCTGGTAGCAATTTCATAATCAAAAAATAGACTTGGTAAAATACGGGTGAAATCTGTATTAATGGTTGTGTTTTCATCCAGTAGATTTCCATTAAGCATAGAATGCTGCAAGTCTGCACCCAATGTTAAATTGTATTTTTTACGGTTGACCATTAAATTTAATCCGCCCCGGTCATAAATATATTGACGGTCATAGCGGTTGCTTAATTCTGGATTTAATATTTCACTATTATTTATTTTATCGAAAAAATCCTTGCGGGTTTTGTTTTTAAAATTTTGCCGGGAAGCCGTGACGGATAAGTATTGTCCTTTTTCCCCACGAGCTTTTCCGATTGGTTCGGTATAGTTTAAATTAATTCCATAGGTGTTGGCATTATCATTAAATAATTGAATTTGATCCGTATTTTCCTCAGACTTTAATTGATTGTTTTCATAAAATAAATTGTCAGAAATCAAAGAGCCGTTTCTGTCTTCATCTTCTTTTCTCCAAGAAAGGTCAGCAACAAATGCTCGGCCTTTTTGCCGGAAACGACGACGGTAAGTGAAGTTGGAAGAAAGGCTAAGATTATCACTATTTGCTTCGTAATCCCTGTGGCCTTCATTTTGCAAAAGCCCTTCCGTACCAGTAGTTTTTGTGGTGCCCAGGCTTCCCAATTTAGCGTTATTTAAACCAGCATTGACACGTAATATAATATTTTGAAATGAATCTATTTCATGGCGCAGCGTCGCATTTAATCGGTGGTTTTGGTTGCTACTCAAACGGTTCTCCGTTTCTTCACTGGCAAAGTTATTTTCTCCAAAAAGATTTTCCTTAGTGGCCAAACGGCTCAGGTCGTTTTCAATATCACTATAAAAATAACTGGCATTTAATTCAGTTTTTTTGCTAAAATCATGGTTGAAATTTAACCCGATAGCATTGGTTGTCGTAAAGCCTTGGTCCAATCCACCGCCCTGCATCGGAATACCCATACTCATTGGATCAAACGAAATGCGCATCCGACCGCCTCCACCTCCACCTCCACCTCCGCCACCGGAAAGGAAATTGGATAAGCCACCCATAAACCGAATATATTCATCAAAAGAAAATCCTTGTTGGTTGGTATTATTCAATAAACCAATCGCAGATAATTGACTTTTTCCAGAAAATCGATTTATATTAAATTTACCCTCGTAGCGGTCGTAATTTATTTCTCCTTCCTGTGTTTCCATTGCTCCTGCGCCTGCACTTGCATTTCCAAAATAACCATTTTTTTTGCCGTCTTTTAATTCCAGATTAATTGTCTTTGCGTCCCTCCCGTCTTCAATGCCAGTAAATTCGGCCATGTCAGATTTTTTATCGTAAACAGCTACTTTGTCCACGGCGTCGGCTGGTAAATTTTTAGTGGCAATGGTCGGATCGTTGCCGAAAAATTCTTTTCCATCCACTAAAACATTTTGTACCGTCTCCCCTTGCGCTTTAATACTCCCATCCCTCTCCACTTCAATGCCAGGTAATTTTTTTAATAAATCTTCTACTACCGAACCGGGCTGTACTTTAAAAGCATCAGCATTATAAACAAGCGTGTCTTTTCTCATGCTCAGTGGGACATGCTCGGCAGTTACTTCAACAGCATTTAATATTTCATCAGCGGGTGAAAGTATGACTCGACCTACATCTTTTTTTTCTTGATTTTGGGTAATAGAAATAGGCTGCCAATATGTTTCAAAACCTACATAAGATATTTGCAATAAATAATCGCCAACGGCCACTTTTTTTAATTCAAAACGCCCCTCATTATCAGTGATGGCAAAAGAAGACAATACGGAATCTTGTACTTGTAGCAATGAGACAGTGGCAACTGGCAACCCAATTCCAGTCGAATCCGTCACCGCCCCGATAATGCTGTGTTTTTGCGCAAAAATGTTTGTAGTATAAATCAGAAAGAAAATAAAAATAAAAAATGTCGGATGATTTCTTTTCATGTTGGATGGATTGAAAAAGGTGATTCGGAATTGGGGTATTGTGGTATTATACAGTGTATTACGTATTACGGTGACATGGTAATCTAGTAACAGGTAAATTATTCCATAATACCATAATACCATACGTCCATACTACCATAATACCATAATACCTGCTAATACCATAAATACCATAATACCATAAATTCCATAATTTTACTCCTACCGTCAGTATTTTATACTCCACCAGAATTCACGCCCATTTCGCGTCCATTTCTTTTTCATTTTTTCTGCTTCTATTTCTTTAAATTCTTCCTTGTTACTTTTTTACCTTTATCAGGGGCGACAATGGCTTTTTTATCTAAAGTCTTTAATTCGATATTGTGGTAATAACCTGTTCGCCATTGTTTATATCTATTTAAAATTAATCCTTGCAGGCCATTGAATGAATCGTAGGCCAGTTGAAATTGGATTTGTATGAACCAAGCGGTTACTTCCCGTCTTCTTTGGAGCAAGTTGCTTTTTGACAGACAAATTCATTTATCTTTTTTGCCTCCGGTACTCTAAGCATATTTTTCTGCGGTCATTAATTAAAAACATACGCCCGAAAAATTCTCTGCTATTGATGAATTTTCCATTTTCTAAATCAGTATAATATATTCTCGGGTCGCTGGCTTTGATGTTAAATTCCATGCCTTCGCTTTGCGTGGTTAATGTTCAAGTCTTCATTTTCTGCGCCTTCCCAATCGTTGTAAATAGCGGCGTTTTCATTGAATATCAAGCTTTTAGTAAAGGATTGCGAACTTGGGATCATGCCTTTCATTTCTTCAGCCATGCCGTCTGGCAATTCCAGGGTTATTTGCTGGTTTGTATACACCACTCCGGTTTACGGGGCAAAAGAAAATATTGGTAGGAAAAATGCAAGGAATAAATTGTTGACTTCATTTTTTTAATTAGTTTAATTTTGAAATAAAGAATAGTAAAAGTGGAAAAATGGAGCTTTCGATTTTTAATTGCTTTTTCTTCCACCTTTTATTTCTTTTTTGTGATTTAGGTTTGTAGCTGCAAAAGTAGTGTTTTCAATTAGCAGAGCATAGGTTAATCAACCTAAGCTCCAAGGTTAATTAAGGTTAATTGAAATGGAAGTGCTTTAATTTATACCCTATCTTTGTCGCTATAATAAATAATCAAATAACGATCAATTGAGCCGCCACCGTTTTTCCATATTCTTAATGACATTCAGCCTGCTCATGCTGGCGGTATTCCTATTTTTATTTTTGAAAAAATCGTATCAAGAAGAGGTGGTGGCATTGCAAAAAGAGACAGGTTATTTATTTGTCAATTCAGTTCAAGGAATGGAGGGCAAATTATTGGAAAAAATTGTATTGAATAAAATGGGAACGCCATCCGATACTTTGATGCATGAATGGTTTGGTAAGGCTCATATTAAAGAGGAAATTGACTCTGCAAGAGTGTTTGCTTTTGTCGATAATAAAACCACTCATGTTGTTCAGGATTCGGTTAGAATCCTTCAAGATAGTACAGTTGAATTTACTTTCCGATCGGTACAGGAAAGGGGGAGTGCAAGGGAATTAAAAGGATCACTTTCGGTCATGATTGCCTGGGATGAAGAAGAGGGCTCAAGTGACACCTTATTTCCAAAAAAGAAAATAGAGGATATTTTGCAACGCTTGGATGAGGACTTTGCAGCTTCCATGCAAGAAGCACATTTGCCAATTGGTTATAAAGTGGTAAAGCTAAAAGATGGCATGAAAGACGGTATTGACCTTTTAGGAAATGGAGTATATACGGATTTGGTAAGTGGCGAGAAATATGGCGTTGAACTATCTGGTTTTAATCATTTTGTATTAAAAAATATTATGCCCGAAATGTTATTTTCGGGTGGTCTATTTATTGTTGTTTCATTGGCCTTTTTTACGGTGTTTAAAAATTTGCAACAGCAGCAAAAATTAACGGAATTAAAAAATGATTTTATTCAAAATGTTACGCATGAATTGAAAACACCGATTGCGACGGTAGGGGTAGCCATAGAAGCATTGCAGGGATTTGACGCTATCAATAACCCAAAACGAACCCAAGAATACCTCGATATTTCAAAGAATGAATTAAGCCGGTTGTCGTTGTTGGTGGACAAAATATTGAGGACTTCTTTATTTGAGAAAAATGAACCCGTATTAAATAAGGAAATGTTGGATTTAAAATCATTAGCTGACGAGATTTTAAATTCCATGAAAATCCAATTCGAAAAATTAAATGCAACGGTCACAACTGATTATCAAGGTGATAATTTTCTAATAAATGGTGACCCGGTTCATCTTTCCAGCGTACTGTATAATTTATTGGATAATGCGCTTAAATATTCGAAGGAAAACCCACAAGTTACTTTGTCATTAATTAATAAAGAGCGAGAAATAAGTTTGCTGGTAAAAGACAATGGCGTGGGCATTTCACCCATGTACCAAAATAAAATCTTTGAGAAATTTTTCAGGGTGCCGAGTGGGGAAGTCCACGATGTAAAAGGCCACGGACTGGGGTTAAGTTATGTGGCCAGCGTGGTCAAAAAACATGGAGGAACCATTGAAGTGAAAAGTAAAATTGGAATTGGCAGTGAATTTATTATCCAATTTCCAAAGTGAAATACTCAACATTATTTCAAACTATCAAACTGCACAAGCAATTTTACCTACCCGACGGGCGTGCCGACCACCTTCAAAATCATGATCTAAAAAGGAACGAACCAAGGCAAGGGCCATCCGCTTGCTGATAAATCTGACCGGGATGGCTAACACGTTGGCATTATTGTGTTGGCGGGCAAGAGCGGCCAATTCGGTGTTCCAGCATACGGCAGCACGAATTCCTTGGTGCTTGTTGGCAGTCATGGCGACCCCATTGCCGCTGCCGCACAGGACGATCCCAAGCTCTGCTTTACCCGATTCAACATCGTTGGCGACGGGGTGGACAAAATCGGGATAATCTACTGAATCAGGAGAGTTCGTTTCCATAATCTTGAACGGTGATTCCTCTTTTTTCAGTAAGGATACAATGCTGTCTTTATACGGGAATCCTGCGTGGTCGCAGCCAATGGCGATGGTCATTATGTTTGATGTTTTGTTATTTTAGATTAAGTGGGCTTCAGCACTTTTTGATTTTGAAAATCAATTATGCGATCAGTTCATTCCCCCTCCAAATCTCCCAAGATCGTTCTGCCTGCAAATGTAACATGGGCAACCCATTCAGAGTAGAGGCACCATTCACTTTTCCTTTTTTTAAAAATAGTGTCTCCGCAGGATTGTAAACTAAATCGTAAAAAAAGTGGCTTTTGGTGACGGCATGGTAGGGTAGCGACGGAAAGGTATCCTCATTCGGATAGGTGCCCAATGGGGTGCAATTGATGACAAGCCGATATTCTCTCAGAATGGCAGGTGTGATTTCGTCATAGATAAAACCTTCTTCCATTTTTGTTCTGGTAACGAATCGGTATGCGATATTCATTTTGTCCAACACGTAGCGGATTGCTTTCGATGCCCCTCCTGTACCGAGGATCAGCGCTTGGAGATCGGATGATATGGATGGTTTTTCAGCCAATAGGTCGGTTAATGACTTTTCAAATCCATAAGCATCGGAATTGAAGCCTTTTAGTTGGCCATCTGAAATTTTCACCACGTTGACCGCTCCGATGGCCTTTGCCTCTTCGGCTATTTCATGGAGATAAGAGATGACAGATTGTTTGTAGGGGATGGTTACATTCAGGCCCCGGAGGTTGGGTTGTTTGATTAATAGTTCTGGTAGTTCATTGATGTGATTGAGGGGGAATAGCTCGTATTTACTTTGCTCGATCCCTTCCTTTGCAAATTTTTCAGTAAAATATTTTTTGGAAAAAGAATGGCTCAAAGGGTAGCCAATTAGCCCATAAACGTACTGTTTTTTTGTCATGTTAAGACAGGTTGAATTGGCGGCAAAAGTAGTTCCCTTAAGTATTTTTACGGACTATTTGAATAAACAAGGTTTAAGTGATACCTTTGAGACCTTTGGGAAAAAGCAGTAATTTTTTTCAATTGTCTTTTCCATTGATTGCGCCCCCCGCAATGTAACAAGGAAGATTTAAAATATTTATCTCACAATGAAGAGGCTTAGCAGTGCATCTTCCGCATTTAAAACTGCTCAGTCACATCCTCAGTCTTACTCACATTAGAACAGCTCAGTTGCTACAACTGAACACCTCGGCTATAGGATCAAGATTCTACAAAATTGGTTGACCACTAAAATCAATTTTTTGGGCAAGGTCATTAAATCAGCTTTATTAGACTTGTACTTTGACCGCTTTTAAGTGTTCATTTTGTGGCAATTACACATTTTTTAACCACCATACTAAGAGATATTACAGATGCTAAAACCCAATACTATGAACAGTCTCCGCCTGTTGGTTGCCGATGACCATCAGATGTTTCGTGCGGGCATTTCCAACCTTTTGAGGACAGAAGAAGGATTTGAGATTATCGGTGGGGCGAGCAATGGAGAAGAGGCGGTTCAAATGGCTTTCGATCTTCAGCCCGATGTTGTATTAATGGACATCCATTTGCCCAAATTGGATGGTATTTCGGCTACTCAAAAAATTACCGAGGCGTTTCCCAGCATCAAAATATTGGCTCTGACTTCTTCCGAAGAAGAAAATTTCGTGGTTGGCATGATCCGTTCCGGCGCAAAAGGATATATCCTCAAAGATGCTCCAATTGATGAATTGGTGCTGGCCATCAAGACGCTGGCCAAAGGCAGTAGTTATTTTGCCAAAGAAATTTCCGCTACTATTTTTTCATTACTGGATCGGGCGGAAGTGGTGCCGACCTTTAAACAAAAAGCTAAACGACTGGAAATTACGGGCCGGGAATTGGAAGTGTTGCAGTGCATAGCGGAGGAATTGTCCAATAAAGAAATAGCTGCAAAGTTGTTTATTAGCCCGCGAACGGTGGAGACGCACCGCCGTAATTTGATCCAAAAATTAAGGGTAAAAAATACGGCAGGTCTGGTTCGTTTCTACATCAACAACATCAAAAAAATTAATGGAAATGCGCTGGTTTCCAATGGGTAAGAACGCCTATCAGCCAATTTATGGCCTGGCTTCGACCCGCAACCAGCTTTCGACCCTCGACACATCATCGGCCCACATTCTGATCAGGTACCAACCTGCGGGAACGATCACTTCAAACGTTTTTTCAAAAATACCAGGTGGCATGGCAGTGGCAGACATCAACACTTGCCGCCGTCCTGTTTGACCAATTATCTCCATTTTCACAGTAGCTGCTTTTTCCAAAATAAAGGTTGTGGTCAAATACCTGTCGCCGGGGTTTGGGAACAAATCGAAGGCAGCAATTTTCGATTCTATTTCAAACGCGTCGCTCAATGGATTGGCTTCTACCGCCCCAATTGACCGGGGTGTATTAAATTCCATTTCAAAAAAATCAAATTGGGGTTCGGCGACATCGGCACCAGTTTCGGCGGCCGGACTGTTCATCGCAATGAGGAAATCATCATTTTGTGGGTCAAGAAATTGCGGGTCTTCGTTGATGATACTGTTTATATCGGAGACGGGGATACTCGGGCCGCTCCAATTAATGTCGTCTGCATTAAACCATAAATTATTGGAAAAGGAAAATGATTGGGGTCGGGTATTTGGGCCGATATTGGTTTCGGTGGATAAATTATTTCCCAAATAGACAATGTTATTTTGGAAAATATTATCGCCGCATTCCACAAAACGGTTAGGGTCAACGGATTCCTGCAAAATGCGGATCACCCAATTTTCTGGCCGATAAATGGTATTGTTGATGACTGAAACATTTACAGAGCCGACATACGCAATGGCCGCCCAAGAACCAACAATAATATTTGAATAAACCTGTAAATCCGAAGCTTCAAATGGTGCGTCAATTGGCCGAAAAAATGCCAGGCCCGTGCTGCCTCCAAGATTTAAAGTACGCTGTCCACCATTTTTAAAATAATTCCCTTCAATACGGATATGCTGCGTGCCACCCTTCGCTTGAATGGAATTGGAACCCATATTTTCAAAATAATTCCCCTTAATAATTCCATGATGGCAACCGACCATATCAATGCCACTGCCCCCATCAGCGCCATTTAAAAAAGTGCAATTAATAATTTGGAAATCATTAAGGCCGGACAATTTTAATAAATCGTTATTTCCGTCCGCCGACATATCCCGGAAGGTGCAGTCATCAAAAATAATGTGGTGGGCGGGGGTTGCATAATTCCCTCCATCGTCGATGTTCACACCATTGCCTGTTTGGTGTGAGAAAATTAATCCGCTGATATGCAAATAAGCCGGGTCGGTCAATTGAATGGCATTATTCCCCCCATTTAAAACGGCTGCCTCACCGGGCGCATTTTTTATATAAATCCAATTTTCGGAAGTGCCTTGTAAGTTGGCCACATACTGGCCACCCGAATGGGTACCTTCGTGAAAAAGGATGGTATCACCCGGCGAAGCAACGGATGCTGCCTGCTCAAAATTTGTATAGGGAAAACCTGCGCCAATATGCAAGGTGGTTGCAGATAAATTTTGGAGAAAAAATAAGCTGGAAAGCAGGTAGGTAGACGTTCTCATGAGGAAATAATTTTTACTAGAAGGTGCTTTCTCCCGTCATTGTTCAGACTGTTGTTGAAAATAAATTGAAAGCGGATAGGAGTGGGCGCAGCTTGAATAAGCCAAATGGTTTTTTACTGATTAAGTGTACCCGGATAAGTCAATTCAACCTGCTCAATCTGTGAGTAATTACGCATTGTTTTATTTTGTCATAAATAAGACTCGTTCCCTTTTTCCCAATATTATTTTTCAGATGAATTTCCGATTTCTGACTGTCGTCAATTTTTTTTCCAATTTATTTGATCTGCTGCTGGAGGGCAGAATATATGCTATTTTTACGAGCGAAAATTGGTTGGCTTTTGGAGGAGGAAGAAGAATGTGCTAAATGATTTTTGACTTACTATTTTTCCATTTAATGCAAGGTTAATTAATAACAGTTTTATGAAAAACAGATCAGAATTGTACCCGTATTCCAATGGGGGAAAATTTAAAGGAAAACAAGCCGCAGCAATATTTACGGAAATAATGGCCCATGAAATTTGGGAAGAAAAAGAATCCTTGTCGGGCTATGGCTCTTCCTTGGCTCAAACCCAAGAATTGATAAAAGAATTACCAATTGTTTTTCAAAAATATAATATCCGAAATCTATTGGATACCCCGTGTGGCGATTTTAACTGGATGCAAAAATTAGATTTTACAAATATGGTATATACAGGAGGAGATATAGTGAAAGAATTAATTGAAATAAATAGGAGTAAATATAGTAGCCAAAATATTTCATTTATACAAATGGATTTAATGGAAAAAATAGTCGGCGAATATGATATGTTGTTTTGTAGGGATTGTTTGGTGCACTTATCCTTTGAGGACATTTTCAAAGTATTAGAAAATGTAAAAGGAAGCCGAATAAAGTATTTCATGACCACGACATTCCCGGAAGAACCGGAAAATAAAAATATTGTAACAGGTGGTTGGCGGCCATTAAATTTTTTATTGCCTCCTTTTAATTTTCCCAAGCCTCCTTTTTTATTAAATGAAAAATGCACTGAGATGGATGGGGTGTTTGTTGACAAATCTTTGGGGCTTTGGGAAGTGTCGCAATTTCCGTAAATAAAAAGTTGAATAAATAGGGGTGAGTCATGGCTGTGTTTTCTAAATGACAACTCAAATTATTTCTGTTTTTATGGAAATAGAAACATTGAGTTTACAAAAAGGTCATATCATTGCAGGAAAAAATTACTACAAGTGGCAAAAGATACACCTTTCATGGAACGGGATATTTCCTGGTTAGCTTTTAATGGCCGGGTATTACAAGAGGCACAAGACCCAACAGTGCCTTTATATGAGCGCATTAAATTTTTGGCTATATATTCTTCCAATCTTGACGAGTTTTTTCGGGTGCGGGTAGCGTCTTTGAGGAGTTTTCGAAAATTGAATAAAAAGACCCGTCAGGAAATGGAACTCCGTCCCAAGCGCTTGTTAAAGGAAATCCGCCATTTGGTTCAGAAACAACAAACGGAATTTGGTAAAGTGTTTAGAGAGGAATTAATTCCCAAATTAAAAGAAAATAATATCCATTTAATCGATAATCGTTTATTTACAACAACACAAAAAGAATTTGCCCTTAAATATTTTAAGGGCCATATTTTACCCGATTTAAAATGGACAGAAATTAAAAAAGGGAGTATTCCATTTTTGGAAAATAAAGTGCTTTATTTAATCACTCAATTTGAAAATAAGGAGGAGTTGGGTTGTTTTAAAATCCCTGACAACCAACGTTTTGTAGAGCTTCCTGCTGAAAATGGCCAATATTTTATTTGTTTTATTGATGATGTTTTACGCATTGGTTTAAGAGATCATTTTGCTGAAGAAAAAATTGTAGATACATTTTCTGTAAAAATGTCCAGAGATGCAGAAATGTATATTGACGACGAATATGAAGGCGATTTGTTGGATAAAATAAAAAAGGGTTTAGAGGAAAGGGAAGTCGGTCTGCCTGCCCGTTTTTTGTATGATGCCTCGATGCCAGAGGATATTTTAAAAAAAATAAAATCACTGTTTCAACTCACAAAAAATGATTTAATCCCTGGTGCCCGTTATCATAATTTCAACGATTTTTTCGGTTTTCCAGACCCGACAAATAATTCGGATTTGCACTATAAACCTATGCCACCTCTGCCGCATGCAGCAATGGAAAAGTTGGTAAAATTACTGCCCGCTATTTCTGAAAAGGATTATTTGTTGCATTTCCCGTATCAAAAATTTGATTATACTTTTCAATTGATCGAAGAGGCTGCCAACGATCCTGAAGTAGAGTTTTTAAAAGTCACTTTATACCGGGTAGCTACCAAATCCTCGGTGGCTGAATGTTTGCTCAAAGCATTGGCAAACGGGAAAAAAGTGAATGTATTTATTGAGGCCAAAGCCCGGTTTGACGAAGAGAGCAATTTGTTTTGGGGCAGTAAATTAAGTGAGGCAGGAGCCAATGTCCGCTACAGTTTTCCAGGTATCAAAGTACACACTAAGCTATTATTAATTGGTCGGAGGGAAGCAGGAAATCTCCGGCACTATGCCTACATCGCCACAGGGAATTTTAACGAAAAGACGGCCAAAATATATTCGGATTTTGCCTTAATGACAGCTGATCCCCGCTTAGCAGATGAGGTTTCGCAAGTGTTTGAAATGCTGGAAGGAAATGTCATTTTACCCAAGGCTAAAAATGTTTTAGTAGCTCCGCATACCTTACGAGTTGGTTTAGAAAAATTAATTAAGAAGGAGATAACCAATGCAAAAGAGGGAAAGGAAGCGTGGATGATTTTAAAATTGAACAGTCTGGAAGATGAAGAAATGATGGCAAAATTGATAGATGCCAGTCAGGCTGGGGTGAAAATAAAAATCATTTGTCGGGGCATCTGCCGTTTGGTGTCCGGAGTCAATGGATTGACCGAAAACATTGAAATTACCAGCATTGTAGACCGCTTTCTGGAACATGCCCGGGTCTATATTTTTTGTGCAAGCGGAAAAGAAAAAATGTATTTAGCGAGCGCTGACTGGATGACCCGCAATCTTAGCAGAAGGGTGGAGGTGGCTTATCCCATTTTTGACGAACAACACAAAAAAACAATCAGGGAAATAATTGATTTCCAACTGAATGACAATGTAAAAGCCCGGTATATTGATGCCGAAAATTCAAACAGGTATGTTAGAAATAGTGGAGAGAAAGTGAGGGCACAGATGGAGACGTATTGGTTTTTTAATGGTTAGATGGTTGGATGGTTGCATTTTAACCATCCAACCAACTAAATCAATTCAATTCAATTTCTTCATTTCCCCGTTTTGATATTCAACGAGGTGGGCGTCGGGGAAGCCCCGCACTTTTACTTTACGAAGGGCAATCAGAGCATCGTCGGTAGTTGGGTAGCCACGCAATAAGACGATGGTGAAATTACCTTTAGGCACGTAGGTCAGCGTTCCGAGATCGTCGACCATTCCTTTATCAAAATAGTCCATATTACTGAATGCAGCTAAGCGGATCATTGTCCCTTTGAGGTCGGCTACCGATCCGACTTCGCTCTCATAACTTGTTGGTGCTGAGGTGGAAGAGGCGGCAGGTCTTTCTTTACTTGGGATCAGCCGGTTCACTTCCGATACCAGAAACGCTCCGTCGTACCCTTTTGCCCGCACCAGTTTTTGCAGGGCCAGGGCATCGTCCCGGTCTTCAATTATGCCAACCCGGACTTTAGACCGCCCATCTTCTTTAACGGAATAAACTGTACCTAAGTCGCCGAGCTTATTCTGAAATGGGCGGATGTCACTCAATTCGCCTTTCACGGAAGCCACTTGGATGGAATAGCCAGAAACTGCAATGTTCTTGGCCTCCATTCCCGCATTGGTTGAAGCGGAGGTTGGCGTGTTGGTACTGGTCGAAATTTTAGATGCGGAACTTGGAGGAGTGGGCTCCGCCACAAAAATCGGATCGTTGGTGGTTGTTATTTTACCCGTTGTGCCGACTGGCAGCAAGTCCACATTTCGCAAAATGCGGTTGTCGTTCGCCGTCGTTTTTACATTCAACGTAACATCCTGAAAACCGGGTTTCGAAAAACGCAGAAGAAACGAGGCGTTTGGTTTTAGTGAAATGGCGTACCCACCCTGAGCGTCGGATAGGGTAGTGGAGACATCCCCGGTCTTTTGGTCGTTGGCAATGATTTTTACATTGTCCAAATAATAGCCGTTGCTTCCATTGACAGTTTTCCCCTGATAGGCATTGGCGTAGTTGGTCAGCTTAACTTCTAGCGTGCGGCTTTGCCGGAGGCCCATCGAAGTCAACTTAAGTGGTTCGCTTAGGTAGCCATCTTTTTTGATATACACCGTGCAGTTGAGGTCTTCCAACATTTGGAAATTGAAAACCCCATTGACATTGGTTTTATACGTTTCTTCATCGCATTCTGAAAAGTCGATGATGGCGTCGGCGATAGGAGCGCTGGTAGCCTCATCAAGAACTTTGATGACCACATTGTCGGTCTCTTTTTCTGCTTTGTAAATGTCCTCCAACCCTTTGCCGCCGGGCCGATTCGAGACAAAGTAGCCGATGCTGTTGAGTGCGTCGAATACAAAGCCGTAATCATCATAAGAGGAATTCAGACCTTGCCCACCGTGGTACAAAGTCGCCCAACGGTTGTTGCTTTCCTCCGCCCGGAAAATGTCGAAACCACCAAATCCTTTGTGAAAATCTGAAGCAAAATAGAGCGAAAGCCCATCGTAGAACGGCGTTATTTCGCTGCCCAATGAATTGACCGTTACCCCCAAATTTTCCGGCGAAGACCAAGTATTGCCCACCTGATAAGAGACATACAAATCAAACCCACCGTAGCCCCCCGGGCGATCGCTGGCGAAAAAGAGGGCTTTGCCATCAGGGGAAAAACATGGGTAGCCAGTGGAAAATCCTACTCCGTTGTGGGGAAATGGGTTGGCATTGGTCCAATCACCGTTTTCATTAACTTGGGCAATGTATAGCGTCAGTTCGAGCCCCGCAGATGGGATTTGGCGGACACCTTCCGTGAAATTATTTTTGGTAAAAGCAACCCATTTGCCATCCTTGCTATAGGAAACTGGCCCTTCGTTGGTGGCTGTTCCGAACCCAGCATGCAGGGCAACCGGGCTTTCCAAAAAGCCATTTCTGTCCCGTTGGGTAACCAACAATTTATTGGCACCCAAGGTGTTGGTGGTGGGTGCATTTCTACTGTTTCTAGTGGACACATCCGTCCTAGTGGAGGAGTAAACTACTTTATCTGTTTTGAAAAATGCTGGCCCGAAATCGGAAGATGCCTTGTTGAGGTATTCGTTCGTCACCTTATAGCGGGGAGGGTCTTGCGGGAGCATGGCAAAATCACATGCCTCGGCAAAATGCTTTCCTCTCGTGGCAAATTTTGGGTCATTGGCCCCAAGTTTTTCAAACACACTTTTCGCCAATTCATACCTGCCCAAGCCTTGCAGCGTAAGGCCATATTGAAACACGTAAATGGCTTCGATGCCGCCATTGGCCAAAGCTGTTTGGTAATGGGGCAGCGCATTTTCCAGTTGGTTGGTCAACCGGTAGCAGTCAGCAATTTTGACATTGGCTTCCCGGTGGTCGGGGTTTTTAGACAAAACCTCTTTATATGACTCGATGGCCTCTGCAAAAACGGAGAGTTCGTATTGTTTGTTAGCCCGCTTGAGCGCTACTTGGGAAAATGCCATTTGGCTGGATACCAGGCCGAGCAGCAAGATCAGCCATAGTTTGCTATTTTTCATATCAAAAATTTTTTCGGAAAAAATTCGAGGTGAGGGAATGGAGGTGAGCTCAGGTTTCCAATCAAATATCCAAAAAGCTGTGAATGCCTGTTGAAGTTTGGTTGGTGAACTCAAGATTCTGTTTCTCGTCGGGATTTGTTGTTTCAAAATTCTCAAAGTTGTTTGGATAAAATGGTCAGTTTATATTCGGTGCTTTGTCAATTAAATTTCTTTGCATTTTCATTCACGCAAGTGGGCCGGAAAATTCACTTTGCTTTGAGGCAACAGGCTGCTCGGCCCAAAGGGATTTTCAAGGGGGAAACGTGGCTCTGCCACGTTTCCCCCTTGAAAATCCCTTGAGGGGCATACTGGGAAGTTGGCAAAAGCTGGTTTATCCTGCCCCGCATTTTAAAATAAACTTTTCACACAAAGAACTTAGAATGAGTAGAAAACAGAAAGTAAAAATGATTCCGGCATCTCTCCTTTCCTTTTTCCAAAAGGCGTTATTGTCAAATGGTTGATTAGGGACGAAAGGCAAAGTAATTTTTTTTGCAAAAATCCAAACCTATAAACGCCTGAAAATCAATATTCTTGCCTAATAGGTTTTTAATAGAACACAAAATTATCGAAAGGTTTCGATGATTTCGTGGATTCTTGCCGCTTATATTTCGTTTTTAAGAGTTTGATTTGTGATAATTGCACATCAAGAGAGCAGCGTGAGGAGTGAATAGTGCTGAGTGAATAGAGCAGTGTGATGAGTGCTATAAGGACTTAGCTCTCTGCACTCATCACTCTGCACTCTTAAAATTGTTTATGAAAAAAATCGAATTTCCATTGCTGTGTTTCCAACTCCAAGAAGAGGCCGTCTTGGGGGTGCTGGTCGGCACCGAATTTCAGGTGGTGGATAAATCCATCAAAAAGGTAAAGGCCGTCCTGACCAACCATTTGCAAAAAATGTACAAACGGGAAGGGGATTACCCATTGATGGAAATGGAAAGCCCTACCATGAAAACCATCGAAATGGCGGTCCGTCCAGCGTTCAAGCAGGGCACCTCTGCCTACCCTTTGAAAAGCACCGTCAAAATCAGTACGCCACTGGTGTACGGGGAAGAGGAAGAAGGGGTTTATGACTGTTACTTGCCGCTGTTCAATGCCAATTTTTATTGTTACGACCTGCGCCAGTTGGACACCCTGGCGAGGCACTTTATGAAGAGCTCTTTCGATGACATGGACCCCGAGGAAATTTTCCGCTATTCAAGGTATCCGAAACCGGAGTTGGAGTTTATCATTTTGAAAGTAAAAGAAGAATCGGCTTTTAGTTTTGATTGGAACCGGGAACAACGGCCCAAAGTTTTGGAGCGCCTGGCCGAGCAGTATCCCTATTCCAAATCGGTACAACGGAACCTCAGCCCCTTGCCCGATGTGGCCTGGGAAATGGAGGACTATGTCGACCGGGCCATTGATATTATTTTCAAACAAAAGGCAAGCCTGTTGATCAGTGGCAATCCCGGTACGGGGAAGTCAGCGCTGCTGAAAGCGACCATTAAAAAGTTGTCCACACTGGCCAAAAAGAACGACCTGAAATATACCTTTTGGCGCATGCGGGCGCAGCGCATCACGGCCACCAGCAAATACCTCGGTGAATGGCAAGAAGTGGTGGAAGAACTGGTCTATGAGCTGAGCGCTTTCAGTGGCATTTTATGGATCGAAGATGTCGTGGAATTACTCCGGCAGGGTAGTAGTTCCGTTGAAAACAGTGTGGCAGCGTACCTATTGCCTTTCATTCAAAACGGCCGGTTGCAGTTGCTCGGAGAAGTGACCCCGCAACAATTGGAAAGCCTCCGCAGGTTTTTGCCGGGCTTTGTGGAAAGTTTGCAAGTGCTTGAAATAGAAGAACTTCCGACCAAACGGATCAATGTCATTTTTGATAAACTGCGGGACTTTGTCGGTCAAAACCTAAAGGTAAATATTGAAAAAGAGGCCATTGCCACTGCCTTGCGTTTGCTTGAGCGCTTTTATCCGTACGAGCGTTTCCCCGGAAAAGGCATCCGTTTTTTGGGCGAATGTTTGGGCGAGGTGCAACTGAACAAAAAAGATGTATTGACGAAAAAAGATGTGCTCGATCAATTCATCCGGCGCACGGGTTTGCCGGAGTTGTTTCTTCGGGATAACCTGCTGCTCGACCAAGAGGAATTGGCCGCTTTTTTCAATCAAAAAATAATCGGTCAGGAGGAAGCAGTTTTGCACTTGTGTGACATCATCAAGGTGTTCAAGGCAGGACTCAACAACCCGCACAAACCCATCACCACCTTGATTTTTGCGGGCCCGACTGGCGTGGGAAAAACGGCAAGCGCCCGTGCCTTGGCGGATTATTTCTTTGGAAAAGGGCAAAAACAGACCCCGCTCATCCGCATTGATATGAGCGAATTTCAGCACCCTTCGCAGATCACCCGTTTTTTGGGGGAAGGCCGGACTCCGGGAAAATTGGTAACCGACGTTCGGGAAAAACCCTTTGCCGTATTGTTGCTCGATGAAGCAGAAAAAGCGGCGCCCTCCATTTTCGATGCATTTATGACGGTGCTGGATGAGGGAATGCTGGTCGATGCCTTTGGTCGGGTGACCAATTTCAGGAACTGCATCATCATCCTGACCACCAACTTGGGTGCTTCCAATCAGCGTTCCATTGGCTACGCTTCGCAATTGGGTGGGGAGGCTGCCTACCGGGGGGCGATCGGTCGGTTCTTCCGGCCAGAATTTATCAATCGGATCGATAACATCATCATTTTCAATCCATTGGACAAAGAGCACGTCCGGCAGATTACCCTCAAAGAATTGGAGGAAGTGAAGCAGCGGGAAGGGTTTACCAAAAATGGCATCAAGATTCATTTCACCGAAAATGTCGTCAATTATTTAGCGGACATCGGCTTCCATGAAAAGTATGGTGCACGTCCGCTACAGCGTGCACTGGAAGACCATATTGTTAAACCACTGGCTAATTGGCTGCTGAAAACGCCGGGCATAAAGAATAAAACCTTGAAAGTAGATTTTGATAAAGGATTGGTGATCAAGGAAAAGTAGTAGTGAAATCTTTTTTTATACCTTGTCTCTCGAGTTAAAACCCAGTTAAAGAACGTTTTGACAACCATTTTTCCGTTTGCTACGAATTGTTCCTAAACCCATTTTTTCAGTTAAAAACACGAAGTATGAAAAAAACCATTTTAATCGCAGTTATGCTCTTTGCATTCTCTGGTTCCCAATTATTTGCCCAAAGTGTTTTGGAAAAATACGATAGTGAAACGATCTATTTATCCACCTATAAATATTACAAAAAAGGGGGATCTCACCGTATTGGTCTTATGGCGAAAAACCTGAAAAAGGAAATGGCTATAAGCCCAAATGCAATGATTGAATTCGGGAAATATGAAAAGAAACAAAAACAAGCGATCCTCTTTTGGTCAGCTGGAATTTTAACTTTTGCTTCTTCTTATTTAATTGATAAAGAAAAGGAAGAGTTGAGAGCCAGTATGCAATTGGCGGGGGTGGTCATGTTCTATGTTTCATTCCCTCTCCAGCTAAAGGCCACCAAACACTTAAATAAATCTGTTTGGGTTCGGAATAGGGACGTGCTGAAATGAATGGTTTCTTGTACATTTGGCTCTTGGCCCTAAGTAACAGTGCCTCTTATCATTTGTAAAACAAAAACACCTATTCACATCCAACCCATCCTACAATCCATCGCCATCATTTTCCTGCCTTGGCTTTTGACCAAACTGACCTACCGTTTGGGGACGGAAAAGCTGTTGAGTCCAGTCGTGCTGTGCTATGTGGTCGGTATTGTGCTGTGCAATTTTATCCCAGTTGAGCTAAACAAGCACTTGTCCAAAACTTTTAGCGAGGCGACCATCATTTTGGCCATTCCACTTTTGCTATACTCTACCGATTTGATCGGCTGGTTCAAACTGGCGAAAACGACCATCATTGCATTTTTGTTGGTCATCGTTAGTGTGTTGGTGAGTGCGTTTGTCATTGCCCCTTTGTTCATCGACAAGCTGGCTAATGCATGGTTGTTATCGGGTATGCTCACGGGGGTTTTTATTGGTGGCACCCCCAACATGAATGCTGTCGGAATGGCATTTGATTCCGATGAGTTGGTTTTCGTGACGCTCAATGCCACGGAACTGATTTGCGGCGGGGTTTACCTTATTTTCCTGACCTCGGTGGCCCACCGTTTTTATGGCCTGTTCTTAAAAGATTTCCAAGGAGAAAAAATCGATGCCGACGAGCTGGATTTTGAACTGAAAAAATTTGTGCTTAAGGATGTCCTGTTGGCATTGGGCCTCACGGTGTTATTGGCTGCTGTGGCTCTGGGGCTGACCTATTTACTCACTGGCGGCCTGACCGCAGCGGGCGTCATTATTTTAATGATTTCGACCTTCAGTGTGGCGGCTTCCTTTTCCCCCAAAGTGAGAAACCTGCATGGGGCATTCGAACTGGGGGAATATTTGTTGCTCATGTTTTGCATATCCATCGGCATGATGGCCGACCTGTCCGAACTGTTTGCGGGCGGCGGTACGATGCTGATGTTTACCGCCTGTTCTTGGTTGGTGGCTTTGTCCATGCACCTGCTATTGTGCAAGCTCTTTGGCATCGACCGCGACACGATGCTGATTACCCAAACCGCTGGGTTTTATGGCCCCCCCTTCATCGGCCAAATAGCGGCAGTTATCCACAACCGATCACTTATCTTTTCTGGCATCATGACCGGGCTCGTCGGACTGGCCGCTGCTAATTTCTTAGGGGTGTTGGTCGGTAAAATATTGAAAATGTGGTTGGTGAATTAGTTTATTGAAAATCAAGATTCCCTTTAATTCAAGTTTATTAAAATTTCTCCTTCTCAATTGCCTTCGACCAGAATTGTTGCCGAAATAAAACTTCTTGATCAGTAGCGAATAGAATTCTATTGCTGTTTCCGATCATTTAATAATTTCAAAAAAAGAAAATTATAAGCGTTTTCTGGCCTAATTTCTGACATAAAAAGGCAATCCTATCTCATGAATTTTCCAAAAAGCAAAAGTTAGTATTTACGTCCATTTAATTGAAAAACAGCGTATTATCTATTTATTCTGATTCGGAATCAATTGATATTTCCCAAGAATAATTTGAAAAAGTACTTTTATTCTTCTGCCATAATTGGCTAAATTGTTTTTCAAATTTGTCGCAAATTTTATTTCTGATAAATAACCCTAAAATTCTCCGAACAATTTTTGGCCCCTAAAACATAGATTGCACATAAACAGTCATTTAATATTTTTCTAAATGTAAAAAGGGCTGTTGAAACCAACTACCACATTCTACATGGCTTCACTCCAAACTCGGCAAGGCCCGCTCGGTAAACGGCTGGCCGCCCACCTGCTTCGGCGAACTACGTTCCAAATCACCCCGTCCCGCATTCAATCTTTTGCGAATAAAACTGCCGAACAAGCGGTCAATGAATTATTTCAACCATTTAATTATGTGCACCCGGAGGGGCCGATCAGTGTGGAGGACGGCACGACGCCTTGGTTGACGACAGGGCCGTACGACAACCGACCCGACAATGGGGGCATTCGTCAGCGATCTGTGCAGCTTTGGTTTTACAATGAATTGATGCACGACCCGACCATCCACCATAAAATGGCTTTTTGCTGGCATTCCATTTTTGTCACGGGAAGCGATGAGGATTGGCGGATGTTCGACCTGTGGCGGTTGTTCCAATTATACGCCATTGGGGACATCAAAAAGCTGTCGTACAAAGTCAGCATCGACAGCAAAATGTCCCGCTACCTCAACAATAATGTCAACCGGAAGGGCAGTCCCAACGAGAATTACGCCCGCGAATTTTTGGAGCTATTTACCATCCTGAAAGGGGAAACGGTTGGCACGGGGAATTATACTAACTACACGGAGGCCGACATTCAAGAGGCGGCCCGGGTGCTCACGGGTTTTCGGGACAGCGATTTTGACAACAAAGATGATGAAACAGGCTTGGCAACAGGCCGGGCCATTTACAATAATCACGACCCTGGCAACAAAAAATTCAGCGCCGCTTTTCAATACAAAATGATCGTTGGGGCCGTGGATGAGGCCGATATGTATCGGGAGTTGCAGGACTTTGTGGACATGGTTTTTGACCAACCCGAAACGGCCCGGGCGTTTGTGCGCCGCCTGTATTTGTATTTTGTCAGTGACCGTATTTCCGAGGAAATTGAAAGCGATATTATCGAGCCATTAGCTCAGCAGTTGCGCAACGATAATTTTGTGGTGGAAAATACACTCCGAACGCTGCTAACTAGCATGCATTTCTTTGATGAGGACGACAGCAACAACAAGGACGAGATCATTGGGGGCAAAGTAAAACCACCGCTCGAACTGTTTTTCCAGAGCGTCAACTTATTCAATGCCAATCAGTTAGGCGTACTGAATGATACACCGTCGCATTATGACACCCCTGCTTATCGGTTGCTTGTCCAGACCCTAAAACCAATGGGCTTACCAGAGTACCCACTCACGGTAGAGGGTTATCCCGGATTTTTCAAGTCGCCCAGTTACAGCCGTTTCTGGTTCGACCAATCCAACATTGCACAGCGGTACAAAGTCCCCGATTCATTGGTGGCCGGAAAAGGGATCAGCACCAACAATTCGATTCCTTTCGTGACCGACGTAGTGCAGTTTTTTACTGAAAATTTCTCCCATCAAGAATACGCCGAAGACTTGGTTCGCCAGTTTCTCGAAATGGTTTTGCCGGAAATGCCCGACGTGGTTCGGACCAGTTATTTTGTAGAAAAATTATTGGCAGGCATCGGCCCTATCAACTGGTTGTTCGAATGGCGAAAATTTCAGGATACAGGTGATGATGAAGCCGTCAGGGTTGTTCTGACCGACCTCTTCGAATCTGTCTGCCGTTCCCCAGAGTTCAATACTTTCTAATGGGCAATGATTGAATGATTGAATGAGAGAATATTTAGCGCATGGATTCAATCATTCAATCAATCATTCAATCATTCATTCATTCAGTCAGTCAGTCACTCATTCACTCATTCACTCATTCATTCATTCATTCATTCTTCCATCCGCTCATTATCTTATGAAAAGAAGAAGCTTCTTAAAAACATCCGCCCCGCTTGGACTCTTGCCACTTTTTGGGGCAGGTTTGCCTATCCGTTCGTTGGCATCGACCAGCCCGTTTTTACTCAATCCTTGCGACGTGACGGACCGCAGCGTCGTCATCATTTTCTTAAATGGCGGGAATGACATCATCAATACGGCAGTGCCGCTGGATCAATTGAGCGCTTATGCGAATATCCGCCCCGACATCCGGTTGCCGGAGAGTTCGCTGATCACCTTAGATGCCAGCTTGCCGGACGAGCGCCAATTGGGGCTGCACCCCAGCCTGACAGGATTCAAAAACCTTTATGATGAAGGCATGCTCAACATCGTGCAACGGGTGGGGTACGAAATCCCGAATCGGTCACATTTCAAAGGGCTCGACAATTGGCTGACGGGAAGCGGTGGGCCAGAATTGAAAGACTTAAACACGGGGTGGATTGGGCGCTTTTTGCAAGACCGCTATCCGGGCTACACGGGCAATCCATTTATAGGTGAACCTGACCCGCTCGGAATTCTTTTTGGCTCGATGAACAAAACGGGCTTCCACACTTTTGAGGAGCATAGCTACGAAATCAACTTGTCGGGCCAAGACCCGGCTGGTTTTTTCAGCCTGATCTCCTCCTTGAGCGGCGAACCGATTGCTAATATCCCTTCCTCCGAGCACGGGGATTTGTTGCGGTATATCAACGAAATTGAAAACAGCGTCAACGTGTATGCCCAGCGCATTTCCGACACCTTTAATAACGGGACGAACAGCAGTGTGGACTACCCGAATTCTTCCCTCGGCAACCAGTTGAAAACCATCGCCCGAATGCTGAACGGCGGCAGTCGAACCAAAATATTTATGGCTACGACGGGTGGTTTTGATACCCACGTGGAGCAGGTGGATTCGATGGATACAGCCACGGGCGCACACGCCAATTTGTTGGGCAATGTGGGCAATTCCCTAAAAGCCTTCCAAGACGACCTTGCTGCGCTATCGCTCGATTCCAAAGTGATGACGGTTATCTTTTCCGAGTTCGGCAGAAAGATCATTCAAAACGATAGCCTTGGGGTGGACCACGGTACACTGAGTTCCATGTTTATCATTGGAAAAGGCGTAGAGGGCGGCGTGACGGGGACGAATATTGACCTCACCGACCAAGATGCACCGGGTGCTGCCAACCCCAGCCAGCTGGAGCATGATTACCGCTCCGTTTTTTCCACCATTTTGCAAGATTGGTTGGGTGCTTCCAATTCTTCGCTTGGCGCTACTTTTATTTCTCCAGCCCTTTTTGCCAATAAACCTACTTTGGTTAATACCGACAATATAGTGCCTCCGGGTTGTTATCACGAGCCGGAAACACCAGTCGTTTGTGCCTGCGTGCAGGTTCGTTTGATGCTGGAAGGGCTGTACGACCCGATGACCCAAACCATGCAATCCACGCTGAAAAACAATGGGTTGTTGCCACTGCAGCAGCCGTTTACGGGAGCGCCTTTCAACTACAATGGGACAGAGGCGGCTACTACTTTCCCAACCGACACCGTGGATTGGGTCTTACTCGAATTGAGGGATGCCGAAGACCTTTCTCAGGTCGTTGCCCGCAAGGCCGTTTTATTACAAAGCAATGGTTTTGTCATGGAGACCGACGGTATTCCGGGCGTCATTTTCGATGGCGTGACGGAAGGCTCTTACCACATCGCCGTGCTGCACCGCAACCACTTGGGCGTTATCAGTTCCGAGCCCATTTTGGTCAATGCGCCCAGTTTCGTTTACGACTTTACCCAATCAGAATTGACGGCTGCCGGCCATTCGCAACTGAAAAAAGTGGGCATGGCCTATTGCCTCTTGGCAGGGGATGTTGATGGCAATCATTTGATCGACAACCGGGATTTTAATCTGATAGAACAAACGGACGGACAGTCGTCGGTTTACCATCCAGCGGATGTCAACGCCGATGGGCAAGTGGATGCCGCTGATCACGATTTATGGTTTGATAACCGGAGCAAATTAGGAGAGTTGAAATAGTGAGAATAAAGGCAAATTGAGCGGTAAAAATCAGCGTTGATCTGTCAAATCCGTTCAATCTGCGTGCAATCCCCCCTCAAAAGTAAAATCATGAAAAAAATATTTACCTATATCCTTTCAACCCTCGCCTTTGCCACTTTTGGCCAAAGCATTGAATTGCAACTCAATCCCACTAAAGATTGCAACAGTCACAGCTACTGCGTTGATATTCAGTTGAAAAAGGGAAGTTTGGCTGCTTCGGATGTGGTCATTGGCACCTCCTCCATTTTGCTCAATTACGATGCGGAGGTGCTGTCGTTCAACCATTATGTTTCCAAAAATTTTGCTGAAAACAGCCCGTGCGCAGGGTGGTTGCCACAGCGCTACGACGCCATTTCCCGACAGGGGGAACTGGATGTGACGCTTTCGTTAAGCCAAACTGGAAATGCTTGTCCGGTCATCGGGAACGATGCGGTTGATGTCGGTCAGGTTTGTTTTAATATTATTCAACAAGGGGCTTCGCCAAACATACATTTTGAGTTAAACCATTCTCAATTTAACAAAAACGATGTGGACGACGGGACGGCGGTCATTGCGATTGCAGGTGCCGCTTCTATTGATGAAAAGAACCTGTTGGCCTGCGATTGTCCGGGCACGGGAGAGCCTTGCGACGATGGCAATATTTATACGGTCAATGACCGCTACGATGTTTTTTGCTATTGCCACGGCCAGTACGAAGATGCCGATCAGGATGGTATTTTGGATGGCGTCGATAATTGTTTGGATCAAAAATACGAAGCCGAAAATGCCGAATTGAACGAGGTTACCGTCCGCAACAATGTGCCGCAGTTCTGTGGATTGGGCTATGTTGATTATCTGCACAACATGGGCGATTTCATTGATTTTTCGGTAAATGTGACGGCGGATGGCTTGCACCAGTTAGCCTTCCGCTATGCACTTGAAACGGGCAACCGGCCCCTCGAATTGACCATTGATGGAAACGTCGCAGACCCCGACATGGATTTTCCGGAGACAGGCGCTTGGACCAATTGGGGAATCGTTTCCACGGATTATTTTTTAACCGCAGGTCCGCACCACATCCGCCTGACGACCATTGGGCAAAATGGTCCTAATCTCGACCAACTGATCCTTTCTTTTTGTTCCGGCTGCGCCGAAACGGGGCAGCCCTGCGATGATGGAAACGACTGCACTTCCGACGATGTGATTGGGCTGGATTGCAATTGCGGTGGTAAATTGGAAGACACCGATCTCGACGGCATCTGTAATGTCTTGGACAAATGCGAAGGCTTCGATGATGCAGCTGATAGCGACGGCGACGGCATCCCTGACGGCTGCGATACTTGCGATAATTCACTGATTGGCACCCTCTGTGACGATGGTGACCCGTGTACCGAAAATGACCTCTACGTCACTGGTTGTCAGTGTCTTGGAACTTTTGTCGGGGCCGACTCGGATGGTGATGGCGTTTGCGATAGCTACGACCTTTGCCCCGGTGGAAATGACGCTTTCGATGCCGATGGCGACGGCATTCCTGACGACTGCGACACCTGCGACAACCGCTTGTTGGGGACGCCTTGCGATGATGGCGACCCGTGTACCTTGCTGGACATCATGCGCCAGGATGCGAATTGCCTTGGCATTTATTTCGACTCGGACGATGATGGCGTTTGCACGGAGCTTGACCTTTGCAGGGCTTCGACGATGCTGTCCGGCAACGATGGCGATGGGCTGCCGGACGCCTGCGATAACAGCTTGGCTATTTCTCCAAAAATGGAAATCGGAAAAGCCTACGGAGTCGATGATGACTGGCAAACGATCATTTTAGAAAATACTTATCAATCCATGATCGTCGTAGCGACGGTCATTTTGACCAACAACGATCTGCAACCAGTAGTAACCCGGATCAAGAATGCGGTTGGTAACAAATTTGAACTGCGGGTGCAAAACCCAAGCGAGGAAGTGAAAACATCTTATGCTGTGCAGTACGTCGTTGCGGAGGAGGGAATTTACACGCAGGCAGAAGATGGTTTTACAATGGAAGCCAGGAAAGAACTTTCCGTTGAAACGGCCAACAAAGCCAGCTACATCAGGGAGCAACGTGATTATTTTCAAACTTATGATAACCCCGTTATCGTTGGGCAGGTCATGACTTTCAACGATGACCGTTGGTCGGTTTTTTGGTCATCCCGGCACAACAGTGGCAGCACACCTGCCAGCTCTCTGGGATTTGCCGCAGGCAAAATGATTGCAGAAGATAGCGTTGCGGTTCGTGCAGATGAAACCATCGGGTTCCTGATTTTTGAATCGGGGAAATATGGAAGGGACGGGGTTCGCTTCGAGGCCCGTTTGGGTGAAAATACCATTAAAGGCACGCAAGATTCCGAAGCGGGCTATTCTTATCAATTGGATTTGGAAAAACCAAACCATGCAGTCCTCAGTACTTCAGGGCTTAATGGTAGCGACGGCGGATGGCCAGTGTTGTTTGGCGATCAATTGTTTCGGGACAATACCATGTTTTTGGCTTTCGATGAGGATCAAACCGTTGATTCAGAACGGTATCATACCACCGAAGAAATTTCCTATTTGGCTTTTGAAATTACCCCGGCTTTGGAGTTGACTTCCGTACAGAAAATCAACCCTTCCTGTCATGGTGGCAACAATGGCTCTGCCTCCGTAAATGTTGCTGGCGGGGAAATGCCGTATGATTATTTATGGAGTACGGGCGCTACTTCTTCGTCCATCAACAACTTGGCCGCCGGGACTTATGAGGTTACCATCACGGATTCAATCGGAAGCCAAGATCATGCAAAACAGGTAGTCCTTGTCCAGCCTCCTTTTGGACGTCTTTGTGCAAGGCAGTTCGATCTCCTGTTTTCAGGGCAAATGACGGATACGTAAATGCCATTTCCATTGGCGGGACAGGCCAGCATAGTGCTCTGTGGAATAACGGTGCGACTTCTTCTGAAATAGGCAATTTGCCAGCGGGTAATTACACTGTAACCATTACCGATCAAAATGGCTGTTTCAAAATCGCCGATTATGAAATTTATGAACCCAGCCAGCTAATCGTTTCCAGGACAGCAGTTGACGCAACCTGTTTTGGGGAAAACAGCGGCGCTATTTCGACCTCTATTTCAGGTGGAACAGGCAGCCCGACCTACCTCTGGAGCAATGGTTCTGTATCGCCCAGTCTCTCCAATCTTTCATCCGGTACTTATGCTGTAACTACAGTGGATGGAAATGGATGCACTGCTGCTTCAACTTTCGAGGTCGCTCAATAACCCATTTTGGAGGCTACGACGACGACCACTTTTACGAGCTGCAACGGTGGTTCTGATGGTACAGCGACCGTGACAGTCACAGGTGGCACGGGCGATGTCAATTATTTGTGGAGCAATGGAAACCACTCCCACAATTGAAAATTTACCAGTTGGCACTTATCAACGAGATTCTTTAACGGATGCAAATGCTTGTACCACGGTAGCTACTGCAAGTGTGACCGACCCAAGCCATGCTGAGTGCGGTCGTGGAAATTATTCAACCAAGTTGTGCTGGGGATTCAGATAAGGGGTACTTATTGTTAGCGGAGGTTACAGGTGGGACGGGTAACGCATTATTTACGAATGGAGCAACGGCCAAACGGAATCATCCATTCATGCAACTGGCCGCTGGCACGTATGAGTTGATTATGTCACCGATGCCAACGGGTGCACGGTTGTTTCAACAGCCGAGGTGGTTGCCCCTGCGGAACTTACTTTAAATTTGGAAACGACGCCAGCGAGTTGTGAAGGTGAGCAACGGTGCTGTAACTGTCAATGCAATCGGCGGTGTCGGAGATTATTCCTATTCGTGGAACACAGGTGATACAACTGCTTCGATTCTCAATTTGCCAAATGGTGAATATGCTGTGACCGTTACTGACGGAAATGGATGCGAAACTCATTTTTTCGATACGGTTGGGGTTTTAGGAGAGTTATTTCTACCTGCCACTATTATCAATGTTAGCTGTAATGGAGGAGCAGATGGGGTGATAGATGTTACTCCTTTAGGCGCCACTCCTCCGTATGCTTATCAATGGAGTAGTGATACAACCAACCAGTCAGCGATTTGGATGTTGGAAGTCGGTACTTATTCTGTAACCGTTTCTGATGCGCATGGCTGCGTGGTTATTGATACGTTTTCCATTAGTGAACCGGACGAATTGCAAGTCAGCGTGGATCAAGTCACTCCGGCCATCGGCAATAATGCAGATGGGGCAGTGGCCATCACAGTGGAAGGCGGAACTCCCGGCTATTCTTTTCAATGGTTGTTAAACAACAATCTGATGTCGGAAGAAGAAGACCCAACGGGGCTACCTGCCGGTGAATATACCCTGCTCCTGACCGACGATCATGGCTGCGATACCTCCTTGACCATTGTGATCGAAAGCGTCACCTCCGCTGAGGAGCGAAACTTATTACAGCAAATCCAGTTGACACCCAATCCTACTACAGGGCAATTTTCGTTGCTGTTGGATTTACCTAATCACAAGGAAGTAACAGCAGCCATTTATGATATTTCCGGAAAAATAATCTCGGCAGCAATACCCGTAGTGGATCGTCATGATTTTGACTTGACAAACGAGGCGGCGGGTGTTTATTTATTGCGGATTAGGGTAGGGGAAATGGAGGTTGCAAAACGGGTGGTTGTAATTGATTGAATTTTTTTTGGATTTTTGAAAGACATTTTTTTGAAAATATGCTAAGTTGTCAAGTCATTTAGCACAAGCAATTTTTTTGATTAAAATATTATTGTAGATTTAACCGCTATTTGTAAAAATAGCGGTTAAATATTTTTATTTCACCTCTCTAAAATAATACACAATGAAAAAGAGAATCGGCAAATCAAATACACTTAATTTTTACATTATTATTTTATTAATAGCCTTATTTTTTGGTGCTTGTAAAAAGAATAATAACGGGAAAGAAATAGATGTACTTACCCAAATTTATCCAAAATCAATAACGGTCGATCCGAGGCCAATAGAATTTAAATGGGAATCGACGTACGAGTCGGTTCACTTCGAAATACTGGATAAGGGCGGACAGGTAATTTTGGATACCATTGTCCAAGGGGATGCATTAACACTGACCAAATTTTTATACGCCAATTCAACCTATATGTGGAGAATTAGCGCAGAGGAAATGTCCGCAGAATCTGAGTTCTTTACGACCAATGCAATTGATTGGTTTTCTGGTGTTTATGAGTTAACGGCGATTGGTAAACCTTGGGGTGAGGCAAGTGTTGGAAATGATACAACCTATTACCGGGATACAAAAATTGAAATATCAAGAAGTGGTGAAGAAATTTTGGTAAAGGATCTTGACTATGGTGCTACAGCATCTCATGCGTATGCCGAACAATGGAGTACCGAACTTGAACTTGTATATGACAAAGAGCAAATAGGACTTAGGTCCACTCTAAGATTATTTTTGGAAAACGATTCATTGAGTATGGTTTTTTGTGCCTGTGGAAATGCAACAGGAACACAGTGGGTATATTCTGCAAAAAAGGAATAAATTATTAAATCAAAAATTATTACATTTTTCCGAATTAATAAATTAATCATTTAGAACCGAATTATTTAGTTCCTCTCTTTTCAAAATATTGCTGCCATACCCAGCAGGCCAATTATAAATTCTAATTCAGGCTCTAATATTGCTTCCGGTCTGCTTATTTTATTTCCTCATTATTTATTTTTTAAATTCCACGGAAATTTTTCAAAATTTCAAAATTTAGAATATTGCCCAAATATGGCAAGGTGATTTTAATTACACCAAGCACTGATTATCATCACTTTTTTCAAGTTTATTCAATCGTTAATTTGCGATAAACCATCGCAATATAAATCATGATAAATATAAAAATTCTTGGGGCAGGTTGCCCAAAATGCAAAAAGACCACAGCTATGGTAGAACAGGCAGTTGCAGAACTTGGTCTAACGGATGTCAACATCGAAAAAGTGGAGGACATCATGAAAATAATGGAATACAATGTCATGACAACTCCGGCAGTCGTGATTGACGACGACATTAAAATAAAAGGCCGAATACCATCTGTGAAAGAGCTAAAGGGATTTTTGACCAGTAAATGAAACCGATATGTTTGATTGGATTCAAAAATTCGCAGATTGGCTTGTATATCGGCAGTTAGGTTTAAAGGAGGGGCAACATTTGTCAGAGGCTTTAAACTTTTTTATTTATGATAGTATAAAAATAATACTGCTTCTTTTTGTTGTTATTTTATTCATGGGGGTTGTTAACAGTTATTTCCCAATTGAAAAAGTGCGCAATTTTTTATCCCGAAATAAATTATTTGGACTTGAATATTTAATGGCCTCTCTTTTTGGTGTGGTCACGCCCTTCTGTTCCTGTTCTTCTGTCCCACTATTTATTGGTTTCGTAAAGGGAGGGATTCCGCTCGGTGTTACTTTTTCTTTTTTGGTTACCTCCCCGTTGGTCAACGAGGTAGCAATTGGATTATTTATTGGATTGTTTGGATTTAAAATTACGGTCATTTATGTGATAAGTGGCGTCCTCTTGGGCATGACTTCAGGAATTATTTTAAGTAGGTTCCGTCTGGAAAAATACCTTACACCTTGGGTCAAAGAGGTACTTGCCAATGCCGAACGAGAGAGCGAAGTATTTGCGGAAGAAAATACCCCATTTAAAAAACGGCTACCGATTATTTGGGAGGAGGTAATAAAAATATTAAAAGGAGTAATCCCCTTTGTGTTAATAGGTATCGGCATTGGCGGTTTGATGCATGGTTATATTCCCGAAGATTTTTTTGAAAAATACATGAGTAAGGATAATTGGTTTGCCGTACCAGTTGCAGTGGTATTGGCAGTTCCGATGTATACCAATGCTTCGGGAATTTTACCCGTAGTTCAAGTTCTGGTCAGCAAAGGGATTCCTTTGGGGACGGCCATCGCATTTATGATGGGAGTGGTCGGATTGTCCTTGCCGGAAGGTATGCTTTTGAAAAAAGTCATGACCTTAAAATTGATCGGGATATTTTTCGGAGTGGTGACTTTATGTATTATTATTTCGGGGTATTTTTTTAATCTTATTTTTTAAAAGTAATTAATTAAAAAAATAAAGAATGAAAAATTTAATTTTTTTATCACTGTCATTTCTGTTTTTCTCCTGCCAAGGACAGGATAACAGTAAGACCATTGCTACCGATGACACCTCGACAAAAATCGAGGTAATTGATTTTTATGGAACGCACCGATGTGTAACCTGTAAAGCTATTGAAGCCAATGCGAAATATACCGTCGAGACCTATTTTCAAGATGCCGTGCAAAATGGGCTACTTGAATTTAAAACAATCAATGTGGACGATGCAAACAATTATGGGTTGGCTGAGAAGTTTGAAGCTACTGGGACAGCTTTGTTTATTAATGTGATAAAGGCTGGACAGGAACAACATATTGATCTCACTAACTTTGCATTTAAAAAAGGGAATGACAAGGAGGTCTTTTCTAATGAATTAAAAGAAAAGATTGAAGAGCAGCTAAGCGTTTTATAATGGAATATTTACAGGCAATTCTCGACAGTTATAATATTCCCATTGTAACTGCATTTGTGTTGGGTTTAATGACTGCGATTAGTCCCTGCCCATTGGCAACAAATATTACTGCAACGGCATTTATTTCCAAAAATATTTCGAGTAAAAGAAATGTGTTGTTGAGTGGCATTGTTTATTCTATGGGCAGGGCATTTAGTTATACAGTGATCGGGTTAGTCCTGTATTTTGGGGCCAGCAAATTTCATGTCGCACGTCTGTTTCAACAAAATGGGGAAAAATATCTGGGCCCACTATTAATTCTGATTGGGTTAATTATGTTGAACATTATTCAATTAAATTTTTTGGGGAAATCTAATTTTCAGGAAAAAATTTCTGAGCGCTTAATGGGACAAGGAATGTTGGGGGCTTTTTTATTGGGAGTCGTATTTGCCCTTGCATTTTGCCCGTACAGTGGCGCA
>JAWKLX010000062.1:0-40065 GCA_041392505.1 Saprospiraceae bacterium | reverse complement strand
TAGCGGCGGCGTTTTCGATCACATCGCCCGGCAGCACATTTTCTTTTGGGGAAACGATGAACTGCACAAAACCTTGAGAACCAACCAAATCCGTCGTACTATCCGGCAGAAGGATATTTGGAAAAGTGAATTTCAAAATGCCCGTTCCGTAAATTTCATAGTCATAAAAATGACTGGCTGCGCCGGGCCGCAAAGTGGTCAAGTCGAGCTTTGCATCCAAGGTGTCGAGAAGGAGGACGGTACGGGCTGTGTCGTTGCCCGTGTTCTGGAAACGGATCAAATATTCGATCTGGTTTTCTTTTTGGACAAAATGTTCAGCCGAATGGCCGAGCGGGAACCCCTGTTTGTCGTTGGGGTCGAAAGGGGCTTGATTGACGGTGCAGTCGGTGTCGGTGTGCAATTCCGGATCGCCCAGAAACCGCTGGTTGACAAAGCCTTGGCTAAATGAACCTGCGACATTATCACCGCAACCCTCCACCCAAGCCACGGGCACGTTCGGAAACGGATGAAATGGTTCTTGTTCCAGTTCGAGTCGCCAAGTCGAGCCGTTCGCTGGCAGGGCAACGACCATGGATTCACCGGGCGCCAACAACCCAACTTCGCCGGGACGGTACATGACTGCATCCTCAATGACCAAGTACCCCGCGGGGACAGTCAATGCTGCCGTGCCAACATTCGTGATGGTAAAACGGGTAGAATCGGAGCAACTCGCCCGCACCTCCAAGCTCGCCCCCGACCACAAAGGGTTGGCGGGAAAACAGTCGTCATCGGGGAAAATATGCGCCTCGGTACAATGCGTTTCCGCTATTTCCACATCGCAATCCAAGAAAGCTTGAAACCAAAACTGACCGCACTCATCTGGGTCGATGTCGCCTACAGCAAATGAATAGACTTGGCCGCCAACATGGGTGGTCGCAGAACCAATCGAGGAATAAACAAAAGTCAGGTCAGGATCGAGCGTCACTTCGATGTATGCTGCCGTCGCTGTTTCCGTCCCTTCGTTGCAATATTTAACATGAAAAAAATTGCCATCGTCGCAGCGCCGGAGGATGTTGTTGGAGAGGTCTACGGAGAGGATGGGGCAGGGTAAACTTTCAGCCACCGAGAAATCTAACAAAATGGTAGAGCCATTGGAAGACAGGGTAACATCAATATCATTATCACAAACGGAATAAACGTTACTGGCCACAGTCAGATTAACCGTATAAACGCCCGGCTCAACCGGAATAGAATAGAAGCCGTTGGTATCGGTCGTTCCGTAAAACGTGCCATTGCTGCCAGTCGCAGTTACGAGCCATCCGCTTAAAGGCATTTCCCCAGCATCGGTTAGGCAATTGCCGTTTCCATCTACCAACACATAACCCTCCAAAACTGAACAAGAAGATTGATCCAATTCCACATCAATGCATTCTTGTACCATACAATACTGCCCAACGCTGATGATTTCAAAGCAATACCTGCCCGGAGCATTGATGATTGGGTCATTGGTATCGGCCCCCGAAACAATGTTTCCATCCAGTGTCGTCCAAAAACCAGTTGCACCTAATGTATTACCAGTTACCTCAGCGTGTAAAGTAATTTCGCTCAAATTGCATAAAAAAGAAGCTGGGTCAATTACCACTTCCAATCCATTCACGTAAACCGAATCTGTGGCGGAGCAGCCCGTATCGTTATTGGTGACGGTCAAATAGTACCAGCCCTGGGTATTGACCGTTGGGAAAAGGGTATTGGCACCACTTTGAATGCAGCAGTTTTGGGCCGTCCACGCGTAAGAGTAATCTGCTTGGGTAGTAGAGGACCCGGTACCGTCCAATTCAACTGGATCTCCCGAACAATCAATAAATTTATCAGGGCCTGCTTCCGCTACTGCTAGGACATCAGTTGCATTTCCCTGATAGCCTTGTATGGTTGCACAAGTCATTGCGAAACAGCCAGTTAAAACATCATAAACATTTACGCAGTAAGTGCCAGCCTGATCAATCGTGACTACCAACTCATCCTCCCCACTTACTATATGGCCATCGCTGGTTGTCCAATTGGCACCAACATTACTCACGGACGTAACTACGTTGACTGTTAATTCAAGCGGCGATTCACAGAAGATAATAAGGGGATTATCAATATATATGTAAAGGTATTCGGCCATTTCCACATACACCGAGTCCACTACCTGACAACCAGTCACCGCGTTCGTCACCGTCAAATAATAATACGCCCCGGCCGCAAACACAGTCGGTTGCAAGGTATTGCCACCACTAATAATTTGCCCATTAATGGTCGTCCATTCATAGGTTATATCGGGGCCAACGGTTGACCCGCTCCCATTCAGTTGCACTGAACTATCGAAACAGTCCAAAATTGGCGATACTCCGGCCTCCGCAGTCAAATTTTCCCCTTCTAAAAGTATTATGAAAATAGTATCGCATGTACCCATCCCCTCGCAATAAACCGTATAAACACCGGGGTCGGTAAACGTTTCCCCACACAACTCATAGGGTTCGCCACAGGGCAAAACCACCGGGTCAAGGTTAACTACTGGCGGGTCAATAATATTGATTGAAGCAATGATGGTACTATCGCAACCTAAAACACTGGGGATCACAATTGTATAAACCCCTGGATCGCAAATTTGCTGACCTGCTATTTCAATACAGCCCCCGGCACAAAGTTCCTCAGTCACCAAAACAGGAGGCAATGCTATTACTTCTACATCAATACATTGCTCGAAAAGAGAGCCAAGACAGACATCCTGGTACTCCACACAGAACGAAAAAACTCCAGCTACGAGAAAATGCATGTCCACCGAAAACCCGTTCGAGGGACCGACTATTTCGTACAAGCCGGCCATGTCATACCATTGCGGGTTGGAAAAACAGGGATCCATTTCCAAAGTATAGGTCGCCGTTTGACTGGGGCAAACCTGCGTCGGGCCGATGATTTGTGCCGCCATTTTATTAGAAGAAAAAATGGCAAAAGCGGTCAAAAAATAGAATAAGTATTTCTCTTTGTTCATGCGATACAGGGTTTTGGATTGTTGCCGGAAGATTGCAAAAAGAGTTTTAAGAACTAAAATTTCCTGTTTCATAAAGTGGATATTAACTGATTTAAGCGAATATTTTTTTCTAATGGGCTTTTGTCCAACATGAAAATTCCCACCCTACAAACATCAGGTTTGTTTTTCTTGGGACAAAACACAAATTATTCAAATTGTAATCGTAATTTTATAAATAAACATCTCAATCTCTCTTTTTACAATACTTTACAAGCATCATTATTCTTCCTTATTTTGAAAAACACATTTTTAGATTCCGTATTTAGCCAATTTTCGTTGACTGATTTCCGGCAGTTGCAAAAATTTGTGGCCTCGCCCTATTTCAATGGTCGACCGCAACTGATCCCTTTGCTCGACCATCTGGTTGTTTGCTATCAGCAAAACCTTTCCGTCGAAAAGGAAAAAGCATTTTCAGCTTCTTTTCCCGATCAACCATTTGATGACCAATTGTGGCGGCTGACCATTTCCCAGTTGTTTAAACTGACCGAACAGTGGTTGGCTATCCGGCAGGTGGAACAAGAGCCCACTTTTCCGAAATTAGCCCTCAGCCGTGCCTACCGACATTTCAATTTGGAAGGACACTACCAAAGAAACATGAAAGGGCTGCAACAGGCGCTCGACAAGGAAACGCAACGAGCTGCTGAATTTTACGAAAACCAATACCAGTTGGAATGGGAAAAATACCGCTTTGTTTCGAGCGGGAAAAGAACCGAAGCATTTAACCTGCAAGCAGTGTCAGATGCAATGGACACCGCTTTTATCGCCCGAAAGCTGCGACATGCTTGCTTCGCCATTTCGCACGAGGCAGTCTTCAAAACAAACTATGAATTGGGTTTGCTCCATGCTGTTCTGGAACAAGTTGCGGCTAATCCAAACCTATCCGAGTTGCCTGCCATTGGCTTGTACTATTATTGTTATTTGGCGCTTACCCAAAACGATGAGGGCCATTTCCAGACTTTTATCGAAGCCTTGTCAAAAAATGCTGCGGTGCTTCCGCTGGAAGAGCAACGCAACCTTTATTTGTTGGCCATCAATTTCGGCATTCGCCAGATCAATGCCTCCCGCCCTGCCTACGACCGTCCGGTGCTGGACTTGTACAAATCGGCTTTGGAAAACGGCTTGTTGCACGAAAATAACCGCCTTTCCCATTTTGCCTTCAACAATATGGTCGCCATTGCGGTGCGTATCGGGGAGAATGATTGGGTAGAAGAATTTATGAAAAGCCAGAAGAACAACCTGGAACGAAAGCACCGCCAAGTGGCCTATTCGCTTGGTATGGCCCGTTTGGAGTATGCCCGCAAAAATTTTGGACAGGCCCTTCTTTACTTACAAAACGCTGATTACAAAGATTTTATCAATAACATTATTGCCAAGACCCTGCAAATGAAAATCTATTTTGAGACTGGGGAGCGGGATGCCCTCGACGCCCACCTCCGCAACATGAAAACCTATATCCGGCGCCAGCGGGCATTTGGCTATCATCGAGAAAACTACCTCAACATCATCCGCTTTACCCAAGCCCTTATAGAACTGAACCCCTTCGAACGGGAAGGCAAAATGCGGTTACGACAAGAAATTTTGGAAGCAGGTAGATTGACGGAAAGGGAGTGGCTGTTGGAACAGTTGGGAAGTGAATAGTGCAAAGCACTGATTGTTAAGCTTTTACCATAAAAAAAAGCAGACCTGTCAGGTTGGACAGCCATGGTAATGGCGTAGAATATTTCCAATCTGACAGGTCTGCTTTTTAAATTTTCTAAAAATAGAATGGGTGAAGGTAATGTTATTTTTTTCGGAGGAACAAAGACAATACGGATTTTTTCATTCCCCCAACCCAAACATCAAATCCTTTAACCTTGAACCGTATGTGCCTGCAAAGCAGTGTGGTTTTTCAAATAATTAATTCATTGCTTTTCATTTGGTCGGTAAATAGCTCTGTAAAAATATAAGATGCTTTTGACCTTGCATCTTCCAACCCGATCTTTTGTTGTAATTCCTCCAAATTGAGATCAATAACATCTTCAATTTGCAGTCCACGAATTGGTTTTGTAAATTTTCCAATTAGAAAATGATAGGGCAATTCTTTCCAAACATCAGGCGTCCAAATCAAAAAACTGATCGTCATTAAAGTGACCATCGGGCGAAAGCCAGCATTGCCAAACATAAAAGCTTGCATTCGCATTTCTTCTACAGCCGAAATGCCATAACCTGTCAGGACGTGCTTTAAATCATGTTGCTCATACCAAGGGACAAGCGACAGATTATTGCTGTTTAAAAAATTGTTCATCGCACAGCCAACCGTACCAGCCCCACAACTTTCAATTTGTGTTTTCAGGTTGGCGCAATATTTTTTATCACCAAATAACCTGAGGAAAAAAATACCAAAGGCCAGTTGTTTTGGAAAAATAAATTCGTGACTAATTCGCAATAAAAATTTAATTATCTTTTCCATAATGCTTTTTTATTTTCATTTATTTTTCTTCAATCAGCGTTTTAATAGTCAAAAAACCAATCCCCAACACGCCAGCCATTATCACTGCCAACCCTAATGAGCCCAAGTAATTACCTGGATAAAATAAGACGGCCATAATCTCCATAAACAATTGGTAAGGTTGAGTCAAAATATCCCAAGTATTCCATCTTTGATAACGCCCTAAATAAACCCCAAATGCACATAAGATAATGGCAGACCAAACCAATACCGCAGACCAATTTCTCCCAACATTTTTTTCTAAATATTTCTGAACGTCCAAGAGTGATAAATAACCTAACAATAGCCCAGTCCAAGCAAAAGAAAAAATAAGCATGGTGTCATACCATATCGGTACAGGCGGATGATAACCAACATGTAATAAATCGGTTACTATATATGGCGCATTGGGTAAAAAAACCAGCCATGCTAATAACATTGGAACAGCCATCCATTTTTTTGGTAAATATTCCAATGTCATTGAAATCCAGTAAGGAATCCACGCTAAAAATAAATTCCAAATCAAGAATAAATAGGTAATGGATCGGGTATTGGCAACGTCCTGAATACTGGCAATTTGAACAAAATCAAAACCGATATAATATATCCGATAGCCTACCAAAACGAAATCAAAAAAGGTGGTTAAACAAAGCAATAAAAAAATTTTAAATTGCTTTTCTGTTTTAAATAATTTACGAATTTTATTCATCATTTTAATTTTTATCTTTTAATTTAATCGTAGCTATTTACCACCTATTTTAATTGTATGTTTTTCCAGCGAGACCCGAGGTTTTATCTAAAATTTTGAGGGAGTGGTAAATCGTTACTTTTAATTCTAATTTTAATTTTAATTTTAACGCCCTCTTTCTCCCAGATCGTACCAGTTTACTTTTCGGGAAGAATACATGACCACAGCTAAGGCAATAAATACTCCGATACTTCCTGCCAATAAGGCAAAATCTTCCAATTGTAAAAGGATAAAAATAAACCCATAAATAGCGGCCAACATTAAAAACAATTGGACCACTAAACGCTTGATGCCCAACACTGACCAACTATAGCCAGTGATTAAAAAAATGGTTGAAAAGGAGGAGATTAAATAGGCCCAATTAAACCCAACATGTTCTGACAAAGAAAGGAGCAATAAATAAAAAACGGTAATGGCCAACCCAACTAATAAATATTGGAATGGATGGATCAATAATTTTTGCAAAACCTCAAAAAAGAAATACAATAAAAAAGTAAGGCCGATAATGAGGATGGCATATTTCGCAGAGCGACTATTTTTTAAATATTCATCCACTGGTTGGATCAATCGGACACCTAAAGTACTGCTTCCAAAAGTTGCCCGGTCATCTATCCACTGTTGGGGATAAGGGCGATTGAGGTCAAGCACCTGCCAGTCGGCCGAAAATCCAACCGCAGAAATCTCCCGGTGGTCGGGCAAAAAAGCACCTTCAAAACTTGGCGAATGCCAATCGGAAGCTAACCTTACTTTAGTGGACTTGCCAACCGGCTCAAATTGGAGGCTGCCACTCCCATTGAGTTTTATGGGGATCGAAAATTGGTATTCTTTGCCTTCTTTGTCCAGCGGAATTTCTGAACTCACCCCTGTCCGCAACAACTCCGGATTGGCTGTCCCAGGCTCCATCCTATATGGAGAGCCCTCCCAATCGATGGATACTATATCTTTGATCCCAGTCATTCCCTGAATGCCCACTGATATCCGGGCCTCCTCCCAATCAACATTGGCAGGATCGATGTGAAGTGCCTCAAAATCAGGCTGATCGAAAGTGCCTGTTAGGGTAACATCAGCTTGGAAAAGCACCACATCAAAAATGCTACGCCGACGGATTTGGTGCTCAAGATCGCCCCCAATGTTCAACTGCTGCGGTAAAAAGTAGGCGATATGTTTGGTCGGCGTGCTTTTTCCATTTTCATACTCGATATAAGTAGTGTAGGGTACCGAGAGAATAGGGCCGATTACCGTTTGTTCCCCTCCCCAAGATCGGTTGACTTCCTGCTCCACTTCATTCTGACGGTATTGCCGTTCATGAATCAGGTCGCTGATCATGGCGTTGGGGATCAAAAGAATCAGCACTAAAAAACCAATGGCCATGAGCTTGACTACCACTGATTCCTTGAGCCATTGGCTCATTTTGCTGAAGGTGTTTTGGGGTTGCTGATCAGAATTGGTTGTTTGCATGCATACTTGATTAAAGTACTTTGAAATTCAAAGTTTAATGAGAAAAAAAATTTAATGTGAATTATCCATTGTAGAGGAAAAAACAATTGTGTCTTCTCCGATGGTCAATTGCCATTTATCCTCCATTGGTTGACCGTTGGTAAAATAGCCAAACTCATCCGAAACAACTTTCCCGTTTTGCTTAAAATTTATCATATAATGGCCATCCATTTGAGGAACATTGGAAAAATCAAGCGTTATAATCTTTGTTTCTTTCGGAGATAAATTAATCGGATTTGTCCTTTTTGTTTTATCCATAATTTCCACCGAAATATTTTCCAAAATAAAATCTGAGTCATTTATTAATTCGATAATTATTTCTTTTTCTCTACAACCGAGAAATAATAATGTGGAAATAATTAAAACAAGAGAACTCAGTCTGAACATTTATTATTTTATTTTCAATAAAATAATTTCGCCAAAAGTTGATTTAATTTAATCCCCTTTTAATAGCGCTTCCAATGCTTTTAAATGATCTTCAAACGCCTTTCTGCCTGCAACCGTCGCCCGATACGATGTCTGTGGTTTTCTGCCGACAAATTCTTTTTTTAATTCTACATATCCTTCTTTCTCCAACACTTTTAAATGGCTCGCTAAATTGCCATCTGTTAAACCGAGCATTTCTTTAAACTCATTGAAGCCCAACCAATCATTGACCATCAGCATAGACATGATCCCTAACCTAATGCGGTTGTCGAGCTTTGTATCACTGAGTTTATCTAAAAGGTGTTTCAAGTTATATGGATTAAATAGTTGTAAAAAAGGCTGTTTGGTCAGTCATTAATTCCTTGGGATAAAACATTAATTCCGTTCATATTTATTATACATCATTAATCCATAAAAAATATGTAATACCCCAAAACCAATGGCCCATAGTTCTAATCCATATCCGGGGTAAAATAATCCGATAATACCCAAAATTATTTCGGTGATTCCCAAATATCGAATATCATTTAAAGTATATTTTCCACCGTTGACCAATGCCAGGCCATAAAAAATTAGGGTAGCTGGAGCGACTAATCCAAATTGTCCATTTTTATATAAAACAATACAAAAAACCCCTCCTACAATTAATGGAATAAATAAATTGACGAGCATGCGACGAGCCATGGTATCCCATATTTTGTAGCCATTTTTTTTCGCTTTTCGGGTCGTAAAAAATATGGCCGAGGCCAGCGCCAAAAAAAACACGACGGCTGCATCTAAAATAAAAAATGTTTCATACGGGATGCCCCATTTTCCATTTTGCAATACATCATAGTAAAAAAGTCGCTTGTTAGAAAACAATGGCAGTCCCAGGTAAAGATAAACCGCCGCAGCCCCTAAAAGCGCCCAGACGCCTGCCGCCACGCCAGACAACCCACTTAAAGAAATAAACCGGCTGCTCCGCTCCATTATCGAGCGGATTTGCGTCAAGGTTTCAAGATGGTCATTTTGTGTATTCAATGTTTATCAGATTTGAAGTAAAGTACTTTGAACGGCAAAGTAAGTTTAAATATTTTGAAAATGCAAGTTTTCTTTTCTGGAATATTTTGGGGCGAAGGCACATCAAATTACTGACAACTATTACTTCTTTTTTAAGATGTACACCGAATCCACGGAAGGTGGCAGGTAAGTACGGAATGGAAACCCTACCACTTTATCAAATCCCCCCATATCACCAAAAGTGACTAAATAGTTTTCCTCATCGACCCACCACCAGCTTTCAAACGCCCCTTGATTTATTTCTTTGACGGGCCGATACCACCCATTGAATTCAAAACCTCCATCGATCTGATTGGGCGATATTTTCATTGTTGCCATCAAATGGTCGAGGGCCTGCCAACGAGCCCGATTCCAAGAAAGGTGATCGTGGGTGGCACTGATAGAAAAAATCGCCGTGACCATCAATAGGCCAAATCCCAGTCCCCTCAAACCACTTTTAACCTTCTTACTGTGGTCATTTGGAAATAAAAGAAGCATGGCAAAAAGAAATAATGGAATAAAGTAGCGGTCGAAAAAATGAACGTCCAGCATCAAGAACCCGCTATAAATAACGATACAGACTCCAGCAAAAAGGCTTGATAGCTGCACTATCGACTCCTCTTTTTTAATCGCTGAAATTTTATTTACTAAATTGACTATCAATAAATTACCCCCAAGCAACCCAATCAGGGCAATGGCTCGAACGGCTTCTTGTGGCAAAACAGGCTGGACATTAATAAAGAAATAACCATCCTTCAATGTCTTGGGCCCAAGCCCGAAATTGTAAAGGATATTTCCATAAGGGAATTTTTCGGCCCCTTGCCACATCAACCACGTGCCGATCACACACCACCATATCGAATGACAAATCATTCGGAGGTTTTTTGGTTTCTTAAAAATAATTAGGTTGAAAGGAAGGAGAAAAAGCCCCGCATAAAGAGCAAGCAAACCGATCCGATAACTACAGACTCCCCAAAAATTGTCATCGCCGAGTCGCTTGAACAATTTTGGGAAGGTCCCAAAAGTTTCTGGGATGCCTTGCGTAACTTCAAACCATTGCATGTATATGGCATACAAAAAGATGGAAACGGCCAAAGGCGATAGCCCGATAACAAGCTGCCGCAAATCCCATTTTTTCTTGAGCAACCAAGTGATGGCAAAAGCCATTGGCAACAGCATTCCTAATTGACGAACGAACATTGCTGCTATGGCCGTGGCACTCGCCAGCACTAACCACTTTAACCTTTCACTTTTGAAAAATTTTAAATAAAAAAGTACAGCGACGCTGATCAGGCTGACGAATGGAACATCCGACATGAAGGTGTATGACAATGAAAAAAACAGAGGATTGAACGCAAAAACCAAAGCGCTAAAAAAGGCCAGCCATTTTGTCCCGGTTAATTGTCGAATGGAAAAATAAAAAGCCAATACCCCAATGCCTCCTATAACTAAAGTAGAAAAACGAAGCACCGTGAAGGAAAAACCAAAAGTTTTGCAAAAAGCCCCTCCCCAAAAAACTTGGGTAATCAGCGTCATCGAAAGCCAATCGTCAAATTGAAGAACACCAAGTTCGGTTAGGTTGTAAACGGAGCGCCCAAATGAAAAATCATCGTTCAAAGGGAAATCTCCAAGCGGGTTGACCAATAGGGCTGCGGTTGCCCACAGCAGCCCCAAACCAAGGGCAAACGCCCCTTTTTTTTCGACGAAATGAATATTTTTCAATATTTTCTTAAAATTTTCTTAATATTTTTTCTGGTTATTAAGTAAAGGGCAGTAATTTGGCAGCCGGAATATAAATGTGCCAATTAACGAATTCACATTAGAGAATTTTCCAAAATGACCAAAGAAACTCATTATTTTTGGAAATCTTCCTGGCAAACGAAAAACTTTCCTGGATTAAATGGTTTAAAATTAAATGGTAGTACATTTTTCTATTCTGTGAAGGATCTTTTCCTTCATAATAACAGTCGGGTGATTTCTTACAAGAGCGGGGCATTTTGCCTGCGCTCTTTTTTTTTTGCTGGTTTAAATCGGTTGTTATTTATGAATAAAAAATCCAATCCTTGAAAATTCAAAACAAAATTGGTGCTTCCGCTATTTAACTACCATGTTTAATTTTACCATAATTCACCAATCAAACCTCTATAAATGACAAAACCGTAAAACTCTCAAGTCTGAGTTTTCGAGTCACATACATTTGTAAATCAATAGACTTTATTCTAAAAGTTAATTTACAGCCCATTTGAAGTTGCATTTATAGCTTCGGAATGGGCTGCATACCCTAAAATTGTGAAGGCCAGTGCAAATATCAATGACCTTATCCCTGAAGTGTTGGCGAAAGTGCCTGCATTTGTCTTTGACAACACGGCAACGTTTTACCCCATTGATGGCATGCTCCACACAAACCCTGATCTTGGAAACGTATTTGTTGAACCATTTTTTTTAGCTCGCACAACCCCCGTTCCGTGGTTTTTTGAAGGGCTGACAATAAAACGTTCGGCGGTGCATAGCCCTTATATCCGTGTCCTGAAAAAGGTGTATGCTGTCAGGGAAAACCAACTGGTCCTCGTCCGCCATCTTTATCGTGCACAGACCCTTCGTGGGTAGGGCTCAGGTAAACGACGTACTGGTTTTCAGTGGCCAAAAATTGTTCTTCAATTCATGGCCTTTTTTTTACCGCTGAAAAAAACCTTTCCTGTACCGTTTGGTCGGCTTAAAGCGGTTGATGCCCTGCTCGCTGCCGTCCAGAAAGCAACGGGCTCCCCAATTTATCAAGGATGCCCGCAACCTTGTGCCCTCCCTTGTTGGCAGCACGTCCAGGGACTTGGAGCGATTCGTAAGCAGCGGGCGCAGGGCTTTTGCCATTTGCTTGCCTGCCCCCTGGGAAAACCAAAACTCTGCCGTCATTTCCTGAAGTGCATAGTTCTTGAGGTAGACAAGGATAAAAAAAAAAAAGCTTTTCGGCAGTGCTTGGCAAAGATTTGGTCGGCTTTTCCGGCTTCATCAATGGGGCGTTCCGCCTTTTTCCCTCTATGGTGTGGATCCTGTAATAGTTCCGCCATTTATCTGAAAAGATGGCGAGTAGGTGGTCGAATTCTTCCACTTTAAACTTGTTACGCTTTCAAATTGCCGTGCCCTTTTTCTGATTTCTTTATAATTCATCCAACATTATGGTGAATTATTTTGAAATATCAAACTTTATCTTATCGTCCGCATGTGGGTGCATGCGTGTACACATGCGGGCGCACACGGTCTGATTTATTACAGAATAAAGTCTAATAATTTAGTATGAATAAAAAAAATTACTTTGCCATCATTTGTTGCATCTTTCTCTTCTCTTTTCTGAATGCACAATCCTTTCTTTCCGTTGAACTTTTGGCACACCGGACGCCCGCTCAAATGCAGGCGACTGCGTTGAACCTGACGACTTTCACCTTCGGTGCCAATGCTTATAAGGTTACCTATGAGACAAAAGATTTGCTAGGAAACACGGTCGTTGTTTCTGGATTGTTGGCTGTACCTGATGACTTGACCAAAATATATCCATTGGCATGTTATCAGCACGGTACGGCGGGTGATAAAAACGGTGTCCCATCCCGATTAAATGTGGATGCGGATATTGCGATTTCTTTAGCCGGAAAAGGTTATGTCACCGTTGCGCCAGATCTTTTGGGACTAGGGGACCACATCGGTATACACCCTTACGTACATGCCGATTCCGAGGCGTGGGTTGCAGCCGATATGCTCATAGCTGTCAGGGAATATGCAGCCTCAAACGGCATTTATCTCAATGACCAAGTGTTCTTGACGGGTTATTCTCAAGGGGGGCATTCCGCTATGGCCTTGCACCGGGAATTGGAATTAAACCTCTCCAATGAGTTTACGGTAACGGCAGCCTCACCAATGTCCGGTCCCTACAGCATAGCTGAAGTGATGAACGATCTCATTCAATCAGGGGAAATATATGGTCGCCCAGCCTATCTTATTTACACATTTATTTCCTACCAAGAGGTTTATGGAAATATTTACTCCAGCATTGATGCTGCCTTTAAAGCACCTTACCGACAAGTGGTGGAAGATTTTTCCAATAACAATATTTCATTGACTGATTTGGACAATACACTCATCAACTTACTACAAGCTAACGAAGGGGCGGTGATACCTGTAAAAGTATTAGAGGACAGCTATATCGAGGCAGTTGCCTCCGATACAAACCACCCAATGAATGTTGCGATGCGTGCAAACAATGTCTACGATTGGGCCCCGCAAGCGCCAACTCGGTTGTTTTATTGCCAAGCTGATGAGGAAGTCCCTTATGAAAACAGCATTCTGGCTGAGACAACAATGAATGACAACGGCGCTAATGATGTACAGGCCATTGATGTCAACTCTTCCTTGAACCATTATTTCTGTGCATTATTCGCTTCTATCGAAACGACTAAATTTTTTGCCGATTACCAAACTATAGAAGATGCACCTGTAGCTACCAAAGAAATCGATGTGATCAGATTAGAACTTTTCCCAAACCCAGCAACCGAACAAGTTATTCTAAAAAACCTGCCTGAAAATGGTGAAGTACAAATTACAGACATGAGTGGTCACTTAAAAATGAAACAACCAATCTCCTCTGGCGATAATCTATTGTGGATTGGCGACCTGCCAAGTGGGCTCTATTTGGTCAGGAGCATTTCACCCTACTCAATCCGATCCCAAAAATTGGTGATCCATTGATTTAGAAGGAGTTGCCTTTTTCCTTTATTCTCAAAAAAAGCACTGATCTCCCCATCAGTGCTTTTTTATTAGCATTTGTGTATCATCTACTCCAATTACACGTAATAGAAAAGCATTATATGGTTCTCTCCCCTTCCCAAGCCGATATTAATTTTTTTTTTAATAAAACCTGCCGTTTGGCTAAGTATTTGTTTTAACCCTAAGAGGATATTTGGTCTCATTCAAGAAACATTTCTTATGGCATTAAGAACAACCGCTAAATGGTTAGCTGTAAGTCTATACTACGGCGAACCTTGGGAAGAATTTCTGATTAAAGCTGTCAAGCCGTATGCCGATGTCGTTTTACAAACTGGCGTTGCCGAACGGTTTTATTTCGAGCGCAGCTGGGAAAAAGGCCCCAACATTCGTTTATGGTTTAAGGGCAATCCCTACATTTTGGCCAAAATGCTCCGGCCCAACCTTGACGAACATTTCCTTCAATATTTTGAGTCACTTCCTTCCCAAGTATCGGCCCCTAACTACCCGGAAGATTTTCCACAAGAATATAAATGGCATCCCAACAATTCCATCCATTACACCAACTACAGCCCTGCTTTAGACCTTTTTGGCGGAAACAATGAATTGTCAATCATGGAACGGCAGTACCAAGCCTCTTCCATGCTGGCTCTGAAAACGATCAAAGAAAAAGCGGCCCGTTGGACCTATAACGAAATGGTCAGCACTGCCATCAAATTCCATTTAGGACTTGCCTATGCGGTGGGTATGGATTTACTAGAGGCCAATCATTTTTTCAATTATTTGTCGGACAATTGGTTTTCTGCCAACTATCCGCACCAAAGGCCTGAGCAAAGCCGTGCGGAGTTCTCTTTTGCCAAAATCTTTTCTCTGCAACGAAAAGATACGGTCCCTTACCATATTGCTTTATGGGAACTATTCAAACGATATGAAAGCATGGATGACCCACAGTTCATAGACTGGATAAAGGTCAATGCAAACGTCAGTATGGAAATTAGTATCGCTTTGGACAATCAAAAATTGAAACCCAAAAAGCCGACGCTATCCTTTTCCAATACACATCCCAAAACTTGGGATTATTTTGAATCCTTGATAAAATTGACCAACAACCGTCTGGGCATTTTCAATAAAAATGAAGGCTATTTATTTTACACTCTCGCAGAGAGTTTGAAAGTTGCTACCGCAGAATCCTACAATTACAGAAGAGCAAGGGTTTGAGTGAATAGTGCTAAGAGATGAGTGAATTGTGACATTTAGAGATTAAAAAGCAGCATGGAAACTCATTTCCATACTGCTTTTTAAATTCGGCATTAAGCCCTCTTCAATAGGCTTTTTCTTCTATTTAACCATTTTCAGGAAAGATTTAATAAACCAATCTGCTTCTGCTTTTAGCAAGGTTTCAAGTAGCGAATCGGCCTTATTGGAAAAAAGGCGGATATCCTGAATAGTTTTCTGGAAAGCCTGGATTTCTGCAGAATCGCCAACCACGGCGGAAACTTCATCCAGTACTTTTACTACCGGTTCCAGCTCTCGCCTCTTTCGTTGAGCAATTATTTTCCTAACCACCTCCCACATATCTTTTTCCGCCACAAAGTAGTCCTTGCGGTGTCCAGTTTTAAGTTCTTTGTACACCAATCCCCAATCCATGAGTGCCCGGAGGTTCATGTTGGTATTGCCCGTCGAAATTTGCAAAGAGTCCTTTATTTCAATAGCGGTCAATGCTTCTGGTGAAATCAACAACAATGCGTGGATTTGGGCCATTGTCCTATTGATGCCCCATTGGCTTCCCAGCGTGCCCCAAGATTGCAAAAATTTATCCCTTGCTTCTTTATATTCCATAGTTTCAAATTAGTAGACAAGATTACGTTCAGAACGTAAAATGGTTTAGAACAAAATTACACTGAATTTTGAAATGATCCGCTTTTAATAGCTACACCTTTATTCTCAAGCACCTTTAGGTTTCCACAAAATGGCATAGCTATTGTCAATATTTGAAGAACCCACCTTCCTTTCATCCCTCCATTTAGTATTAATTAAGCATAAAAAACATCAAAAATTATGAACGCTGGGACCATTCGCATCTCCCTCCTATCCTTGCTTTTTTCCTTCTCATTTTATGGACTACAAGCACAACTGGAACTAAAACTGCAACTTATGCCTGATGGTGAAACCTATGGCATTTACGCACAGCCGCATCCATCCGTCACACCTTCCAATAATACCATTACAGGATCTGGACAGGTTACGGTCGTCGCCCCGTTGGATTTTGAGTGGGGCAACCTTAACAGCATCAGTGGTTTATGGCTTGACAATGCAGAAGTCGTGGGGCCAACTGAAAATCCTAGTGCAAAGTATATTTCCTTCGGCTTGATAAATGCCGAACCAACCTATCCGATCCCTTATTCCAATGCGGCTGCGACTTTACTATTTACGATAAAAAATTTGGGCGACTGTCCTGCTTATTTAAAATTAATTGATTGTGGTCTGCCCAACGAGGCTGACCCTTTTTGTTTTCCCAACTCTACGCAGTCAAACCCCGGCAATGACTTAGCCGTATTTGACTTGGAATCTGCCGCTATTTATACTTTCAATAAAGTATACGCCGAATACGCCTGGGACTGTCATGATGCAGATGGTGATGGCATTGTCAACGCTTTGGAAGACACCAACGGCAATGGCATCTTCGACGACGGCATTGATGCTTCTGATTTGTTTGACCCGAACGACCCAAGCGGTGATGGCGGATTGAAACTCGCCTTGAAACTGATGCCAGATGCCCACAGCTGGGGGGTCTTTGTGAAACCTTCTGGCGGTGTCGTACCTACCACGAACACCATCACTAATGAAGGCCGTTTGGAAATAGTAGCGCCGCTTGGTTTTGAAATTGACAGCATCGTCAGCCATTCTGGAACTTGGGTGCATGATACTTATGTCAACGGCCCGCAAGAGAACCTTACCAAATCTTACATGGGGTTCACATTGGTTTCTGATAACCCACAGATTATCTATGAGGAAGATGAAGAAACGTTATTGTTTACTATTTACAAAAACGGTGATTGCCCTGGTTCTTTAAATATCATTGACGAAGAGACTGATCCGGTTGCCTTAGCATGTATCCCCACTCAAGCGAACCTTTGTATTTTCAATAAACTAAATGTACTCGATCAAGGGACGACCCCTCACAGCGAATATTTTTACATCGATAATTATTCCTTAGGTGCTTGGAGCTGCCAAGACAATGACGGCGATGGCATTCTCAATGCCTATGAAGATGTAAACGGGGATGGGTTCTTCAACCCCGGTACAGGTGAAACCGATTTGAACGATCCGTGCGACCCATTCCACCCTGTTTCTGCGGCTTTGTCCTATGAAGGAGAAACCGTCACTTGCGTGGGTGATTTCATTCAAAATGCCCATTTGCAGGTAGAAGTGGAAGGCCCGGTCAGCAGCGGATACACCGTTCAATATTCCGATGGAAATGAAATATTTATTGTAAACAATTATCAAGTAGGTGACGAAATTCCAGTGAGCGCTGCGGGCGATGCCACTTACATTTTAATAAATGTTTCCGACGCAAACGGCTGTTCAGTAGAAACCGCCAACCTTGAAGGTGAATTCCAAATCACCGGAGAAGGGCCCATTAATTTTACCGTCCATCCAACTGATATTACGTCCTGTGCAGGCTCATTTGTTAGCATGTATGCGGAGGCCGAAAACAATGGCGCTGGCACCATGCAATACCAGTGGGAGATCAGCTGTGATGCAGGCACTACCTGGGTTCCTGTTAATGATGGTGGAGGAACAGCTTTTCTTGGTTCCACAACCAGCCAATTGACCATTTCGGTGCTCAGCCCTTCTATTTCCGGTTGCCAATTTAGGCTCGGTGCTAAAACGGGGTCTTGCGACCCAGTTTATTCAGAAGCGGCCAATGTATCGACAGAAGGCCCCTTAGCCATCAGCCAATCACCCGCTGATGTACTGTTGTGCGGTGATGATCAGGCCTGCTTTTCCGTTGAAGTACTGAATGGCGGGGACGGGCAAATAGCCTACCAATGGCAGGCACAACAGCCAAATTCAAACGATTGGAATAATTTAACAGACAATACTTTTGTTAGCGGGGCATCAACCTCTCAAATATGCTTCAACGAGGCCACCAACTGGAAATTTTCCGTGCGGGCAGTTGTAAAACCGCTACCCGTAAATTGAAATCGTTTCTTCCTTAAGCCACTGCAAGCCGATGGCTCCATTACCGATTCAGTCCATAACCGTCAGCATCAATGTACAGTCCTTTGATAATGCTGTTTTTAACGCAGACATTTTCAACCAAGGGTTGGGCGATATTTATTTCCAATGGCAACAAAGCACTGATGGTCTGACGTGGTCAGATGTCGCTGATGGCGATTTTGGGTCAAACACGATCAGTGGGGCCAACACTTCCTCTTTGGTCATTGCTCCAGCAGCTGGCTATGATGGGATGCAGTTCAGGTTAGTCGCCAGGACAGCAGTCTGCCCTGAGATATTTACACCATCAGCAACACTTTCTGTAGATGGAGATCAATTGAGCATCATCAAAGATTTACCGAACGAAACAATAGAAACTTGTGGTGACGAACTGGTCATCCTTGTTTTTGAATATGCAAATGCCGAAGGCATTTTAGCTGATTTAACATGGGAAAGAAGTTATGACGGCCAAAACTGGACAGCTCTCCAAGGTGGGGGCGCCATCAACATCGGCCACCAACCAAACGTGACCGGAACTGGGTTTTACGCCATTTTGGCGATCAATGCCAGCTATGCTTTTGATGGCTCTATTTATCGCTGCCGGTTGGTGTCCTCTTCTGGCCAAGTCCTGAACAGTGGACAAACCGAGCTACGGGTTTTGGGTCCACTGGACATTGAAGTGCAGCCCGAAAATGCCGCCGTTTGTTTCAACCAAGGCCATACATTTTCCGCTACTATTTCCAATCCAAATGGGCTCGCTTTCAACCAATACTGGATGATGAGCGATGACGCTGGCTCAACCTGGGAGGCGATCCCCAACAATAGCCCAACTGGCTTTGGGGGTGTTTTTGAAAATACCGAGTCTGCGGATCTGACCATCACTTCTGTGGAAGGTTTGGATGGCATGTATTTCCGCCTGATTATTGAAAACAGCGCTTGTACGGCCGTTTCAGAACCTGTCGTTTTAACGGTGGAAGATTCGCCCTACTGCTACCCTGCCTCCAATTTTGTTGACTACAAATTGAAACTCCGCCCCGACGGCCAATCATGGGGAGTTTGGGTAAAAGCCGTTGGTGATTTTGCTGCGACAGGCGACAACTATGCAACGAGCGGCCGTATCGTCATCGCTGCAACAGCTGGCTTCGCTTATTACGATGTACAGAGCCAAGCGGGTGGTACTTGGACACCGGGCAAATACAAATTGAATGCACCTGAGACACCGGGTATCTCCTACTATACTTTCGATCTGACGTCCAACCAGTCAATTTTGAATATTCAGCAAGGAAACGAGATCATGTTGTTCTCATTCCGCCGCCAAGGTGACTGTCCTGCGCAGATTTACCTCGCTGATGAATTCGTTCCAGCTGGAATGTTACCTAACGAGTTTACAGGTGTTGACCAGGGCAGCCATCCAAACCAAGTCTTTTTCTTGGGTGATGTGTACGGGCTGAACGAGGCCAGTTGCAGTGGCCAAAATCTGATTGCCAATCCGGACAACAATCCGAACATCAACAGCCATAATGGCCAAAACCTAACCAGTGGTGAAATGACCATTTTCCCCAACCCTGCAGGCGATTGGTTGGAAGTCCGTTTGACAGATATGGAAATGGAAGACACCCTGACCCATTCTATTTTGACTGCCAATGGCGCCGTTGTCAAAACGTTCAAAGGTCATATTGGTGGACAAAAAATCATTTTGGAAGATTTACCGAAAGGGCTGTATTTCCTGACTTATGAGGTCAACGGCAAAACGATGGGCGGCCAGAAATTCATCAAGAATTAAATCATGAGATCTTTTGAATATAACTGAGAAAATGAGGGGAATAAGCACAGCTTGTTCCCCTTTTTTTATGGACTCCTTGAACTATTTCAACAAAATATTTCTCTAAAACATTTGGTATAATGATTGCCCCTGAAGTGACAATTCCTTCCTAGCATAATTCCCCTTCCACGCATCCTTTATTTTCTAATTTATCAAAACCTAAATTATGAACACCGGTAAACTAACACTGCCTCTTTTATTGTCCATCCTCTTTTTCAGCACATCTCATTTAGCGGCACAAATGGAACTCAAACTCCAGCTTCTCGAAGACTTGAAATGGGGAGTCTTTGCACGCCCAGCAAATATCTCGATCGATTCAGCGACTATCACTGGCTCTGGACAAGTCACTTTGGTTATGCCTACGGGTTACCAATGGGGTAACCTAACGTCCATACACGGCAAATGGTCAGCTTCGAGTGGCACTGTTGATTCTCCAATCGAAAATGCGGATAGAATGTACATTTCGATCGGGCTCTCCAATGCTGAACCAGCTCATCCGATCCCCTATCATTTGGGGGAAGAAACGTTGCTGTTTACATTTGAAGGCAACGGAACTTGTCCAGAATTTATGCACCTGATCGATTGTGGTACCCCCAGTCAATCCGATCCTTTCTGTCCGCCAAATTCAGAAGGCTCTAACCCTGGCAATGACTTATCAGTCATTGAATTTGCTGCTTCTATTGAATATTATAATTTTTCGGACAACTACGCCCTGCACGCCTGGGACTGCCACGACAACGACAGCGACGGCATCCCCAACGCCATTGAAGACACCAACGGCAATGGCATCTATGACAGTGGCGATGCTTCCGACCTCAACGATCCAAACGTCCAAGCGCCTGACCACCAATTATCACATCAAGATGCCCATCTGCCAGGCTACACTATGGGCTTGACTGGTCAAAATGATCCATCGAAAGCCATTCGTTCTGTCCATAGCCAGCAAAATTTCACCTTATCACCCAACCCTCCAAGCGATGTTCTTTTTGTAAAATTTGGTGGGGAAACGCTTTCCGCTGATGCAACACTTTACCTAATGAATTCGCAGGGGATCGTTTTACAAAAAATAAAAACGGATGCTTCGTCCAACCAACAAATAGACATCAGTGGCTTGCCCTCCGGCCTTTATGTGGTCGCCATCAAAGACGGTAGCGGTTTTTTCAAAAACCAAAGATTTGTTAAGAAATAGAAATTCATGGTTACATGGTTTCATAGTTACATGGTTATATGGTTTCAGTCTATGAAACCATGAAACCATAAAACCATGAATCACTACATCTCACTCACCCCCACCAATCATCCAAACTATGTTCGCTCGATTCTACACTCTTTTTACTTTAGTAGTACTCTCTATTTTTTCTAATCCGCTTGCGGCACAAATAGAACTCAAACTCCAGCTCATAGGCGAGCTGAAATGGGGGGTATATGCCAAGCCAGTTGGAGTAACTCCTTCTTCTTCAACCATAACGGGTTCAGGGCAGGTCACGGTGGTCATGCCCGCTGGATATGCATGGAAAAATCCAGAATCAATTAGTGGGTTGTGGACTACTGTAGGAGGCATTGTTGATAGCCCTTCAGAAAACCCAAGCAAGAAATATGTCCCATTTGGACTGGTACAGGCTGAACCAAACTATCCAATTGTTTACAAGGCTGGTGAAGAAACCTTATTATTTACCTTTGAGGGGGATGGTACTTGCCCCGGCGAGATGTACTTGATTGATTGCGGAACGCCGAATCAATCCGATCCTTTTTGCCCACCAAACTCTCAAGCAAGCAACCCTGGAAATGACCTATCCGTGATAGATTTTGAACCAACCGTTCAATACTATAACTACTCTGACAACTACGCACCCCACGCTTGGGACTGCAAGGATAACGACGGCGATGGTTATGCCAATGGTTTGGAAGATACCAACGGAAATGGCGAATACGACCCAGAGGATGTATCCGATCTGAATGACATCAACAGCCTGCCAGTGGAAGATGGGTTGATCCTAAAACTACAGTTGATCGAGGAAAACAAGTGGGGTGTTTGTCAAACCGCATAACATTTCGATTGATTCAGCGACAATAACTCGGATCAGGCCAAGTGACGGTCGTTATGCCCAAAAATTATATTTAGGGAGGTATTACATCCGTTTCTGGGCTTCGGACTGGTCAGGTGGGGAAGTAATCGGACCTATTGAAAATCCTGATGCCCGATACATTTCAGTTGGTCTAATCACTGCCGAGCCTACTCACCCAATAGTTTACAATAATGGGGAAGAAACTTTGTTATTCACTTTTATAGGAGACGGCGACCTGCCCTGAATTTATGTATTTGATAGATTGCGAATCTCCAAACGGCCCTGATCCGTTTTGTGCTCCCAATTACTATAATTCAAACCTAAAAAATGATCTCTCTGTCGTTGAATCGGCTCCCAGATTGAATACCATAACTATTCAGGCATCTATTCTCATCACGCCTGGGACCGCCACGACTGCGACAATGACGGCATCTTAAATGCCTTTGAAGATACGAACGGCAGCGGTGTATTTGAGGCGGGGGATGCTTCTGATATGTGTGATGCTTGTGGTCCGCTACCTGATATTAATTACACCGCTAACCATCACCCTATGACATCAGAGTTTGTGCTGCAACGATACCATGATTGTAGTTTGTGCAGAGTTCCGAATGGTGAATTCTATTTCTGGTGGGAATATTCTATTGACAATGGAGCAACTTGGGATTCACTCGAAATTGGTGCAATCTTACCCAATTCGACCACTTCCGAATGGATTACCCATGTCCTCTGGTTGCGATACGTTTTACATCCATGATGCGACGGGCCTCAATATTATCAGTACAGGGCTATGGCTTCCACAACTGGCTGTTTGGACAAACCATCCAGTGCTGCAAAGCTTATGGTAGAAGGGCCATTGACGGTCGGGATGCACCCGGAAAAATGATACGCCTGTGTAGTGCGACTCCGGTGATAATCGATGCCGACATCATCAATCATGGGGACTCATCAACAGTCGTTCCCTATCAGTGGCAATACAGTTTAGATGGTATAAACTTTTTCAATCTTTCTACCCATATCGCCATTCACGGAGGCCTTCACGGAATGAGCAATTATTGATTTCAGATGCCTCTGGCTTGCAAGAAGTGTTCTATCGTTTCATTACGGGCAGAAACCAGTGATTGCGATCATGTTTACACCAACCCTGCTCAGTCGTTTGTTGAAGGCTCGATCACAATAACCGACCAACCAAATGATGTGACCACCTGTTCGGGTAAATCTTTTGATTTTCAAGCAGCTGCCGATCCCGGGACTTTTGGCAATATGACTTATAAATGGCAAGTATCTTCGGATGGTCTCAACTGGGTAAATATTGACCAAACCACCGATGGGGGCGTTTACAGTGGTTTCAATTCCAACCATTTAAGTGTCGCTTCTGCTACGGGGTTGTACGGCCTTTACTATAGAATGGGAGCCAAAACAGACCTCTGTTCTTGGGTTTTTACCGATGCTGCCGAGGTCACTGTGCAAGGGCCAGTTTTCATAACGGAACAGCCTAAGGATTTTGTTACTTGCTCGGACTATGCAATTTTCACCGTCGACATTGAAGACCAATCTTTGGATATTTTAAACGAAGATTATATTCAATACCAATGGGAAACAAGTGCCGACGGTGGTGCTACATGGGGAGAACTAAACAATGGGCTAATAGGAGGAACTCCTCAAGGCGATGGCGTCAACGGCGTTTTTACAGATTCCTTAGTCATCATCCAAACACAGGGCAAAAACGGCCACCTATTTCGGGTAAAAATTTGGTCGGAGTACTGCGATACATTGGTTTCAGATGCGGCCTTATTAATTGTGGAAAACGATATTTCATTCGTAAGCTACTCAGGGGATATAATAACCTGCGGCGGAGAGCCCGGCCTTGTAACTGCAACTTTTGAACAGAACGACGGTAGCCCAATCCCCATTTATTATCAATGGCAAATCAGTTCCAATAATGGTATCACCTACGGAGATGTTTTCAATGACTCAGCCTACCAAGGGACTGATACCGACTCTTTATTGATTGTAAATACCTCTAATTTAAATGGCTACCGTTGCCGTTTAAAGGCTTGGACGGGGACTTGCGACACCCTTTATTCTCCGTATTCTTTAATAAAAATCAATAACCCTCTGACCGTTTACCTGCAACCTGCTGGCATTCAAGCTTGCGAGGACGACGAGGTATTTTTCACCGTTGGAGTGGATGATCCAATTGACCCAAGTGGTTCACAAATACAATATCAGTGGGAAATATTGATACCGAACAGCCCTGGCTGGCAGCCAATCATCAATGGCCCTACCTTCAACGGGATAAATATTTTTGCAGGAGAACACGGTGACACTTTACTAATTGCGCCCCTAACTGGATTGAATGGCGCTTATGTCCGGGCAGTCGCTTGGAAAGACAATTGCGACCCGGTTATTTCTGATCCTGCATTGATTGATCTTTCTGGGACTGTCCATTTTACCACTCAGCCGCAAGATGTATCGGTTTGTTCAGGGAATGCCTTCTGCTTTACGGTAGAAGCAGAGTATTTGAATGGGGGTGGAAATTTTAATTACCAATGGGAGTATAGTATATCTGCGAATCCTGGTACATGGATAGTAATTGTTAACCCTACACAACTGCCAAATATGACCATCAACGGAAACCAGTTGTGTTTCAGCAGTCCTCAAGACGTAAACCAGTACAAATTCAGGGCAGTAGTCTGGTCGAACCAATGCTCTTATGTAAATTCTCAAATTGCCGAGGTCAATGTAGGGGGAATATTTTCGGTCGTTGAAAATCCTGAAGATGCAGAAGCCTGTGCAGGAGACGAGGTTTTATTCGCTGCGCAAATCAGTGCACCCGCTTCACAAGACCCTGTCAATTATCAATGGCAATACAGTTTGGATGGTATCAACTGGACAGACGCCACTTCCTCGATATTTGAGGGAACGACAACGGAAGAATTACTGATTACTGATGTAACGGGCATGGATGGTTGGCATTTCAGGCTTCAAGGATATATTGATGGTTGTGATCCGGCGTACTCCGAAAGTGCGGTTTTGAAACTCCTTGACAATGCAATCTGCAACCCAAAACATGTGGAACTCAGCATCAAATATTTCCCGTCCACTCCTGCCAGTTCTTACTGGGGTGTTTTCTTAAAACCTGCGCCGGGGTTTGACCCAACGGGCGATAATGTTTTGACTTCGGGAGAGGTCACCATTGCTGCTTCGCCAGGGTTTATTTATAAAAACCTCAAGAGCCATGCTGGGGGAATGTGGAAAGCTGGGGCGGCTTACATAACCCTGCCCGGTCAAACGGGGCTGAACTATTTCAGCTTTGTTCTGACGCCCAACAGCATCCCGTTGAACCTGACCCATGAGGAAGTCATGCTCTTTTCGTTTTCCAAAAAGGAGGATTGCCCGGACGAATTGTTTTTGATCGAAGATGTGTATCCAACCGGCATCCACCCCAATACGATTACGGGAATTGAATCGGGCAACTCACCCGATGAGTATTTTTCCCTCGGAGGTTATTATGAAAGTGAAATGGGCGGATGCGGCGGCATGACCAAAGATCCAGAAGACCCAAATGAGACAACGACGAATATTACGGGAAATAATGGTTCAGGAAATGTTGAACTTTCTTTTGAGCCTTCCATTGAACAACCAGCCTTTCAATTCGCCCCCAACCCCGCCGATGAAATGGTGGACATCCGTTTTTCTGCCCTAGAAAAAGATGCCGTCGCCTTCCTTCGGTTGGTCAATGTCCAAGGGCAAGTTTTGCAAAAACAGCCGCTAATCAATACCAATCAATTGCGGTTGGACTTGACACCTTACACCTCTGGCCTGTACTTTTTGCTGTTGGAAGTAGATGGGGAAATCTGGCAGGAAGGGAAGCTGGTGAAACGATAAAAGGGGGAATTGGGTATTGAGGTATTAGGGTATTAGGTCATCGATGGAGTTGATGATGCCCTAATTTCTCAATACCTAATTTCCTTAGTTTCTCAATACCTTACCTTCGCATTTTCAAAACAAATCCTTGATCGATATGAAAATGCCGTTCCGATTTTTTCTGCTACTTTTTTTAACCCAAATTTTCTCCGCCTGTTCTGTCACCCAAGAGGGCGGCGGCACTGACCAACCACTCCGCATCGCCTTTTACAACGTGGAAAATCTGTTCGACACAGAAGACGACCCGTTGACTTTGGACGATGACTTTACTCCAACTGGCAAGCAAGAATGGACGATTGAACGCTACCGCACCAAACTCGACCGCATCCATGAGGTAGCAAAAGGCCTGCACTACCCTGCCCTGTTGGGCCTCTGTGAGGTGGAAAATAAAAAGGTGTTGGACGACCTCTGCCACACCGGCGATATGGCTGATTTTGAATATGAATCCGTCCATTTTGACTCACCCGACAAACGTGGCATCGACATGGCCCTGCTTTATCAAAAAAAGAAATTTAAAGTAAAAGGGTCGGAGATTGTCCGCATTGAATTTCCAGAAGATGTCACCCCTGATGAGCCTGGTTATTCAAGCCGTGACTTGCTGGTAGTGAATGGTGTTTTGCCCAATAAAACTGAGGTATATGTGCTTGTAGCGCATTTCCCTTCCCGTCGGGGTGGTGTGGCTGAGAGCGAACCCAAGCGAGTGCACGTGGCCAATTATTTGAAGAAAAAGGTGGAGGATTTAACAAAGGCAAATCCAACTGCACAATTCATCATTATGGGCGACTTTAATGATGAAACGACTAACAAAAGCATTGCCCGCACCCTCCAAGCCTACCCACTGCCGACAGCGCCAACGGACGGCCGTCTTTATAATTGTTTTTCTCAATTGGATGCGAACGGGGAAGAGGTCTTATAACTTTAGGGGCGAGTGGAACATGTTGGATCAGATCATTCTTTCGCATCATTTTTTCCAAACTAACAATTCCCTTCACTTCCAGTCAGCCCACATTTTTAAGGAAGAATTCCTGCTTTATCAGGATAAGAAAAATGGGCCTCGGCCCAACCGAACTTATGGCGGCCCCCGCTACTTTGGCGGCTACTCCGACCACCTGCCGGTTTTTGTTGAAATGAAGAGTAATTAGTGCAGAGAGCAGAGTGATGAGAGCCGAGAACTTACTCAGCACTTGGCTCTTATCACTCTACTTTAAATTTAAAGCTTATTCCGGTTGACCAAAGCGAGCAGTTCGTCCCGGTAGTTTTTGCCGATCGGCAAATGTTTGGGCTGCCCTTTTTCGATTATTTCAACCATATTTCCCAAAATGGCCTGCACTTGGTCAATGTTGACAATGTAGGACCGATGGATGCGCTTGAAGATTTTATGGGGCAGTTTTTCCTCCAAACTTTTCATGGTCTGCAACGTAATGACCCTCCCTTTTTCAGTACGGATGATGACGTAGTCTTTCAATCCTTCCACATACAGCACTTCCGAATATTTGACCTTAACGTACTTTTTATCTGCCTTCACAAAAGTGAAATCCTCGGGGCTGTTGGCTTCAAAATGGGCTGCGTTCTCTTTCCTCCTCAACTCGATTTGCTCGACTGCTTTGTTGGCCGCTTTGATGAAACGTTCGAGCGAAATAGGTTTCAACAAGTAATCCGTCGCATTCAGTTCGAAGCCTTCAATGGCGTAATTGGAATAAGCGGTGGTAAAGATGACCAACGGCGGGTCGGTCAAGGTTTTTAAAAAATCGATGCCCGTCAGCTGCGGCATTTGGATGTCGAGGAACATGAGGTCAATGTCAAACTCCTTGAGGGCCTCATTGGCCTCAAAGGCATTGCTACAGCGCTTGACCAGATGGAGGTCCGGCATTTTTTCAATGTACGTTTCGAGCACATCCAAGGCGAGGGGTTCGTCGTCTACAATTATGGTGTTTATCATCTGATGATTATTTATTAGTGATTTTTGTTTAGTAGTTACGATTTTTCCTGAGTTGCTAAGGTATTGATTTTCACCAATTCATCTTAGGCCAAGGAAATTTTAAGGTGGACGGCATACCTATTGGGAGCATCCTCAATATCAAGGGAATAGCGTCCAGCATACAACAGATCGAGCCGCCGCCTTACATTGACCAAGCCAATCCCACCGCTTCGGGAGTGGAGGGTTTTGGGCATGCTTTCGGGCTTACTGTTCTCGATGACCGCTTCCATTTCGTTGCCATCCACTTTGAAAAGGATCTTCACAAAACCAGGGGCGATGTGGTTGCCAAGTCCATGTTTGAAGCAATTTTCAATGAAAGACATGAACATCAGGGGCGCAATTTTTTGGTCAGAGACATTGCCCTCCACGATGAAATCGATAACAATTTTATCCCCTTGCCGCAGCTTCTCCAGATCGAGATAGTTTCTCAAATACAGGACTTCTTTGCTCAAGGGAACATACGGCTCGTTGCATTCATACAGCATGTAGCGCATCATTTCCGACAATTTCAAAACAATATCTGGGGCCTTATCCGATTTTTTTAGGGTCAATGCATAAAGGCTGTTGAGCGTGTTAAAAAGGAAGTGTGGGTTGATCTGCGATTTTAGGAAACGCAGTTCAGACTGCATCGTTTTCGTTTGTAGCTCTTGCTTTTCCCGCTGGTTGCGAAGCCAATCCAACGTTATTTTAACCAATGTGAAGTACCAATTATGAGAAAATTGGAGGCAAAGGTCAAGTTGATATTGGATAGCAAATGCGCCCTCATTTCGGGCACCTCAGCGGATTTTGTATAAATCAAGAAATTTTCAATAGGCGTGACGATCAAGATCAGCAGGATAAAAAACATGAAATACGCCCCACCCTTTTTATTGGCCAGGTACTTAGGGATCAACACATATATATTGTAATAAACCGCAGCCCCCAATATCACGAGTTTCACTACATAATTGGTCAGCACATAAATGAAACTGAGCTCGTGTCTGGAAAAATAGATTTCGTAGAAGGAAAAAATGACCAACAACACCAACCAAATCAAGGAATGGTACACCAAGGGCTTGCGCACCATCCGAAGAATTTGAGTCCAGATATTATTATCAGTGGTCATGCTCATTCGTTTGAGAAAATCAATGCCGCAAAAATGCTTTTTTACCCACTGAACGGTTTAAATAAATAGATTAAGGCAACCGAAACTACGATAAGTCCCCTCCTCTACATTCCATCAGAATCATCTTTGTACCTGACAACAGTTTTTTATACCTTTGCGCCCGTTTTTCAGAATAGGTTGGCAGTTGTATTTCCTACGTTTAAATATGCAATTGGCAAACTTAGTACTCTGTAACAGAAGTTTTATGTGGGGCGAGCAGCTGCAGCCGCTCGCCCCACATAAAAAACTTTCAGCACCGGGCCAGCTTTGTCGGCCCGGTGCTGAAAAAATTTTTGTTAGAAAGTAATTAATCAACTGACAAACTGAATATGGTTTACCTGACAAGAAGAGAAAGATTTAATGCCGCCCACAAGTTGTGGGTCGAAGCTTGGAGCGAAGAAAAGAACCAGGCCATGTTTGGTAAATGCTCCAACCGCAACTGGCATGGCCACAACTACGAACTGTTCGTGACGGTCAAAGGCTTGCCCGATCCGGTTACCGGCTTTGTCATGGATGTTAAGGAACTGAGCAACATCATCAAGCGGGAAATCACAGACAAAGTCGACCACTCCAACCTCAATCTGGACGTTGATTTTATCCCTAAAGGCACGCAGCCCACCACTGAAAACCTCGCCATCCTTTTCTGGAAACAGCTCACTCCTTATATCAAAGGCTGCCAACTGCACTGCATCAAGCTTTGCGAAACAGAAAATATTTATGTGGAGTATTATGGGGAATGAGTGCGCAGTGATAGGTGATTGATGGAAAAGTGATTGGATCGTAAACATCTAATAGTCAGCTACCTAAATGATCCCCCTAACCGAATTATTTACCTCAATTCTTATATCTATTCATTTCAGGTTGACTTCCAATTTGAATTCTTCTGTCTTAATTCTTCGTGCTACTCTGTGACTCCTCCGTGCCCCTCTGTGAAACAACCCAAATATGTCAAGGCTGTGTCAAGTTCTTCCGATTGCTTTTTCAAAATCATTGAGTTTAATTCATTTGCGGCCGTTTTAGCATTGACTAAAACCTACCATTCCGTAAAATTCGAGTAACCACCCTAACCTTTAATTTTCGGAAAAACAAACACCATTATGTACAAACTGACCATTCTGCTATTCATCCTTTTTTTTGCCTGTAATATTGACAGTTATGCTCAGTCTGATACGACCGTTCAACAATTGGAACAGGTTGTCATTTCAGAAAATAGGCTGTCCTTGCCGTTGTCGGAACAAACAAGGAGCATCATCGTCATTGACCAAAAACAATTGAGTACGCTGCCTTCCCAGAGTGTGGCCGGCGCCCTGCAATATTTTGCGGGCATCGACATCCGCCAACGCGGGCCCAATGGCGTTCAGGCCGACGCCGGAATCCGGGGCAGTACTTTCGACCAAGTTTTGATTTTGGTGAATGGCATAAAAATAAGTGACCTGCAAACGGGCCACCACTCCCTCAACCTGCCCGTTGACATCGAAAATATCGAACGGATCGAAGTATTAAAAGGCCCGGGGGCAAGGGTGTTTGGGCAAAATGCTTTTGCCGGAGCCATCAACATCATTACCAAAAATCCAGATCAGCCGTTTTTTAAAATCCAAGCCTCCGGAGGGCAACACAGTCTCTGGGGCGCTAAGGCCTCCGGTTCTTTCAAAACAGGATCGATCAAGCACTATCTCTCCACTTCGTTCGACCACTCTGATGGATATAAATACAATACCGATTACGATATAGCCAATCATTTTTACCAAGCCGACATCAAATCAGGTAAAAATCGATTGCAACTGATGGGCGGCCTGACCAGCCGGAAATTTGGCGCCAATGGCTTTTATGCCAGTCCAGCATTCATGGATCAGTACGAAGAAATCCAGACCAGTTTGGCAGCCCTAAAAATAGCCCGACCATTAAACAATTCAGTCTTTTTGAAATCGTCCGTTTACTGGCGGCGCAACCGGGATGACTATGTTTTTGTCCGGGAAAATCCATCGGCTTACCAGAACATTCACACCAGCAACAATTATGGAGCTGACCTCAACTTGAGCATTTCCAACAAACTGGGTATTTCCGGCATCGGGCTGGACGTGAATCAATTAGAGTTGGAAAGTAATAATTTAGGGCAAAGGTCACGTTCCGTTGCGACCCTTTTTGTCGAGCACCGGTTTGAGTGGCTGGATAAAAAATTAAGCCTGACCCCAGGTTTTCAGATGAACTACTACTCGGATTTTGACCTCAACGTGTTGCCTGGCATTGACATGGGCTATGACCTGTCGGAAAACATCGGCCTCTATGCCAATTGGGGCAGGACTTATCGAGTGCCCACCTTCACCGATCTTTATTATTCAGATCAAGCCAATCGGGGCAACCCCGATCTTCAACCTGAATTTGCCAATACCTATGAAATTGGATTGAAAACGATACACCTCGATGGTTGGAATGGTCAAATGGCATTTTTTCACCGCCAGAGCAATGACATCATCGACTGGTCAAAAGCAGATGCGGCCGACCCATGGACACCCGACAACCTAATTGGGGTGAACACCAGTGGGATAGACGGAAATTTGACTTGGTCAAACATTTCACAAAGAACTGTTATTCAACGAGTTGACGTCGGTTATACTTATATTCAGGCCACTACGGTGGATGTTGAGGAGGGCGGGTTTTCCAGGTATGCTTTGGAGAATTTAAAACACCAATTGTCGGTTGGGGTTAGCTTGCGCTACGGCCAATATTTCAGCCAAATGGTTTATTTCCGCCATTACGACCGGGTCAACTTGGATGATTATCAATTAGTTGATACCCGTTTGAATTTCCACTGGAAAAAAATAACGGCCTTTGTGGAAGCCACCAACCTTTTTGACAAAACCTACAAAGAGACCAATTTGGTGACCATGCCCGGGCGCTGGCTGAAGTCAGGGGTTGGGTATACATTTTAGTTAAAAGTACTTTATTCTCCTCTGTGCCCCCTCCGTCTCTCTCCGTGTAACAAATAAATTATTTCACGGAGAGACACGGAGGAGACACAGAGGGGCGCAGAGGTTTATTTCAATTTGGACTAATTGTCAAAACAATCTCAAATAAACTATCTCTTTCTTGCTATGTTATAAAACACTCAGAACGACATACACCAATTTAATTTAAAGCAACCTACCTAAATGTCTTATTCAAAAACAGAGCATTACGATCCAAAGATTACCGGGCAATTACTGGAAAATTTCAAAACCATACTTGAAGGTATCGGGGAAGATGTTTCCCGTGATGGTCTTTTAAAAACCCCTCAGCGGGCGGCCAAGGCCATGCAATACATGACCCAAGGCTACAACATGGATGCGGAAAAGATTTTGCGCTCAGCCATGTTCGATGAAGACTATAGTGAAATGGTAGTGGTCAAGGACATTGAAATATATTCCCTCTGCGAGCACCACATGTTGCCCTTTCTTGGCAAGGCCCATGTCGCTTATATCCCCAACGGCCGGATTGTTGGTTTGAGTAAAATCCCAAGGGTTTGTGATGTATTTGCCAGAAGGCTGCAAGTGCAGGAAAGGCTAACATTGCAGATTGTTGATGTTATCGACAAAACCTTACAACCGCAGGGGGTAGCTGTTGTGATCGAAGCGATGCACATGTGCATGATGATGCGGGGCGTACAAAAGCAGAATTCAGTAACGACCACCTCCGCCTTTCGTGGGGAATTTCAAAAAGTGGAAACCAGAACGGAATTCCTTAACCTAATCGGAACTAAATTACATTGACAACCTGCCGTTTATGGTGGTCTGATTATTACTTTTGCGGCTTCCTTAACAAAACAAAATAACAACCAAACTATCTACTACACATGAAAGCATACATTTTCCCCGGTCAGGGTTCCCAATTCGAAGGAATGGGCAAGGACATGTACGAAAGTAGCAGCTTAGCCAAAGATCTTTTTGAACAAGCCAACGATATATTGGGCTACCGCATTTCCGACATTATGTTCGACGGGAGCGCTGAAGACCTCAAAGAAACCAAGGTTACCCAACCCGCTGTTTTTCTCCACTCCATTATTAAGGCTAAAATGGCTGGTGATGGATTCCAACCTGAAGCGGTCGCAGGACACTCTTTAGGTGAATTTTCCGCCTTGGTAGCAGCCGGTGCGATGTCTTTTCAAGATGGTTTGCAATTAGTGCAGCAACGGGCATTGGCCATGCAAAAAGCTTGTGAAGCAGTGGATAGCACCATGGCCGCCGTGCTTGGCTTGGATGATGAAGCAGTTGAAAACATTTGTGCAGCTATTGATGACATTGTAGTGCCCGCCAATTATAATTGTCCGGGACAATTGGTCATTTCTGGTTCCATCAGTGGCATCGAAACCGCCGTGCAAAAATTACAGGAAGCCGGGGCAAGAAAGGCAATTGTCCTGCAAGTGGGCGGGGCCTTTCACTCACCTCTGATGCAGCCTGCCAAAGATGAATTGGAGGCCGCTATTGCCAGTACAAACTTGGTCAAACCTATTTGCCCAATTTATCAAAATGTGAATGCCAAGGCAGAAACCGATCCGGAAGTCATCCGAGTCAATTTGGTAGAACAATTGACGGCTCCTGTCCGCTGGACGCAAACCATGGAAAACATGATTGCTGACGGAGTGAGTGAATTCATTGAAGTGGGAGGTACCGGCAAGGTCTTACGTGGATTTGTGATGCGGGTGGATCGGCGTTTCCCAAATTCGGCATTGTAATAAAGCGAGCTTTTTAACGAAATAATAGGTTCGAAAAAAAGAGCTGACACCTTTTAGAGAGATGTCAGCTTTTTAATAACCAATTGATTCTTTTTTAATCGTTTATGTAAAAATGAGAAGAGCCTAAAAATAGCGTTGCAGCTCTATGTTTAACTTCAATTCCCTCTGGGAAATCAAAAAATTTAACGCAGCCAATACTTTGGTAAACAAATTTGCATATTAAAATTACAAACCCCATATTTGGCGGGAAACTGATAGCTCATGATGAAAAATATAATGGCCGGCGATGTATTACTTTCAGAACCGTTTATGATTGATTCCAATTTTAAACGCTCTGCTGTCCTGCTCTGTGAGCACAATTCCGACGGAAGTATTGGGTTCATCCTAAACAAAAAACTGGATATGAGGGTGGATGAGCTGATTGCCGATTTCCCCGAATTTAATGCCCCGGTCTATTTTGGTGGCCCGGTCCAAACCGATACTATCCACTACGTTCACAATGTTGGTGACCTCTTGGAAGACAGCCGCCTTATTTCAAAAAGCGTTTGGTGGGGCGGGAATTTTGATAAATTGAAATTCCTTATTACCAACGAACTGATCAAACCACAAAACATCCGTTTTTTTGTTGGTTATTCCGGCTGGTCAGAAGGCCAATTGGATGAAGAAATGGAAGGCAACTCATGGGTCATCGCCGATATGCACCCAAATTATCTTTTCAACTCCAAGCCCCACCGCCTGTGGGAACAGATCATGTCGAACAAGGGCGATGCTTATGCGGTTATCGCTACCCTGCCTGACAGCGCTACCCATAATTGACCTTACTCCACTCTCCTTCCCCTTTTGCACCCAACCTTTTTTTATCCCTTTCCTGTCTTGGAAAGTGAAAGAAAATTCTAAAAGTCAAGTTTGAAAATACTGGACAAGGGTATTACCTTGTTTCTTTACTGGTCGACCGCCGCTATATCGTTCGGCCGATCGTTTAAAACCAATCCCCTTAGGTCCGTTTTCCCAATGAACTTTGTTTAATAATTCGCAATCCATTGGAAAACAGTACGTAAGATGGGGTTCTAACATTCTTAATTTATTGTCAAAAACAGATCAACATGAAACCAGTATTTATCTCTTTGATTTACCTACTCCTTGCGTTTAACACCTTCGCCCAAAAAAACAACAAGACTTCAGACATCGTCCTATTAAAAAACGGCGACCGACTCTCCGGAGAAATCACCGAATATATCCAAGGTGAAAAACTAATTTTAAAGCGATCTGATGATACTGAAATAACCATTTTGGCCGAAGAAATTCAACAAATCATTCAGGAATTGGCCGATGAAAATGAAAATGCCCTCCCCGCTGAAGATTTCAAGCCCAAGTCTAATGCTTACATCAAACCAAAAACAAATGGACTTTACAACATCACCCAACTTTCATTTGCAATGGGCAGCGGCAGTGAGCCCGGTCTGGCATTGGGCGCTGGCATTTCAACCATAGTTGGCTATCAGCTCAAACCAATTTTAGGGCTTGGTTTAGGGATTGGGCTGGACAATTATGCCCGGCGGGGCGAGACGATTTATCCAGTTTTCGTGGACGTGAGGAGTTACCTTCCCATTTCCAAAAAACCTCATTCTTACTACATCTCGCTGGCTGGAGGTTATGGTTTTGCCTTTGCCCGTGAAAGCATCGGCATCAATTCGGCAAAAGGCGGGTATATGGCCCATGCTGCTATCGGTTACCGAACTACAACCAAAGAAGGGGTGGATGTCAATGTTGATATTGGAGTAAAAAATCAAAAAGCGACTTTTTCGAGAGACTTATTCAACGGTGATATCGAAAGACGAGACCTAACCTTCCAAAGGTTGATCGTTCGGGTAGGCATAGCTTTATGGAGCAAAAAATGACCTTGTTCGTTAGCTGGAAAGTTGACAAATTTTAAGGGTTAATTTTATTACAAACTTTTTCATTTGCTGTAATTGATATTTAAAAGAAAATACACGGAAGAAGAATTGGTTGCCGGCTGCGTGGCCAATGACCGCTTGTGGCAGGAGCGATTATACCGTCGTTTTTTTCCGACCATGATGGAAATGTGCCTCCGCCGCACCAATGACCAAGAGGAGGCCATGACCATTGTCAACAACGGCTTTTTGCGTGTTTTCAAAAAAATACATTTGTACAGTTTTAAAGGATCTTTGGAAGGCTGGATCAGGCGATTGGTTTGGCACAGCTTAGCCGATCATTTCCGGGGACAACCAAAATCCGTCCATTACCTGATTTTTGAAGAGCGAGACCAAGTAGAAACGACTTCTGCAGCCAGCAATCTGTACTTTGAAGATTTGGTAAAAATGGTGGAGCTGTTACCCGATGCCACAAAGGAAGTTTTCCGATTGTATGCTATCGAAGGATTTTCACACAAAGAAATAGGGCTGCAATTGGGTATTAGCGACGGCACCTCAAAATGGCATCTTTCGGCAGCAAGAAAGAAGTTAAAAGAATTGATTTATAAACATGATTTAAGAAATTATGCAGGATAAAGATTTACATACAAACAAAAATCTCACTGACCGGGCATGGGAGGAAATGCGATTCCTGTTGGACAAGGAAATGCCGGTTGAGGAAAAAGACAAAAAAAGACCGATCTTATTTTGGCTTTCCGGCGCCTCTGCAATTGCGGCATTAATTGCAGTTATTTATTTTATTAACTTGTTAGAGATAAATAATAATAAATTAATGAATGAAAATGAAAGGACGACATCAATAAGTAAATCCCCAAACAGTGAATCAAACCCCGAACAAAAAGACCACAATCAAAGTTTTATTATAAATGAAAAAGAAGGGAACAATTCTACATTAAATCCTACCACCAACCCGAACAATAAAAACAACATAAAAACAGAAAAAGACAACATTTCAAAAAGCGAAAAAACACAACCAATTGCCTCCAACGAACCCATTAAAAAATGGGGGATTAATAAGAATGAGACCAGTGTATTATATCCAATTTCAACCACTGAAAATACCGAATCTAAAAATGTCCCACTGAAAAATAACGACACCAAAAATATTAATGATAAACCTGAATATAAAATAATAGTTGAAACAGAGATCTCCCCAATCCACTTAAATGAAATAAATAAAATTGAGCATTTGACATTACAAACAATTAATTACTCGAATAAAATTCACCCCGTTTTTTTAGGAGAAAAAAATCTTAAAACAAATAATAAAAACACGCTTTTTGCCTCTAATTTATTCATGGTAAATAGCAAGTCACATGGAGTGTCTATCGGTTATTTAAGGGATATAAAAACAATCAACAAAAATTGGAATGTAAATGCGGGTATTTCATATAAATACCTTGCACAACCTATCGAATACACGTTGACAGAAGTTTCGAGTGAGCTATCAGATACTAGCGGACTTGGGTCTCCAGAATTAAAAGATGACTTATTATTAGATGTCGGATATGCCAATACAACTACTTCAAGACTATTAGACAACAATGGTGACCCTACATTGAATACTAACGGTTTGTCAGATATTCCGTTTAATAAACTAAAACTCCATTATCTAACAATACCAGTTAATTTGCAATATCAAAAAAACAGGATGTTTTTCAATGCAGGGATACAGGTAAGTTTATTATTGGTTGCTAAAAACAGCAGTCTGACTGGCGGGATTGCGAAAGAGATTGGATTGACCAATGATCCATCGGAAACAAACTTTTTTAATGCGAATAATGCTGAACGTACAAACCCAAGCATTCCAGACTTATCCAATTTTGATTTTTCTACGACTTTGGGAATTGGTTATTCACTAACAAAAAACATGGATATTCATTTGAGTTATTTACATGGCTTAAAAGACGTGATTAAAAACAATTTAAATAAAGATAATAACCGACATTTTCAATTAGCCTTGCAATACAGTTGGTAAGGTGATTAAATCAATTTTTTTAGTCTGAATTTAAACGTAAAGATTTCTTTATCACGCTTCACCCTGAGTTTTATTTTTTTCCCTTCTTTTTTCCGCAGCTTATTAGTGATGCTTTCCAGTGACATTAAGGACACTGGAATACCATTTAAATGAGTAATGTTATCCTCGGACAAAATCCCTGCCTTTGCTGCGGGTGAACCAGCAATCACATCATGAACAATAAAACTGGTCAGCTTCGCATCTGCGGCTATAATTACCAGACCACTTTTATCATAATCAAAAGATTTCTTGAATTTTTTATTGGTTTTTAAGTAAAGTATTTCTTTTGGATAATCAATGATTACGGTGAATCGACTTAGTAATTTATTTCCGATAATACCATTCCGTCCATTCAACAAAGAAGTATCAATTGCCGTGGAAATATCTTGAAAATGAGTGATCGGACCATGGAGTTTATATGGCCCAATATCTAACGAAGCAACTCGTCCTAAATAACCATCTAAAAAACCACCCAAACCAGCACCGACCTTGCCTTGCAAAATATGTGGGGGGAGATGGAGGTCGGGATGGGTGTTCGTATTGACAATAAATGTGACCATCGCCCCAGAGTCTAACAATAATTTTACTCTTATAGAAGTGTCTTGTTGGATATTAAGATTTGTCTGTAGGTATGGTTTACTTCGGGCGATTTCAATGGGGATTTTAGTGAATCCTTTAGGTTCATTGAAATATTGCCTTTTAGTCAAACTTATAACTCTTTTTCGATAATCGATTTTCAAAACCAGCCCCCTAAATATATCGGCACCTAATATTCCATGCACCTCAACTCCCGCCATCTCTTCAAAATGAAAGTAATCTTCTTCCAACACCAACATAGATAGGGCGGAAACAATTAGATCATGCGACTTAAAATGAACATTTCGGACCAAGTAAGCTGTCAGTTCAGTTTTCATATCCGAACCCAATAATTTAAACTCCCTTTCATAAGGGACATTTAACAGGTCTGTAATTTCCCTTTTTGCCAAAATGGTGTTCTCCGCCCCCGTATCCAAAATAAATTTCAGCGGAAACAATTTGTTGAGCGTCACATCCACAATGATGAGATTATTCTTGAATTCAAAGGGTAAATCAATGCGCTTAAAATCTTTTCCAAAACCCCAAATGTCTTGAGTGAACTGAGATTGGATAAAGCAAAAACAAAAGAGGAACAAGCAGAAGTACCTCATACAGTTAGTTGAAAACGGGTGATAAATTAAGTACCTGACGGCCAAATTATGTTTTTTTATAGAATAAGATACCACATGTGATAATTAAACCAATTTACAATAACTATCTATTTTTTTTTACTTTAGCAAAATAATTAAGTGTCCATTGAATGATTGGCAAAAATTAATTTCATATTCATAAATGAAATTACCAACTGTTTGGTCATTTCAAAGGATTTTACCAAATTTGCACCATAGTGTAAAATTAACATTTACTTGCCCCTTTTCTACCAAAGTTCTTTCCCAACACATAGAAGAAATCGAAATCAACAAACTTGAAATTCTTTATTTAACTAAACTAATTAATGTATGAAACTTAAGTTCGACTATCTCACCAAATGCCTATTGCTTTTTTTAGTGGCCATGGGCATGAGCAGTCTTGCGATGTCTCAACGTACCATTACGGGAGTTGTGACGGATAGCGAGTCTGGTGATCCTCTTATTGGAGCGAACATCCTTGTCGTAGGTACCAGCTCTGGTACCATCACTGATATCGATGGTTCGTATTCCCTACAAGTTCCAAATGGAGCTACTGAATTAGAATTTTCCTACACAGGTTACAGCATCAAAAAAGTGGCTTTGGGTGATTCCAATGTCTTGGATATCGCACTCAGCTCTGGCGAGTTGTTAAATGAAGTAGTCGTTGTCGGCTACGGTACTGTAAAGAGGTCGGACCTCACGGGTTCAATCGTTTCTCTTGGAGAGGCAGATTTCAATAAAGGTCTCATCACCACTCCAGACCAACTTTTGCAAGGTAGGGCGGCAGGTGTTCAGATTTTGAACAACAGCGGTCAGCCAGGCGCTGCCACTTCGATAAGGATTCGTGGTAACTCCTCCATACGTGCCGGCAACCAACCTCTATTTGTGGTGGATGGAGTACAGCTTACAGGAAATTCTTCCAGGCCTAGTGTGTCGGGAATACCTACTGTTAGTAACAATGCTGCATCAAATCCACTGAACTACATCAACCCGTCAGACATTGAATCCATTCAGGTATTGAAAGATGCGTCTGCTACAGCCATTTACGGAT
>JAWKLX010000061.1:0-44861 GCA_041392505.1 Saprospiraceae bacterium | reverse complement strand
CCTGCGAGTCGGATTGGCGGGTGCTTCCGTCGAAAGCGTAGTCGTAAAGCACGTTCAGTTGCCCACCTACAACCATCATCCCCGTGGATGGAATACGGACATCGGTCACCAACGAAAGGTGAAATCCTATCAAGTTGAAACTACCTGGTATGACACTTACAGTAAAAACAGTGCTGCCCGTTTGCCGAACTGTCTGGCCATTGAGACGCAAGCGGAGGAGGTGCTGATGGTGCTGGAGGATTTGGACGAAGCGGGCTTTCCCTTGCGCAAACGGACGGTGGTTTGGGAAGAAATAGCTGCGTGTTTGGCTTGGTTGGCGCAATTTCACGCCAGTTACTTGGGACACGTTCCGGACGGACTGTGGGAAGTGGGCACCTATTGGCATTTGGCGACCAGACCGCAGGAATTAGCCGTATTGGATGACCAAAGGTTGCGGGCCGCAGCTCCAGCGATTGATGCAAAATTGAATGCCTGTACTTACCAAACGTTTGGGCATGGAGATGCCAAGCTGGCCAACTTTTGCTTTGCCCCAAATGGACAGGTGGCGGGGGTCGATTTTCAGTATGTAGGCGGTGGCTGTGGGATGAAAGATGTGGCCTATTTTATTGGAAGTTGTCTGGACGAAAGAGCGTGTGAACGGATGGAAGCGCAAATCCTGGATACCTATTTCGGATTTTTACAAAATGCTTTAGGGGAAAGAAATGAAGCACTGGAACAAGAATGGCGGTCTTTATACCGGGTCGCCTGGGCGGACTTCCACCGCTTCCTGAAAGGGTGGAGCCCCGGCCACTGGAAGATCAATAGTTATAGTGAACGAGTAACCGCAGAAGTGATCAAAAACCTTTAAAAATGGACCTGCTACAATTGAACAATATCGCCATCCAAGCAGCCCTTTCCGCAGGAAAAATCATCCAGCTGTACATGAACGACGACGTTTTGGTGGAGCAAAAGAAAGGTGGGACCAGCCATGCCTCACAAGTCGTAACCGTGGTGGATAGGGAATGCGAAACAGCCATCCTTTCCCACCTATTGCCTACCTGTGACGAGTTCGATTTAGCGCTTTTATCGGAAGAGTCCGAAGACGATGGCAGCCGGTTTGAAAAAGATTTTTTTTGGTGCATTGACCCCATGGATGGGACGCTTGCTTTCATTAATAAACATCCCGGCTTTTCGGTTTCTATTGCCTTAATCGCCAATGACGGGACACCCCATATTGGCGTGGTGTACGACCCCAGCACGGATACCTTGTACCAGGCTATCAAAGGAAATGGGGCTTATAAAAATGGCAGCCCGTGGGAGATTAATCGCACAAATGACCACCTAACTTATGTGACCGATCAAAAGCTAAAGGATGCTCTTCGCTCCACCGAAATAGTAAAAATCTTAAATGAAAAGGCGGAGAAATTGAGTTTAAATGGGGTGCAAGAAATAGCGGGGGGCGGTGCTGTATTGAACGCCATCCGGGTATTGGAAAATGGCCCTGCCTGCATGTTCAAATTGCCCAAAAAAGAAAACGGCGGGGGGAGCATCTGGGACTTTGCTGCCACGGCGTGTCTGTATCAAGAATTAGGCTTGCCCGCCACGAATTTTGCGGGCGGCAAACTGGACTTGAACAGAAAGGATAGCACTTTCATGAATCACGAGGGTGTGTTTTATGGTAATTTGATTTTAAGCACTTGAATTTAAAATTATTATTTAGCAAGTTGTTGATTTTTATTTTCTTTATACATTTAGGATTTAAAAAGCGGAACTGTTGATAGGCGGTATCCGTGGAATTGTTCTGGGGATATTGTAGTTGCATGCAATAAAAATGAAAAAAACATTATCCATAATATTAGTACTAATTCCCATAATTTCATTTGCACAAGATGAAGACTATGTTTTTAAATATTTAGAGCTTAAGGTAAAGACAGTAAAGTTAAGCAAGTGGGAGAAAATTAATTATGAATACAAAGAGAGTGTAATCATCGAAAGTGAAGATTATCCTAATAAAGTCGAAAGGCATTACCACTATTCGAAGATTGGCAATTTAGATTCAACAGTTTATTTTGAAATATACGAAGACACAATTTATACTTTTAGAAGAATTTATGAATACAATAAAAACGATAAGTTAGTAAAAATTCGAGATGGAGGAAATTTGGAAAAAGAAATTATAAAGATTGATTCGTTCATTTATAATTCAGATAAATTAATTGATTCAGTTTTGTGGTTTAGTAATAGAAAGGAAACAATTTTCAGAACTGAACGGACTGATGCAATAAGATTGTATGCCTTTTCTAAGTTTGAATACGATAATGATTTGAGGTTGATAAGAAAGAAAAGTAATCAACCATTTGGTGCAAAAGAAATAGAATACTTTTATGATGGAAAAGGAAATGTCTCCAAAACGATTGAATATTTTGGGCTAACAAGAAGTGATTGTCTTGTTGAAGAAGACAAAAGTTATTCAGTTTCAATTTTTACATATAATGAAATGGGACTACTTGTGAAGGAAGTTTCAAAAAATCATTTACTTCAACCAAATGGGAAGAAGAAGGGAAATGGCAAGTATAAATTTAGAAGGAAATATGAATTTTATTAAAAAAGAGAGTACAGCATGCAACTATGTGTACCTGACAAGCCTCCTAAACGTCGGCCTGCAGGTATACTTACGTTTCATTAAAATAAAAAAGAAAAATGCAATCAATCCAAAGAGTCAACCTTCAGAACCTTAAAAAATGCAATCAAGTTTGGGAAGACATGACCCCAAATGAAAAAGGGAGACTGTGCAGTAAATGTCAAAACACAATAATTGATTTCCGAAAAATGACTGCTAAAGAGATGGCAGAAGTTCACGTATTCACGAAAGGAAAGGTTTGCGGATTTTATCGAAAAGAACAATTAACTGTTAATAATCCTAAAAACAAATTCAGCAAATTAAAACCAATATATTTAAGTCTTTTTGGAATTCTATCAACGACAAATTTGATCGGTCAGAACCAGAAGTCACCAGTAAAAACTGAGCAGATAGAAAAAGATACCACTAATCAAAACAAAACTCCGGAAACAATAGTAAATGAGCATTCACATTCAATAAAGGAAGACAGCCTAATTGTTTTGGGAACGATGAAGGATGAGAATGGGGAAATATTAATTGGAGCAAATGTCCACATTAAAGGAACGGCATTGGGGACAACATCAGATTTGAATGGGTTTTATTTTCTTGATATTTCCGAACAAATAAAAAAAGACACACAGATAAGTCTGATTTATTCTTACACAGGATTTGTTACTCAAGAAGTTGTTCTCAATAGAGAAAGTGTGGTTGATAAAAAAGAAATAAAAATGGATATTTCTTTTCAGGGGGGTGAATTATTATCAGAATTCTATGTGGTAAAAAGTCCACTCCATAAACGGATATGGTATAGGATAAAAAGAATGTTCAAAAAATAAAAAAGAAAACGAAGCACAACGGCCCGCATCCCCGTCCATTGCCAGCAAAAGCTGGCAATACCGTTTAACCAAACCGTTACTAAGCCCAAAGCCGCCACGTTTTCCTTATGCAAAAAGCACATCCTTACCTTTAGGGCACCACCAATTATTTAGGTGATTTTTAATATTAAACACAGCATATTTTCGGCAACAAACTGATCTTCAAAAGATTAAAATCTATTTTCTTGGCGAGCCTGTTAATGGGGTGTTAATCTGCCGATGTTCTCTTGTAACTCAAAATGAAAAAATCGCAAATTGCAACTTGTTTAAAATAACAAAATGGTTATTCGATCAATCATATTCCTACTTTCTTATGCTGTGGCGATCGCCTTCAGCTCGCAGTTGGCGCACTCGAACATTGGGTTCAAGGTGGTTGCGGAAAGTTGTGCAGAAGATGGTTTCGATACAGAAAACCATTTCCTCAAACTTCCCGGCTTTGACAATATTGGCCCTGGGTCATTAGCAATTCTTGCCGACCCATCCTCCAAATCTACCGCCAACCATTGGATGGCGAAAAACTATGGGCCACTGCAATGCGACCGTCTTTTCCAAAGACCGCTTTACCTACTCTTCCATTCTTTTCTTTTCTACGACCTGATCTAAGGCAGCAATTGCCTTTACTTCCATTTTATTTTACTGGCATATAAAGGCAAGTATTTTCGGTTTTGGCATTCGTGCTAAATACTTTTTGATTTCCAATTTTTAAACCTTTAAAAAATTGTACGTCATGAAAAAAATGTTGCTTTTGTCAGCAGCAACCGCTTTGGTTGTTAGTCTGACCACGCTTGGAGTAGCATGGAAAATCAATGGCTCCTCCAACAAAACGCTCAAAATCGAGCACATCAACAGCACCCCATCCCAGCAAACCCTTTACACCTTGGATGAAAAAGGAGAGGCTGTCCCATTAGATTTTACCGGAACCGCTGAAAAGGTCATGGAAAGTGTGGTGCATATTAGATCGACACGGACATCGATGGCAAACCGGGGACAGGAACAATACCGGAATTTGCCCGACCCATTTGGCGATTTTTTCAACCACAACAATGATCCTTTCCGGCAGTTCCGTTTCCAGTACCCCCAACAGCCCAACCAAGGCAATGAGGAACCGCAACTCGAAATTGGAACCGGTTCGGGTGTGGTCATCAACTCAGATGGGTACATCGTAACCAATAACCACGTGGTGGCCGATGCCGATGATATCGAAGTCACCCTCCACGACAATCGGACCTTCAAGGCTTCGGTGATCGGCACCGACCCCAGCACCGACATGGCTCTGTTGCAAATCAAAGCAAAGGACTTACGAGCAGTGCCGATGGTGAATTCGGATGATGTGAAGGTCGGTGAGTGGGTCCTCGCAGTAGGCAATCCTTTCAATTTGAACTCGACGGTAACTGCGGGTATCGTAAGCGCAAAAGCCAGGAACATCAACATCCTGAAAACGCAGTATGCCGTCGAGTCTTTTATCCAAACCGATGCGGCTATCAACCCCGGCAACAGCGGTGGGGCCTTAGTCAACCTACAGGGTGGTCTTGTTGGTATCAATACCGCCATTGCCAGCCCAACTGGCTCTTATAGTGGTTACGGTTTTGCCGTCCCTTCCAACATTGTAAACAAGGTCGTGGAAGACTTGCTGAAATATGGTGTTGTGCAAAGGGGTGTTCTCGGTGTCATGATCCGTTCAGTCGATGGCAACCTCGCCAAGGATAAAGACTTATCAATAAACGCAGGTGCTTATGTCGACAGCACGATGGTCAACAGTGCCGCCGGAAGTGCCGGCATCAAACCGGGCGATGTCATCTTGGCGGTTGATGGAAACGAAGTGACTTCCTCCCCTGAGTTGCAAGAATTGATTGCCCGGCACAGCCCCGGCGACAAGGTGGACATCAAGGTAAACCGCAAAGGCACTGAAAAAACCTACACAGTGGTGCTGAACAACCGGGATGGCAACACAGACGCTGTAACCAAGGAGCAAAAAGACGCCCTGTCCATGTTGGGGGCCAACTTTGAAACCCTTGATTCCAAAACAGCTGACCGATTAGACATTGCCGGAGGCATCAAAGTGAAAAAACTACTGCCTGGCAAATTGCAGCGCAAGACGCAGATGCAGGAAGGGTTCATTATCACCAAGGTGGACGGACAACAAGTCACCTCGACAGAAGAACTGGCCAAAGCCCTCAAACACAAGAAAGGTGGGGTCATGTTGGAAGGGGTGTACGAAGACTTGCCGGGCACCTACTACTATGCTTTTGGAATTGACTCTTGATGAGAGAGGGAGGAGGTGGTGGAACTCCTGATTCGAGCGGGAAGTCCCCACCACCAACCTCCTCATATACTTATGTGGACATTCAATCTTTCTTCATAACTATTTTTTCTAAAACTGGAGCGTGTGCCCTATCATTTCCCTCTCCGGGCACACCTCCAGGTTTTATTTTGAAGTTTGAATTATTGATACGATTCATTGATGAAATGCCAAAACCGAATTACATGACATTGATTTTGCTGGACTCACCCTTATGATTTACTCATCGGTGGGGTGCTTTGAGCCCTACCATAAATTTCCACCATCATGGTAAAAAGTTTTTTTTATGCCGCAGTCGCCCTGCTCATGCTATTTGCTTTTATAAGGAAAAAATGGCGTGATGCGCAGTCAGCGAAAAGACAAGCCCGCAAAAAGGTTTCCTGACAAATGTCAACCCTCCTTATGACCTTAATCAATTCAATCACCCTCAGGCAGGTTGCAACTTTACTAAGCGCTTAGTTCTATGCAATAAAATTTCTTTTAGGTGGCGAGCGGCCTTCAGCCGCTCGCCACCTAAAAACCTTTCTGCACCGGGCTGGCTTTGCCAGCCCGGTGCAGAAAGTAATTATTGTTGCATATTACTGTGTTTAGGCCATAGGGAAAATTCAAAGTCGGAGGGTTCATTTACCCAAAAACAAGCGCAAAGTGATCCAAGAATAATTCTATTCCTCCATTGGAAAACACAGTCGTCATAGAAGGTCACGAAGGAACGGTTTTGTCCGTTCGGGGTAGCGTCGTTGACATGCGTTTTGAGCGGGGACTGCCCCCCATTCATACCATGTTGACTACCGGGGCAAATGGAGAAATTGCCATTGAAGTTCAATCCCAGCTCAATTTCAACACCGTCCGGGGCATTGCTTTGACACCCACCCAAGGGCTGTCAAGAGGCATGTCTGTAAATAATACCGGAGGCCCATTAATGGTACCGGTAGGCAAGCAGGTGCTCTCCCGGATGTTCAACGTTTTTGGAGAAACTATTGACCACGGCGCACCGCCTGAAAACGTCATCCAACGCTCGGTACACCAACCTCCCCCACCCTTAGGCCGTCGTTCTGCCAAGTCAGAAATATTCAGAACTGGGATCAAAATCATCGACCTATTGTCGCCCTTGGAAAGAGGAGGTAAGGCAGGACTTTTTGGAGGGGCAGGTGTGGGTAAAACGGTCTTGTTGACCGAAATGATCCACAACGTGGTCGGCCAACAAAAAGGCGTCAGCATTTTCTGTGGCATTGGCGAAAGATGCCGGGAAGGGGAAGAACTTTACCGGGACATGAAAGACGCAGGGGTACTGCCCAATATGGCTATGGTTTTTGGGCAAATGAACGAGCCACCCGGCAGCCGCTTTCGGGTAGGCTATACTGCACTGACCATGGCTGAATATTTTAGGGACGATGAACACCGGGACGTGCTGCTGTTGATTGATAATATTTTCCGATTTATACAAGCCGGCATGGAGGTTTCGGGTATGATGGGACAAATGCCTTCCCGGCTGGGTTACCAACCAACGATGGGTTCCGATTTGGCACAATTGGAAGAAAGGATTTCCAATACCGACACCGGCGCCATCACGTCCATCCAAGCCGTTTATGTACCTGCCGACGACCTGACCGACCCGGCGGCGGTGCATACGTTTTCGCATTTATCGGCTTCCATCGTACTGTCCCGGAAACGGGCAAGCGAGGGGCTATACCCAGCCATCGACCCCTTGCAATCCAGTTCTAAAATGGCAACTCCCAGCGTGGTAGGGGAACGGCATTATGCAGTAGCCCAAGAGATCCGACGGACGTTTGCCCAATACGAAGAATTGAAAGACATCATTGCCATGTTGGGGCTGGAGCAATTGTCGCTGGAAGACCGCAGGGTAGTTGTCCGGGCTCGCCAACTGGAGCGTTTTCTGACCCAACCATTTTACACAACGGAACAATTCAGTGGAATGGCAGGGAAAATGGTTTCGCTGGAGGATGCGCTGGAGGGTTGCGAACGAATATTAAACGATGAATTCAAGGATTACCCAGAGCAATCTTTTTATATGATTGGGTCAATTGGTGAGGTAAAAAAACATGTATAACTTAACTCATTTACGAAATGCGGAGCAGGAAAAGTTGCTTATTATGGCAATATGCCTGCGTATTCAAGGTTTTAAGGGGCAGCCCGGTTCTCCGAACCGGGCTGCCCCCTTAGAACCCCTCCGGGCCGAGCAGTCTGCTGAATAAAGATCTGATGATCATCCGGCCCGTTTCACGGAGGTTATTGTTTAAGTAAACTTTTTAAACAATTAAGTAATAATGCCCTATCCCAACATGCACCTAAAAATACTGCTACCCTTCCAAGTTTTCTCAGCAATAGAAGGCGTGAAACGGATCGTAGCAGAAACCCCGCAAGGGTCATTTGGGCTGTTGCCCAATAGGTTGGATTGCACAGCGGCTATTGCTCCCGGGATTTTGACTTACGAAACAGAAAACGAGGGAGAAATATTTGTCGCCGTGGATGAGGGCGTTTTGGTCAAAACGGGAATGGACGTATTCGTTTCGGTCAGGAATGCAATTGGCGGGGCAGATTTAGGAAAACTACACAAAGTGGTACAAGAAGAATTTCTCCAAACAGGGGAAGCGGAGACCGACCTCCGCACCACCCTCGCCAAACTGGAATCCAACTTCATCCGCCGGATGGCACAACTAAAACAGGAATAACCAATGGCCAATGACCGCCCAAAAGAAGAAACCCAACTGAGCCAGGAAGTCGGTGCCAAAGAAGCCCGCAAGCTCAGGGCCAGAAAGAAAGGCCAACGCGGGGTCTTGTACGGACTGGGCATGTTTGGTTTGGTGGGCTGGTCGGTGGTCGTGCCGACTTTGGTGGGGGCAGCTCTGGGGAAATGGCTGGACAAAGACCATCCCGGTGGGCCATCTTGGACCCTAAACTTATTGATCCTCGGTCTGGTGATTGGGTGCTTGAACGCTTGGTTTTGGGTACAAAAAGAAAATAAAGAAATTCACAAAGACTTGGAAGACAATGGAAAATGATTTCACTACATGGATGTTGACCTTGCTGACAGGAATACTGTTAGGCATCTTCTTTTTCGGTGGACTTTGGTGGACGATCCACAAAGGATTGACTTCCAAATACGCCGGACTCTGGTTTTTGGGAAGCATGTTGGTGAGGACTGGGGTTGTCCTGACAGGTTTCTATTTTGTTTCCGGCGGACAATGGGAGCGAATAGTGGTCTGCTTGGCAGGTTTTATAATTGCCAGATTGGTTGTGCTGCGGATTAAACGTCCATGGGCCGAATCAAAAATCATTGAGTGATGAGTTTAAGCCCTGACGATATAATTTATTGGCAAGCTGGCTTTTTCAAGCTAAACGCCACCATCTTATGGACGTGGGTGATCATGTTGTTTTTAGTGATCGGCGCAAGGCTCATCACGAGAAGATTGTCAACCGACATCCACATTTCCCGCTGGCAAAACATGCTCGAAATCATCGTTTTGGGCATTCTCCAACAAATGAAGGAAGTGGGATTGAAACAACCGCAGCGGTACATCGGCTACCTCGGCACGTTGTTTATTTTCATTGTCACCGCCAATCTCTGCACCATTTTCCCAGTTTACGAACCACCGACCGGCTCCTTGTCCACAACTGCGGGGTTGGCCATTTCTGTGTTCATTGCCGTACCCTTATTTGGCATTGAGAAAAGGGGCTTGATGGGCTACATCAAAACCTACTTGGAGCCGACGCCGATTATGTTGCCTTTCAACATCGTCAGCGAGTTTTCCCGCACCCTTGCCCTGTCGGTCCGTTTGTTTGGAAACATCATGAGTGGGAGCATGATTCTGGCTATTTTATTAACGATCACGCCATTTATTTTTCCAATAATAATGACCCTGCTGGGATTATTGACTGGCGTGATTCAAGCATATATTTTCAGCATCCTCGCCACGGTTTTTGTTGCTTCCGCAATGCAATCGTCGGAGGATTGAAATAGGTATTAAAATTTTTAAAAATGGATAACACCACCATCATCGCCGTTGCCTCCATCGTAGTCGCAGGACTTACGACCGGGCTGGGCTGCATTGGGCCAGCCATTGCCGAGGGGCGTTCTGTAGACTCGGCGCTGGGTTCTTTGGCACAGCAGCCAGACGCAGCTTCCACCATTACCCGGACGCTGTTCGTGGGACTTGCCATGATTGAGTCCATCGCGATTTATTGTTTCGTCATTTCGATGATCTTGATTTTTGCCAACCCGTTTTGGAACCATGTCATCGGCCAATAAAAAACCTGCCTTATGTTAATTGATTGGTTTACGGTCATCGCGCAGGTTGTCAATTTTTTGATCCTGGTTTACCTGCTGAAAAGGTTTCTGTACAAACCCATCCTTGAGGCTATTGATGCACGGGAAAAACGGGTCGCTGCTCAATTGCAAGAAGCCGCCGACCAAAAAAAAGAGGCAGCCGATCAGCATCAAAAATTCCAGCAACTGCACGAGGAATTGGACAAAAACAAAGAATCATTGATAGCCGCAGCCAAAAAAGAAGCGGAAACCGAGCACCAGCACTTGCTCGAATCGGCCCGCAAAGAATACGATGAGCTGCGCTCTCATTTGCACGAATCGATAAAAAAAGAGCAAGCCAGCCTGAGCCGGGAACTCAAGCAGCGGGTACAAAGTGAAGTTTTTGAAATAGCCCGAAAGGTGTTGACAGACCTCGCCAACTCCAGTTTGGAAACCCAAATCATCAACGTTTTTATCCAAAAACTTCAAGCACTTAATAAAGAAGAAAAAGCCCAATTGATGGCTGCACTCCAACCTTCCGATGGGCCGGTGACAGTTCGGAGCGCCTTTCAATTAACGCCTGTCCAGCAATCCAACATCGAACATGCGATCAATAGCCAAAATGGGGTGGCAGCTTCGTTGGAATTTTTACCAGCAACCGAACAGATCAGCGGGATCGAACTGTCCGCCAATGGCTACAAAATCACTTGGAGCATTGCCGACTACCTCGATTCGCTCGAAAAACGGATCACAGGGTTGACGGAGGATTTGCAGAATAACCAACACGAACCTGAACCCAGCATCCATGAAAATTGACCCAATAAACGGTTTATACGATCAGGCATTTTTGGAAATGAGCCAAGGCCGGGAAAACTTCTCACCTCTACTGGACTTGCAGGAGATAGGCACAGTTACCACGGTACTCAATGGCATTGCCCAAGTCAGCGGCTTGCCCCGGGTTGGTTTTGAGGAAATTATAAAATTCCCCGGAGATTTATACGGCATTGCTTTTAACCTCGATGAGCAGGAAATTGGGGTAGTTTTGTTAGGTGAATTTTGGCACTTGCATGCAGGCGACAGGGCCGAACGAACGGGGCGGGTCATGGACATCCCTGTAGGCGAGGGGCTGATCGGACGGGTCATTAACCCGTTGGGTAAACCTTTGGACAACAAGGGGCCATTGACTTTTACCAAACGCATGCACATCGAACGGAACGCCCCAGCCATCATGGAAAGGGCGCCCGTCAATGCCCCGCTGCAAACGGGTGTCAAGGTCGTTGACGCCCTCGTACCGATTGGGCGCGGGCAGCGGGAACTGATCCTCGGCGACCGCCAAACGGGCAAGACCGCTATCGCCATCGACTCCATCCTCAACCAAAAAGACCAAAATGTGCTCTGTATCTACTGCGCTATTGGCCAACGTGCTTCCTCGGTAGCTAAAGTGGTTGCCGAGCTGAGCGACCGGGGTGCAATGGATTATTCCATCGTCGTGGTTTCCGAAGGGAATGACCCGGCCGGGCTAAATTATATTGCCCCATATGCGGCTACCAGTATTGGGGAGTATTTTATGGAAAAAGGCAAGGATGTCCTGATCGTTTACGACGACCTCACCCAGCATGCCCGTTCCTATCGGGAACTGTCGCTTTTGCTGCGCCGGCCACCCGGACGGGAGGCATTTCCGGGCGACATTTTTTACATCCATTCCCGGTTATTGGAACGGTCAACCCATTTACGGGAAGAAAAAGGGGGCGGCTCGCTCACGGCATTGCCCATCATCGAAACGGAGACGCAAAACATGGCGGCCTACATCCCGACCAATTTGATTTCCATCACCGATGGTCAAATTTACCTTTCCCCTACCCTTTTTGAATTGGGCGTTTTACCAGCCATCGACATTGGGAAATCGGTTTCACGGGTGGGCGGCAAAGCCCAACTCCCGGTGTACCATGCCGTAGCAGGCAGTTTGAAACTCGATCATGCCCAGTTTGAGGAACTCGAAACATTTGCCCGATTTGGTACCCGACTCGATGAACGCACCCGCAAAATCCTCGAACATGGCGAGCGCATCCGCACCGTCCTGAAGCAGCCGGAATTGACGCCCGTGCCTGTGCCCGAGCAGATCATGTTGCTACTGGCTTTGACCAATGGCCTATTTGACGACATCCCTATTTCCAAAATGAAAACAGCCGAAGGCGCTTTGCGGGAAACCAGCAAAACACTTCCCGACAATCTTTTAAAGGCATTTTTTTTAAACAAAAAACTAAGTGAAACAGACAAACAGGCAACCTTGCAAATAGCCGCCCAAGCGCTTTTGCCATTTAAACCAGAATCGTCATGAAAGACACGTTGGAAAGTCTGCGGCATAAGATCGAAATGGCCAAGGAACTGAACTCGGTGGTCCGCACCATGAAAGCGCTTTCTGCCTCCAGCATCAACCAATATGAAAAAGCCTACCAATCGCTGGAGGATTATTACCGAACCGTCAAGTTGGGTTTGTACGTCTGTTTGGTCCGATCAAAAGTGCCCATTGAATTGGGCAAAAAAAAAGGGGGGAAAACGGGGGCCATCATTTTTGGCTCGGGCCAGGGTCTGGTCGGCCAATTCAATGATGTGCTTTGTCAGTTCGTTGCGGGTAAAATGGAGCAAATCAAGGGTGAAAAAATTATTTGGTCGGTTGGGGCTTCCTTACAAGGCCAGCTCGAAGATTTGAGGCTGCCCCCTACCCGTTTGTTTGAAGTGCCGCATACCGTGAAGGCGATCACCCCGCTGGTCGGTCAGCTCCTTTTTGAGATTGAAAATGCCATTGAAAAAGAGGAAGTATCCGAAATATTCTTGTTTTACAACCGCCCGCAATCCGATGCCATCTATGGGCCGGAGTGCTTGCGTTTTGCGCCGCTCGATGAAATCTGGCTGCAGGAACTGATCACTATCAAATGGCCGTCCCCGAAAATTCCTGAAACCATTTACAACCCAGAATTGACCCTAAAAGCCCTTGTCCGGGAATACTTCTTTGTGGCACTCTTCCGGGCCAGCGCCGAGTCGTTGGCCAGTGAAAATGCCAGCCGCTTGGCAGCCATGCAACGGGCCGAAAAAAACATCAAAGACCAGCTGAACGACCTGACCCTGTCCTACCACCAATTGCGCCAAAGCAGTATCGACGAGGAAATGTTTGATGTTATTTTTGGATCAGAGGCGTTAAGGAAATAGGAGGCTATGCTGAACAGTCACGATTTGGATTTAATGGCAAGGCAGGATTGGCTTTCGCCAATCCTGCCTTGCCAAAGGAGTTTCAGGGGGAAGAAAATCGGCTTTGCCGATTTTCTTCCCCCTGAATTTTTTTCGACGGCGGTGGCAGCAAAGCTGCCACCGCCGTCGAAAAACCGTAATAGCCTAATTACCAATTTAATAGAGTGGGTTCTAATCCATACCTCACGTTATTATGGACAACTAACTACTCAATTCTTGCTCAAAAAGCTGCCTGATTACCTCCGCTTTTTCGCTGGCAGCTTTATACCCAATATCGAAGGCATTTTGCAAATGGTTCGTACCCAAGGTTGTGATTTTTCTAAGTTCAGGAGGGGATAAGAAAACATCGCATCTATTGAATTTTGGTAAACAAGCATTCGTGACCCCGATGCGGTAAGACCGTTGCAAAACCGATAGACTACTTTTAAATTCCGTCTTCTCCATCGGCAACAGCGGACTGACATTGATCCCGATTATTTTAGGGCAACATTGCTGGATAGGCTCAATCGGGAAATTGTTGAAGACTCCCCCATCTACAAACAGCCCACCGTCGATTTCAATGGGTGAAAAAACCCCGGGAACTGCCGCCGATGCCAAAACGGGTCGGATTACTTGGCCTTTGTCAAAGATCTTCCCTTCTGGTTTTAGCAGGTCGGTAGCAGTGACAAACAGCTTGCGATGTAGGGCATCGAAATCGTCGTCGGGCAAGTACTCTTTGAACAAGGGGATAAAATTTTCCATATTTACCAGCCCCGGTTTTTTACGGGTCAGGTTGTGCCAGGTAAATAATTTAGCTTTTTTGAAAAATGCCAATATGTCGTTAGCGCTGTGTCCACCTGCATACAATGCACCGACCAAGGCCCCAGCACTCGTACCTGCCACAAACTCAACGGACAAGCCAAGTTCTTCCAGCACTTTGAGAGCGCCAACATGAGCCAATCCCCGTGCCCCGCCTCCCGATAATACCAGACCGATGTTATTCTTTTCCGTCATGAGCAGAAGGGTTTTTCTTTTCAAATTCACTTTCCATTGTTTCAATGGTTTTTCCCATTTTCACATTAATATGCTGAGCTTTTTGGGCAGCCATGATCTGCGTGGGGTAAACGTAAACAACCCAGCTGAAATACCAATTATCGTCGCCAGAAAAATCCAGCGGGCCAGCTTATAGAATATAAGTTTTTCTTCTTGCAGGGATTTTATCAAGCAATATTTATTGTAAAACTCCTTACAAAGCTAATCAATGAGGAACAGAAATATTTTATTTAAGACCTTTAATTCTGTCGGAAAATAGTAGGCAAAATTAATCACGAAAGAGTTATAGCTCACACCACTAATAATTGCGGATCACGTTACATATACTCTTTTAAGTGATAAGAATAAACTGGGAAGCAAGAAGGGAAATAAAAAGTTATTTTTATTCCCCCTCCATCGTATTTCATTTTAAAAATTAATAAAACCAATCAGGCCCTATCAAGCAACTTTTCTAATTGCTTTTTCTCTTTTTTCAAAATCCAATTTGTGGATTCTCTTAGCGGTTGCTTTTTCATCTTTTGCACCAACCCTCACTCCCAAAATAAAACTTATACCAAGGATGTACCCCAGAATGGCAGCAAGGGTAAATTGGCCTAAAAAGCCAAAAATGATTACTACGGCCATCATTAAATAAAACCTGACTACGGTTTTCCCAATATTCAAATCAAAGATTTTTATATTTTTCATGGCTAATGATTTTTGGATTAATTAATGCACTAAATATAAAATCATAAATATGGGAATGCATTGATTTTGGTTATTTATTACAATGACATTAATTACGGCTCGAATATTATTTTTCGGACATAAACAAAATAATAATTCTTTTTTTTTAAAGAAACGACCCAATAATAAACACGAACGGGAACCCACACTTAAATGAGTTCCCGTTCCTTTACACACCTCTTTTCAAAGCCGTGCAAAGCCAAGTTACAGTTATTATGGCTTCACCCGATTTTGTAAAACTCCGAAGAGTTTACAACCTCGAATTCTGACTACACCGACCTTTCTACCTTACCATTTATTATTCCCGAAGGAACATAAAATTTCTGGTTTATTTGTCAGGCGCATCTGGCTGCGTTCAGCCTGCCTTTTATCTCTCGCTTGATAGTGGTACAAATTTATGGTTGTAATCCCTTTTATAAAATGACACTGATCATGCTTAAAAATGATGTTAATCAATTAATTCGCACAGCTCTTCTTTTCTACTCCATCAACATTGTAAAATTAAAATGTAGGATTATATGGATGCAGGTCAAACTTATTGTTGACATTCATCAATTAATTTTATCACTCCTCATGTGGAATTTGCGTAGGAGGCTCATATATGGCAGGTAGCTCTTCCGGAGGCGGCTTAATATCAGGGTCTTTTATCACTGGCAGTTCTTCCGGCCTTTCCGGTGGCATTGGGTCTTTTATTGGTTGAATTTCCGGTGTCTTTTTAGGTGGCGGATCATCCTCTCCCCTTTCATTAAAAAACACTTGTTTTTTTCTAAATAAATTTTCCATTATTAAGCGCTTGGCCAAAAAAGGTGACACCTTTTAAGCCAATAAAAATTCCACGTAAAATGTTTATTTACAGAATTATATGACGTGCAAAAGTTTCACCTTTAGTATAATTTAATTTTATCAGCTTTTAATTTTTACTTTCATTTTAATTTATATTGGATGATTACCTTCTAATGTTTTACAGTCTTTGTGACTGCTCCGTATGCCCCATAATAAGCTGCTCCCAACATGGCTGTTTTGGGGTTTAAAATAATTTTAACTGGCACTTGTTCCATTAAATATTTTAAGCGGCCCACTTTAAAAAAAGAAGCTAAAAATATTTCTTCAAAATGTTCATTCCATATTTTTGGGACAATGCCACCTCCAATAAAAATACCGCCCTTGGCATTTAATTGCAGTGCCAAATTAGCCGCTTCTTCCGCTAAATAAGTCACAAACAATTCCAGGGTTTCCAAACAAATAGGGCAACTTTTATCCGCCGCCATGCTAATGGTTGCAGCGGGGTCACCCGAGGCCAATTTTTCCTTCAGCCATAAGGGTTCTTCCCGGCCCATAACTTCCCGTAAAAATTGGTAAATAGTGTAAATGCCCATACCCGACACCACTCTTTCCCAACTCACATGTCCATATTTTTCTTGCAAAAACCGATAAAGCGAAACCTCCATTTCATTGTGTGGCCCAAAATCTTTGTGGCCACCTTCGGTAGCAAAGGGATGATAAGATTCCCCGTTAAAAAAGAGGCCGGCTTCCCCCAGACCCGTACCCGGTGAAATAATGGCGGCATTGTTTTTTGAAGGGCCTTTTCCCTCATATACTGTTTTAAAATCTTTTTCCTCTAAAGCGGCCATACCATAGGCATTGGCTTCCAAATCATTTAATAAATAAATCTGTTCTATTTTTAATTTTTCAGCCAACTCATCAATATTTACGACCCAATTTAAATTGGTTAATTTTGACTCTCCATCGTTTACTGGGCCTGCCACTGAAATACTCAACCTATTTGGCTTTGGAGTTACTCCAAAATCCTGTATAATATCGGCTATGGAAGTCCAATCTTTAGAGTGGTATTTTTTTTCCTTGATGATGTTGAAATTGTTTTTCTCTATTTTAAATAACGCCACATCGGTTTTAGTGCCGCCAATATCTGCACCTAAAACAGTGAAGCCATCGGGTAAGGAGGTTTTATTGGGGAAGGCAATAGGAATGAAAGGTGTAGTCATATTTAAGTTTTAGAATTACCAGTTTAAAAGTGAGTCAAATTAAGTAAAGAATCTTGGAATTAAAGCAGTGTAGTTTTTATTTTATTCTGTTCTATTTTGTTTGTCCATTGATTGGCTTCTTGGAGCAACCCCACAATTTCTTCATCTGTCACCTCTTCGAATATTTCATAAAATTGCCCTACCGCATGAAAATTAGCAGGTGAAAGCAAGCAGACAAATTCATCTACCCATCCCGTTTCATCGAATCGAAGCTTGGTTTCTGCCGGAGCTACTGGAACCGCCACGACTATTCGTAAAGGTTTATTTCTTCGAATCAACCTGATGCTGGCCAATATTGTGTTACCGGTTGCAATACCGTCATCTACAATAATGGCGATACGGCCCTCCAGATTTTCAGGCTGCCGATTTCCATAATACATTTCCTTTCTTTTTCGGAGCAGATCCCGCATGCTTGCTATTTCATGTTCAATATAAGAATCCATGACACCCTGAGTCCAATCAAGGATGTGTTCATCGAGGTTCACGGCGCCAATAGCAAATTCTTTCTGTGTGGGATGCCCCAATTTTTTGGAGAGAACAACCTCCAATGGCAGCCCCAATTGTTTGGCAACGGCATACCCCGTTACCACACCACCTCGTGGCACAGCTACGACGACACAGTCTTGGTGCTGGTAATGCTGCAAGGCTTGGGCGAGTTCTTTTCCTGCTTCAAATCTGTTTTTAAACATGTCTGTTTTGACAAATTAAAATCAAAATGAAAAATGGGGATTTTTCAGTCTAATTTATTGATTAACAAACGTTTTTTGACAATTGGTTTTCGTTTTCATTTCAGATGCTTGAATACTTAAAATGATTAGGCGTATTCAATTTTATTCAAATGTTTACCGAACCAACTAACTGTTAAATGCCCCAATTCTTCCAATTTATTAGGTTCATTGAAAAAATGGGATGCCCCTTCAACGATGGCCAATTTTCGCACACCAGCTAAGTGACGAAAAGAGCACCGATTGAGCTGGACGACACTTTCATCCAAGCTTCCAACGATTAACAGCGTGGGGGCTTTCACTTCCAATAATTGCTGCATCGCCAAATCGGGGCGACCACTTCCCGAGACAATTGCCTGAACAGCATTGCCCATTTTAGCAGCGGCGCACAGAGCAACGGCGGCTCCCGTTCCTGCCCCGTAATAACTAATGCCCAAGCCTTTGGCAGTGGGATGTTCCCGAACCCATTCGGTTACCCTTTCGAGCCTATCTGTCAAAAGGGGGATGTTAAAGCGAGTTTCGATATCAAAGCCCTCATTTTCCGTCAACAAATCAAAGAGCAAGGTGGCAAACCCCTCCTTATGGAGCCTATTGGCAATGTATTTATTCCTTGGGCTCTGGAAGTTGCTACCACTACCGTGAGAAAAGATAACGACATTCCGTGCATCTTTTGGAATGACGAAACTGCCTACAACTTCACTACCTCCAACAGGAATTCTTGTGTCTTCTATGTATTGGGAAGATTTCATATTTCTTTTTTATGTAGTCGTAAATCTGCTGTTCTGCCCGCTTGAAATCAATGAGCATTATCATTTGAGGTGAATGAGACTAATCATCTAAGGGGGTGAAGACAAATCATCAAACTATTTAATCGGAGGGATTTTATTTGTAAAAAATGGAGGTCAAACTCCACTAACTTCTAATTAGGAGTATTAAGTGAAATTTTGAAGCTTGTTGTTCGACGCTGATAACGCTGGTTTTTATGATTTTTCATGATGACAACCAGCCGCCTCTGGCGGCATAAATCAATCATAAAAACCATAAATAATCAGCGTCAAAAAAATTCTCTTAACACCCCTAACTCCTAATCTAAAATTCACCTGCCATGAAACTCAAAATAAAAATGAACCTCGTCCAAAAGGTGAAATTCTCCTATCCTGAATTCGAAATCGAGACAGCCGACTTCCCCGAACTGGAAGGAAAAACCCTTGACGAAATGCGGGAATACATTGAAGAGCACGGGGAGAGCCTGCATCCGATCCACGAAGAGTTCGACAACCTCAAGCAGGAATTGAGCCTCGGCGTAAAAACACTCGTACTGGAAAGTTACCCGGACGAGTCAAAATTTTATGTCGTTGCAGAGGATGAAATATGGGAGGAAGTAGGTTAATGTGTTTAGAACCAGTTTTTTATAGCAATAAAATGCCGTATTGAGTGGCTTGCAAAACAACTTTTTCATTTAAAAAAATACAAACCGATGTCAATACTAACCAGAAAAGAGTTCGAAGAACTCGCCAATAAAAGTGGCTCGCGTTGCATTTCCATTTTCCTCCCCACTCACCGCCGCGGGCAGGAAGTCAACGAGCACCAAGACGAAATTCTGTTCAAAAAGCTATTAGCCAATGTCGAACATGAAATGGAAGAGCGGAAATATGGCAAAAAGGAAATTGAAGAATTTCTGGACCCCGTCAAAGCATTGCTGAAAGATCACCTGTTTTGGCATTACCAATCGGAAAGCTTGGCAGTTTTTATAGACCGGACATTTATGAAATATTACCACCTGCCGCTATCGCTGAAGCCGTCCTATTATTTTTCACATGAATTTTATGTAAAACCGCTTTTGCCGCTCTTCATGGGCGATGGCCATTTTTACCTCTTGGCGCTAAATTTCCACGAAGTGAAATTTTTCAAAGGCAACCGGGAAAAACTGGACGAAATCTATGTGAAAGATTTGGTGCCTCAGCAAGTAGAGGAAGTGGTCGGGTTCGATTATCGTCAGAAATTTTCCAGTATGCATTCTGGCGCAGGAAGTGGCAAGCCAGGTATTTTCCACGGTCAAAGCCACTGGCAAGAGGATGAAAAAGATGAAATCCTGCACTTTTTCAGGGCTATCGATAAAAGCCTGACTCCTTTGCTGGAAGGGGAAAAAGCACCACTTGTAGTAGCTTCCCTCGACTACCTGTTTCCTCTGTACAAGAAGGCCAACACCTACAACGATTTGTACCCTGAACACCTTTCTGGCAATCCCTTGAACCTCACGACTGATGGATTGCACCAAGAGGTGTGGGAGTTGATGCAACCATTTTTCGATCGGGATCGAAAGCAAAAAGAAGAACTTTTCTTACAGTACCGGGACACCGAACGTTCGTCAACCGAAATTAAAGAGATCATTCCTGCGGCAATGAATGGTAGGGTGGACACTTTGTTCCTCGACAACGAAGCAGAAATTTGGGGCATTTATGATCCCCGAACTGCGGAGGTTCGAATCAACGAGGAACAGCACTTGTCAAACACCTCGCTGACCAACTTGGCGGCCATCAAAGTTTTTTTGAACGGGGGGAGCGTGTTCCTTCAAGACCGCATGGACATGCCGGTGCATTATTCAGCTGTGAATGCGCTGTACCGTTATTGAATAATCTGCATCAAAAACTTATTTCTGCACGGGGCCGACAAACCTTGCTCCGTGCAGATTGTTTTTTTAATAGAAGGCACTGTTTGAACGACGTAATTTTTTTTGAAAAAACACTAACTATCCCAAACCATGAAATGGTCATTATATCTCGGTAAAGTTTCGGGTATCCGCATATCCGTTCACTGGACATTCGTCATCCTCCTCGGCTGGATTTTCATCCTATACTACCAGCAAGCACAAGAAATCCGGGAAGCTATCATGGGGGTCGTTTTTATACTGTCCTTGTTTATTTGCGTGACCCTCCATGAATTAGGTCATGCGCTCACGGGTCAGCGGTTTAACATTGTTACCAAAAACATTACCCTCCTGCCGATTGGCGGGGTAGCCCAAATGGAAAAGCTGCCAGAAAAACCCTTGCAGGAATTGTGGGTAGCCATTGCCGGGCCCATGGTCAATGTGGGGATTGCCGCCTTGTTATTTTCCTTTTTATATTTTTCCAATAAAATACCCCAAACATTTGAGCCGGAGCAATTTGAAAATCTGAACGGTACGGGGTTCTGGCTCAACCTTTTTTTGGCCAATATTGTGTTAGCCTTTTTCAATCTCATCCCAGCGTTCCCCATGGATGGTGGTCGGATTTTACGGGCTTTGTTGAGTATAAAATTCGACCGTGGCAAAGCGACCCAGATAGCTGCGGGAGTGGGTCAAATCATGGCCATCATCTTCGTATTCATTGGCCTTTTTTCCAACACTTGGCTGGTACTGATCGGCATTTTCATTTATTTAGGGGCAGGGGCAGAAGCGGCTTTTGAATCCACTAAAACCACCCTTTCGGGAAATACCGTCAAAGATGTTTTGATGACCAAATACACCAAATTGCTCCCGGAAGACACATTGGAAAAAGCAGTAGCCTTGTTGCTCGATGGCCAAGAACAGGAATTTGTAGTTGCTGAAAACGACCGGGTTTTGGGCATTTTGACCAGAACGGAATTGATAAAAGGGTTGACTGAATTTGGCAAAGACGCCCCCGTTTCCAGCTCGATGCGAAGAGACTATTTGGTCTTGGATGTCGACATGCCGATTCAGGAGGTTTATGAAAAATTAATGTCCAATAGTTGCTCCGTTGCCCCAGTTTTGGATCATGGGGAATTGATCGGCATCGTGGACAAAGAAAACATCAACGAATTGATTTTGGTAAAAACGGCCCTGGCCCAGAGACAGGCGGGCAAGGAGGCAGTGCTATTTCACTGACCTTTGTTTGTATGCTAAATACCGTACACAAGATTCCTTCGCTATTGCCCAATTGAGGTATTTCCCTATCTTTCCGCTAAAAAACAAATCCCACGCACATGCGGCCGACTACCATTGCCTTTCTGTTCTTTTTTTGCGCCATTTCTGTTGGAAAATCCCGTGCCCAATGCCCGATCACCGTTGATGCTGGTGCCGACCAATTCGTCTGTCAAACGGGTGAACAAACTCCCCTTAATGGTAACATCCTTGGCAACTATTTGGGTTTTGTCTGGTCACCTGCCTCTGGGCTGGACGACCCACAAAACCTGACCCCGAATGCTACGGTTACTGGCCCGATGACCTACACTCTGACCGGGTTCGCGGAAGATCCCAGCGCCCCCAACCTCGTCGTCAACCCAGCTTTTGAAAATGGGAATACCGGTTTTTTCAGCACTTTTGCCTACGACCCCATGCCGATTTTTCCCGGCACCTATTATTTAACCACCTCGCCATCCCTCATCAATTCCAATTTCCCCCCGTGCGACGACCACACATTTGGCAACGGCACAGGAAACATGATGTTTGTAAATGGCACCGGCAACCCTGCCGATATCTGGTGCGAAACGGTTTCTGTCAATCCAAATTCCTATTATGTCATGAGTGGCTGGGTAGCGGCAGCGCCCCTGTCCCCGCCGTCCCTTCAATTTTCTATCGACGGTACCCTGATCGGTTCCTCTTATGCTGCTTCTGGGGCAGGCTGTAGCTGGGAGCAGTTTTCGGCATCTTGGTTTTCTGGCCCCAACGTTTCCATTACGCTTTGCGTCACCGACCAAAGCAGCTCTGGCAATGGGCTGTTCGGTGATTTTTTTGCCCTTGACGACATCTATTTTGCGGAGGCTTGTTCCGCATCCGATGAAGTGATGGTGGACGTGGTGGAGGTCGAGGCAGTTTTGCCCACGACCACCATTTTAACTTGCAACTCCCTGCCGGGAGGTATCATGCTCGACGGCAGTGCATCGAGCAGCGGCGCTGATATTTCTTATCAATGGACAACCGCCAGCGGCAACATCGTTTCAGGTGGCAATACCGCCATAGCGACTGTGGATGCGGAAGGCATTTACACGTTGACGGTCAATTTTAACAACGGCTCAGCCAACTGCTCAGCGGATGCTTCGATTGAGGTGCTACCCGACCCTAATTTTGTCATCGCCAATGCGACTGTTCCCATAAACATTGATTGCAACAATCCAACGGTGACCATCAATGGCAGCGGTTCTTCGGAAGGGCCGACCATCAGCTACGAATGGACGCCGTTGGCGGGGATTATTTCTGGAGAAACAACTTTGTTCCCGGAAGTCGCTACGAGCGGTACTTATACCCTCACCGTCACCAATTCCATTAGTGGCTGCACCGCAACCGCAGAGGCTACTGTTTTGGAAGATACAACCCTGCCGATGGCAGTTGCCAGCTCTCCCGGCAACCTCGCTTGCCAGACGAACACCCTGACCCTCAGCGGTTTAGGCAGTAGCACGGGGGCTGGTTTTTCCTATTTATGGACCACCAGCGGCAACGGGCAAATCGTTTCCGGAGAAACAACTTTGAACAACTGCGTCGTGGCAGCCGTAGGCATCTACCAATTGGCGGTGACCAACCAGACTAACGGGTGTGTGAATTTCGCCCAAGTCGAGGTAATGGGAGACGTCAACTTGCCCACTGCCCAAGCGGCAGCATTGGATAGTCTTGATTGTGAAAACGCAACGGTGCAAATTTCCGGCAACGGCAGCAGCACCGGCAGCAACATTTCCTACCTCTGGACGACCGACGACGGGCACATCGTCAGTGGAGCTAATATGATTAATGCGGTAGTCGATAGCGGCGGCGTTTATGTGCTGACCGTTAGCGACAATATGAGTGGCTGTGAGGCCAGCGATACGATCATTGTTTTGGAAAATAGGGAAGTGCCTTTTGCCTTCATTTTAACACCTGACACACTCTCCTGCCTGTTCGATTCAATCCAGTTGGACGGAACGATGAGCAGCACCGGGCCTGCGTTTTCCTATTTATGGACAACTGCCACTGGCAATATTTTAAGCGGAGATTCCACCCTAACGCCTTTTGTCGATTTGGCCGGCACCTACCAGCTTTTAGTGGCCGACACCACCAACGGCTGCTCGGCCAATGCCTCCACGGATGTTGTTTCAAACCTTACCTCCCCGGTTGCCGAAGCGGGCCCGGAAATGTCCATTGGCTGCGACGGCACACCCGAAATGCTCGACGGGAGCGGTAGCAGCACTGGGGCCAATTTCACCTACCTATGGACAACCAATGATGGAAGTATTTTATTTGGGGAAACAACCCTTATCCCGGAAGTGGATGCGCCGGGCTTGTATTTCCTCGCTACCACCGACCTTTCCAACGGCTGTTTTTCGGTGGACAGCGTACTTGTTTCCGGCGATGGCAGTGCACCTTTAGTGTTTGTTGAAGTAATGGATTCCCTTGACTGTATAGTGACCGAAATAACGATTGATGCAAGTGTCGCTTCGAACGGCCCGAATTATACTATTTTATGGGAAACGACGGACGGGCACATTGTTTCGGGGGAAACGACCCTTTCGCCGTTGGTGGATGAGGGCGGCACCTACCAGTTGACCATCTCCGATGTATCCGGCAATTGTTCGACCACGGCCTCCATTGAAGTCGTGCAAGATACCCTGTCCCCACTGGCCAACATTGCTGTACCTGCCCTGCTCACCTGCAACCATCCTACCGACACGTTGGACGGTACGTTGTCCTCGCAGGGCCCTATTTTTTCATTAAACTGGACAACCTCCGGCGGGAATTTTATTTCAGGGGAAAACACCCTCTCCCCGATTATTGACGCCGCTGGGTTTTATTTTTTGACCATCACCAATGAGGCAAATGGCTGTTTGTCAACAATTTCCATTAGTGTATCCGCTGACTTCACGCCGCCTGTGGCCGATGCGGGACAACCATTTACCCTACCCTGTGGCACGCCTTCTGTCCAATTAGATGGGACCGGTTCTGCTGCTGGCCCTACTATTATTTACGAATGGACAACCCTAAACGGAAATATTGTTTCAGGACAAAATTCACAAACGCCGGAAATCAATGCCCCTGGCACCTACATCATTGCCGTCACCGATGAGAACACAGGCTGCAGCAGCACCGACACTGTTGTCGTAAATGCCGATGGCCCGGTGGCCGATGCGGGGCTGCCCGATACGTTGTCCTGTTTTGTTTCCTCTATCAATTTGGATGGAACGGGCTCGGATGCCGGCCCCAACATCATTTATTTTTGGAGCACCCAAGATGGAAATATTGTTAATGGCGAAACCACTTTGACACCAGAAATAGATGCGCCGGGGACTTACTTGTTAACCGTCACCGACATCAGCACCAACTGCCAAACCATCGCTTCCGTGCAGGTCAGTTTTGTAAATGACGGGCTGGACATTTCCTTGTCTGATCCTGTTTTCCTCACTTGCACAGATACGGTTTTGGAAATATCGGCGAGCTCTACCATAGCCAACGCCGTGTTTTCATGGACAACAATTGATGGGCATATTGTGTCCGGCGAAACGACTGCCACTCCCTTGATTAATGCACCCGGTGAATATGAAGTTACCGTAACCGATCCAGCTACGGGTTGCTCATCTTCTGCGACTTTGACTGCTTCCGAAAACACGACACCCCCCACCATCCAATTGGCGCCACCCGTTCTGTTGAACTGCAATGTGGTAACCGCCGATTTGGACGGAACTGGTTCGAGCACAGGTCCCAGCATTACATATGCGTGGTCAACTCCTGATGGCAATTTGCAGCCGCCCTACGATCAGATCATCGGAACAGCCATCGAACCCGGCACTTATGTCCTGACCATCACCGACGCAACCAACGGCTGCACCGCTGCTGACAGCATAACCGTCATGGAAAATGCCACCCCTCCGAATGTGGTCGTTTTTTCTTCTGGGCAATTGGGATGCGGCCAAACGTCTATCACCTTGTTTGGCAATGGTTCCAGTACTGGTTCGAGTTTTTCCTATTTATGGACTACTCCAAATGGCCAAATAGAAAGCGGTGCAACGACCTTGGCTGCTTTGATAAATGCACCCGGTGATTACACGCTCACGGTTACGAATGCGGTCAACGGCTGCACCAATTCTGCAACCCTGACCATTCCGCCGGATGGCAATGCCCCGAGCATTTCCATTTTGCCCCCCGACATTTTGACCTGCATCAATCAGGAAGTGATTATCGACGCCAGTAGCTCCACTTCGGGTTTTGACTACTCGACCGAATGGACAACCCAAGACGGGAATTTCCTTTTTGGGGAAACGACCTTAACGCCCGGCGTGGACGCACCCGGCACTTACATCCTGACCATCACCAATACGCAAAACGGATGCTCCTCCACGGATACCATTATTGTTTTGGAAAATACCACTCCCCCGCAAGCGACAGCGGGCAATGACCTAACCATCGGATGCGATGACTCAGAAATAGAAATTCAGGGCAGCCTAATTGCACCGCTCAATGCCCAGTTTTCCTGGGGTTTTGACCCTGCACCGGGCGTTTCGGGCAACCCATTCGTCTCAGGTTTACAGACTTCTACCCCTTGGGTCAACCTTCCCGGCACCTACACCCTGACCGTAACCGACCCTTTGAATGGCTGTGTTTTCACAGATGAAATGACCGTCGCAGCGGTCAGCGGTATCACCGATTTTTCTTTTGAAATAGTTCATCCCAATTGTCAAGTGCCAATGGGCAGTATCACTTTCACGGGTACGCAAGACGGCAATGCACCCTACTCCTTTTCCATCGATGGGGTTGTTTTCGCTCCGCAAATGGTTTTTGAAAATTTGCCGCCCGCTACCTATCAACTATACGTGCAGGACGCCGATGGCTGCGAGGCTTCTACCACCGCTCAAATACTTGATTTTCAAACCTTTGAAATTTTATTGAATTCATCGGCCAGTGCCCCATTGGGATCTGAAATTCAACTAAATGCCCAAGTGACAACACCTCTGGATGCCATTGCCAGCATCAACTGGACGCCAGCTGAAGGGCTGAGTTGCACCGATTGCCTCTCCCCAGTTGCTTCGCCTACCTCTAACCAATCCTACTTGCTGGAAGTAATGGACACCAGCGGCTGCACGGCCCAAGCCAATATAAATGTAACTTTTACAGAACCCGGCGTTGATATTTTTGTCCCCAATGCTTTTTCCCCGAACGACGACGGCATCAATGATTTTCTGACAGTTTTTGCCAATGGATTTTCAGTAGTTCAGGTCAAGCAGTTCCTCATTTTCGACCGCTGGGGCGGCGCTGTTTTTGAGGCATTCGACTTTTCACCTAATAATCCGGAATCTGGCTGGGACGGAAAACACAAAGGCCGATTGCTGGACGGAGCTGTTTTTGTTTGGTTGGCTGAAGTGGCGTTAGCGGACGGGAGTACCAAGCTGTTGGAAGGGGAAGTAGTTTTGGTTCGGTAATTAGTAATTCCCTCCTCTGTGAACCTTCGTGCCTCCTCTGTGTATCTCAGTGGAAAAATAGTTATTTCACGGAGAGGCACAGAGGAGGCACGGAGGTTCACAAAGCATATTTTTAAACAACCACTTTTACGAAACACGCCAATTCCCTATGAAAAAAATCTTCTGTATTATTTCTCTGACGTTGATCCCATTGGGTAATATTTTCCTGCAAAACCTCATCCCCAATTCTGATTTCAACGACGTCAACATTTGCCACGAATACCAAATAGCTTGCAGTCCGAAGGCATGGCGCACAACTGGCTATAAGGCCGTAAAATATCACAACAGCCAATTAAAAGGTGCAACGACCGATAATAGTTATATTGAATTATTACTGCTTGATGAATCGAGGGATTTTGATCGAAAATTTATCCAAACAGCATTATTGTGCGAATTAATTGAAAATGAAAAATACACTCTAAGTCTACGAATCAAACCACATGTATTCCACATAAATTCTATCGGCGTATTCTTTTCCGATACCCTAATTTTTACCGAAACAAATATGGAATTGGAAAATTTAAAACCGGATTTAATTTTCGATATACCAGAAAATATAAGATCAAAAGATTGGGCAACCATTGAGCAAACATTCACCGCAAAAGGCAATGAGCAGGTTATTGTTATTGGAAATTTCGCACCGGACTCATTGACTTTTATCCATCCTATTAATAAGAAAAAATATAAAAAATTACAAAAAAAATACCAGCCAAAAACAAAGGTCGTATATGGCATTGACGACGTTTCATTAACGCCAATTAATTCAACCCCAGACTGTGATTTAGAAAATAATAAAATCAAAATTTACCGAGATTCTTTCCGGCACTCTTTTCAGCAGCTTATCACGGAGACAGCAGCAAATAAAGATACATTGACAACATTTACACCTAATCCACAAAAAGAAAAAACTACAATTTCCCCAATACACGAAACCATCGTTTTAAATAATATTGAATTTGAATTTGGCAAGGCTATATTACGATCGGAGAGATTGCCAGAATTGGAAAAAATAATCCGTTTAATGGAAGAAAATAATAAAATAACGATTGAAATAAATGGATATACAGACAATATTGGAAGCGAGGAGAACAATTTAAAATTATCGGAAGACCGGGCAAGAGCAGTATATGACTACCTTGCCGAAAAAGGCATCCATAAAAAAAGAATGGCATATAAAGGCTGGGGAGAAAACAACCCGTTGGCAGACAATGAAACAGACGAAGGCAGGAAAATTAATCGGCGAGTAGAGGTGGTTATTTTTAATGAAAATTAAAATTTAAATAAAAATAAAAAACAAACAATGTTCGGTCTTTTTAAATAACTACTAAAAGTATTGAAGAAAATGGTTTTCATTATTATTTACCTTCCCCTCTTACTAATACTAACACTGTATAAAACATGATTTTAAAATCCAGCAAGAGCGACATATTTTCAATATACAATATATCGAATTTAAGGCGCTGGAGCATTTCGTCCACATTGGAAGCGTAGCCATATTTGACCTGCCCCCAGGAAGTTATGCCGGGCCGGACTTTCAATAATTGGCGGTAATGCGGTTCCTGTTCGACGATCTGATTGATAAAAAACTGGCGCTCTGGTCGGGGGCCGACCAATGACAAATCCCCCTTCAAAACATTCCAAAAATTGGGCAACTCATCGAAGCGGTATTTCCGCATAAAATGCCCGACCGGGGTAATGCGGGGATCGTTGTCCGAGGCCAACTGAGGGCCATCCTTTTCGGCATCGATGTACATGGAGCGGAACTTGACGAGGTGGAAAGGTTTGCCGTTGAGGCCGATGCGTTCCTGTTTGTAAAAAACAGGGCCGGGCGAGGAAAATTTCACCCTAAAATAAATATACAAATAGAGCGGTGACAAAAAGATCAGCACCAAAATGGAGACCGTCAAATCCATCATGCGTTTGAGCAAGCGCTCCCATTTAGGCATGAGTTCCTGCTTGATATGGATCAGGGCAGCGCCCATCACTTCGTTCATGCGCACTTTTCCCAACATGATATCGTACATATCGGGTACGATGCGGATGTGTATTTTATCCCCAAAATCGAACAGGTCATTCAAGATGGTTTTTAGTTGGCTGTGTTCGTTGTTCTCAGTTGCGATGATGACGTCTTCAATCCCATTTTCTTTGATAATTTTTTTCAAATCGGAAAGACCACCCAACCGGGGCATTTCGAGCAGCTGTTGGCCATTAACGTCGACATAACCAGCAAAATGATGGCCGACACCTTCCTTGCGGCCTTTTAGTTCGTGGTACAATTCGACTGCCCGCTGGCCGCCACCCACCATGAGCGTGGGAAAGGAAATGACTCCGTTTTTCAAGCGCCGATGCGCCCTTGTTAGGAGCAGCATCCTGACAAATGATGTGATGGTAAATTGTAGCCCAAACAAGACCGAAAAAGACACCAAGTAGGAGGTGTATTTTCTCACCATGTCGTCCATGAGCAAGGTAACAAACAGGAAACAGACCCCGACAAAGTTGAGCACAAATGTCCTCGCCAAAGTAGAGAGCCTCGCCAATCGGTAAATGTCCCGGTAATCGTCGAAGAGGGAATAAAAGAGGAACCACCCGGTCGGTACGATGAAAATGCCGTAGTAAAAATTCAGGTCGTGAAAAGCTTCCCAACCAAGGGGAGCGCCTTCCATCCATTTCCGCCAAAGGAAAAACAAGGCCCAAGCCAGCATAGCCGCCAGAAAATCGGCTAAACGATAAAGGTTGGTGTCTCGTTGGCGCATGAAGTGTTTAGGGTGGAGTTGTAGTTTCTACATTAAGTTAAATTATGGGCAGGTGCGACTTAAGCCGCACCCGCCCATAATTTTTTCGAGGCGAACCGCCTTCGGCAGTTCGCCCCCTATATTTAACAAGGTAATTGGTTTCAGTGGTATTTAAAAAGTAACCAGCTTGATATTATCCAGAAAGACCTTGGCTTCATTCATTGTAAACACACCGTTTTCAGTGGGTATGCCACCGCGTATGACGAATATAAAATTGTTGCTCGGTGCTTGAGCGACAAGTTGCGTCATATCAAAATAAATCTTGTTCCATTCCTCTCTTGGGAAAACGACAAACTCCAGGTTCGGGGTTTCACTGCCGTTGCTCGGGTTGTAGATGAGCACCCCAAATTCCAACGGAACATCGGTCTTGTAATCCACTTCCAAATAAACCCGCTTTGTGTCTGCGATGAGGATCTCGATGGGGTCGAGTGTGGTGGCCACAAAGAAATTATTGGCCGTATCCAAACTGACCATCCCCGATTTTTCCCCTTCAAAAACATCGACGTCCGAAATTTCAATAAAAGTATTAGGGTTATCATCCCGGTCTTTTTGGAACAGGTGGCTATTGTTTTCAAAATTTTCTACAAAGACAAACTTGGCATCGGGCCTGTACCGGGTCACAGGGTTTACTTCTACATCATCATTCGGCGATAGGCTGACCGTCGTCTGATAGCGCTCATAAAAAGGATAAACTTCCAAGTAAAGGCTGTTGCCATTGGCCCGCACGATCGGGTCAATATTGATTTCAAATTCGCCCGAAACGATAGCTGGCACTACTGCCGGCAGCGTCAAAATGCCCAATTGATGCGGCGATTCTATAGAGTTTTTGTAAACCAAAAAAACCGAGGCCTCGGTTATTTTTTGAGAAACGCTCCCGTGCGTATTGGGGTTGGTGGATTCAACAACAAACTCATTGATATGCACATAAGCAGGAATGGGTTCGTCTTCGCCTTCGCAACCAAAAAATACTAGCGCAAGGAATATCGGGAAGACCGGAATCTTAAAAATAGAAGGAATAGGTAACAATTTTTTCATGAAAAATAATTTCTCAGGCAAACAGACCAGTTTTGGTTGGTCGGTTAAAAGTTTAGTTTTAGTTTCATTCTAATGGATCATCAACGATCGGTTAGCGGCCTTCGTTGTCTCACCTCGGCAAAACCATTAAAATGGTCATGCAACTGCTAAAAGGAAAGAGCCATGCCTAAAGCATATCGTTGTAAGATATTTCTTCGGGGCAAAACTAAACAGTTTTCAAGGAAGATGATATTGGAGCGGAGAAGAGGTCACCCAAGTCACTCTGGGATTAAATTGTGCTCGTAAAAAAATGGATACTTGACAATTTCCGTGGCAAGCCGTTAAAACGGCTAAAATCGGGCTTTTTGTTTTAACCCACGACTTAAGTCGTGGGTTGACAATCAGCGTGTTACGGAACAAACCGTTTTAACGGTTTTGCATTTCCACGAAATTCATCAAAGAATCTAAAAAATTAGCAAGCCTTTGTATAAAAAGGCGACCTGGAATTTTGTTTAGTTGCCCATCATATAGAATACCCACACTAAGCGGATATTAATCGACAAAACAAATTCCGGTTCTTCATGATTGTAGGGAAAAGTGGAAGGGTCATTTACCCAATGCTTCTGAACAATATTCGGCCCTAGTTCCAGTAAAAAAGACCTGCCATAGCGGCCCCTTTTAAAATATTCAGAGGCCCAGCCAAAACTGACGCCCGTGGCATCATATTCCCCCAAGGTGTGGTTCGCATTTAGAAAAATGCCATTGGCCCTTACTTTTTGCTTTTTAATTTTATAAAAACGTTTGAAGAAATAATCCAGCCCTCCGGAAATCGTGATGCCAGACTCAATTGAAATTTCATCTGCAAATCTATCCTGCAACAGCGTCCAATTATAGTGCAAGCCCGCATCCAAAAACAGTTCATTTGTGGGCTCGTAACGAAAATGAACGCCAAAAACCGCAGGCCCCAAAATAGAAATCCCAATTGCTTGCTTAGCGCCATAATCATCTGTATTTTCATCGCCAACCGTCCCTACCACAACCTCTTTAATCCGGTGTCCCTCAAATTCCAGTTCATTGCCAGTAGAAGTCCTGACACGGTAATTGTTCCCTTTTTTTTCAATAATTTCTCCTTCGAAGATAGATCCATCCCGCATGTAAAAGGTATGGACGATCGATTGAGAGTAAGTAAGGGCTGCCCAAAAAAGCAGGAAAAATAGAGTAATAGAACGCTTCATCATTAAAGGTTTTGATTTTGTAAAAATGATAGCTGGTGGGAGTTGGACATTTTTCTGGTGCACAATTGCCGCCTTATCTTGAAGAATACTTTTTCAGAATAAATACCCACAGGCCCAAGTAAAAACGGACCTATTTAACAAAACATTGGTACGGTAATAAATTTTATTTTTTGATTAAACTATTGATCTAAATACTCAAGAAAAAGAGGCCGTCCTACAATTTATGCAACTCTGGAATGAGGAACCCGATCGTTGCCCCTACCGCATACCCAACGATAACATCGGTCGGGAAATGTTTGCCCGCTTTTACCCTTAAGAAGGAAGTGACCGCCGGAAGGGAAATAGCCGCAGTCCAGACGTACGGGTTCCATTTCGATCCGGGATTGTTGTCGGAGAAAACTTTGGCGGTCAAAAATGCATAAGAAGCGGAGTTGGAAGCATGTCCAGAGAAAAAAGAATAGCGACCGTTTTTTTCCATTTTCTTTTCCATAGGCGCCATTGGGTTGTAGGTAAATGGCCGGCGGCGTTTGATCGTGCCCTTGAAAATATTGGTGATGCCGTTGTTGATCAGGGCCACCTCCGTCATCATTAGGCCTATCGTGCCAACTTCATCCCTTGAGTGCTTGTCGAATAGCAAGGAGAACTGGCTAAAAAACGAAGTCCGTAATAATATGTCGCTGGTTTTCTGTGCTTTAAGGCTCCAATTTCTGGTGGTTGGCCGATCCATTGAGTTGATACGAAATGGGTCGAGTTCCTTGATGTCATCCTCGGTCATTGGCTCTACTTTTTTCAAAAAATGAAAACCTAAGCCGAAGGTCAAGCCACCTGCCCCCAATAGCGCCCCATCCAGTTTGCCATCAGCACTGTGAGAACTTTGAGCTGTCAACACCTGCAGCAGGCAAAAAAAAGCAAGAAATAAAAGGAAGTTTTTTTTGTACATAATCATTTGATACTGATCGTAATTGGGCAGTTCGCTAATTTCCGGCCAAATTATAAAAATAAATATAGCTGGACTACAATCCATTCCTCCAAACAGAAAAGGAACATTCTTAGTACCCGGCCCTCAACAGAATTTATTTCTAAACATTATATCCTTTTAAATTTCCCTAACTTTACTTTCAAAGTTAGCTCACCCCCCAGATCAGTTTAAAAATGATTTTAAGGGGGTACATAAAGCGTAGTTGATGCACTGCCAATTTTTCTTTGTGGTAAGTAACGGTCAAATAATAACTTCCCGTTTTACGATAATTCTTTTGACCTTATTATTTGACCGTTACTAAACAAATCAGGGAGAGAAAAAAAATTCACCCTTTTTGCCCACCTATCAGTTTTATATGGTTTTTGAAAATCTACAAATAGAAACAAGTCAATTGCCAACAGTACAAGAAATTGCATTTAAGCAACTCGCCCCCGCTTACAAAACCGTAGAATATATTGGCACTTGTATTTTGTTCGGAATCCTTTTTATCGGTGCTGTCTTTCTTTTTTTCACCTCCTCGCCAGTACTGGGGGTGTACCGATATGGCGTCTTTATTTTTTGGATATTCTTATTTACACTGAGTATGTATTTGGTCGACAAGCGGTACCAAATGGCAGGTTATGCCCTCCGGGAACACGATGTCATTTATCAACAAGGGGTCTGGTGGCAAACCACCACCGCTATCCCTTTCAACCGGATGCAGCATTGCGAAATCAGCCAAGGCCCTATTCAAAATGCATTCAAACTGGCAACCCTGCGCATTTTTACAGCCGGCGGTTCCAACAGCGACCTATCCATTGATGGACTGGACTTCGAGGAGGCCAAATTGATTAAGGATTTTATCACGGGAAAAATCAGTGGGCAGCTTTTTTCAGTTGACAGTGAGCAGGGGGCAGTGGGCAGTGAGCAGTTGGCAATGGGCAGTGGGCAGGAGGAAAATACTGGGGGTGCCGGAAATAGTTCATCAGGTACTGATTTCACTAAAGACCTATTTTCATGAACCCATTTGAGCAACCGACCCGGCAGTCCTCGATTGCCATTTTGTTTATCTTGGGGAAGGTGTTCCGCATCTTATTTCGGCAGCTTTGGGTACTGATTTTGGTGGTGCTGTTCAATCCGAAAAAAAGGGTTTTCACAGGTTTTACAATTGGGTTGTTGGTACTTGCTGCAGTAGGGGCTATTACTTCCATCATCTCCTATTTCCGGATGTATTTTTACATAAAAGATGGGGAATTGATCTTGGAAAAAGGGGTGCTGAGAAAAGCAAAAATAGCTGTGCCGCTCGACCGGATACAAACGGTCAATTTCAGCCAAGGCCTTCTGCATCAGGCTTTTAACGTGGTGAGCATTGAAATCGATACGGCAGGTTCGGCGGGCAAGGAATTTACACTGGATGCACTTCATAGGTCGGACGCAGAAACTCTCAGGGCTTTTATTGACAACAGCAAAATAGCCTCCTACCCTACCACCACTGCCCCACAATATTTATCCGAACAAGAAGAATCTGTTCATCCAAACACACCCGCTCAACTGCTTTTTAAACTTAGCATCAAGGATTTACTAAAAATAGGCGCCAGCCAAAACCACTTGCGAACGGCAGGCATCGTCATGGTCTTTTTCCTCAGCTTTTTCGACGATCTGGAAGACGCCCTTGATTTGAAAATCACAGAACGGATCGATCAATTTTTGGGCATGGCACAGGAGATGGAGATCATCCCTTACCTATTGATCGGTGTACCTTTCTTTTTGGCTATCTCTTTTTTGATTACCCTGTTCCGAACAGTTTTCCAATATTTTTCCTTGCGTTTTTGGCGCACGGAACAGGGTTTTAAAATGGACAGCGGCCTGTTCACCAAACAGGAAATTTCCGCTAACCTGCAAAAAATCCAATTCATCCGTTGGGACAGCAGCCCATTGAAACGGCTGTTTAATATGGTGGCGGTGCGGTTATCGCAAGCAGCCAGCGTGCAGGTGGGGCGGAAGTTATCAGCGAATATTCCCGGGTGTTATGAAGACCATCTCGACGCCATCCGAGCGGCTTATTTTCCTGCGGAAAAAGAATTACCCGAACAAATACACGGTGTCCATTGGCGGATCATTTTCCGGATGTTTTTCATCCAAGGTATTTTTCCCGTCCTCATCCTGATGTTGATGAGCCATTCTTGGCTCGAGAACCAAATTTGGATTTGGCTGCTGTGGCTGCCAGCAGCGCTTTGGCTGAGCCGTCGCTATCATCAGACCTGGCACTGGCATGTGAGCAGCGAGGGCATCCGCACTTCATGGGGCGTCGTGAACCGCCACAACATTTTGCTGCAGTGGTACAAAGTCCAATCCGTAACGGTCAGCCAAAATTATTTCCTGAAAAGAAGGGGCCTTTCCAACCTAACCCTTTTCACCGCTGCCGGCTCGGTGCAAGTGCCTTATATCCCTGTGGAAAAAGCCCGGGAGGTGCAGGATTTTGTTTTGTACATAGTGGAAACGGATACGAGGAATTGGATGTAATTGATTCCCAATAATTTGCAAAAGCGATTATCTATTATACCTGCTATTTACCTGTCCTTTCCGTCAATTATACATTTTTAATTACCTTCCGCAATTGAACTAAAAAAGCAAAAAAGTCAATCATGAATAACATTTTCAAATGGTTCTTCGGCTTTACCCTACTATTTATATTAATCATTGTTGCCATTTGGTTGTCGCCTACAGTCCCTGGAGCTACGGGCACTTTGCACCCCGAATTCAAAACCATGCTGAAAAGTGGAAATTACACCGGCGGCTCACCTGCCATCAAATGGCTGTCTTATTTATTTGGACTGGGCACCATTGGCATTTTTGCATTTTGTGTTTTTATCGGCTCCCGCAAAAAGGACAAAACAATTCAACGGAAAATTTACCGGGTACTTTTTATTGGTTTTGGCACCTACATTTTGACTTTTTCCCTAATGGTTTTTGCTCACTGGAACTATCAAGAAACCAACTCCACCAGCTTTTTCGGAGGGTTCCCTATTCCCACTGCTTGGATGTTGTACGGGATGTGGTTTGTCCCCGCGATTATCACGTCTGCTTACATTTTTAAATTCGACGATTGGGTTTTGACAAAGGAGGAGGAAGAACAGTTTCATGAAATTGTGGCGGCGAGGAGAAAAAGGGAAAATAATGACTAATGACTAAATAAGCACAAAACAAAACGAAATGGAAGAATATAGAAACCCGATTATTTTAACCTCGCTCGGTGTTTACATGCTGATCTGTATCGCTGTTGGTGTCTGGGCCTTGCGACGGACGAAGTCGACCCAAGATTTTTTTATGGCTGGCCGTGATCTCGGTATCATGGTCACCGCTTTCGCTGTTTTTTCCAGTACGTTGAGTGGCTTTGGGTTTGTCGGAGGACCGGGGCTGGTTTACCGCATGGGGATGAGTTCGGTGTGGATGGTCGTTTGTGTCATCATGGGTTTCAATATTTCATTCGCCCTTTTGGGGAAACGCCTGCGGCTTTTTGCCGAGCTGGGGGAATCCATTTCCCTACCTGATGCCGTTAAGCTGAGGTATGGAAAGGATTCGACAAGTTTGTTGATTTCTATCGCAATTTTGCTTGGTGTCTTTGGTTACCTCGCTACGCAAATATTAGCCATGTCGGTCGTGCTGAAAGATATTTTAGTTGAAACCGAATTCATGGCCAATATCAGCCTCGAAATGTGCGTGGTTATATCTTGTTCCATCCTCGTTTTTTACAGTGTAACAGGAGGCATCATTGCTTCGGTATATACTGATATCATTCAGGGCGGCATCATGATCGTAGCGGCGACGCTGGTATTTTTCACTGTCATGTACACCTATGATGGCGGCTTTACAGAGATCGGGCAAATCATCCAAAAAGATGATCCGGAAGCCATCGGGCCGTGGGGCACTCTGGGCATGATCGGCTGTTTGTCATGGCTATTTGTTTTTGGGTTGGGTGGTTCTGGCCAACCCCATGTCATTACCAAACTGATGATGAATAAAAATATCAGGGATGCCAAACATATATTACCCGTTTCGATAGTTGGCTATTTGTTCTCGGCCCTTTTGTGGATCAGCATTGGGTTGGTCATGCGGGCTTTGGTTTTGAGTGGGAGGCAACCAGAATTGGCAACCGCCGATGCCGCTGCTTCGCAATTTTTACAAACCTATGCGCACCCTGTTTTAGCGGGTGTTGTTTTTGCCGGGTTATTTGCCGCTATCATGTCCACGGCCGATGCTTTTTTAAATATCGGGACAGCAGCGATCATGCACGACATTCCAAAAGCGCTGGGGAAAAAAGTCAAAAATGAATTGTTTTGGGCACGGATGACTACTTTTTTAATCTGTGCTGTGGCGGCCGTTTTTGCATTGTATTCCGGTGATTTGGTGGCGATCCTCGGCGCATTCGGCTGGGGGACTTTTGCAGCGGCGATCGTACCGGCTGTCACGTTGGGATTTAATTGGAAACGGGCTACCCCTTTTGCCGCCAATACCGCTATCATTGCCAGCCTAGCGGTGAATTTTATTGTCAAACTATTTAAAATTTCCATCCCTTATCATATTGATGTAGGCGCCTTGTCACTGGCGGTTTCTTTAACGCTGTTCATTGGCATTTCATTGATGTCGAAGCCGCCGGACTTAGATCCGGATGTGGAAGCGGTGATGGAAATGTAGATTTTGTCAAAGAACCAGAAGTTTTATTAAGTACGACGTGCTAATTAAACAGGTATTTTATGCGTATCTTTTTCCGCTATTTTTCACCAAAAAATAAATCTCCCGAAGTAAATTCGGGACAGGCTGTAGCCCTGCTATGCATGGATTTTTTGGCAAAAACTATCGAAAAATAGAATATCCCGCAACTCGCTTCGGGAATCTTACACCTAAAATTACCTGTTTAATCAACACGTCGTACTTAGCAACATTTTTTGCAGAGAACAGCCCCTATTCCTAAACATGCAAAACCCTTTATTATTAATCGCCCTTCTTCCCGATCCCAATATCCAACAGGAAGTTACTGCTTTCAAAGAAGAATGTGCCTTGCTGTTCAAAGCGAGCCATGCATTCAATTCACCACCACATATCACGCTCCAAGCCCCTTTCCGCTGGCACGAAGAAAGATGGGAGGAATTGAAAATAGCCCTCGCCGCCTTCGCTTCAGGGCAGCCCTCATTTACCATTGAACTGAATGGGTTCAGCCATTTCGCCGACCGGGTCCTTTTTGTGGATGTACAGCACAATGAATCTTTAGAAAATTTGAAAAAAGGATTGGATGTGTATTTGTTGGAAAAAATTGGCCTGCAAAGCAAAAGTGACCATCCCTTCCGTCCCCACATGACCATTGCCCATCGGGATTTGGCTACGTCCATTTTTCCAGCGGCATGGCTGCATTTTTCAGCAATTATTTACCAGAGGAAATTTTTAGTTAATGACTTGGCGATTCTTAAACATACAAACAAAAAATGGGAGATACAGGAACGTTTTTGTTTTGGATAAAGTCGCCGTGGGTGTGTCACTTTTCCCTCATTTCTCATTATTTCGTTCGGGAATTTCTTTTCTTTGTAAAATAATCCTTACTCCCAGCGTTATTATACGACATAAAATCCACCCGTAGCCGGTAGCAGAAAATAGGTAGGATAGGGCCTCATAATTTTCTGCATTTTCATTGAATCAAATAACTGACTTTTGCGCCAACTGATAGACTTTTTTATGCGATTGACCATAACGCCTCATTACCTTGCCTTTGCATTTCTCCTGACAATGCTGATGATAGCAGTTGCGGATCTTCCTGCACAGTCCCTTTTTCCAATAAAAAAAGATAAAAAATGGGGGTTGATCAATAGCGACGGCCGAATTGTAAAGCAACCTGTGTACGATGCGATCGGGGAATTCAAGGAGTTTGGATTTGCCATTATGCAACGTGACAAACGGGTAGGCATGCTCGACAACAAAGGGGACGAAGTAGTACCGCCTAAATATGATGATGTCAAAGTGTTGGATACGGCGCTTGTATCGGTGATGGAAAACGGGGAATGGAAGGTAATGAACATGCAGGGCAAGATAATTCTCCAACCAGGTTATGAACGGGTTGAAGTGCTCAAAGCAGAACAAGGAGGGAAAAGTTACCTCGCTTTCCGGTTGAACGAAAAATGGGGAATCGTCGACGACCAAGGCCATATCATTTCCGAACCGGTGTACGACGAGATCGTTGTTCTCCAAAATGTGCCCAAAGAGGTATGTGAACTTTTTTTCCAAACCAAAAAGGAAAACCTGCTGGGGCTGCTGCTCCCCACTGGCCAAGAATTATTGAGGCCCTCTGTTGATGAAATTTGGGTGTACAATACCAACCTGTTTTTTTACAAAAAAGACTTGAAATGGGGCGCTATTGACCGCATGGGCAGTATGGTACTTGAGCCGATTTACAGTCACTTCAGCCGTGTTTCGAGTAAATTCATCAAACTGGTTTCCAATAATGTCCCTTCCCTTTTTTCCTTGGTGTATAACAAACTGGTGACCAACCAACCGTTTGAAGCATTTTACCCATTTTCTGATGAATACGTACTCTGCAAAAAAAGCCGCAAACTGGGCTTGGTAGACCATTGCGGCAGTTTGGTGCTTTTCCCAAATTATGATGAAATACAAGCTTATGACGGCGATATTTTCAGGGCAAATGTAAATGGCAATTGGGGCATCGTCACCTTGGACGACCTCGTACTGATCCCTTTTAGATATGATTATATTTCTCCTATGAAAGAAGGGCTTTGTGTCGTCATTAAAAACCGGAAACTGGGAATTGCCAACCACCGGGGCGAAGTGGTCGTTCACCCGGACTACGACAAAGTACTATTAGAGGGTGATCAAGCCAAAGCCTACCAAGGCCCGAAACTGACTGTTTTCAATTTTGATAAAGAAAGAAAATTGGAAGGTGAAAATATGTACGGCAACCATTTCACTATCAAAGTCATCCGGGAAAACGATAGCCAACCACTGCTTTGGGGTGATGCTAACAGCCCCTATCAACTCGAAAAATTTGAGTGGTTTTATTCACCTAAACAAGATAAATGGGGATTGCGCCGACTCGACAACGGCTCGGTACAAATTGAGCCGACCTTTCACGAAGTACAGGTGGAAAAAGAACTGGGGCTTACGCTCGTGGGCATTGAAACAAAACAAGAGGTCATGCTTGGAAAAACTTCCTACCGATATGAGATGGCCTATGGCTTAGTGCAAAACGACACGGGTTTACTGGTGCATGAGGTAGATTTATTTGATGTCCGCCTAAGCGACTTTGACCAAGAGCTGCCTGTCGCCCGTTGCATTTTTACCAATGGGAAACAGGGCTTGGTGAACCGGATCGGTAAAATTATCCGAAAAGACCTTGCCTTTGTTGGCGATTTTGAGGATGGCGTGGCCAGAGTAAGCCTTAAAGGAAGAACTTCCAGCGCTCTGAAAAATTCACCTTACACCCTTGGAAAACTGAACGAGTATTTTGCCAAACAACTCCCGCCTATTATCCTAACGGACTACACCCAATATGATTACAATATCGACCGGTTCGGCTACCTCACTTGCGACGACTGCGAATGGGGGTACTTGGATACATTGGGCGAATTGGTTGTCGCTCCCCAGTATTCCTTTGCCCGTGATTTTAAAAATAAAGTAGGCATCGTATCCAATGGCAGTAAATGGGGCATGGTCAATAGCAAGGGCAAAACGTTGCTCCCTTGCCAGTTTGACGAATTGGCCTTTATCGATAAAACTGGTAACCAAGTGTTGCGGATTTTCAAAAAAGAAGAAAAATATGGATTGATCGACACCTTGGGCCGATTGGCTGTCGGGGTACAATACGAAGAGATTGGCTCCTTTGCCGATGGGCGGTTGGCCGTGAAAAGACAGGGGCGCTGGGGCTTTGTAGACCCGAATGGCCGAGAGGTAGTACCTTGTCGTTTTGATGAGGTCGGTAGTTTTAGTGAAGGCTGGGTCGCTGTCAGGCTGGGTAGCAAGTGGGGCTATGTTGATAAAAATGGGGACGAGGAGTTGCCGTTCCAATATTCAAAAGCAGGTAATTTCCAAAACGGATTGGCCCCCGCAAAAAAAGAGGGCCCGCGGTTTGGGTACATTGATAAAACAGGGGCTTGGGCCATTGCGCCCCAATTTCTCCGGGCAGAGGATTTTGATCGAGGCGCTGCCCGGATCGTTGAAATGCAGGGCGAAAGCTATCGGCACGGGCTGATTGACTGCCGTGGGAATTACATCGTGCGCCCCAAATACAATTCTATTGCTCCATTTGACCAACATGGACTGGCGATTGTCAGTTTGGGCGGTACTCCCGAACGCTTCAGCATCATTAATCTTAGCGGGCAAAACATTACCAACCAGTCCTTTCGGGGGATATCCCCATTCGCAGAGGGCTTGGCAAGGGTTAGGAAAAAAGATGGCTATGGTTTTATCAACTTAAAAGGCCAAATGGTTGTCGCCCCCAATTTTTCCAAAGCCAGTGATTTTTGCGAAGACCGGGCAGCTGTTTGGGAAAATGGCCGCTGTGGGTTCATTGACAAAAGCGGGAATTATGTGGTGCAACCAGAATTCTCCCGGTGCATGGATTTTAAAGAAGGAAAAGCGATTGTATTTAAAGGCAACCAACGGGCCGGGCTGATTGACAAAGATGGAAATTTCCTGATTGAACCGGGCATCAACCGCCTATTGGATTTTGCCGAAGGCCGTGGACTGGTGCAGGATGAGGAATACAAATTTTACTACATCACAGAGCAAGCACGTTTTTACGATGGCTATTATGAAAAAGCCAGCGAGTTTCAGCATGGCGTAGCCGTGGTACAGGTGGATGGCCGTTGGGCCATTATCAACCAACAAGGAATTGAAATCATCCCTCCTAAATATGATAAGATCAGCCAATTCGAAAATGGTTTTGCCAAAGTCCGCATTAAAGGTTTTAATGGCCTCTCCAATACTGAAGGGGAAATGATCGTACAGCCTGATTATGAGTATATTAGTTATGCTGGCGAAGGACTATTTCGAGTAGAGCAAGGCGACAAAGTGGGCTATTTTGACATAGAAGGAAAATGGGTCTGGGGGTTACAAGAATGATTATTTCGAGTGCTTCCCAAAATGGTGGGAAATTTAAAAATTAATAAAGCCGGGGCGGTTCATAACCGCCTCTACCTTCGTTTTATGGCTACCAACCAGTGATTGTAAATGGCATGGAAAGAGGGCGGTTTTGAACCGCCAACTTAACACAGCAAATCCAGAATATTAAAAACACCACCCACTTATCTATCCAATACCCAAAATTGACAAAAACAAAAAACCCTTGAAAGCCGACGCTTTCAAGGGTTTTTTCGATCCAACAAGATCAGTATTCTTATTTCTTAAACGGGTCAGCATATTTCACTTGGGCAAGGCTTTCGGTATCTGTTAGGGTGTGTAAGAACGCTACCAAAGCATCCTTTTCTTCTTGATTGAGACCCAATTTTTTAGGCTCACCACCATTCTTTAATTCTGGATGCAGGTTAGGATGGTTCTGTACACCTGAATTATAATGTTCGATCACATCCTCCAAAGTTGCAAAACGGCCATCATGCATGTAAGGAGCAGTAAGGGCAATATTGCGGAGCATTGGCACCTTGAAAACCCCTTTGTCAGAAGGTTCCCGTGAAAAGTTGTAACGGCCATCATCAGCGGAAACCATATCCAAACCATTGTTGGCGGCAGTAACAGAAGTCGCAAAACCCGGCCCGAGGTTGTGGCAGCCTGCGCAGTTTTCGTTGAACAAGCTTTTACCTAAATTCTCTTGGGTTGTGAAGTTGTTGAAATTTATGTTCGGACTGTTGGATTCTTTCCAACCTTGGTCAAATTTAGAGTCGAAGCAAGCGATAGAACTAACAAAAGCATCCAAGGCTTGCAACATTTTATCCTTGTTGCTCAATTGGAAACCAAAGTTGTTTTCTGGGTAGGCTTTATCAAAAAGGATTTTATAGTAATCCACTTCCAATAAGCTGTTTGCCAACACATCTAAGTTGGGATGCCCCATTTCAATTGGATCAGCAATGGTCAAGTTAGATTGTTCAGCAACGGTAGCTGCCCGGTCGTCCCAAAACATACGGGTCGTTCCGAAACCATAGTAGGCATTGAAACTTGGGAAAACACCCAAACCCAAGGAGTTACGTTTGGTTTCGTTTCCTTCAAAACCTTCACTGAGAGCTTTGTTGTCGGCAAAAGCCCTGTCTGCCAAGTGGCAGGAAGCGCAGGAAACACTTTCATTTTTAGAGAGTTTTGTGTCGTAAAACAACACTCGGCCAAGCGTTGCTTGATGCTTGCTCGCATTGACCCGACTGTTGCCAAGGTGGGCTGGCAGCTGAACGTCGTAGTTCATAGCCTCCAATGGCAAGTCAAGATTTTTTTTCAAAATAGCGTATTCTTCTTCAGTATAAGCCTGGTTAATCGTATCTACTTGGTCTTTGATACAGGATGTCATCAGTGCAACAGCGAAGAGCGGCATTAGGAGAAGGTACTTCATTTTCATAACGATAAGGTGTTTTTGATGAGATAAAGAAAACATAAAGCTAACGAATAAGGCGATAGGATGCTGTCCCTAAACCATTTCTTAACATTATTTTTCACAGAATTGTCATTTTTATTTTTAGCTAACGAATGAATGCTGGCAGCAAAGTACTTACTCAAACCAACTTCCTTTGAAACCGTCAATATCCCGGCGTTCTCGTTTGGTTGGTCGGCCAGCACCTTTTTCCCGCTGTTCGGCTCCTGATTTTCCGATGAACCAATCTTTATACTTGTTCATCTCTTCTTCTGGGGTGAGGTTGTCGTAACAGGTAACAGCAATTTGCGCCCCTACCCTTTTGTCGATCAGCTCCTTGATTTCAAATTGCAGGTCGAAACCATCTTTCCTCACTTGAACAATTTGCCCAACTGAAACCCCATCCGAGGGCTTCAAAATTTTTTCACCAATTCGGACTTTACCGGATCGGCAGGCATCTGAGGACAGTGTCCTCGATTTAAAAATGCGGACACTCCACAACCACTTGTCAATTCTAACTTTTTCCATATAGACTATTGCTGGGCCACAAAACGTTGGGTGGCCGGAAAAATTTATTTTTGGAGCGTTGGATATTTTAAATCCATGGCCTCCATCGTTTCACAAACTTTTTTTGAAATCAGGTAATCCCGGTACCACCTATCATCAACGGGGATGATAGACCAAGGAATCGAAGATTGGTTGATGGCATATTCATAGCAGCTGATGTACTCGTCCCAATGTTCCCGTTCCTTCCAGTCGCCGTCGTTGTGTTTCCACAATTTATCAGCTTCGGCCAGGCGTTCTTTTAGTTCCAACTCCTGCTGCTCGTAAGAGATGTGGAGGTAAAATTTGAGCACCTTGGTATCGTTGTCAAACTCCAACAGCTCCTCAAAGGCATTGATGGCATTCATCCTTTTTTGCACCCGTTCTTCATCAATCCAACCATGTACCCGTTGGATGAGGATGTCTTCATATTGTGAGCGGTTGAAAATTTTGATGTGGCCTTTGGCCGGCGCCTGTTGGTGTACCCGCCAGAGGAAATCATGGGAAAACTCAATTTCCGTTGGCTT
>JAWKLX010000060.1:0-46239 GCA_041392505.1 Saprospiraceae bacterium | reverse complement strand
GGAAATGATGACGGCATGGCCCTCGCCCGGCAACTGCGTACCCGCTACCTGATGCGGGTTCTGTTCCTGACCGGTGCCCGCTGGCGGGACATGGAACGCTCCAAAAATTTCTACGCCGGCCACGAGGTGCTCTTCAAGCCCTATACCCGCCACCAATTGAAGGCATTCCTGCAATCCCTATCTCCTAAAAACCTTACCTGAAAAATCTCCAACCTTCCCTGAAAAACCCCCTATGCTCCCTGAAAAAATTTCCCCTGAACTAGCAAAAGCCCCATTTTGCGCCAGCATTACAAACAAAGGCATTTTATAAATGAAAATTCATCTCCGGGGGGCAGGTTGATTTTGCCCAACAATATCCCTGCCTCCGTTTTTCAAAAAGGATTTCCCGGAGATTCTTTTCCCTGCCACACTGGTTAAATCTCACAAAAACAAACACCCGCAACTGCCCAAAAGCGGCAGGCAGTTGCCTAGGCAAGCTATGCCCGTTGCCGCCCTCAACCTTTTAAAATTTGAAGGAGATGAAAAAGCAATCCTTATTTCCAAATGCTAAAACGAATTTGCAAAAAACAAAACCAGAAAAAACAACTGGCTGGCCGGTAATTTGGCTGTTCCGGCAGTTGATGTTTATCCCCTTATTAACATTGGGATTCTCATCTCATATTGCTTTCGGGCAGTGTTCCGGCGAGGTGCTCAACATTTCTGCACCCATCCATAGTCAGAATGGCACGATCGGGACATGGACTGTGCCGACGGGCGGGCCGTACAAAGTGCGGATAACAGCCAAGGGGGCAAAGGGTGCGGATTATAGCATGAACCAAGGCGGCAATGGAGCACAAATGAAAGGCGATTTTATTGTTAGTAACGGTCAAACTTTACAAGCAATCGCAGGCGCCAGCGGTGGAGAAAATTGCGGTGGCGGCGGTGGTTCTGGTGTTAGGCTTCTGGATAGCTCACCATTTATCATTGCTGGAGGTGGCGGAGGTGCTGGAAATTTATCTAACGGAGGAGATGGACAAATCGCTTCAGGAAGTGGGAATGGTGGTAATGCCTGGATAGCTGGCGGTGGTGGTGGCCTGTTTACCTACGGTTATTATGGATCTGCTGAAGGAGGTGGAAATGGATTTAATGGATTAGGTGGAAATGGAAGTAATGCTGGAAGTGGAGGAGGAGGATATGGCGGTGGGGGAGGTGGTGGAATTGAAGGCTCTGGTTGGGTGTCTTTTGTAATTGGCGGCGGCGGCGGTGGTTATAGTGGTGGCGATGCATCCCCTAGTGGTTCCGAAGGCGGCGGCTCTTATAATACAGGTTTTAACCAAGACAACGCAGGCGGGGCGAACAACGCAGGCGGCCAAGTCATCATCGAATGCCTCGGCCCAGCAGCGTTTACCGCAAATTTTACAGTCAGCCAGCCAGTGTGTTACAATCCCAACCAAGGTAGTCTCAACATTGACCTCACTGGGGACAATAATGGCAACACCACCGGGCTGGAATACGCCTTAGTAGCGGGCAGCGGTTTTTCTGGCACGCCCGCTTTTTCCGATATCGCCACCGACCCGTTCAGTATCACGAATGGCTTCGGCACGGTGAGTAGCCCAAGCGGCACTACCTATACGGTGCGCATCCGACTGAAATACAATCCTGGTGTTTACATTGACCATACTTACACGCTGACCTCTCTACCTGACTCGGATGGCGACAATATTGGGGACGCCTGCGATAACTGCCCCTTCTTATCTAATACCAACCAAGTGGACGCCGACATTGACGGCATTGGCGATGTCTGTGACAACTGCCCCTTCCTATCGAATGTCAGCCAAACAAACAGCGACAACGACAACCTAGGCGATGCCTGCGATGCCGACGATGATAATGACGTTATTTCCGATGTGGATGAAATAGCTTGCGGTTCCAATCCACTCAATGCCGCTTCCACCTGCGAAATCTGCGATGGCCTCGACAATGACCTCGACGGCAATGTGGACGAGGGCCTCTCCGGCCTAACTTATGCGGGCAACGTGACCTTCAATTCCCAAGCGGCGGTGGGCGCTTGGCCCCCTTGCTTTACCGCTATCAGCGGCTACCTGTTAATCAGCGGCACCAATATCACCGATCTCTCGCCACTGTCGGCCCTCACTTCAGTGGGAGGAGGCTTGACCATTTTCGACAACGGCACTCTGGCCAACCTCGACGGCCTGTCGGCACTCGCTTCCGTGGGGGAGGGCTTAAGCATTCAGCAAAACGGCACGCTGGTCAACCTGAATGGCCTGTCGGCACTCACTTCCGTGGGGGGGGCATTGGGCATTCAAAACAACAGCGTCCTCACCGACTGCTGCGGCATCCACAACCTCCTTGAAAGCGGTGGGGTGAGCGGGGCCATCTTCATCACAAACAACGATACGGGCTGCGATAGCCAAGCAGAGATAACCACCTACTGCGGGGATGCCGACAACGACGGCGTCAATATCAACGACGGCGACTGCGACGACAACCCCGCCACCGGCGCCAACAACTTCCCCGGCAATACCGAAACCTGCGATGGGCAGGACAACGACTGCGACAGCGATGTGGACGAGGGCCTCTCCGGCGAGACCTATGTGGGCAGCGTGACCTTCAATTCCCAAGCGGCGGTGGACGCCTGGCCCTCTTGCTTTACCACTATCAGCGGCAACCTGACCATCAATGGCGCAGACATCACCGACCTCTCGCCACTGTCGGCTCTCACTTCCGTAGGGGTGGGCTTGCTCATTTACAACAACGGCATGCTGGCCAACCTCAACGGCTTGTCGTCCCTCAATTCCGTGGGGGGCTTAATCATTCAGAACAACAGCACACTGGCCAACTTGAATGGCCTTTCGGCCCTCACTTCCGTGGGGGGGATTTTCGATATTTACAACAACGGCACGCTGTCCAACCTTGACGGCCTATCGGCCCTCACTTCTGTGGGAGGGGACTTGTACATTCAGTCCAACAGCGCCCTCACCGACTGCTGCGGCATCCACGGCCTCCTTGAAAGCGGTGGGGTGAACGGGGGGGGCATATACATCTCAAGCAACGACACGGGCTGCGACAGCCAAGCGGAGATAACCTTCTACTGCGGGGATGCCGACAACGACGGTGTCAGCATCAATGATGGTGACTGCGACGACAACCCCGCCACCGGCGCCAACAACTTCCCCGGCAACACCGAAATCTGTGACGGCCAAGACAACGACTGCCACGGCGATGTGGATGAGGGACTCTCCAGTGAAACCTATGCAGGCGACGTGACCTTCACAACCCAGGCTCAAGTGGATGCCTGGCCCTCTTGCTTTACCGCTATCAGCGGCAACCTGACCATCAGCGGCGCAGACATCACTGACCTTTCGCCACTGTTGGAACTCACTTCCGTGGTTGGGGGATTGTTAATTATAAACAACAGCATGCTGTCCAACCTGAACGGCCTATCGGCAATCACTTCCGTGGGAGATGGCTTGGGCATTCAATACAACGGCACGCTGGCCAACGTTGACGGCCTGTCGGCACTCACTTCCGTAGGGAGGGACTTGTTGATTACCAACAACGGCACGCTGGCTAACCTTGACGGTCTGTCTGCTCTTACTTCCGTAGATGACTTGTTCATTTCCAGCAACGGCGCGCTGTCCAACCTTGACGGCCTATCTGCTCTTACTTCCGTGGGGGGGGATTTGTCCATTTACTACAACAGTTCGCTGTCCAACCTCGACGGCCTATCGGCCATCACTTCCGTGGGGGGAAACTTGGATATACGGTTCAACGATGCCCTCACCGACTGCTGCGGCATCCACAGCCTTCTTGAAAGCGGTGGGGTGGGCGTGCTCATTTCCATCTCAAGCAACGACACGGGCTGCGACAGCCAAGCGGAGATAACCTTCTACTGCGGGGATGCTGACAACGATGGCGTCAACATTAATGACGGCGACTGCGACGACGACCCCGCCACCGGCGCCAACAACTTCCCCGGCAACACCGAAATCTGCGACGGCCAGGACAACGACTGCGACGGCGATGTGGACGAGGGCCTCTCCAACGAAACCTACTCGGGCGATGTGACCTTTACCTCCCAAGCTGAGGTGGACGCCTGGCCCCCTTGCTTTACCGCTATCAGCGGCAGCCTGACCATCAGTGGCGCCAATATCACTGACCTCTCGCCGCTGTCGGCCCTCACCTCCGTGGGGGGGAGTTTGTCGATTTCCAACAACAGTACACTTACCAACCTTGACGGCCTGTCAGGCTCCTCACTTCCCGTAGGGTGGAGCTTGACGATTAACAACAACGGCAACACTGGCCAACATCGACGGCCTATCAACTCTCACTAATGTGGGATTGAACTTGACCATTCAGGACAACGGCTCACTGGCCAACCTTGACGGTTTGTCGTCTCTCACTTCCGTGGGGGACTTGTATATTTACAGCAACGGCATGCTGGCCAATCTTGACGGCCTGTCGGCTCACTTCCGTGGGGGTACTTGCGTATTCAGTCCAATGGCACGCTGGCGAACCTGATGGCCTGTCGCCCTTATTTCCGTGGGGGTATTTGGACATTCAGAACAATGGCACGCTGGTCAATCTTGACGGCCTGTCGGCTCTCACTTCCGTGGGCTTTGATCATTCTGTCCAACGGCACGCTGGTCAACCTGGACGGCCTTCCTCGGCAATTACTTCCTTGGGGGGAATTTTGTTTATTCAGTCCAACGGCATGCTGCTGGCTAACCTGGACGGCCTCCTCGGCTATATCTTCGTGGGTCGGATGGTACATACAGGAAAAACAGCGCCCTCACCGACTGCTGCGGCATCCACAGCCTTCTTGAAAACGGCGGGGTGAGCGGGTCCATCACCATCACCAACAACGACACGGGCTGCGACAGCCAAGCGGAGATAACCTTCTATTGCGGGGATGCCGACGGCGATGGTGTCAGCATTAACGACGGCGACTGCGACGACAACCCCGCCACCTAAGGGCTAAATAACCCCCGGCAACACTGAAATCTGCGACGGGCAGGACAACGACTGCGATGGCGATGTGGACGAGGGCCTCTCCGGTCTTACCTTTGCTGGCAACGTGACCTTCAATTCCCAAGCTGAGGTGGATGCCTTGCCTTTGCTTTACCGCTATCAGCGGCAACCTGACCATCAGCGGTGCCAGACATCACTGACCTTTCGCCACTGTCGGCCCTCACTTCCGTGGGGGTGGGGTACATTAGGTACAACGACGCCCTGGCCAACCAGACGGCCTGTCTGCCTCGCCTCCGTGGGAGACTCTTATTTATACAACAACGATGTGCTGACTAATATTGACGGTCTATCAGCCCTCACTTCCCGTGGGGGAAGAATTGATCATTGCCAACAACGTCACGCTGGGCAATGTTGATGGCCTGTCGGCCCTCCCTTCCTTGGGTAACCTTTGAGATTTCCAACAACAGTACACTTGCCAATCTCAACAGCCTGACGGCACTCACTTCAGTTGGGAAGAGCATGTCCACATTAAGACAACAGTACGCTGGGCGATGTTGATGGCTTGTCGGCACTCACTTCCGTAGGGGTGGCCTTGTACATTGAACAATGGCTCGCTGGCCAACCTGGACGGCCTGTCTGCCCTCGCCTCCGTGGGGTGGAGCTTGCAGATTCTGTCCAACGGCTCGCTGGCCAACCTGGACGGCTTGTCTGCCCTCAATACCGTGGTTGGGCCCTTGACCATTCAGGACAACAGTGCCCTCACCGATTGCTGTGGCATCCACGGTCTTCTTGAAAGCGGTGAGGTGAGCGGAGCCATCACCATCACAAACAACGACACGGGCTGTGACAGCCAAGCGGAGATAACCTTCTACTGTGGGGATGCTGATAACGACGGCGTCAACATTAACACTTAAGTGACTGGTGCGACGACGACGACCCCGATGAGTTCCCCGGACAGACATGGTACATCGATGCCGATGAGGATGATTATGGTGGTTCTTCTCTAGTGCAGTGCGAGCGCCCTCAGGACGGGTTTCTCATCTCCGAACTGGCGGCAGGCAGCATTGGGACGGACGACTGCGACGATGACGACCCAATGAGTTCCCCGACAGACATGGTACATCGATGCTGATGGGGATGATTACGGTGGTTCTTCTTTAGTAAATTGGTGAGCGCCCTGAAGACGGTTTTTTTATCCTTTCCGAACTGGCAGCAGGCGGCACTGGGACGGACGACTGCGACGATAATGACCCTGTCCTTAACCTGACAACTGTTCCTACCGGGACGCTGACAACGACGGCTATTCCAATGGCTTGACCACTGTACAATGCGACCAACCAGCCGGGCACAAACTGGTCACCGACCTGACGTCCACCTCCGGCGACTGTGACGACAACGACCCTGTACTCAATCCCACTACTGTCTGGTATCAGGACACTGATGACGATGGTTATTCGGATGGGGCCACCATAACCCAGTGTGACCAGCCAGCCGACCATAAACTATCCATCGACCTGACGGCTACCTCCGGCGACTGCAACGACAGCGACCCTGCCATCCACCCCGATGCCACCGAGGTCTGTGACGGCATCGACAACAACTGCAACAACTTCATTGACGGCAACGACCCCACCTTGGTGGACAACACGCCGCCTGTTCCGGTTTGTAAAATAACAACTGTTTACCTTGGTGCAAATGGTCAATATGTACTCACGCAAAACGATGTCTATGCGGGCGGGACCGACAACTGCGGGACGGTCAATTTTTGGCAAATGAACCCCACTTCCGTTTCCTGTGCCCATGTTGGCAACGTGGTAAACGTGCTCGTCCAGATTTTCGACTCCAACGGCAACCAGGCATCCTGCATCGCCCACGTCACAGTGGCGGACAACCTAGCCCCGGTCGCTATCTGCCCCGCCAACATACCGGACGTAGTGCTCAACCAGAGCGGCTTGGGCACCCTCCCTGCGAACATCGGCGACGGCAGCTCGTCCGACAACTGCTCGGTCACAGAGACCAGCCCGGCCATGAACCTGACCTGCGCCGATGTTGGATTAAAAACCGTGGTGCTGACCGCCTCTGATGGCACCAGCACAGCCACTGCCAACTGCACCTTCAACGTGGTGGACAACCAGGTGCCCGTGGCCCATTGTCCGGCCTCCATCCCCAATGTCCTGCTCGACGCCAATGGCAACGGTACCCTTCCAGCCAACATCGGGGACGGCAGTTCCACCGACAACTGCTCGGTGGTGGAGACCAGCCCGGCAATGAATTTCACCTGTGCTGATGTCGGTGCAAGAACGGTGGTGCTAACCGCCTCCGACGGCACGAACAGCAGCATGATCAATTGTACTTTCAATGTGGTGGACAATGTTGCGCCCGCAGCTAACTGCACCACGCAAACAATCATGGTCACCCTCAACGCCAATGCCGAGTACACTATTGACCCAAATATGTTAAATGAAAACAGCACGGATGCCTGCGGCATCCAGTCTCTCTCTGCCAGCCCTTCAACCTTGGGCTGCCAGCAAGAGGGTTTGAACACCATCATCCTGACGGTTACCGACGTGCACGGCAACAGCAGCACTTGCAATGCAAGCGTTGAAGTGTCCAGTTTTTTGACCATAAACAGCATTGTTGAGGTGCCGGAATCATGTGCTGGTTCGGGTGATGGCAGCATCGTGGTCAATGCCACAGCAGGCGGTGGGCAGGTCCGTTACTCCAAAGACGGCGGGGCAAATTTTCAGGTAGGCAACACTTTTAGCCCGCTCCCTCCTGATACTTACAATATTGTGGTCAAAGTATTCGGGGTACCATCTGTTTGTGAAAAAACGGCCACGGCCACAATCGTGGCCGGCAGTGCCCCCACCACTTGGTACAGGGACATGGACGGGGACGGCTATACCGACGGCAGTACCCAGTCGGGCTGTGCCCAACCAACGGGCTACGTGGCCAATGCCGCCCCCGGCGATTGCGATGACAACGACCCCAACGAGCACCCCGGCCAGGTCTGGTACAGGGACATGGACAACGACGGCTATCCTGACGGGACGACCCAAACAGCCTGTCTCCGCCCGGCAGGTTTCAGAACTGCGGCCGAACTGGCCAGCACAGCCGAGCTGGACTGCAACGATGGGAACCCGGCCGTACACCCATTTGCCACAGAAATCTGCAACGGACTTGATGACGACTGCGACGGTGAAATTGACGAGGGCACGACGGGTGGCCTGACCTACGTTGGCAACCTAACATTTACCACACAGGCCCAAGTTGATGCCTTTTCCCAGTGCTATTCCGTCATCAATGGCAGCCTGACCATCAGTGGGGTGGGTATCACGAACCTGACCAATTTAACCAATTTAGAAGAAGTGACGGGCAACGTGACCATCCAATACACGGGGATTACCAATATGGGTGGCATAGACAATTTAGCGGAAATAGGCGGCACGTTCTTGGTCTTTTTCAATTCCTCACTGACGACTTTGGACGGCCTGGAAGTATTGGGGACAGTTGGGGCAAACCTGTCTATTTATTACAATTTTTCACTCAGCGACGGCTGCGCCATTTATAACCTGATCAATGGTGGTGTAGCTGGAGTCATGACCATTTTCTTCAACAAGGTGGGCTGCAACTCGGTGGCAGAGATCAACGCTAATTGTGGACCGAACTTATTGATCGTCAACCCAAACAGCTCGCAGATTTCGGTCGGAAACACGATTGGTTTTTCAAATGAAGAAGGGGTAGCAGAAGTCGGATTCCAAATTTTTCCAAACCCAGCTGTGCTTCGGGTAACTCTTGAATTTGCTGAAGCAATTACGGATAGGGTAGTGAGGGTATCTGACATCGCTGGAAGGGTGATTTTTAAAAAGACAACGGACGTGGTGGGCCATCGCTTCGAGTTGGATATTTCCAAATGGAGGGCTGGTATTTACTTGGTACAGGTGGAAGAAGCAGGTAGAAATATGAGTACCAAGCGATTGATAGTTGTAGATAACAGATGATGTAATTAAAAATGGCTGACCCCTGTTCAGAGGGTCGGCCGTCTTAAATTGAAAAAGGGTTGTATCAAAATCAGATACAACCCTTCTTTTTCTTTCGTCTTCAAGATTTTGTGCAAAATTTACTTTGTCATTATCTTGAAATCAGGGCTCTTTTAACTGCACAAAACCTATCAGCTTACATTAGCGTATTATGTGTTTTATTAATTTAATTATCCATTCTAAGATTAAAAAAATTGCTTCTAAACTTTCCCAGTTGGAAATAATGAAATTACTTGAAAGTGATAAGGCTATCAACCCTAAAATACTCCATTGTTTATCTGTACCTCTTTCCAACCTTTCATCTGATAAATACTGCTTTCCATTTAATGTTTCTTGTTCTAAATTAATCCGTTCTATTTTAAGATTTTGAATAATGATTATTTTATTTTTTATCATTATAATAATTTTTAAAAATAATAAAAATAGTGCGTAATGATATTCCAATATGTGGTATAGAGCGCACTTTTAAAAAATCTATACCCTTTGCCTATTAAATAAATAATCTACAAAAATGCGTTTGTTATTTCTCTAATTCCTTTTCTAAATCTTAGCCCTGATATTCAATGAACATTTATCACAAAATATTAAGTTGCCATACACTTTTCAAGTAGTTCATTGAAATAGAGAGAGTTGCGCACTGTCCCGTATGTTTGTGTTCGACGAAAAACACATACCATGGACAGACGATCGCAACTCCCATCTTCAGGCGAAATTAAATCATTTTTCCCCCTTCACCGAAATGTGTGGTGTGAAAGTGATGCTTCTATTGATTCAATGTATATTCTATACACCGTATGCCTCAATAATGCAAGGCCGAAGTGGGCATTGTCCTGGGCCGGATAGATCTAACCTGCACAATATTTACACCTGTTTTATCTGCTTTTTCAAAATAAAAAACATTGATGCCTTTTGTGTGGGCATCACCTGGCTCATTGTGCAGCTTTTTGATTTTCGAGGTTCTTATGAAAAAGACACCGCTCAAATTGGAAAAAATCGGCAAAACCAATATCAATGTCCTTTTTGTCGGCCTGTTATTGCCGGGCGGTGTGTTTATACCCATTATCTGGGAAAACCCTCGACAAGCGTTAACTCCAACGAAGCAGAACGCATCAGCCTGATGCTAATCGTTTTTGCAATGTCTGACAGACTGCCGTACAGGCTCCGCAGATAACCCTGCTGGCCGACTGGGAATTTATTGGGAGAAAATGGTTTGTGTTCCTGGAAAAAGCCCGGGCGGGGCTTTGTTGTCCGCCTGCGCTACCAGGATTACCTGGGGGAGGTCGCCATGGCCTTGGACAAAACGGTCTACAAAACCGAACGGCTGATAGAGCGCAAAGTAAAGCGGAAACGGCTTTTTTCTGGTACTCTATCGAACTGACGGCAAAAATGCTTTAGCACTGTTTTTGCCAACACGGCAAACGGAAAGGAAACAAAAAAGCGGACAAATATATTATCCTGGTTTCCAGTTTTAAAGAGTTGGATCGATCAGTGAAAGCTACCGTAAAAGATGGGGTATAGAGGTTTTCTTTTACCACAGCAAGACCAATGGTTTTAATTTGGAAGACCTTTAATTTGACAAAACTGATAAAGGCCCAGTTAATGATGCTTGTGGCTTGTTGCTGTGGCCTATGTCTTGTGCATATTGAACGGCCAGGATTATCAAAGAAAGAATAAAACTTATTTGAAAAATTATAAAGGCAAAAAATCAAAAGCGGTTTCACTGTTCCGTTGGGATATGATAATTTAAAAAACACAGTCCATCTGCTAAATGATTTTTATCAGGTTTATCCATTTTTGGATGAAACCGTTGCCCAGAGATTTCAAATCAACTTCAAAAAACCTTTGAAAAGTGTATAGCAACTTAACAAAATATATGTGATATTTCTCTATTTTCAAATGTATTACTTGGTTAGTGATTTCAGACACAGAGTTTTCCACAAATGGGAACAAGTCTGCTAGCACATTAAAAGCCAACTACTTAGCAAAAATAATAAGTTTTGTAAACCTGATGATTGAAAGAATTTTTATAAACTTACTCCCTAAAAATACCAGTTCCCTAGCCCCTGTCCAGCTTGGCAATCACGGATGGCTCGTCTGATGTCCTTGTCCATTGTCCGGTATTTCACCACATAGTCCACACCAATAATAACGGCAGAACTTATTTCACCAAAATGATTGGGGAGCGGATCACCGCTGATGTTGGCGCTGGTGGCTACGATGGGTTTGCCAAAGGATTCGATCAGTGATTGACAAAATGGGTCGTGAGTGATGCGGATGGCTACCGTGCCATCGTCGCCATAGGCGTTGGTCGGGAGGTTTTTGGCATTTTCATAAATGATGGTCAATGGGCGCTGGTGGAAGAGGAGGAGGGTTTCGATGCGGGGGTGGACCTGTTGGACATAATCTTTAAGCATTTCAATGGAGGACACCAACAGGACAAATGGCCGGTTGCGCTCTTGCTGCTTGAGTTCATGCACCTTCTCCACAGCATCTGCATTGGTCGCATCGCAAGCAATCCCCCAGATGGTATCGGTTGGTAGGAGGATGGTGCCACCGTTTTCAAGACAAGCTAAAATTGGTTCTAAATCGTAATGGTTGACCATAGTTGTGGCCTTTTTTGTAAAAGTTTGCATAGGTGTTTAGCTGGTTTAATGGTTAGAAGGCTCGATGGTTGGAGTTGAACGGAGTTCGAAGGGAATGGTTCAAATGTCTATGGGCATACAACCATTTTGCCTCTCAAGCATCTATTTGTTGCCTAACTTGCATTTTGGGGCAATGTCTTTTCAATAACTTTGACCGCAAAACCGTTTGGGGTATAATAGGGTTTAAATTAGGATATTTGCGCCAGAGGCTGATCCATCCCAATTTGCAATTGCATAAACTGATTTTTTTTCAATACTATTGTTTCCCTAAAAAAATTTAGTTGCAGCAGTAGAGGTAAAAGGAAGCTTGGTTTTGGCGGTTAGGTTTTCAATCACTATCAAGCCGATAAAAAATATAAAGGTATGAACGGGCGATCTCTGTTTTTTTTGCTAACACTTGTTCTACTGCTGGCCGCAGTACCTTCCCGAGCAGCCCACATTATTGGCGGCGACATCACTTATGAATGCAATGGAAATGGGAACTATACCTTTACCCTGAAACTGTACCGGGATTGTTTCGGTGGTGGTGCACCGTTTGATTCTGCGCCCGGGGCACCATTTGCAGGAACGGTTTCTATTTATCGGGGGGATAGTAATGTGCCCCTGACTTTTAATGGCCAAAACCATGTTGCTTTGGCCCCGCCGATTATCAACGTCGTCCCGCCTACTTTAAGCAATCCATGCCTTGATCCCCCAAACAATGTTTGTGTAGAGGAAGGTGTGTATATTTTTACTGTGAACCTGCCTTCGAGTACGGATAGCTACCACATTGTTTATCAGCGTTGTTGCCGGAACGGGACAATTACCAATATTTCCAGTCCCGGCGAAACGGGGGAAACTTTTTACATCGAACTGACACCTGCGGCACAGACTAACTGTAATAACAGTCCGGTTTTTAATGAATTTCCTCCTATCGTTATTTGTGCTGGAGAACCCATCGATTTTGACCACTCTGCCACTGACGCTGATGGGGATGTACTGGTCTATGAACTTTGCCCACCTTTTACGGGCGGTGGAAATGACACCAATAATGCCGAGGCATTATTTGGTGTAGCTCCAAATCCCGATCAAGCACCACCTTATACGACAGTCAATTTCGTCCCTCCATTTTCGTTTGCTTCCCCTTTATTGGCCAGTCCAGCCCTGACGATTAATGCCAATACAGGTTACATGAATGGGGTGCCTTCCTCCTTGGGCCAGTTTGTGGTCGGTGTTTGCGTTAGCGAGTTTAGAAATGGCCAGTTGCTGAGTAAAGTGTTCCGTGATTTCCAGTTCAACGTGGTTGCGTGTGAGTTTAACGTCAGGGCGGACATTGCTGAGGATGATACGATTACCTTACAGGGGCAGCAATATTATGTGGTCAATGCGTGTGGCATTAACAACGTCCAATTCACCAACCAGAGCACCGAGGTGTCGAACATCAACAGTGTTTTGTGGGAGTTTGATATTGCTGGAACGACGGAGACTTCCACCCAGTGGAGCCCAACGTTTAATTTTCCGGCAACGGGTACTTATTATGGTCAGTTGTACTTGAACCCAGATATTACGGCGGGCGAATGCGCGGATACGGCCCTGATCGAGGTCAATGTATTTCCTGGCATAACTGCGGACTTTGAGTTTGACTATGATACCTGTGTGGCAGGGCCAGTTGTTTTTACCGATTTGTCTTCTTCTGGGGCTGGGCCTAATTCGATTGTTTCGTGGGATTGGTCATTTGGCGACGGTAGTATTTCCAGTGTCCAGAGCCCCGTACATACTTATCAGGAGCCGGGGGCAATGGATGTCCAACTGTTGATCCGAGACATCAATAATTGCACGGGGTTAAAAAACAGGGTGGTCAGTTATTTCCCAGTCCCTCAATTATTGGTGGTAGCGCCCAGTGAGTTTATCGGATGCCAGCCTGCTGATATTTTCTTCAACAACCTTTCAACCCCGGTTGACGAAAACTATGATGTTTTTTGGGAGTTTGGGGACGGGGGTACTAGCATGGCCATTAGTCCTTTTTATACTTATGAAGACCTCGGCACATTTACGGTGTCTTTATCGATCACTTCTCCGCTTGGCTGCGAAATCGATACGGTATGGGAAGATTTGATAACGGTGCTGCCAAGCCCTATTGCAGATTTTAGTTATTCCCCGGATCAGCCTAGCAATCTATTACCGACTGTTTCCTTTTTTGATCAATCGTTTGAGCCGATCGCTTGGAAATGGTCGTTTGGAAATGTTGGGGCCTCGCTCCAGCAAAACCCAGAATTTACTTTCCCCGATACGGGTATGCAACAGGTTCAGTTGGTCGTTTTCCACGAAAGTGGCTGTACGGATACGACGATCCAGTTCCTTGATGTCATTCCGGAAGTGCGCTATTTCCTTCCCAACGCATTTACCCCAAACGGCGATGGTTTCAATGATGGTTTCCGTGGCAATGGCGTCATGGAAGGTGCAACAGATTTTAACCTAAGCATTTGGAACCGATATGGCGAAAAACTCTTCGAAACAGACGATCCCTTTGAATCATGGAACGGCAGAAAAGACAACAGTGGCAAACTCTCACCACAAGGCGTTTACATTGTCGTGGTCACTTACATAGAACCGCGGGGTGCGAAACGGGAACTGCGCGGGTATGCCACGCTGGTCAAATAAAAATTGCCCGAAAGTTAAATGGCGAGATGGTTCCTAACCACCTCGCCATTTTTTATTCCTGTAAAAACCGCGACACAGGTCAATTGAAACTGCTGGTAATCCACAATCTTTTCGCACATTTGTGAAATCTAAACGAAACTTGACCCAATGAGATACCTTTATACATTTGCGTTGCTGCTTTTTCTACAGTCTTCAGGGTTTGCCAAACACATTATAGGAGGAGTACTTTCCTATGAATGCTTGGGTGGTGGGACTTACCGGTTTACCATGAAGATGTACCGCGATTGCTATGACCAGACTGGTGCTTTCTTCGATAACCCTGCCCCTTTCACCATTTTCAAAGGAACGAACGAAATAGAAACCATGCTGGTGCCGGTTCAGATTGTTGAAGACATTGCCCCGCCTCCAATCCCTTGTTTGATCTTACCCGCAAATGTTTGTGTACAAGAAGGTATCTATGAGTTTGAATACACCTTTACCGACTGGCCATCCACTGAAAGTTATCACATTTCTTATATGCGTTGCTGTCGAAATGCGACGGTGATCAATATCCAGAACCCTGATGATGTCGGAGCGACTTTTACCATCGAGATATTGCCTGCTTCCCAGCAGGTTTGCAATACCAGCCCAACCTTTAATGATTTCCCCCCGATCGTAATTTGTGGGAACGAACCTTTAAACTACGACCACAGTGCTTATGATTTGGAAAATGATCAACTGATTTATTCATTCTGTTCCCCTTTGCTCGGCGGTTCGCCTCCTGGCGGTGGTGGCGGTGGGCCTTGTGCCGTAGTAAGCCCTAATCCAGCATGTCCTCCTCCATACGCAGAAGCTGTATTTATAAACCCTCCATATAAAGAGTCAGAACCGATGGGCGGTGACCCAGTTGTAGATATAAATGCGATCACTGGTCTGATGACCGGGACGCCCAATTTAAATGGGCAATTTGTATTTGCGGTTTGTGTGAGTGAATATCGCAATGGCATTCTGATGTCGGTTATCCGAAGGGATTTTCAGTTCAATGTGGCCAGTTGTGAAAAATTAGTGGATGCGGGTGTTACGGGGACAAATATTGTTTTGGAGAATGACGAATACTATTTAAATACCTGCAATGACCTCGAAATTTTTATTGAGAATGAAAGCAACACCCAGATCAATGTGGATGAAATTCGTTGGGAATTCAATACGCCCGACAGCATGCTTGTCTATGATACCTGGGATTTGGAAGCTACCTTTCCTGGGTCTGGCGCCTACGATGGCTTGTTGATCCTAAACCCAGATGATAACCTCTGCGGGGATACCGCCAAAATACATATTGACATTTTTCCGGAAGTGGTGGCGGATTTTATCTATGATTACGACACTTGTGTGGCAGGGCCAGTTTCGTTTATTGACCAATCATATATTGATGGTGTTGGGAATATAACCTCCCGATATTGGGACTTAGGAGACGGTACGACGGACAGTGTGTACGCCAACCCCGTCCATGTTTATAAACAGCCGCAAGAAATCCCGGTGCGGCTGGAAATATGGGATGAGCATGGTTGCGTGGACGAAGTATTGAAAAATGTGACCTATTTTCCTGTGCCTTCCTTTATTGATGTGAGACCCAACGACACCTTGAGCTGTCCTCCGGCTGAGATCAAATTCACCAACCTTTCCACACCGCTGGACAATACCTACGATATTTTTTGGGAATTTGGGGATGGGGAAACTTCGACGGCCTTGAGCCCCGTTCATCAGTATAAAAAACCGGGGCTTTATAATGTGCGGATGCAGATCAACTCTCCCATCGGCTGTATGACGGATACCATTTTTGAAGCGATGATCCGGATCACGAACCCACCGATTGCCAATTTTGATTATGAACCGAAAGAGTTGAGCAATCTCGCTCCAGAGGCAACTTTCTTTGACGGTTCGCAAAATGCCGCCCGTTGGGACTGGTTCGTCAATGGCCAGATCGTAGCCCAACGGCCAGAATTTAACTATGAATTCAGGGATACGGGGCTGCAAGCGGTAACGCTTATTGTGACGCATCCCTTCTTTTGCCAGGATACCCTTACAAAGTATATTGATGTGACGCCAGAGGTTACGTTCTTCATGCCCAATGCTTTTACCCCAAACGAAGACACCAACAATGAATTTTTCTTGGGTAACGGTATTTTGCTCGGCATCGAGGATTATAAAATGGAAGTTTGGGATCGCTGGGGACAGTTGATCTTCCAATCAGAAACACCAAATGCTGGTTGGAACGGAAGGGTCAATAATGATGGTAGACAGGTACAATCTGGCGTCTATGTTTACAAGATCAATTTTACGGGTCCAAGGGGTACTCCACATGAATACAAGGGGTATGCTACGGTGATCCGCTGATTTGTGGGGTTGCCTTTGGTGGCTATTCAAATATTTTAATTTTCAACCTTGTAATTTTCTTTTCCAAAAAAGAAAAATTCCTTTACCTTTGCGCCTCTTTTACACAAACGTTAAAAATCAAGTAAAATGAACGCCATAAATTTCGTGCAGGAGCAGTTGGCCAAAAAGATAGAGTTCCCAAAATTTCGTGCCGGCGACAATGTTGCTGTAAGTTATAGGATCATCGAAGGAAGCAAGGAGCGTATCCAGATTTTCCGGGGTGATGTGATCCAAATAAAAGGGCAAGGTGCCACGAAAACCTTTACCGTACGGAAGATTTCCGGAGGAGTAGGCGTGGAGCGTATCTTCCCATTCGTTTCCCCTAATATCGCTGAAATACAGGTACTTAAGAGGGGTCGAGTCCGTCGGGCAAGATTGTTCTATCTACGGGAAGCCATCGGCCAGAAAGCGAAGATCAAGGAGCGGAAATATATCCGTCCAGCGAAAGCTTAAAATTACTTTCCCACTTTGCTTTCAAACGCCTTGCAGACTCAGTCTGCAAGGCGTTTGCTATTTTAGGGATTTCTTTGTTCATTTGTTTTGACCTCCTATGCAATCAATGCAACAGCTTGGCCGCTTCAGATTTCCAATAATTTTACATCATTCATTGCGGACCAAGTATTAAGAAAACATAACATACAAAAAATGAAAAGGGTCTATTTCTTGTATTTTGCGCTGCTATTTTTATCCCACCAGGCTATAAATGCTCAAATTGTCAACATTGAAGAACGTCGTATCAAGGGCACCAACGATAGCACTTTTTGGTATGGGTCTCTGCGGTTGGGGGCTAACATTTCAAAAGTGAAAGACCAAGTATTACAGTTTAACTCCACGGGACATGTGCAGTATAAAAAGGGGCGATCTCTGACCTTGTTGCTTTTGGATGGGAATTTCCTCCGTGCTGGTAATCGGGATTTTCAGGAGGCCGCTTTTTCGCACCTTCGTTTTAATTATAAACTCAAAGAATGGCTGGTGACGGAGACTTTCGTTCAAGCCCAGTACAACAAGCTTTTGTTGATAAACCTAAGAGCATTGGCAGGTGCGGGGCTTCGTTTCCAATTGCTCAAAAGTCAGGACGGAAAACAGAGAATATATGGTGGGACGGCTTACCTTTTTGAAAAAAACCAATATACCGACGAGATTCCCAATAAAAACTGGCACCGATTGAGCTCCTACATTTCCTTCACTTTCCGACCGTCGGAAGGGGTTACATTAGTCAGCACCACTTATTTTCAACCGACGTTATCGGATGTGGCGAATTACCGATTGTCTACTGAGTGGCGGCTTGATACGCCCCTTGGCAAGAAGCTGTCCTTCTTTTCAAATTTCACTTTTAGCAGGGATAAATCGCTCCCGGATGGGGCGCCAAGAAGCGTTTATGCCTGGCTGAATGGGTTAGCCTATAAGTTTTGACAGCTAAAGTTTTATACCTTGTGATGGGCTAAGGAATATTGAATCCCTCGCAACAAAAAACTTTTGTTGCTGGGGATTGAATTTGTTATTTACCAAAAAAAACTATGGAAGACACCCCACAACTCATCGTAAAAATTGGCTTTGACATTCTCAAAAAGTCAAAGGATTATACCCAAGCGACAGTCGTCAGAAAACTCAAATCATTAGGTTTCCAAACATCGGGAGCTGCATTCAGCAACATCTTAAACGATCACGCGGGGGCTATTGCTCTAAAGGAAAATGCGGCTGGCATCCAAAAGCTGCTGGCGCTGGAATGCAGTTTGGAATGGGACGAAAAGGCCAGAAAATTCATCAAAATTAAAGAAGGCAAAACGGCCGTCGTGCCTGAATGGTCTGAAGAAATGGCTTACCAGCAACAAGGTTTTAAATTTCATCACAAAGGCCGATTATCTACGCTGGAAAAAACCCAATTCTTTTCAACTGCAAAGGAGGAAATGATTGAATTCGGTCTGACGTTGGATACCTTCACGAGTTATTTTTTTTCGAGAAATGAAGAAGAATTCAAAAAGCCGATCTATGATTTATTGAGAAGGGGTGTCCTTATCAAATGTTATTTACTTGACCCACGGTGCAATGCTGCCAACCTTTATTTTGATGACCGCAAAAAATACTACCCCAAGGAAAGCGAGGGCGTCATTAAAATCAGAAGGGCGCTGGCCAATTTTAAAATGATTACACAAGAGCTGGACGAACAGCATGGTTTTCCGGGAAAATTAGAAGTGTTCACTTATACCCGATATCCTCACCAATACGCTTTGGCTATTGACCCTAACTCACCGGACGGGAAATTACAAGTTTCTCAGTACTTATATGGAGAGTTGCGCGCTCGCTGTCCAGTCGTGGAATGCACACGTCTCGGCAATGCTTCCTTGTTTCTCCGCTACCGTGATACGCTTGAAAGGCTGACAAAGGACGCCACTTTGATTACCGATTTTGATCAATTTTTATTGTAAACGCCTATCAAGGATCACCCCCTCCAAACAATGTGAATTCACGGCCCTTCACGTGAATTCACACCAATCTACATTCAAGAAAAAAGCAAGTACGAACCTGGCAATTTTGTCATTGTAAACCAGATGGTAGGTGTGGCAAGGTTGCTTCTGGAAAACGGACAGCAGTCTGCTATTGGCAAACAAATCCCACCTTTTTCTATTCAAAAAGTGCTGTAAATCTTGATTCTATTGACCAATCGGCGGGCCCGATGGGGTAGGGCTGCTTTTGCCAAATCCACGCTTCCATCTCTCCTTTTCATTTTTTTAAAAGAGTTACAATGGAAAAAATTCTTGTTTCCCAAAGGTCCGTTTTCGGCTACCTGAAAGCCACATTAGTTATGCTCCTGTTTTTGCCGTTGGCGTTTGCATCTGCCAATGTGCCGCCAGAGGAGGTTACTTGCACCGAACCCAGCCCATCCGTTACCTACTTAAATGGAGGTGAAGTTAGCTTTTCTTGGAGCGCAGTCTCCGGGGCAATTGGCTACAATGTAAAGTACAGTGTGGATGGATACACCAGTGAGATCCGGTTTGTCACTGGAACCACTGTTGATTATACAGGGCTTCCGGCAGGCACGTATGATTTTCACTTCCAAACCGTTTGCACAGGTGGGACTTCTAGCTGGATTATTACGGAGGATTTTATTTTGTAATAATATTTTTTCATCGTTACTAAATGCAAAAGTTTGCCCCAAACCTATCGGGGCAAACTTTTACCTTTTTAGCTCCGCTTGCATGTCATAAAAAAGCTATCCTTTCCCATCCAATTTTGAAGCATGAGACAAAAGCCATTCAGATAGGATCATTGGGTTTGATTTTTTGACAATCTTTTCAAATTCGATGGGAGTCAAACGGTTCATAATAAGATGTCGGAAACAAACGGTGAAATTTAAACAAGACGCTAAAATGCCACCCGCTAGTTTTTTATTTCTGGTAAGGTATTTTTTGAACGCATTATTGAACAGCAGCAATACGGTTTTGTCTTCCTCACCTTCATAAAGGTTTCTCAAAATCAGTGTTTTGACCCGTATGGCGTGTTGTGGATCGGTATAGATAATTGCCTGTAATTCCCTAAAATAGGGAGAGTTATGATCTTTTTTGTGGAAAGCCAAATGAGCCCTGGCCAATAATTCGGTTTGCTTTTGGACGGCGGGGTCAATAAACGGGGTATAATCATCAATAAATTTTTCTACCCAATTGGTCTTGTCCAGCCAGAGTGCGGTGCTGATTATGTTGCTAAAGGTGTGGCTGGTGATGGGACCATTATATATAGGTAAACCTGCTTGAAGACTATATTCGTACAATTGGAATGCCTCTTTGTAGAAATTGGATTTGTGCTTGCCCCTGATGCCGGCGGCTGTATAATTGATTAAGTGTTGCAGCATTATGGATTGGGTTTGCATAGCAAGTTGCGTCGAGTAAGAGAATAGGATGTTTTTCAGTTGCAAGTAATTCTCTTCCTTCTGGTCTTTTGCTAAATTAAGTTGGAGTTTGGCGATTCGAGTAAGTAGGTCTTCTTGGTTTTCCCCGGCATGACAAATATGCTCAGCGGGGGTTTTCTTGCTGGATTGGTTTTGGTATAAATGAGTACGGTTCAGTTTTTCGGCTTCGTAGTTCATTTTAAATGTAGTATAAAAGCGGTCAAGGTTGTCCAGGCTTTTATCCAATACTTCAAAGCTGGGGGTATGGCGTTGGGTAGATGGGTGTGTCCAAATTTGGTGGTATAAGTTCAATCGGTCCAGGTAGTCCCAAATGTTAGAAGCTTGCTGTTGTTCGATGGTTTTGGTGGTCAGTTCAGCTTGCAATTTAAATTCGTGGTCCATTTGGCGGTTTTTTAGAACATCGAGCCATAGCAGTTCTTTTTTTATTGGGCTATTTAATTGGTGTTGCCAGATCAAAAAATCTTTCGCCCAGCCGTATAAGTTGGATAAAAGATTCAAAATATTTTTTGGGTTCACATTTTCATTTTCATAAACAGCCTGGTTCATGAGCTCAAGTGTCAGGTTTTTCGCAGGAAACCTTGGGTATTCTTTTTCCAAATACTGGTACAATAAAATGGCCCGCTCTTTCTTTGGGTGAAAACATTGCAGGTAATGGCCAAAGCCATTCATCTCTTTTTTGTCAAAAGTTTCGAGTAATCTTATGAATCTGGATTCTTTCATGCTTAAAATTAGAAATATTTTTTTAAAAATCGAAAGGATATTTCAATTTATGACTGCGACTTGTTCTCTTCATTAATTATTTGAATTGGTTATAATTAAAAGTTGCAAATAGTAATTTATTATTGTTTACAAGTAATATATGTATATAATTATAAATAAAATAATAGGTTTTACTGATATTATTCTATTTTATGAAAAATTACTGTCATCCTAAATACAAGATTTGCTGTTGAAAAATGCAAGGATTATGTGAGGAAATGTAATTAGCTGTGACAAGTTTGTTTTGTATTTTTGGCTTGTTAAAAATGATTTTAATACTGTGAAACACTATACTCGAATTTTCCAGCTTGTTTAACCCACAAGAACCCGTTTTTCTGACAAGCCAATTAACTGCTATTTAACCTCTAATTACCATTATATAATACTGTTTGTTTTATTCAGCTCGCTGATTTTGTTAATGGGATAGTATTTTATGAGAAACGATTTCTCTCACCTTCCTGATTAGGGATATAAATATTGAGCAAGATGACACAGAATAGAAAATATATTTTGGATAAATTCGAAGAGCACCTCTTTCAAAAATATGAGGCTTATTGCAAAACCCATGGCAAGCAACCAACTTCCGAAGGGTTGTTGACTTTTTTGATAGACCGCGACTTAATCCCGCCGATTGCGATCAAGCGTTTTGCGGTAAAAGGGGAATTTGACAAACTGGCTGAGCATAAATATTTCAACAAAACCCAATCCGTTCATGTCCTTTCCGATCTGTTCAACATCCCGGAAAGGACAATTTGGGGGATTTTAAAATATAGTAAGGATTGAAGGACTCATTAATGATGTTCAAAAATTAATTTTCGTAATCAATAAAGCCACGGATTTCACGGATTTCACGGATTTACACGGATAACATATACTTGAAAATCTGTGCAAATCCGTGAAATCCGTGGCTTGCTCAAAAGCGGATTTTTTTATTTTTGAACACCTCTTTATAATGATTTTTTACTCCCTGCGCGCTCTTTCTAATGAGATAAAATTTGGCGTTTGAGGTGGCAATTCCGGAGTTCTTATGGATTTATTAGCTACTGGATAAACAACTAAAACCCATTTTCAACTTAACCTAAATTAAAAGCACATCTACTGTGAAGGTCGTCATTTTAACTCCACTTTCCCTTGAGCAGGACGCAGTCCGTCCTCACTTACTAAGCCCGGGGTTTCACTTGGACGGTAGTAATGCTTACCTAACGGGCGGCTTCGATGGACGACATCAATTTTATGATATTGCTGTTTTTGAAACTGGCCCAAGAAACAGTGCAGTCGCCTTGGCTGCTGAAAAGGCGCTCTCTCTTTTTCATCCAAACATTGCTATTTTGTTGGGAATTGCTGGAGGTGTTAAGGATGTTGCCATTGGTGACGTGGCCGTCGGCACAAAAGCCTATGGGTATGAGTCGGGCAAACAGACAACAGATGGCTTCGTTTATCGCCCTGATGTTTATTTATCAAGCCAAGCGTTGGTAGCGCAGGCCCGGCTGGTAGCGAAAAGTAATGATTGGAAAAAACGAAGTGATTATGCTCCCAATAGAAAAGTGACATTCGGCCCCATCGCCTCTGGCGATAAGGTGATCGCTTCTACCAAATCGGATATTTACCTACACCTAAAAACTCATTTAAACGATACTGTTGCCCTTGAGATGGAGGCTGCCGGGTTTGGGCAGGCGCTTTCCCACCACCCTTACGTCCATCCTATTAATATTAGGGGGATTTCCGACTTGCTCGACCACAAATCGGAAGGGGATAGCCAGGGGTTACAACAGCAGGCAGCGGCGAATGCTGCAGCTTTTGTTTTTGAGTTTTTGTACCAACTCGATCCTAAACACTTAAACCTGCCCCTCATGAATGCTAAAGAATTGGCAAAAGCGATTTATGAAAACATCAACCCGGCTATTCAATCAGAAGTAAATGGTGCTTCCGGTCAAGGGGCAATTTGGAAAAAGGTCAAGCCTCTGTTGGCTGGTGAATTACGGGAACTGATGGACGATCCCGACGACGAGGACGCCCAAGCCGCTATCCGCAACAAGCTCAAGAGGGTGATGACTGAAAACGAAAATTTAAAAAAGGAACTGGAAGAGATGTTGGTCCAAGAAAAGGGCGACAAGGCAGTGGATAATTCGGTGCACATTGAGAAGAGTAAAAATGTAGTTCACGGAAGCACCATATCCGTTGGTGGCAATTTCCATCTCGGTGACCAAACCAATATCGGTAAAAATTACGAAGTGCGGGATACGGCTGGCAATGTGTACATCGCTGATACCATCAATATCGAACAGGCTGCCAGTACTCACGGAGCCCCACTGGATGGTAAAGAATTGAATGCCGTAAAGATGCAGGTCGTTCAGAACAAAATCAAGCCGGCATTGAATACACTTCTGGAACACAGCGCCCATGACCAAGACCTTAACAATCAGGTGGTCTTATTGGCCAGCCGCTGGAACCAACTGCAAAAGGAAAAGAACATGAACATCATTTCCAAAAGCCATGCGGACATAGAATATAACCGTATAAGGGCAGCACTGCTGGATACAATTGATGAAATGGATAGAGGTTTCTAAAATTGATTTCCCCTAAAAAAACTAAAAATTGAGCCATGTAAATATGTTATGAATGTCAGTTATTATAGTAGAATATTTTTCAGAGGCAATAAGATATGTATTACTGCGATCGAGTTAATGATAGGTTAGTTTAAAGACATATTTTTTTGAAAGGCAAAGAAGATACCGAGCTTTTCCCCTAATTGTAGAAAGGGGGATTCAGTATCCTTCTTTGCCTTTCTTTTTATTTTTTTCTTAGTTATATTTTCTACTTTCACTTTCCCATAAAATGTATATGCATGATCCGTTAAATGTCGAGTTTGTCTTCACGGGCTTGCGATAAATATTTACGTACAAACATTAAACAATGCAAACAATAACACAAACATTAATTCTCCTTTCAGTTTTATCTTTTATCATTGGATGTGCCGACATTCAACCTCCACAACCCATGACACCCCAATTAATTCCTCAGCCCGTTTCGCTAAAAACGGAAGAAGGCAGTTTTGAAATAACAAAAAAGACCATTGTCGCAGTAAGTGATGAAGAGCAGCAAAAAGTGGCCGAATTATTTTTTAATCATTTTAAAAAAGTGGCAGGTTGGTCACCAGATATAGAAATTTCCCAAAAAGGCGATATCGTATTCAACAAAAAAGAAGGCTTGAAAAAAGAGGCTTATGAATTAGATATTACTGCTGATAAAATAATAATCCAAGCAAGTGATGGGGCAGGCTGCTTTTATGCACTGCAAACAATGCGGCAATTATTGCCCACCGATTTTACGGCTAATGAATTGCAAAAAGAAACCCGTTGGGTGCTGCCACTGGTAAAAATAACCGACGAACCACGATTTGGCTGGCGTGGATTTATGCTTGATGTTTCCCGGCATTTTTATGAAAAAAAATATGTCTTAGAAATATTAGACCAGATGGCCGCACTGAAATTAAATACTTTCCATTGGCATTTAACCGACGACCAAGGATGGCGCATCGAAATAAAAAAATATCCTAAATTAACAGAAGTCGGCGCATGGCGAGTAGATTATAATGATCACGATGAAAACCACAATCGCTGGTGGGGGCGTCCGGTTCAAAAACCTACTGACAAAGCGACCTATGGTGGTTTTTATACCCAGGCTGAAATTAAAGAAGTAATTAAATATGCTGCGGAGCGGTATATTACGGTTGTCCCAGAATTGGATATGCCCGGCCATTCTCAGGCAACAATCGCTGCTTATCCAGAAATAGCTTGTCACCCAGGGCCGTATTTTGTAGCAACAGGTGGTGTATTTAAAGACAATACTTTATGCCCTGGAAAAGAAATTACGTTTGAATTTGTCGAAAATATTTTAAATGAAATAATGGATTTATTTCCATCAAAATATATCCATATTGGTGGCGATGAATGCAATAAAGAAGCATGGAAAATTGATGGTGATTGCCAAAATAGAATAAAAAAGGAAGGGCTGAAAAATGAAAATGAATTGCAGAGTTATTTTATTAAAAGGGTGGAAAAAATAATAAATGCCCGGGGCCGAAATTTAATCGGTTGGGATGAAATATTGGAAGGTGGATTGGCGCCGAATGCGACAGTCATGTCGTGGAGGGGCGAAGAAGGGGGCATTGCGGCAGCCCAAGAAGACCATCACGTCGTAATGGCACCAAGCAAATATTGTTACCTTGACTTAAAACAGGGGCATACGGATCATGAACCCAATTTCGGTTATGCTCAATGTTTGCTGTCTTCTTGTTATAATTATAACCCCGTGCCTGAAAGTTTAAAAGATAAATCGAAATATGTGCTGGGGATGCAGGGCAATTTGTGGAGTGAGTCGTTGCCCGATTGGGACAAAGCCACCTATATGGCTTTTCCACGTTTGTTTGCGATAGCAGAAAACGCCTGGTCTTTGCAAGAAAAAGAAAACTGGGACGAGTTTATTGAGCGATTATACCCGCAATTAAATAGGCTCGAAATACAAAAAATAAGATATGCCAAGAGTGCCTTTAATGTCTGGATCAACCACCGTGGAAATGGTGAAAACATTATTGTTGATTTATTTACGGAGGCCAATGGTTTGGAAATAAAATATACGTTGGATGGTTCGCTGCCGGATACAAATTCAAATTTATATACAAAGCCATTTGTTTTAAATAATTCTGCGATGGTAAAAGCGGCAGCATTTAAAAATGGAAGAATAATTGGAAAAATAACACAAAAAGAATTTTTTGTTCATAAAGCAAAAAGCGCGACCGTTGTTTACCACACTCCATTTCAAGAGAATAAAACGGCTGGTGGAAAAAAAGCATTAATTGATTTGAATTATGGAAGCAATTGGACCGTGGACAGTTTGTGGCAAGGCTTTTATGCGCCGCAAATTGAATTGGATGTAATATTCAATGAACCTATCGAAGTAGAAACCGTACGAATGAATTTTTTGCAAGTAGCCATTAGTGGGTTATATATGCCCGAATTTATTGAAATATTGGGGTCGTCGAATGGCGCTGATTTTAAAACGTTGGGAGAATTATCCTTGTTGGAAAAAGCTAAAGTACAGGGGCGTTATATCCAACCTGTAAAAATTGATTTTCCTAAAACAGCAGTGAAAATATTAAAAATAAAAGCAAAAACGGTGAATCCAATCTATGAAGGGCATCACCGTCAGGGTGAGCAAAGCCGAGTGTTTTTAGATGAAATTGTTGTTTTTTAAATTGTAAATAAAATTCTAAGTAGAATTCAAATTGACCGGAATACATCCCTGTTTATTGTTGGGCTTACCGTATCTTTAAACATGACAGTATGGTTGGCGCATGCCATCCCCATTTTTAGCCAGTTGTCATTAGTATAATTATTTACTGCGCCAAATATTACCCCCGCCGAAAAAGCATCTCCAGCGCCATTGGTATTAACGATGTTTTTTTTAGTAAGAAATATACGGTCTGTACTATTACCATTGCTATAAAAAGCCCCATTTTTTCCTAAAGTGATAAACACATGTTTGGTCCCTTCTTGGTGGAAAAAATGGGAGATCAAAGACAAGCTATCTTCATTTGTTATCTTAATTCCTGATAAAATTTCTGCTTCTATTTGGTTTGTTTTTAAAATAAATAAATGTCGAAGAATCTTTTTTGCCCGTTCGCATTGTGATCCCGAAACAGTGTCTAAAAAGTATTTTTGCTGTGGGTTGTCTTCTATTATTTTTGATAATATAGAGGAAGGCAAATTGGTTTCTAATACAACTAATTTCGCATTGCGAATGGCTCCTTTTTTTTGTGCAATAAAAACAGTGGTTATTTTATCGCAGATGGACATATCGGAAAGACCCAATGCCATATCGTTATCATCATCCAATATAGATACATGAGTGGATGATATTTGATTTTTTAAAAAGAGGCTGTCATTTATGTCGATTCCTATTTCGGAACAATGGGCAATAATTTGCTTCCCAAAAACATCATCCCCGATCGGGCAGATCAATTTCACGGGCATTTCCATGCGTACTAAGTTTTCGGCTATATTACGGCCAACCCCACCCATTGAGATATTTAATTGGCCAATATTGTCGTCTTTATATCTCAATGCATTTTTGGATAAGCCAACTATGTCTATATTGGCAGCGCCAATAACGCATACATGAGTGTTGGGTTCACCCGTTTGGTTATGGCTATTGTTTATGATTTTCATTTAATTAAATGCGGATTTATGAAAAAGTTTAATAACATTTTTAAAACTGAAAAAACTGTTATTGGAATGATCCACGTGGCTGCACTGCCTGGCACTCCTAAATTTGGAGGCAATGTAAAAGAAATAATAAATAAAGCATTGGCAGAAGCAGAGATTTATAAAAACGCTGGTATTGATGGAATCGCTATTGAAAATATGCATGATGTGCCCTATTTGAAAAAAGAGGTTGGACATGAAATAAGTAGCTTGCTGTCGATAATTGGTTATGAAATTAAAAACCGGACGGGCCTGCCTTGTGGGGTGCAAATTTTAGCGGCTGCCAATAAAGCTGCATTGGCTGTGGCAAAAAGTGCAGGTTTAGATTTTATTCGTGCAGAGGGGTTCGTGTTTGGCCATCTCGCTGACGAAGGATATATCGATTCCTGTGCCGGTGAATTATTACGGTATCAAAAGAAAATAGGTGCAGATGGTATTTCTATTTTGACGGACATAAAAAAGAAACATAGTTCACATGCCATTTCAGCCGACATTGATATTTTAGAAACGGCAAAAGCTGCGGCGTTTTTTTTAAGTGATGGGTTGATAATTACAGGAAAATCTACTGGTGAAGCTGCTGATTTAGAGGAGTTGTCAATTTTAAATAATCATTTAAATATCCCTGTAATAATTGGCTCAGGAATTACTTTGGAAAATGTGGAAACTTATTTGCCTGTTTGTGATGCCATGATTATTGGCTCCTATTTTAAAGAAAAAGGTTATTGGGCAAATGACTTGGATGCGGACAAGGTGAAATTATTCATGGATAAGGTCAAAAATTATAGATTAAGTCATGGAGCAAATTAATTGGCTAAATAGATTTTTAGCTTTATTACTAAAAATAAGAAAAGTGAAATTAGCTTTATTTTTCTTTTCATTTCTTTTCATTCTAAGTTGCAAAAATGAAAAGATAGTTGAAGCGTCGAAGCCAAATATTGTTTACATATTGGCCGATGATTTAGGCTATGGCGAATTGGGCGTTTATGGACAAAAAATAATTGAAACGCCCAATTTGGATGCCTTAGCAAAGTCAGGTATGTTATTTACACAACATTATTCAGGCGCCCCGGTTTGCGCCCCTGCCCGTTGCGTGTTATTAACAGGGCGACACACAGGTCATGCTTATGTGCGTGGCAATGATGAATGGAATGAAAGGGGGACGGTTTGGGATTATGAAGCAATGTTCAAAGAGCCTTCTTTAGAAGGCCAGCGGCCATTGCCGGATAGTATATTAACGGTCGCAGAAATATTGCAACAGGCTGGTTATAAAACAGCTACAGTTGGGAAGTGGGGGCTGGGAGCTCCAATGACAGAAGGTGTTCCGAACAGACAGGGATTTGATTTTTTTTATGGATATAATTGCCAACGACAAGCGCATACTTATTATCCGATGCATTTATGGAAAAATGAAAATCGTGATTTATTGGATAATAAAATGGTTGCGCCTCATTCGACGTTGGCCGAAAATGCAGCTCCAAATAATTCAGCCAGCTACGCAGATTTCCAATTAAAGGAATATGCTCCTGATAAGATGCATCAAGAAGCATTAGGCTTTTTGGATGAAAATAAATCGAACCCTTTTTTTCTTTATTATGCGTCCCCGTTGCCACATTTGCCATTGCAAGCACCACAAAATTGGGTGGATCATTATCGTGAAAAATTAGGTGATGAAAAACCATACACAGGAAATAATTACTTCCCCAGTCAATATCCACGAGCAACCTATGCAGCAATGATTTCTTTTCTTGATGAACAAGTCGGTGATTTAATTAATAAATTAAAAGAAATGGGGGTGTATGAAAATACATTGGTTATTTTTTCCAGCGATAATGGGCCAACTTATACAGGTGGCGCAGATACGGAATTTTTTGAAAGCGCTAGCCCTTTTATTACCGCAAAGGGGAGGGGCAAAGGTTCTGTTTATGAAGGCGGCATTCGAGTACCGATGATGGCTGTTTGGCCAGATAAAATTATTGCGAACAGCCACACCGATCATATTTCCGCTTTTTATGACATACTGCCAACAATCTGTGATTTAATTGGTGCGCCCATTCCAGAGAACGCCGACGGTATAAGTTTTTTGCCGATTTTGTTGGGGGAAGAAAACCAAGTTGAACATCCTTATCTTTATTGGGAATTTCCAGAGTATAACGGACAACAAGCACTGAGGATTGGGAAGTGGAAGGCTGTTCGACAAAATTTAAAAGACGGGAATTTGCAAATCGAATTATATGACTTGAGTGCAGACGTTCAGGAGCAAAATGATGTTTCGGAAAAATATCCTGACTTTGTTGAACAATTAAAAACTATTTTTCAAAAAGAGCATATTCCTTCGTCGATTGAACGTTTTAAGATGGAAGCATTGGGTGACGTTTTGGCAGTGCAAGAAAATTAATCGTTTAAGATTAATTATTCCATTAAACTAATTTCAAAAAAAATAAATAACTAATGAGTAAATTATTCAATTTCACCTTATTGTTGATAATCATGTTTTTAGCCAGTTCGTGCGAGGAACAACCTGTGCAAAGTGTCCATCAAACCTTCTACGTCGGAGGTTATACCTTAGAAGAATTTAATGCAAGCGGAAAAGGAATTTATACTTGTTCATTGAATACGGAGTCGGGAGAAATGACATTGGAGAATATTTTTGAAAACAGCATTAACCCTTCTTATATTACCATTCATCCAAATGGAAAATATTTATATGCAGCTAATGAAATTGGAGGTAAAACCCCTGGCTACGTCAGTTCTTTTAGAATAAAAGAGGACGGACAATTGGAGTTTATTAATGAAAAATATACTGGTGGTGATTATCCCTGCTATATTAGTATTTCCTCTGATAATAAATATTTACTGGTCGCTAATTATGGTGGAGGAAGCGTCACTGTTTTCCCATTATTAGAAAATGGGGAAATAGATAATAAATCCAGTTTAATAAAACACAGCGGCAAGGGCCCATTTGAAGAAAGGCAAGAAGCCGCACATGCTCATTATTTTGGTTCGGGGATCAACGATTCTACTGCGTTTGCAATCGACTTGGGAACGGATAGAATATTTCATTATCGGATCAAAAGCAATGGCAGATTGGGAGTGAAGTCGGCGACTAAAGTTACGGAAGGAACAGGCCCACGTCATTTGGTTTTCCATCCAACTTTAAAAGTGTGTTATGTTATATTGGAATTTACTAATCAAATTGAAGCGTTTAAATTCAATGACGAATATACCCCGTTTGAAAAAATACAATCTATTTATACGGTAGGAAAACCTTTGCCATTTTATGCAGCTACTTCTTCGGCCATAAAGATCCATCCATCGGGAAAATATTTATATGCTGGTAACAGGGGCATACCTGATGCAACAGAAGATAATATTGCGATGTTTTCTATTAACCCTGACGATGGAACTTTATTTTACTTGGGAAATATGGACACTAAAGGGAAAGTGCCCCGTGATTTTGAAATAGACCCTACGGGGAATTTTTTAATTGTTGCCAATCAAGAAACAAATAACTTAGTTTCTTTTAAAATAGATCAGGAGACTGGCAAATTGACGCCAACTGGTTTTGAATTGGCAATAGGTACGGCAACCTGTATTAAATTTATGCGTAGCTAAAAATAGCTATAAGAATAAAATCGTTCTTCTGATTATTGCTTTGTTAATTAACACAAACTAAATATTTACAACCATTGCAGAACATTGGGGGTTAGTTCAATGTTTTTTACTGGAGGCTATGCCAGAAAATCTAATCTGCCGAAAAATTGATAAGTAACATGTGTTACTTAGATAGTTGTTCGTGTTAATTAATTTTATTTAATTGGATAACAACTAATTGAATTTTGGACAAAATAGAATTTATTTCAAGAATGTCAATTGTTGAGGATTACCAAGTCATTGATGTATATATCAACGGTTTCAACCTCATCAATATCATTTCTACGGAAGAACAGTCCTTATTTCCGGTGCTTCATATAAGTGCCCATCCCGGACAATACGAAGGCATCCCGCCCTTATTGTCTTTGCCCCCCAAGCAACATTATTGGGGCATTGCTGATAATTGTTATCAAATTTCCAAAGGACGGGTAGCAGTATTGGAAAGTAGCAGATCAGGGGTGCCCAATGAATGGACAATCAGTGTGCAAATAATTGTCGATGGGGAAAAAGTCGTGTGGAAGGATTTTTACCACGAACAATTAGACATAAAATACGAGAATATACCCTCATTCGAATTTGAATTGGTGGCCTATAAAAAAGCCATTCATGCTGCTTAAATAAGTGCTGCGTCGACATAATCTATGTGTAAGACTGCGGCTTGTATTGATGAAAATCACCTCTTACCTTATTCCGCCTCATTTCTTTAGCGGGGATAATGCGGTAAATTTGAATAATTAAATTCTCAAAGCCATGAATACAACACAATTGAAAAAGCTTGATTTTAATGACCCCTTTGATTTAGAAGATTACATCATCGTGGATGTGCGGACGTCTACAGAGTTTTTTCATGGTCATATAAAAGGAGCTAAAAATATCCCTTTTGAAAAAATTGATGATTGGTTAGGTCTATTGGAAGAATGGGGGCGACCTGTTATCGTGTGTGCTGATTGGGAATGTACAAGTAAGAGAGCATGCAAAAAATTGGTCATTAGGGGAGTGGAGGCCATAGATGGTGGTAATTGGGTCGATTTGGAAAAAAAACTGGCCAAGAATAATTTATTGTGATTTTTGTTGAATAGCATAAACATGCTCTTATTTTACTTTTCACAGTGCGTAATTCATTAGTTGTATAAAAACTAAATTTCCTTCGGGAATTTAAAGCGCCTATATATGTCACATTCCTGAAACACTAAATTTCGTTTTAATATTTCTCTAAATTCTGATGGGGTAGGTGATAATAAAATCTGATCTTTTTCTTCCGTTGAAATATCTTTTACTGGCGTTATTTTTTTGAGCGCCTCCAAATCTTCTGGCATAACGGCTTCAGACAATCGAAGGTCTAAATCATAATCGATAGACAATATAAGTACCTCCCATTTATTTGCTGCCAATTTTTTATTTAAAATGTGATGTCCACGAAAATGTTTAAGGATATGGTTTTCGGAAATATTAAAAAGTGTGTCCCGCAACATGATTTCTCCTGAAGCGGAATCTCCTTCTATCATAATGGGGATTGGTTCTTCAAAACCTTTAACCCATAATTGACTATCCACCAATTCTGCTACTTCCATTGAATCTATTTCTGCAAGTGAAGCTTTAAATTTATAAGCTTTTTCTTTGTAAATTGTTTTAGCTGTTACATGAACAAGGGAACTGTCAGATTCGCATTGAAAAACGCCTCTGTAGATGGGTTCGAAAAATGCTTTGGGAGCCAAATCCTTCGGTTGACTTTCTTCGAAGACGACGGGAGGTTCTCCACAGCGAATAATTAAACTTGTAAAAAGCAATAAGGCTATTATTCGTAACATGGCAATTAATTTAGATGGAAATATATTGAATAAAATGTTCTCTCTGAATGATTAAAATTAAATGCTGAATTGATCTTAGTCAACTATTGAAATTCAATATAGAGGCCGGATACTGATTTGAAATTTGATTTTAATCTGTTATGTATTAGTGTTCGGCTGGTAATGAAAAAGAGATGAGAAATAAAGCTATTTAGTGTCAATTAAGAAATGATGTTTCTTTCATATTATCATCTATAGGTCATGATTTTTATCAACATAGAAAATATTGTTTGTGCCGAAATTTGTTACATGAGGAAGTAAGTCGAAGTGGGCAAGGGTCATAGTTTATGATTTATTGTTTTTAAAAATAGTAAACAGTGGAAAGTTCTATTCTACATAAAAAAGAAGTTCCGATCCTTTCGGATTTAAATGAGGAGATAGATAAAGTGAAGAAAAAGGGCAAAAAAGAATCTGCAAAGGCATTGCAAACTTATTTTAGGAACAATTATCGGACACATATTAGCCTGAGTGCTTTGGCCGATCGGAAATCTCATATCATGATCCGGCTCAACTCCCTTTTGATTAGTATCCTGATTGTTTTCTTTAAAACAATTATCAACCTCACTCCTTTGGCGATCGTTACTGGGGTTGTATTTCTTGTAACAACCCTTATTTCATTGATATTTGCAGCGCTCGCTGCTAAACCTCACGTAACTAAAAATTTGACAGCAGATTCCAGTTTTAGCGAAGCACAAAACAATATTTTCTTTTATGGAAATTATATCGGTTTGGATATAGATAAATATGAAGAAGTGGTAAAAAGTATCATGGACCAACCTGGCCTTATTTATGGCAACATGATTCGAGACCTTTATTACTTGGGGTTGGTTTTGGATAAGAAATTCAGGTTGTTAAACTACTCATATAGTGTATTTATTGGAGGGTTGATTATGACCGTTATCTCCTTTTTAATTGCCATTCATACTATGTAATTAAAACTTGGAAAAAATTAAATTAAATCAAAGGTGTCGACTTTCCCCTCAATAAATCGGAAGAGCAATTTATTGGTAGCTCTTAGAAAAAAGTAATCCGTGAATTACTTACAAGCAGTTTTAAAACTTTTAATTTAATGATAGAAAAATCTTGGTTAAATGCTTTTAATTCCGCTTCTACTTCCTTCATTTTTCCCAAGAAGTTCTTGGTTTTTATTTCTGCATCAAAAAATGCAGCGACCACCTCTTTTTCTAACTCATTAATTGAGCGTAATAACTGACCATGGTTTTTATTGATTAATTGTTCAAAATTTTTGAGCACTCTTTTATCCTCTGCTAACTTGGTGTAAGGATTATTCCATTTTATCATTTTTAATAGGTAGTCGCATTCTTCCCCAACATATTGTAATTCGGCTTTCCAGTTTTTCAACGAATGCCAGACGTCCTCTGGGATCGATAACTTTTCATCCACGATTGGGTGCAAGGGAATGATTTGACCAGCAAATGGCTTGTTGAATAGTGGTTTGGGAGATTCTTTAGCCTGTGTCATGGTTATTCATCGGTTTATGTAGTATGCGTTAATTTGTTAGCTCTCATTATTTTCAATTTGGCGAAACATGTTTTAGGGATGTCCCCGCCATCCAGTGTTGTAATGAGTCTTTAATTAATGGTTTTAATTCTATTGTATAGACTTATTTTCTCAATAGATTGTTCTTTCACCATTACAATATTATGGTCATAAAATTGTAATAAAAATGATTTTTACTTATGGTTATATTGATTTGTGTCAATTTTTTTCAAAACCTGTTAAAACAAAAAATAACCCAAGGCGTTTATCAAAACAGTTTGCGCAATCCGAGAGAAGATCCTTTTTTACACAACACCTCATATTATACACCTCACAATTAGGAAAGCATACCTTTCGCAACGAAGAATACAATCAACCTTTTTAACAGTTAACTTTATTCTTAACAATTAAACTTATCCAACAAAGATGTTTCGTCATTCGCTACTTTTTACCATCCTGTTTTTAGCAGGACAACTAACTGTTTTTAGTCAATCTCCTTATCAATTTAATTGGAAAAAAGAATCCATTATTGCCAGTATTGGATTGAGTACTTGGGGTAGTTCGTATATTGTTGGAAATGGGGTAAATGGATTCAATGTTGAACAAATCAACAACCTTGACCGGGCCAGAGTCAATTCATTTGACCGGGTGGCAACCTTCAACCAATCTTTTGCTGCCGATAAAGCCAGTGACCATTTGGCGCTTGGTGCTAAATTATTGCCTTTGGTTTTCTTGACAGATAAAAAGGGGCGCAACAACTTCCAAGAAATTGCCCTGCTTTATGCTGAAACGTATATGGTAGCCAACGGGCTCACTACACTGACCAAAAGTGCCGTGGCTCGCCCTCGCCCTTTTGTTTTTAACGAGGCATTTCCAATCGATGATAAACTTGGCAGGGGCGCTCGTTATTCCTTCTTTTCTGGGCATACCTCGAAGACGGCAGCAATGAGTTTTTTCACCGCTAAAGTCTATGCTGATTTTTATCCCGATTCACAATGGCGGCCATTTGTATGGGCGGCGGCGGCGGCAGTCCCTGCGGTCACTGGCTATATGCGGGTGAAAAGTGGCAAGCATTATCCGTCCGATGTTATGGTCGGTTATGCGGTTGGTGCTTTGTCGGGGATTTTGGTGCCGCACTTGCACAAACGGCATAAGAAATCCGATCAATTTGAAAATCTACATCTGTCCGTTGGTGCAGGCATGGCGAATATGCAGTTGGTGTTTTAATTAAAAATTTTGGAGAGGCTGTCTCAAAAATAAAGATGGAATGTTTAACACAGAATTTTTTCAACACCTAGCCACATAGAACACATAGACAGAATACCATGTGTTCTATGTGGCTAGGTGTTGAAATTAAATTCTGCTATGTTTTTTAAAAAGTAACTTATGGGACAGCCTCTTCAAAATTCTTTTTTGGAGTTGTTTTAATTCACAAACTAAACCCAAACGTGAACTCATAAAGCAGCTTTTCCTCCTCCGACCTGGCGACCGAAAAGGTCATATTAAAATTCTCATTGACGGGTGATAAATAAACACCTCCGCCATACCCTTGGTGCCATTTATCTGAATCCTCCTGTGGCGCCCATACCTTTCCAAAATCGTGGAACCCGATGACTCCAATGCCAAACGGGACGAGTATCGTTTCGATAGTGCCCAAGTCAAACCGCAAATCGGTATTCATATAAATGGCCTTGGTCCCCGAAAACCGATTACGCAGATAACCCCGCAGATTGTCCTTTTGGCCAATGTGGGCCAAGTAGAAAAAAGGCACGTCTCCATAAGATTGAATATAGCCGCCCCGTAGCCCGATCGTGATGGGGATCACCGTCCGGATGGTTTCATAAAAACGCATATCAGCAGCCAACCTACCGAAGCTGCTGCTGCCTTGGAGAGGTTGAAATAGTAGAGGTGATTGAGTTGCAGTTTCACTCCTTTGGTGGATAAATAAGCGCATCGGCGAGGTTTAAATTCAATTCCTGCTGGCTTCCAAAATAGGTGTTGTGCCCAAAACCCAATAAGCCGGGCTGTTCGTCGTAGATACTGGTCGGCTGCTCCCCTTCAATTTCGCTCCGTACCCAGCACCTTTCAAAAGCGGTGGATGCCGAGAAGTAGCTTCGTTGCCAAAATGTCCTTCGCAAACCCGTACTGAAATATTCAATATTGGTGTGGTTCTCATAGTAATTGGCAGCTTTCAGATCATTGTCCTTTTTTCTTGCTGCCAATGCCATAAAATTGACGGAACGATCGCTCGGCATTGGATACCTTGCCAGCAACCAACCAATCCCATTCTCCGACTGCGTGATGAAAATCGGCGGAAGCATTGAACCAAAAATTTTCATGGGTGGTAACCGCCCCTTTGAAAAATATTTTCGGGCATAGCCAGCTTCCGAAAACCTTGCTTGGTCAACGACAAACCGAACCCTAAACCAAACCCATCTTCCGATTGTACACAAAAGATGGGATGGGGAAATAGGAATTGGGGATTCCCACAATTGATAGGTAAAAGTGACTGGCTCTTTGGTCTTTACGATTTTTGCCTCTTGACCGATGGCAAGTGAGTCTTACCACTATGATCATAGATCAAAGTATGTTTTTTCCAACCTCGCACATTTGACTGATCGGAAATAAAGTCCTTGTCCTCCCCTGAAATTACCCGATCAAAATGCTTTTATTGGCTTCGCCTTTTATCAAAAAATCATCTTCTTTGTCCAACCCATGTAGTCGGATTTCTTTGGTTTCCCTTGCGAAGCAAGCGATGGTAGAGCAGGTCCTCTTTTTCACCTGTTTTTTTTTTTAAAGACATCCACCTTCACATCGCCGTTGGGCAGGCGCTCCAGTTCAAAAATTTCCCGTTTGTTGGAGCCGATGATGTCAACATATTTAGCCATCAATCGGTAATACTTGGCCGTTGCGCCCAGCAGGTTGTCCCTTCTTGTTTTAAAATATCGACCATTTTTTCAGCTGACTCGTCTTGGGCTTCTGGCGGGATGTTTTTCCAGGCATCTTCTACAACTTCGTCGGTTAGGTCTGTTTGCAACGATTGAGCGATGCTTTTCCATTGTTGCCAATCCATTTCACTGAGCAACATCCGGTCAATGTACCGGGCCTTGAATGTGAGGCTTTTAAAATCGCCCCATTTGTAATTGAAGCCAGAAATTTTTGGAGATCCAAACTCTTGGTCGAGCAACCAGTAAATGCCATCCCAACGGGAAAAGGCCCGGTCCCGGTCTTTCGGCATAGCGTAAAAGTCGTCGCTTTCTTTTCGCCAAAACCCATGAATTTCCAGTTGTCTGCCTGTCGATCCCAATCGGAAACCAGCAGGTCGAACAGCCTGGCCTTGGCATAAGATGGAGCATCCACTTTGTTGTCGTTGTCGTCCAATAAGTACTGAAACATACGGAAAGTTTTCACAACCCGGTCCGCACCCATAAAACCTTCGACGTCTTTGTTTGCTCCTTGTGGCCGTATTTCAAAACGCCCCAACATGCCAGCAAAAAGCTCCCGGTTCATTCCAAGTTTGGGGTGGTCGGGCATGATGAACAGCTGGGGACTAGTATGATAAATACCAGCTGCGTTCATCAGTTTGTCCGTTACAAATGCGCCATAAGGGTATTGCCCAGAAGTGAGGTCTTTCATTATTTTACCATACACGCCCCGCATCAAAGCTTGGTTCTGTGAGAGGCTCGAATTTGGGTCTTTGTCGATGGAGCGGAAATAGTAGAGTTGCCCGTTGGGTGCGTTGAATTTCAGCACGTGGGTTTGCCCGCCTCCTCCTCGGGCAAATGGGGTCAAGCCACCATAGGTTGTGTCGAGGTCGAGGATCGGGATGTTGGCGATAGGGGTAGCCCAAGTGGTTCGGTAATGTTCACCAAAAACCCAGCGTCTTAATTTGCCAACATCATATTGAGCGCCGGGAGTAATGGTGGCGCTGGTGGGGGCGTTTTCATCCATTTTTATATTTTCCAAATCTAACTGTCGGCAAGGGGCAAAACGGTCATTGGTAGGTACTTGGGCATCCTGTTTTTTACAATAAGATTTCATCAAAAGCTGCTCTTGCCCCAACACCACTTCCTCCTTTTTCAGGTAAAAAACTTTCATGCCCACCGAGCCATCAGTGAAGTATTCCAATTTGATGAAACCCTTTTTGTTTTTTTTGAAAACGGTTTCCTTCCCTTTTGCGACCGCCAATGATTTTTTCATCGTGCCGCTGTTGATATAGAAATTCTGTTGAGCATAAAGCGCCTGCAAATCCAGTTCGTGGGCCGACACATACACCACGTTCTGGTATTCGTCCATGATGCGGCGCATCCGCCTGCTGAATTCTTTCATGGCGGCATTGGTGAGGTCTCTTTTGCCTCCCACATTTTGGCGGTAAGCAGCGTAAAAAGTGCCAAGGATAGGTAACGGTACGTAGCCGTTTTTGACAAAATCTGTCAGTGGGAAAAAATGCCTTCGGGCAGATCGGTAGCCAGCGGATTGGCCGTAGGAATAGATCGGGTGGTGGGCAGCGATGATGATGTTGCGGTGGGGAACTTCCTCCATGTAGTCGTCGATCTCATCGTAAAATTCATTCTCATTGAAAAATTTGCAATCGTCGGCTTCGCCCGGCCGCTTGTATTGATGTTGAAACCATTGGGTGTTGATGGCAATGATCCGCAGGTCGTCGCCCACGTCCACGACCATCGGTCCGGGACAGCCCTTAGTCGGGATCAAGACCCGTTTGGATTGCAGTTCTTTTTCCAAAAAATCCTCCAGCCGCTTCACCTTTTCCCAACCCATTTTTCCGGCGTTGTCCCAATCCCGCTCACCGGGAATAAACAGCACACTACCGAGCGGGTTGTTTTTCCCGATCTCAATCAGCCCCCGCAGCTTTTCTTCTTCATTGTCGCAGTCCTCTTTTTCCAATCCATTTTTGTCAATGATGTCACCAGAATAAAGCACCATGAACGGGGAGGTTTCCACAGCCGTCAAATTCCGCAGCCCGGTCATGATCGGGGCATCACAAGACACATCGGCAGCGTTGCCGATCAGGTAAACGCTCCGCATCAATTCCTTTTGGAATTGTTCCTGTCCAGTTAGGATTCCCCCACTCAGGAATAAGGCGAGGATGACGAGCGTTTTGGCCATTGCGATTTATTGGTTAGCTCCAATTGTTTTTGACAATTTTAAAATTAACTGGGAAAGGGTGGAGGGGGAGTGAATTTGATCAAAGGTGTGGATGATAATCGTCAGTTTTGCGTCTAGTGGAAATGGGGTTTATAGTAAAAGTTTTTGGCGGTGGACTAAATGTAAGGCTGTTCAAATCTGTTAGATTTTTAAAATCTAACAGATATAATTGATCGGCATCTTCAGTGATTTTTGCCAGCCTTAGATTTGACGCACCGCCAAGTTTTTTAGGGGCGAGCGGCTTTCAGCCGCTCGCCCTAAACTTTCTGCACAGGCCCGTGCAGAAAGGAATTCTTGTAACAAATTTGATTTAGTCCCATTAGCGTAATCTTATTTTTAAAATAAAATAAAAACAAAGCAACAACAGAATCACGGAAGACACGGATTCGGCAGTCATGCCCATTAGCAAATAATTAATCCGTCATAATCCGCCAAATCCGTGTCATCAGCGTTCCAATTATTATTCAATTTATTTTCATAAAACTGTCCGATTTATTCTAATATAAATTTGAATACTTTATTTATTGATGCTACATTAGCGACCTCGTTTATACCCAAACAATATATCCTCAATACTGTATCCGTTCTGAATTAATACTCTCTTTTCAAAGGGATTAATTTTCTTGATCAAAAAATATTTTTAAGGCAATCAATAAAACAAATGAAAATAGATCATGAAGCGCTGACCAGCTTTGTATTCATTTTCATTTTGCTAAAAACGAACATTGACTTAAATTAAAAACCAGCAATTATGTCATATCTCCATTTTCCTTCTTTGGTTTTTTCTGGTGACTTTTTATCCGATGTGTCCACCGTAAACAACCAGACCTATCATTACAATAACGACACGTTCATTCCATCTTATCAAGAATTTGGAAAAGGGGCAACCAATGGCTGGTGGAACCCGGTGGGCGGTGCCATTTTTGATTTTCAAAATTGCACGGTAAAAGGACTTCATTACGGAGACGGGAGCGCTTATCCATTTCCTGATTTAAACGGGTTGGTTGGGCAATTCATCACTGGGGCAGACGGACGGGCGACAGGCAAAATGGTTGACCTCGACCCTCAGCAACAGGGATGCTCGGAACTGTGGGCGATCAAATTGCGGATCACGACCAAAGAAAATGAGCTGATATTGGAAGGGGATATGGATGCCACGGGGTTTCGGGATTTGCAATATCGTCAGTCCGGTGGGGGAAGTGTGAATGGCCAACCACTCGGCGGTACTTGGACGACCGTCCTGAACAATGTCAAGTGGGGGGGAAGGGCTGAGGCGTCCCCATTTCTCAAAAAATTAAAAGCAATCACTCAATACAATCGCTTGAGCTTGAACCTGAACGCTTACGGGTATTATTACAACCATGCGGAGGACGGGCGCTTTTCCATGGGACGTATTCTTGGGGCAATTGGGCCTTGGTTTGTGGGCGAACCATCGACCTTTGCTGGCTGCCGACGGCTGTATGGCATGGTGCAAAATGTTGCCCCCAATGGCCAACCCATCATTTATTTCAGCAACTCCAATTTCTTATTCGACCAAGCAGCGAGAAGGTTGACGTTTGATTTTGGGAGCAGTTTCCCGATTGCCAATTCGATGGGGAAAATTGACCTGACAGCCAAATTGTTGGTCGCCGTGAGCAGACAGGCAGTCAATGCAGGACTTGCCCCCAATCCCGTAGAAATCGATCCAGCCGAGGTAACCCTGATCGGGGAGGTGGAATATGTCGCCGGAGATGATTGGCTCAACGACACCTGCGGCATCGTCAGTTTCGATGACTTATCTGCAGAAATCATGGACTTGCTAAAAGACCATCAAGTCGTGCTACTGACCACCAACAACAGCGGCACTTATTCCCTGCTGGCCCGGGAATCCATCAACGGCTATTTGTTGCGTGCCGATAATTTTGTGCAACGGCTCGATGCGGGCCAATCTAATTTTGTGAATTTTTATGCCTATCAATGGGGGAAACCGTTGGCGAACAATACCATCACCATTCAGCTGCAACCACCAACCCCAGTTATTCCAAAGGGACAGGGGACGCAAAGTGAAAAAAATAATCCTGTTGATATTCCGGGCAATAATTACCCAGCGGACGGCATCAGCTTCGCTCACGCCATTCGAACGGATGCAAACGGCTTTGCCCAGCTGAAAATTACCGGTAATGCCATTCATAACCCACGGGGGTATTTGGATGGGCAGATTTATTTCCTCGATTATCAATTGCAAAATTTCGGACCCGACCCAGCGGAAGGGCCATATAATAACGACAATATTTTTGTCCACCTCCGGGACTTTTATGAAATACCGGAAAATCCGACTTGGGATGACATTGCTTACACCATGATTCAATACGCCAACCTGTACCCGATCATGAGTAAATATTTGGTGGACTTGAGCGATCCGGAGGCAATAATTAAAAAGAAAGATATTGTCGCTTTTGCATTTAGCCAGCAAATTAACGACCCATTGTATATGCCCGTGACAAGGGATTTATCGGAAAATAAAAGGTTGACTATTTTAAAGTGGTTGGAAAACCCGATTATTCTTCCGAAGAAAAAATTAGCAAAAGCAAAAGGTGCAAAAGAAAAAGAATTGGCGGCAAGTCCGGCTCAATTGGGTAAAGCTTTGACGGAAAAACAAATGAAATTAAAAAATGCAGTTCGGGCCAAGCAAGGGGAAGGAATTTCCGTCGCTGAATTCCCGGATTTATTTATTTTTTAATTAGCTGTAATTTAAATTTCATGAATTAAAATTATTCAAAAAATAGGAAATAAACTCCGTGGAACTCTGTGTCTCCTTTGTGTCTCTCCGTGGAATAAAAAAAAACTTCACAGAGCTACATAAAGTCAAATTATTTTTGAATAAATTATTAACCAAAGTCAAAACAATATGATCAAGTTAAATAAAAAACATGTCGAAAGAATAAATCAGGCAACGACCTTGTCGGATTTATTTCCAATGGTGCAAAATGCCATTGAACTGGAACACGCCACCATCCCCACTTATTTGACAGCCTTATTTTCTCTGAAGCCGGGCACGGAAAAAGAAGTGGGCGAAATCATTCATTCTATCGTCATCGAAGAGATGATGCACATGACGATCGCTGCTAATATTATGAATGCATTAGGAGGCTCACCGTCCATTAATAATAAAGACTTTGTGCCCGAATATCCGGGGTCGTTGCCAATGGGGGTTGGCGGGAGCTTGGTTGTTACGCTGGCCAAATATTCCAAAGAACAGGTGAAAAATGTGTTCATGGAAATTGAAGAGCCGGAGCACCCGCTGGTCTTGAAATCGGCAGCACCCATGGCTGAAGTTGAATACCATACCATCGGGGAATTTTACGATGCCCTGCGGAAAAAAATAAACAAATTGGCACCTGCCCAATTGCCGGGAGACCCAGCAAATCAAGTAACTTCCAATTTTTTTCCTTCCGATTTATTATTTCCGATCCTCACCAAAAAAGATGCGGACAAAGCCATTAATATTATCATCGAACAGGGCGAGGGGACTTCCATTTCACCCGTCGACCAACAGGGTGAAATTGCTCATTATTACCGGTTTGAAGAATTGTTCCGGGGGCGTCGCCTGGTGAAAGACCCAAAGGCGCCACATGGTTATTCTTTCACGGGAGCCCCCATTCCGTCCGATCCAAATAATGTTTTCCCAATATTCCCTGACACCAAGACCCGGATGCTGCCTGTGGGTTCGGAAGCAAGAAGAAGAGTAAATGAATTTAACCAAAGTTATTTCTCGTTATTGGACGGCTTGCATGACGCCTTTAATGGCAAGCCCGGAAATTTGGACAACACCATCGGGCTAATGTTCGATATAAAATTGCGGGGCGAAAGATTGTGTGGCACACCATTTCCTGGAAAGGATGGATATAATATTGGGCCGACGTTTGAATATATTCCGCCGACTGAATTTGTATTATAAATGAGGTTTAGAAATAAAAATTAAAATAAAAATGGAAATTAAAAACTATGATAGGGGTAATTTGATTTGTTATTATTATGAATAATTATTGCTGGTAAGAAATTATTAAAAACACATTTTCAATATTAGTGCTCAGGAATTTTATTTTTACTTTTTTAATAACATTTTTATTACTGTGTAACAATAGTTTTTTTAGGCGGCGAGCGGCTTTCAGCCGCTCGCCGCCTAAAAACCTTTCTGCGCCGGGCCGACAAAGTCGGCCCGGCGCAGAAAGAAATTTTTGTTACACGGTAATTATTTCTTTTTTTTATGTCACAAAAAATTAAATTAAAATAACTTACTCAATGAAAAATATCGATCCGGTCAAATTCCTATTGTTGCCCATGTTGGTTAGCATTGTATTAATCACCGTGGTTTTCTTAGGTTTTGATGGAATGGAGACTTATTTTGAAGAGCTGTTGGATGGCCTGAAAAACAACAAAAGTCAATATACTGTAGTCAGCTTTTTAGCACTATCCTCCGATATTGTATTGCCAGTGCCGTCCAGCCTTGTTATGTACTTAAATGGGGCGGTATTGGGGGTGTTCGGTGGGATGGTACTTTCCTTTGCCAGCTCTTTTTTGGCTGCCTTTGTGGGTTATTTCATCGGGAAATTTTCGGCGCTCGGATTTAGCATTGAAAAAAACAACAAAGCCGATGCGGTGATGCGGCGCTACAGTGTTTTTGCCATCATTATTACTCGTGGCATTCCCATCCTATCCGAAAGCATTTGCTTAACGGCCGGATTTAACAGGATGAATCTAAAATTATATCTGCTTTTAAATGCCATCGGCTATTTGCCCATTTGCATTATATACGCTTGGTTTGGTAGCATGGCGCTGGACTTCAATTTATTTCTCCTTTCTTTTATTTGTTCCATTTTATTATCGTTGGCTTTGTGGGTGTTCGGCCGGAAAATGATGGCTGGCTGGGTGGTGGAAGAAGTCGCTTGAGTATTTCGGGTAGCAAATTGAAAAGTAGTAAAATGCGGAGCGGACCGATGGCAAAAGTTAGGGGACCATTCGGCCCGCATTGAAAGAGGTTGATTTTTCAAACAGTGCCTTGAATTACTTAATTTCCCCAAAAGAAAACCATTCCCTATCTTCCCCGCACAAATCATAATTATGAAAAGACGGACCATTTTACAATACACGGCCTACGCCACTGGTGCGGTCGTTGGAGCGCCATTGGTGAGCGTCCTTTTATCGGGCTGCCAAGCGGAAGTGGTGGACAATTACCAACCAGTATTTTTTAACGAGGAAGAATTCGGCTTGGTCAAAAACCTGGTGGATTTGATCTTGCCAAAAACCGATAGTCCCGCAGCGACGGAAGTTGGCGTTCACCAAATGATCGACAATATGGTGAGCAAGGTCTATACGGTAGAGCAACAAACTGATTTCAGAACAGGCTTCGAGGCATTGTCGAAATATTTGACGGAAGCAGGTTTTGAGAAAATGAAGGCCGACAAGCAATTGGCGCTGCTGCAACAATTGGATGTTTCAAAAGAGGAGAGCCTAAAAGCTGTCCGGGCGGCATTTTTGGATTTCAAACAACAAACCGTTGCTTATTACTTATCGACGGAAGAAATAGGGATGAATTATTTGAATTACCTGCCCGTACCAGGGGAATACCAACCGTGTATTTCACTGGAAGAAGCGGGTGGAAAAGCTTGGGCAATATGAATTTTCAGATCACAGGACAAAACGATTTTACCTTCGATGCGATCGTCATCGGCTCTGGCATCAGCGGTGGCTACGCTGCGATGGAACTTTGCCTGAAAGGGTACAAAACCTTGGTACTCGAACGGGGACGGATGGTACAGCATGGCGATTACCCAACCGCTGGTTTGGACACTTGGGACTTGCCCACCCAGAACATGGTCAATCAGGAGGAGATCAATAAACATTATTTTAAACAAAATCGATTGCATTGGTGGGTGCGGGAAGATCACAAACATTTTATCAATAAAGACGATGAATATCCTTATGACGAAGTGGAGCGTTTCGATTGGATACGTGGACACCACGTCGGTGGTCGCTCGATCATGTGGGGTAAGCATTGTTACCGCTGGAGCGATATTGATTTTGAGGCCAATGCCAAGGAAGGCGTGGCCATCGATTGGCCCATCCGCTACAAAGACATTGAGCCGTGGTACAATTACGTCGAACCGTTTGTTGGCATCGCAGGACAAAAAGAGGGTTTGAAGCAAGTGCCGGATGGAAAATTTCTGAAGCCGTTCCCGCTCAATTGCGTGGAGCAACATTTCCGCGAAGCGGTGGCAAAAGTCTATCCCGGTCGGGTCGTAACACCGGGCCGGGTGGCCAATTTGTCGGAGTATGATCCAGCCGTCCATAAAGGGAAAAGGGGGCAATGCCAAAGTAGGGATCGTTGTGTGCGGGGCTGCCCTTTTGGGGCTTATTTTAGTAGCCAATCCGCCACCTTGCCTGTCGCCGAAGAAACGGGCAACC
>JAWKLX010000006.1:0-310784 GCA_041392505.1 Saprospiraceae bacterium | reverse complement strand
GCGCTCCACAACCGTTCTGCCTCCTTTTTCAATGTTCCATAAAACTGGTTTTCGTAAACCTCTTCCCATTCCAAAAAAGCACCATCTTCAATCAACGTTTTGAATTTTTGGACATCCATAAAATAATAGTCCCGCCCTTCCTCTTCATTTTCTCTTTTGGTGCGGGTAGTTGCGGACACCGAAAAAGCAAGCTCCTCAAAAGAATTGAGCAAATGCCGCACAACCGTCGTTTTGCCAGCTCCAGATGGGGCCGTTACAATGATTAACTTTCCCATTTGCTACACAGAATTTGCTACTTGCTCTTTTATTTTTTCCAAATCATCTTTCATATTTACCACGATACGCTGAATATCAGCAGAATACGCCTTTGCCCCTAGGGTATTGATCTCTCTCCCCATTTCCTGGCTGATAAAACTTAGCTTCCGGCCTTTGCTCATTTTGGGAGAATCCAACTGCTCCAGAAAAAAACTACAATGTTGCTCCAGCCTGACTTTCTCTTCTGTAATGTCGATTTTTTCTAAATAAAACAGCACCTCTTGTTCAAAGCGGTTTTCATCAACGTTTTCCTTGCCCATGAACTCTTCTAAGTTCTGCTTCAGCCGATTCTTCAGCCTGGTCACCCGGCCTGTCTCGAACGGGTCAACCCCTATAAGGCCAGCTCGAATATTCTTCACCCGCAGCCTTAAATCCTCTTCCATCGCATTGCCCTCTGCTTCTCTAAACTTAGTGAAATGATCGAATGCATCGTTAATGGTGATCAATACTTGTTTCCATTCCTCCTCATCCATATCCCCCTCTTCAGAAACGACCACATTCGGTATTCTCAAAATGGCTGCAGCTAACCCATCTTTTCCCGTTCCAAGCTCGTCAGCAATATTGGAAAGTGCTTCATGGTACTTTTTAAAAAGGGGGACATTCAGCCCAAATCCATCTTCACCAGTCAATGATTTTATCTCAATGGACAAGTCGATCTTACCACGTTCCACTTTTTCCGTTACAAACTTTCGAAGCTCGTGTTCTTTTTCGCGGAAACTAGAAGGGACTTTAAGCCGCATATCCGTGAACTTACTGTTCAACGAACGCAACTCAACGATAATGGTCTTCGAGCCAAAAGTCTTGGTCGAACGTCCGTAACCTGTCATAGATAGCAGCATAAAATGGAAGTTATTGCGTAATGATTATTTGAAAAAGTACCCTCCGCTCATCTTTTTTAAAAGCGGTTGGCAAATATAGGTAACACATTAATAAAAGAAACCCTATTCTGAAGTTTACCATTTTTAGAGAAGCGTTCTCCCCGCCTATATTGATAAAGGAGGACTCCCTTTATCAATCCAACCATACATAACCCATTGATAATTAAAGAGAAAATTATTGAAATTAAATTGTGAATTATTTTTACAAAAGGATTTTTTTCCGAAATTTGCGCTCCATTTCAAAATAATGGGTCTTGATTTCATAACTCATTCTAAACCAATTATATAAGATGAGAAAAGCTGACCTTGTAACAGCAATTTCAGAGAAAACCGGCGTTCCTAAAGTTGACGTGTTGGTTACACTCGAAGAGTTCTTTAAGTCAGTCAAAGGTTCCCTTTCGACAGGCGAGAATGTTTATATTAGAGGCTTTGGCAGTTTCATTGTCAAAAAGAGAAAAAAGAAAGTTGGTCGCCACATCAAGCGTAACGTATCTATTGAGATACCAGAACATTTTATTCCAGCTTTCAAACCTGCTAAAGTCTTTATGGAAGAGGTCAAGGACAATGTTGACACATTGCCTGAAGACGAGGGAAATGATTAGAGTTTGTTCAGTCTAAACGGCAAACTTGTGTAGTAGTTAGATTTATCAAAAATCTTTAGTGCATGAACAGGAATCAGTGGATAGTCATTATTGCAGCAGTAGCATTGTTCATAGCTATGTACTTCGGGTGTGAAACCACCCCAGATCAGCATAAAATCATTGAAAAGCAAAGGCTTGACAATGTCGTCAGCACAGATATTAGTTCATTATTGATGGATGCCAAAAAGGATTTGAGTCCTAACGATGAGTCAGAAGTGTTAGCCCTTGAGATGGGACTGAACAATTCATCAAACGATAGCGAAAAGTCAAAAGCATACAAGGAGCTATCAAGTATCTGGTATAAATTGAACAAACCGGCCATAGCTGGCTACTATGCTGAGCAAGTGGCGCTGATTGAAAACAACGAAGATGCTTGGTCTATAACTGGCACTACCTTTTCTATCTGTGTTCAGCGTGAAACAGAACCCAAAGTAAAAAGTTATTGTACCGACCATGCTGTGAGTGCCTTGGAAAACGCAACATCACTGAACCCTTCCAACCTACAGCATGCCGTAAACCTTGCACTCGTTTATACAGAAAACCCTCCGGCAGAAACCCCAATGAAAGGGATATTAATGCTGGTCGAACTGAATAAACAAAACCCAGAAAACGTCTCAGTCCTCAACCAATTGGGCAGGCTGGCCATAAAAACTGGCCAATTGGACAAGGCTGTTCAAAGGCTGAGTAAAGCTGTTGAGTTAGAGCCCGAAAACCCTATGTCAAATTGTTTGCTTGGAAAGGCATTTGAAGAAATGAACGAACAAGTTGCAGCTTCGCCGTATTTGGCGAAGTGCAAAGAATTGACGAACAATTGATTTGTATCCGTACAAATCCATAAATCATAATATGATGGGTGCATATTTGCATTGAGTATGTCCCCCTCTTCAAATTTATTTTAACTATTTTTTTTTAACTAGGTAGCATTTGTTTAGAAAACGGCATCCCTTGAAAAACCTTTTTCTACTCGACTACCAAAAAAAGGAGCAGAAAATATGCCTTGTGGTAAAAAACGGAAGCGTCATAAGATCGCTACTCACAAACGCAAGAAAAGACTCAGGAAAAACCGTCATAAAAAGAAGAACCGCTAGTCGGTTTTTCCATGCTATTGGCAGTGACCTCTATCTATAAAGGACTGCCAATAGCCGTATGACAATAATTTCCATCGGATTTTTAAGCAAAGACAATGGTCGTGCTGTCCAAAGTTTTATAGAGGTGGTTTATAAAGAAAAGATTTTAGTTAATATTCTTTTTAGCTAATCCATTTTAAAACCTAATAAAACCATTGAGACGTTGGTTAATATTTTTATGTCGAACAGTGGCTATCGTTGAGAACCAAAGTACAATTCCCAATCAACCCCATTAAACTCAGCGTTTTTTAGCCTGACATACGATAACTCCGAAAGAATAGCTGCAATAAGCATTTATTCAATCTATTTTGTCAGGTTTCTATACCCATTTCTACGACCTACCTTTCTTAATCTATTTTTACAGCATTGACCTAACTGGGCTTTTTTCCGGTAGTGGTTTTTCATAATGCGTTGACATTGTGGAGGCCATTTTGTGTTTATAAATACACGACATCGTGGAAAAAGAATTAATCATCAATTCTGCGCCTACTGAAGTAGAAATTGCCCTGCTGGAGCAGGGCAAGTTGGTGGAGTTGCATAACCAAAAGACAAATAACAACTTCTCTGTTGGGGATATTTTCTTAGGGAGGGTTATCAAGCTAATGCCCGGTTTGAACGCGGCTTTCATTGATATTGGCCATAAAAAAGAAGCTTTTTTGCATTACACGGACTTAGGGCCAAAGCTTCGTTCCCTCATCAAATACACAAACAGTGCGGCTTCCGGTAGCTTAACCACCCATAAGCTTGACAATTTTAAGATCGAACCAGAAATTATTAAGACAGGGAAGATAGATCAAGTGTTGGCCAAGCGGCAGCCGATCTTAGTACAAATATTAAAAGAGCCGATCTCTACCAAGGGGCCAAGATTAAGTTGCGAAATCACCATTCCTGGACGTTACTTGGTACTAACACCTTTCAACGACATTGTGGCTGTTTCTAAAAAAATAGGAAACGCAGACGAAAGGAAGCGCTTAAAATCCCTGATTGAAAGTATTAAGCCCAAAAATTTTGGCGTGATTGTAAGGACTGCGGCGGAAGGGAAAAAAGTGCAGGACTTGCACGAAGAACTTGCATTGATGGTCAGTAAATGGGAAGATATTTTCAACCAATTGCAAGGCAGCCGCCCACCTGCAAAGTTGTTGAGCGAACTGGATAAGACAAGTAGCATTTTGCGGGATATCTTAAATGATTCTTTCAATAAGATAGTTGTCAATGACAAACAACTATACGGAAACATCCGACAGTTTCTTGGAAACATTGCCCCAGACAAAGTAGGAATCGTAACCAATTACAATAAAACCAAACCCATTTTTGATTCTTATGGGGTGGCTCGCCAAATCAAGTCTTCATTTGGGAAAACGGCCACCATGAGCAGCGGCGCTTACATCGTTATTGAATCGACCGAAGCCATGCACGTTGTGGATGTCAACAGCGGCCACAAAATGTCGAGCAAGAATCAAGACGAGGCAGTCCTCCACGTCAACATGGAAGCGGCTGAGGAGATCGCTAGGCAAATGAGGTTGAGGGATATTGGAGGCCTGATTATCATCGATTTCATTGACATGCGCAACAGTGAACATAAAAAAGAATTGTTCAAAGCCATGCGCGATGCAATGAGGAAAGACCGAGCACAGCACACCATCCTGCCTTTGAGCAAGTTTGGGCTGATGCAGATCACCCGCCAACGAGTAAGGCCTGAAGTTAAAATCAACACCGCTGAGGTTTGCCCCGCATGCAAAGGTTCGGGAAAGGTCAACCCGACGCTCCTAGTAACCGACGAAATTGAGCGCGACCTTAAATTCATTATACAATCGGGCACTAAGTCAAAATTGTACCTCAAGGTTCACCCATTCGTTGAAGCTTTTTTGAAAAAAGGATTTCCAAGTAAGCAAATGAAGTGGTATAAACAATATTACAAATGGGTGCGGATCATACCTGATGGGAATTTCCAAATCGGTAGTTTCAAGTTTTACAACGAAACAGACGACGAAATCCGGATGAATTAATGATTGGTGTTATCAAGGGCAACCACAGTCGGTAGCCCTACAATTGACGACTAAACAGGCCAAGGCCAACAACAATAAAGCGACATATAGTAGGCGGGGATTTTTCATGTGACTTTTTTAGCATGAAACACAAACTTAAAAAAGATTCCTTGCTACAACCTAAAAAAATCCTCGTTGCCCCTCTAAATTGGGGGCTTGGCCACGCTACTAGGTGCATTCCTATCATCAAGGAATTATCCCTCCAAGGGGCATCTGTTTTTCTTGCCTCTGACGGCCGGGCACTTGATCTCCTCAGAAAAGAATTTCCTGAACTGCCTATTTTTCAGCTGCCCGAATATGGCGTCACTTATACCTCTAAAAGCATTATTCTAAACATATTAATGGTGCTACCCAAATTGGTTTGGGCTGTTTTCAAAGAGCATAAAATTGTCAAGGAAATAACAACTGAACATCGCATTGATGGCATTATTTCGGACAACAGGCTAGGGTGTTTTTCAAAAAAAATCCCTTCCGTCTTCATTACCCACCAGATCAATTTGATCATCCCTTCTACTTTGCTGCAATGGATTGGCCGTCGGCTGAATTATTTTTTCATAAAAAAATACAGCGAGTGCTGGATACTTGATGTAGCCGATAGCCCGAACCTATCTGGCAGTTTATCACACGGAAAGCCAATCAAATCGGCAATATTTATTGGAGCTTTATCAAGATTGGCAAAGCGACAAGTAAATAAAAAGTTCGATGTTGTTGTGGTCCTTTCTGGCCCAGAACCACAAAGAACGAATTTAGAAAAAGCAATCTTTGAGCAAGCAGCTTTGCTTCCTTATCAATTTTTGATGGTCCAAGGGAAAACTGAAGCCAGCGAACAATTCATGGTCGGCGGGAATATCCAAGTAGTATCCTCCCTAACCAGCCAAGCACTCAACGAAGCCATTCTCTCAAGTGATCTTTTTATTGGAAGGACGGGGTACAGCTCGATCATGGATTTGGCAAAACTTAACAAGCCAGCGCTTTTGATCCCTACCCCGGGGCAAACGGAACAGGAATACTTGGGCCACCTTTTTTCTAAAAACGACATTTTTCACATCCAATCTCAAGATGAACTGGACTTAGCAAAAGGAATACCTGCTGCCCTAGAAAAAGGGCATGTTCAAGGTCATTACTTCGATGAGGGAAAAATGAAGCAAACCGTTCGCAGCTTTTTGGATAAATGCCGTCCACAACAGTAGGTCAAGAGGTTGCCCAAACCTTGCCTACATCTGAATAAGGAATGCAACCTTTGTAATCACCCGGTAATGGATCATATTCTAAAAATTCCGTAGCCCCAATTTCAGAGGTGCAAAACCCAAGAATGGTCAGTTCTTTTATTCTCTTGAAAAAATGATCCTCGCCAGTCGTCTGGGCATAGGCAGCCGCATCGTACTTTTTTAGTAACTCATTTTGCTGCTCATCGCTTAGGGAGGTAAAGTTTTTACCAAAATCCTTTTGGGCGTCTGCGTCTACAGTCTGTAAAGCGGACCGCAAAGCCACTCGGTCTTTTTCTTGGTAAAAATTGGCCATCATGTTATCAATGAATGAATGTACTCCGACATCCGCTGCCCCGGGGGTATCGGTGCGAGGTAATATCCGCTCGACCATGTCCTGAATTATACCCCCTTCATTGGTTGTGAAAAAAGAAGGGGTCCAGTCCAAAACTGGTTCAGCTTTACAACCGCTCATCACACCAAAAATGGCACTGGCGGAAAGTGTCCCTCCGAGGAGGAAGGATGTTTTTTTTATGGCGTCTCTTCTGTTCATTTTTGGAAATTGGAAATCAGTGAACAGGGATTGGCGATTTGAGTCTGATAATTATATCTGAAACTAATCACTGATCACTATTCACCAATCACTATATTAAAGATTGCCTTTATTCAATTCTTTGGTGGCGTAGTCGACCGCCCTTGCGGTCAATGCCATGTAAGTTAATGATGGGTTGACGCAGCTGGCGGAAGTCATGCATGCCCCATCGGTCAAAAAGACATTTTTGGCTTCATGTACTTGATTCCAACGGTTCAATACAGAAGTCTTAGGATCGTTGCCCATTCTGGCAGTCCCCATTTCGTGGATTCCCAAACCCGGCCCGTATGCATGGTCATAAGGCTTGACATCCTTAAACCCAGCTGCTTCCAACATCTCTACAGCCGAAGCTTGCATATCTTTCCGCATATTAAGTTCATTTTCCTTGATCTCCACGTCCATTGTTAGGGTAGGCATACCATATTTATCCAATACCTCTTTGTTCAGGGTAATACGGTTGTCTGGGTGCGGCAGCATTTCACCAAAACCATTGATGCCCATACGCCAGCGGCCCGGCTCTTGTAATTCCGATTTCATATCGGCGCCAATGCCCATCTCCGCTACCAATCGTTTCCAATCCCTGCGGCTGGCGCCACCTTGATAGCCATAGCCCCGGAGGAAATCTTTTTGCTTGGTGTTTTTGTCCAGATTTCGGAAACGGGGGATGTAAACGCCATTGGCTCGCCTGCCAGAATAATAGCGATCGGTATATCCATCTACATTAGCTTCTGCACCAGCTTTGAAATGGTGGTCCATAACATTGCGACCCAATTGGTCGCTTTCATTGCCAAGGCCGTTCGGGAAACGATCATTGACCGTATTCATCAAAATCCACGTGGAATTGAACGCGGAAGCATTTACAAAAATAACTTTGGCGTAAAATTCAAGTTCTTCTTTCGTTTCTGCATCCAATACCTTTACCCCCGTTATCTTGTTTTGCTTGGCATCATACACCAGTGAATGGACAATGGAATTTGGACGAAGGGTCATGTTGCCCGTCATTTCGGCAGCGATCAATGTACCGCCGTTGCTGCTAAAATAGCCCCCAAACGGGCACCCCCGCATACACAAATTCCGGAATTGGCATTTTCCCCTGCCGAGCTTTTTCTGTAGTTCGGTTGGCTGGGTGATGTGGGCCGTACGGCCAATCGTGACGTTTCTTTCCGAAAATTTAGCCTCAATCTTAGCCTTGGCATCCAGCTCTACGCAATTCAATTCCATTGGTGGCTGAAAATTGCCGTCGGGCAACTGTGACAACCCCAGCTTTTGACCGCTTACTCCGATCCATTCCTCCACATAGCCGTACCAAGGGGCGAGATCCTTGTAACGGATCGGCCAATCGACCCCAATACCTTCTTTTGCGTTGGCCTCAAAATCAAGGTCGCTCCAACGGTAGCTCTGACGTCCCCAAGTGATTGATCGCCCCCCAACGTGATAGCCCCGAATCCAATCGAACCGCTTCACTTCGGAGTAAGGATGTTCATCGTCCTTTACGAACCAATGCTTCCATGCTTCGTTGACGGTATAGCCAGTACGGTTTTGCTTTGGGTAGTGTTTTTCTATTTCATCCGGTGGAACCTTACCTTGTGGGAATTTAAAGTCCCATGGGTTGTAGTTCATGGTTGGGTAATCTTTGATGTGATTGATCATTCGGCCTCGCTCCAGAACTAAAGTTTTAAGCCCTTTTTCACTAAGCTCTTTTGCAGCCCAGCCACCACTGATGCCGCTACCAATGACGATTGCGTCATAAGTATTTTCTTTTTGCCATTTAGCATTAATGTTACTCATGTTTCATGCATTTTTTAACCAAACCGATAGCCGGTTGAGTGATTTTATTTGGTAGGACAAAATTGTTCTATTGGTAAGGATTGGGAAGTTAATCTTTCAGGGAGGGCAAGATAGGAAAGTTTTGAAAGTGGACAAGGTTGATTTAAAAAATGTGTTGCCCGTAATTAGGATTTTTGAAAAAAGCAAAAAAAAATCCCTGCCAGCTAATGAAAAACTGGCAGGGATTTTTTTATCCTCCAACCCTTCGGCCTTTGGCAGTCCTCGAGTTTTTATCATACTTATTGACTTTTTTCAAGTCCACCATCAATGCGGCATAAGCGTCGTCCGAGTTTACCCGCCATTGTTTGCCATCATACGTTACCTTGCCGCTGCGCCTGCTCCAATCAGAAGCTAACATAACAAAGCGGTCACTGTATTTTGGGCTTGGCCCAAACATCAAATATCGCTTGTCGCCGCCATCTTCAAAGGCGATGGCAAACCGATCTTCTTTAGGGCTGAAGAGAAAAGTGCCCGGCGTCCCTTTTGGGATAACGACCTCTTCGATCTTACTGCCGTTTTCCACTTTTATTTTACCAGAAATGATTTCGGACTTACCGCCGGTGAGTTCCCGTTTTAAAACGACATCTTGGGAAATATAAAACTGGATTTTCTTGAGTTCGTCTTCCGTCCAGCCTTGCTGTTCGTGCAGATCTTCGGTGAAATAAGTCAACTTAGCGCAGGAGGTGAATAGCATCAAGCTGGTTGCAAATAGGATCAATAGGTTTGGCGCTTTCATATTCAATTTTTTGAAGAATCAGGGTTGAGGAGTCAAGCACCAGGTTTGTTCCTAACCTGCCCCCTTCCACTTCAATCCTGTTTCTTGTTTTCAAAGATTTAGATTTATCAGCCGTAATTCCGACTTTTAATAGACTTGTAAACTTAAGGGTTCGTTTATTTTTAAAAGCGTTTTTAACCTGATGTTAAGCCCAAAACCCAGCGGCTTAACTTTTTTTAACTTGCTGCAAAAACGCCCTCGCCACTCTCCATCTGAAATCAAAGCCGTCCTGCTACCACACAAGTTTCTTTAAACTCCTTTTTGGTACCATCTGACCGGAAAATTTGGGCATATAAAATATAGATGCCGATACGGGCCTTGCCACCCCTATCCGTATCGCCGTCCCACCGCAAAAAACCTTCGGTAGAAAGTAGTTCGTTGTTGACAAGTGTTTTGACGAGGCGGCCTTCTACGTCGTAAATTTTTATCTGAGCGGTATAGCCAGGACTATCCGTTTTGTAATTAATGAGCAAGAAATCTTGAAACCCATCCCCATCGGGCGAGAGTTTCTTCTCCGGTATTTCAAAAAAATCAGCAGCGGAATTTGGATCGGGGATCGCCTGCGAATTCTGATAAGTAGGTGTCCCAAAACCAGCGCCGGCGGCAGCCGAGTGCCAGTTGTTACGGTCCTGCGTTGGGGCATTCGGGTTTAACCGCTCTAACGAAACCCCATCGGGGTCGTCCAACAAAGGATGTTGAAAATCCTCTTGGTAATCAAACGCATCCACAATCACAATACCCGTTACCCCTCCCCTGAACAAGGTCACGTTACCTGCATCATTATTAAAAGCAGGCAGATCATTTGTTAGAAAAGCGGCTTCATTTTCAACCTGATAATTATCTTTTACAGCACTAGGACTGGTTGTAAAAACAGCGTATTCACCCGGAAAAATCAGCTTGTTCACAACGACTTCTTTGACGACAGTATCCATATCGACCTGCAAATTTCCGATGACCAAATCACCCAAATTCAGCACTTTATCAGAGCGGTTAAAAACTTCCACAAAGTCAACACCGCCAGCATTTGGATTGAACAAAATTTCATTGATGACAAGGTCCATCGGCTCTATCGGTTCGGGCAGGGCTATTGTTATTTCGTTGTTTTGAACTTCGTTGCCCGTACAATCTCTTATCGCATCCGATAGTGTTATTTCATAAAGAATACTTGGCGACAAGGGAGCTGTCAATTGGAGGTACACCACTTTATTGGTTGGCGGCAATAAAGTAGCTGTCGCTATTTCCACCCCGTTCGAAACGACATAATTTGCTGCGCTGGTGGCCATTGTTTTTTCCAAACCTTCGTTAAAAAACAACTCGATCCTATCCGGTTGGTTGACCGAAGCATAAGCCCTTATCAGGTCGGGCCCTTGTACGTCTGGTGATTCAATTAAGACCGAATTGGGCTGGCCGGGTGTGCCTCCCAGCAGGCTGTTCGATGCGCGCCAGTTCGACTCCCCCTGACAAGGTGCCAATGGGTTGACGAGTTCCAACGTCCAGCCGCCTTCGGCTTTTTGCGGATCCTGATAGCTATCCGCTGTATAACTGACAAAATGGATGGTGTTGCCATCGGCATCGGTCAATGTTAATTCGTCGCCACTATTGACCAACCCTGGAAAAGATGGAAGGCCAATGACATCACCAAACAAGGTGAGGGAATCGACATTTTCTTCATCACAAACGAGTACATAACTTTTGGGAGGTAGTAAATAATTGGGGAAAACCTGCGGTGTACTTCCATTTGAAAAACCAAAACCTTGTAGGTCAAATGTTTTGTCGCTTCTATTATATAACTCGATAAATTCAACTGGTGGAATTGCGACGGCTGGACTGGGATCCGCCATAATTTCATTGATCAGGATGTCAAATTCGACAGGGGTTTCTGGTTCGAAAAATGAAAAAGGGGCAATCTGTAAGCCTCCAATATTCCCCTCCAAATCGGCTATGTTTTCAACCGCCAATTCATAATCTGTTGGGCTGACCAAGGGTACTTGCAAGGAGAGGTGGACGAGCGTTTTATCCGAACCATCCAAAAAACCGGCAGCGGGTTGGCCGACACCATTGTTGATGGTAAAATTGGTCGGTTCTGTCGCTGATATTTCCTCTACATTTTCATCAAAAAACACGGCCAATTCCGTTGCTGAAATAGCATTTACCGAAAGTAAAACAGGTGCTTGTGTGTCGGGGAGCAGCGGTGCGACGAGGATGTCGTCGAAGAAAAATTTGTCTGTCCGGGTAGCGGTATATTCACATTGAAACCCAAAGTACAAACCGCTGCCACCTCCGTAAGTCGCATCGTTTATGCTAATTTCTGACTGGAAATTTTGCCCACCCGAGTAGTCTACCAGCAGCGTCCACAAGCCACCTGTCTCCCTTTCCATCCTGATTCTGACCTCCGGTGCATCGGCCACCGCACCTATGGTTGCCGAGGCCAACAACGTTTGAGTTCCATTGTCCATTCGGTAGAAATGAATGGCATCGTTGCTACCTGTTTCGCCAACAAAAAGGTAATAGCCATTCCCATTCAACAACGCTTGTTGATCGCTCTGCAAAACCACGTGTAAGCTATTCGAACCAGACGGAGAGAAGTCCATTTTGAAATACATTTCCCAGACAGCGCTATCGGCAATGGCTGTTGGCAAATACAGTTGGGAAATGCCTGCTGCAGGAGCGTTTAATTGGAGTTGGGATTCGTTGTTGACGATGAAATTGGCAGCATCGCCGAGCCACGTTGGGTTATCGGTCAGGTTGCCATCTGAAAAGTTGTCTGATACTTGAGCATTGAGCCAGAAAGGAAGGCAAACCAAAAGAAAAGACCACATTTTCAGATCAGACATGATAGGGCAGTTTTGTATTTTTTATAAAACCAAAAGAAGAATTTATTCGCCAAATTACAATTCTTCAACTAAAACCAACCTCTCTTATTTGATAGGAACTTTGAATGTATAATTGCTTCTGCCCAGCATTTCTACCCACGACCTACAACCACCACCTGCCAGCCCGCACGTTATCCACACCGTGTTGAATATTTAGGTATGTTATATGTTTACCTTAACTTACTTTTGCACGTTACAAAATCAAACAAGCAATAACTATATGAAATTCAGCGTATCCTCCTCCGAATTATTGAAACACATCCAGGTTGCCAGCGGTGCTATCTCATCCAGCCCGGTACTGCCTATCCTTGATGATTTTCTGTTTAACATCAGTAAAAACAAACTGACCATCGCCGCTACCGACTTGGAAACTTCCATCACCAATGAGATTGAAGTCATGTCTGACGGCGACGGGACGGTAGCTGTGCCTGCCAAAATATTATTGGATACCCTGAAGGCTCTTCCCGATCAACCAATTACTATGGCCGTTGATAATGAAACTTTCGGCATCACCATTACTTCTGCCTATGGCAAATATCGTTTAGCTGGTGAAAATGGCCAAGACTATCCCCGCATCCCCGAAGCGGACAAAGTGGATTCTGTAAACGTGCCCAGCAGTACCCTAGTCAATGCTATCAATAAAACGCTGTTTGCAACGAGTAACGACGAACTTCGCCCTGCTATGACAGGTGTGTATGTTTCTTTGGATTTCAACAAACTTATCTTCGTTTCGACAGATGCACATAAACTTGTGCGGTATACTTTTACCAATGTGCCTAGTGAAGTGGCCACGTCTTTTATCATTCCCAAAAAGGCTTTGAATTTATTGAAAAACGCCCTGCCAGAACAAGGGGATGTGAAGGTCTCTTTCGACAAGGCCAATGCATTTTTTACCTTCGGAAATACTCATCTCGTTTGCCGTTTGATCGATGCCCGCTACCCAGATTATAATGCGGTCATCCCTGTGGACAACCCGAATACTTTGAGCATTAAGCGCACCGATTTGTTGAGCTCGCTAAAGCGGATAGCCATTTATGCCAATAAAACCACCAACCAGGTTATCCTTGATATTTCACCAGACAGCTTAACCGTTTCTGCCCAAGACCTTGACTTTTCCAACGAGGCTAATGAGCAGTTGCCTTGTAACTATGAAGGCTCGCCCGTGACGATCGGCTTCAACGCCAAGTTCCTGATCGAGATGTTGAACGTATTGCAATCGGACGAAGTGAAAATGGAACTTTCGACACCATCTCGTGCGGGTATTTTATTGCCCGTAGAAGAGACGGAAGGAGAGGAGATTTTGATGTTGGTAATGCCGGTGATGTTGAGTAATTAATAAAAATATTGCGCCTCAAAATAAAAGTTGGACGGTTTGGCAATTGCCAAACCGTCCATTTTTTTTAGGAGAAAAACTGTTCCGAGACAATCTTTCCATCCTCCACTTTATAAACACAAATTTCCTCCATTTTCTGCCGCCCCATCCCTTTCATAGTCCAGTCCACCATCATGGTGCAGGAGAAACAATTCCCCGCTACGATGGGATCACCGACGCTGCCACCGTGCATTTCTTCGATCATGGCCTCTGCAGGCCTCACCTTTTTCTTGATGGCTTCCATGCCTTCTACTCGCTGCGGCCCAAAACTGTGTCAGCTTCAATACTGGCTGCATTGGGGGAATAAAGTTCTTTGTAACAGGTTTCGTAATCGCCTTTGCGGCAAGTTCAACGAGTCGGTTTGCGATTTCTTGTGTGCTCATTTTAGCAAATTTAATGGTTAAAAATAGGAATGGCATCAGGGATAAAAATCAATAAAGCGGCCAATGACCAACTTTTGACAAGTTGAAACCCAAACGCATTCTCCGATAAAATCAAATGTGGAAAAGGGCAACAGTCGAGCCCTCATTTATCATGTATATTCTTTGACCAAATTTGTTGAAAAAGCTTGGTCGGTAGGTGCAGGTGTAAAGATAAAGATGGCTGTCCTTAAAGTTGCGCCATCACCCATTATTTTTTAACGCCAATAGGCGACGGATTCCCTTTCTTTGCAAGCCAATTCTTTCGACAAAATTTTTCCGGAAAAAATTCAAACACATGCGTGATAAAATATTGAATTGAAAAGAAGCCTCCGCCCAACTCGAACCCACTCCAATTCAACGATCAGAATGGACTAACGCTGTCCAAGCTTATGCTTTCAACTTTATTGATGGTTTGCCTCACAACAAGGCTTATGTAAAAGGAAAAACCCGACATACTTGGAGCTACCGCTCGTATCAGCCGAAACCAATGGAACAAGTCCTTTCAGTCTTAAAGAAAAAGTCCCCAACGAAGGGCTCAACCCAGCTTCTGGTGGCCATCTTGGCTATATTCCACGTGGCGGGATTTTCCCAACTGCGCTGGGCGACTATCTCGCTGCCGTAAGTAATGAATACGCTGGCATTTTCTATGGCGGCCTACAATGCTAATCCGTATGGAAAATGAACTTATCCGCTGGATGTGCAGACTGAGTTGGTTATCCGGAAGGCTCATTGGGAAATTTATCAAGCGGTGGTTCGATCGCCAATCTCATCGCCTTCGTAACAGCAAGGGATGCTAAAAAATCACTTCTGACCAGGTGAAAAGCAGGCAGTTATCTACCTGACAGAACAGGTTCAACATTGTGTCCATAAGGCGATAAGAATCGGTGGAAGCTTGGGTGAGGGCTATTGTGCGCAACGTTCCAATGGATCACCACTTTAGGATGGATGCCAATTCACTTGGCCAAAATGGTTGAAACAGACGTTTGCCGCAAATGGCCGTTACCCTTTTCTCGTCGTGGCTTCCGCTGGTACGACTGATACGAGGGTAATGGATCCTATCAACGACATTGCAGACATCTGCGAAAAACATGATTTGTGGTTTCATTTGGATGCGGCCTATGGCGGTTTTTCATTTTGGCCGATGTAGAAAATGCTGATGGCTCGACAGTCAGGGATTCGTTTAAGGGCATCAAGCGGACAGATTCGGTGGCCATTGACCCCCACAAGGGTTTGTTCCTTTCCTACGGCCTCGGCGCTGTTTTGATAAAGGATGTAAAGGCTCAAATGGAAAGCCACTACTACCGCGCCAGCTACATGCAGGATACCCTTTCCGCAACCGAAGAATACAACCCGACGACCTCTCCCCTGAACCCTGACCAAACATTGGCGGCGCATGCGGATGTGGTTGCCGTTGCAGTTATATGGCATCGCACCGTTCAAAGCAGCGTTGGAAGAAAAGATTTTGCTATGCCGCTATTTTTATGAAGAAATACAAAAGCTTGGATTCGAAGTGGGGCCCTATCCTGATTTGTCCGTTTGCACATATCGTTATGTACCAAAGCAGGGCGATGCCAACGAGTTCAATGCCCGTTTACTGGATTTTGTACAAACGGATGGGCGCATCTTCGTTTCTTCTACAACCATTAACGGCATGTATTGGATGCGGGTGGCCATTCTTTGTTTCAGGACACATTTACGGGAAATTGATATGCTATTGGAGGTGTTTAAAAAAGGAGTGGAAGAATTGGAAGGGCAGTAATAAAATTTCCATTTAGCGGACTGTTACTTCGTTTTAAACTTTAGCACCTTTTTCAAAACCGAAAAAACGAAACTGGAAGAATTGAGGTAAGACATCCGCCATAACAACTGCAGCCCGGAAAGTCCTGCCCAACCTGCCATGGCGGCAAAGGACAGATCTCCAAAACGGGTAAAGCCCCGGAAGTCGTGCATGTCGAGCCGGAGTAGTTCGTACATCCCAAAATCAATAAGAATGTAGGCACTGTTTACCCAAAAAAGAAAGACCATCACCCGCAATAGACGCCGGAGTACAAATGCCTCAAAGAGTGGCTCTCCCCCTTCCTTCTGTTTCCGTAAAGCAGAAATTTTCAACTGCGTGTAGCGGTATGAACCAAAAAGATAAAAATAAAAAGTGCTGATGTAAAGCGCCATTTCCAGCCCGCCATAAAAAGGCGAATAAAAAGTTCTACCCAACCCCTCCCGGTAGGCTGTACCATAACCAAAAAAAAGAATGGTAAAATAAAGCCACTGACCGACAGGTAAGATGAAATGTTTCAGGTCAGAGCCAACGAAGCGGTAGGTCGGAAACAGCCGCAACTTGACCGCATAGAACATGGTCATCCCAAGGGCGAGGGTTAGATAAATAGGAAGGAACAGCCATTGTGGTTTTTCTTGATAAATATTTTGTAAAATAAAAACGTGGTGGAGGCAAGTTAGGGCGAAAGCGACGAGCATGCCTGCCATAAAATAATCTGCCCGTTTATTGGTGTTTTTTCGGAAGGTGAGGCCAAGAGCCACCAGTACATTCAGGGCAATGCATACCACGTAAATTAGGAGGCAGATTGTACTGAGTGTTCCGATAAATATTTTCATTGGGCAGGGGCGATTTTGCAGGTGGATAAAGCAACCTTACTTTTTCCATTTGATGTTGCAACCAGCACTTGGATATTGACGGTCAGGCACTTCACCTTCGGCCAGTACAATATCCAAAGCAGCACGCAGATCTCTTCCCGTCAACGGCGTCCCTGAGTTGGGCCTGGAATCATCCAAACGGCCACGGTAAGCCAATTTTTGATCTTTGTCAAACACATAAAAATCTGGCGTGCAGGCGGCATCATAAGCCTTTGCTACTTCCTGCGTTTCATCATACAGATAAGGAAATGGGTAGCCGACCTCTTCAGCATGGGTTTTCATTTTATCAGGTGCATCGGCTGGATAATTGACCACGTCGTTGGAACTGATGGCCACAAAACCTATCCCTTTTGCCGCATAATCATTGGCTAACCGGACGATCTCCTCGTTCACGTGGATAACATAAGGGCAATGGTTGCAGAGAAACATCACTACGGTACCTTTCTCTTTGACTACATCTTGCAAGGAAATTAAACTTCCAGATACGGTATCGGGAAGGGAAAAATCAGGAGCTTTTGTGCCCAAGGGCAACATGTTTGATTCGGTAAATGCCATAGAAATTCTTGATTTGTTGAAATGACTGATTGCTTCGTTAGCAGCTCGTTCTTTCAAAACTGGATCAATGCAAAGAAAAGGAATGAGGGGGCAACAACCAACAATCATCATTCATTTTGCAAAACCACGAACTCAACCCGGCGGTTGAGTTGACGACCTTGTGGTGTAGCGTTGGTGGCTATGGGCTGGGCACTTCCGCAGCCCCGGAAGCTGGTGCGGTCGGTAGGTATGCCGTTGGAAATGAGGTACTCGGAAACAGCTTTCGCCCGTTTTTCGGACAGTTCCCGGTTGTATTCATATTTGCCAGTATTATCGGTATGACCACAAATTTCAATGGCCAGGCTTGGGTTGTCCCGCATGATCTTCAACAGTTTTTTCAATTCTACAAAAGAGCGGGGCATGAGCTCGGACTCATCATGCTCAAAATAAATATCTCTCAACGGGACCGATTTTCCTGCCTCTAATTGGATGTTGGAAAGATCGTCTTCTGGGATCGGGATCGGCAGGATCGGGGGTATTTTTTTTACTAAAACATCGTCAATATAATAGTAGGCAAAAGGCAAGAGCCCTCAGGGCTGGCTTGATCTGTGTCAAACTATCAGGAAAAAATTTCCGATGACCACGTATTCCGCTTCCGTGCTTGCAACGAACCGCTCCGATACTTTGACCCATTTTTGCGCGTTGCTCTCCAAAATCATATCGGCCTTGGCGTGGGCCTCCAACAGCAGCACTCCGTCCGTGATCTCATCTATTTTCAGAAGTTGAAAAATGAAAACCCAAATTATTGCACCGCAACGATTGGGCAAATGAGTAACCCACATCTCGGCGAGGTAGTCTTGCCCAACCACCAACGGCTCACTCAGTTGTATCTGAATATACTCCGGCAGTGAGTTTGCCCTCTTCACACCCATAGACCGTTATGCCAGACATCGCATGGCCGCTCCTTGGCATTTGTTTTCCAAAACCCTTTTTCTCCCAGTGCGTAACGCCGCACCGGGCCAAAGACATCTGGCGAAGCATTGGTAGCTGACGACAGTACTTCATCACATTGGTATAATGCTCACCTTTAAACCAACCTATCGGAAGAAAAACGTTCAAAGCTTGGGTTCGGGATAATATTGGGCTGGGCCACTTCCTGTGCCGTTACTTGGCCCCATAAAACACACCGATATGAAAAATAAATACTTCATAAAATAGCTTTCAACGAGAAGATTTACCCAATCTGATCAAACATCGGATAGTTGTTGAATATTAATCCTGACCTTTCGCAGGTCAAAAAGGTGAACTAATATTTTCGATTAAGGCTACACCAAAGAGGGTAGCTTGCTGTTGGGCACTTTTCAGTTCCAGTAGTTGGTAAGCGCCTTGATAGCTTTGAGATACAGTATAGCTCAACGCAAAATGGTTTGGAGCTCCCTTGACCTTCAACACTTCCAACTTGCAGTAAGCAATCATCGAGCAAAAATGTGGTTGGACTGGGTCACCTCATATTTGGTGGGCGACTTTTCCAGGCCGGCATTTTGCTTGAGCGATTTATGGAAGACCTCTACGCACCACCGTTTTTCGTAGATTGCAATGAGGTCGGCTGCGCCAAGACCGGGGTCATTGGAAATGAGGAACAATTCGGCAGTGGGTAGTCTTTGTTTGTAAAGACCTGTTTGGTAAGGAGAGGAAAATCCGTCCGTGAGCCAAACTTCCAGGCACTGGCCTGTATGCAATCCCAATTCCTCGACCTTTGTGTATTGGCCCTGCTTTTTGCCCTGTTCGCTCAAGGCCGCTTTGCGGTTGCTTTTCAGGGCCACCACGAAGTGCTTCTTCAAGTCATTGTGGACGAAATCAAGGTTTTCCTTGGAACTGAATAGTGTCCCAGACGACGTACCGATGCCTGACGGTTGTATTTGATGATGACGAGCCGTTCCGCACCAGTTCGTTCTTGGTCACGGGCTGCGGCGCTGCCTTGCCGTTTCTTGTCGTAGTACTGCTCTGCTTTTGATGATTTGATAAGCCAGTGGCAGCGTTGCGCGGGCAGCGCCGTGTGGTAGACAAAGTTCAAAATGTTGATGCCTTTCACATACGCCTCGTTCGAGTGGTCGTATAGCAGATCATGTCGTTCTCCGTTGAGTGCGGTTTTTCTGCTATCGTGTCATCAATAGATGATACCTGAATCATGTTCCACCTTGCGAACAACTGCTTGACCATTTCTCCCAGTGCGCTGGCACCCGCACCTTAGGGCCAAAGACATCCGGCGAAGCATTAGTGGCTGACGACCAGTACTTCATCACATTGGTATAATGCTCACCTTTATAAAACCAACCTATCGGGGGGGAAGAAAAACGTTCAAAGCTTGGGTTCGGGATAATATTGGGCTGGGCCACTTCCTGTGCCGTTACTTGGCCCCATAAAAGACACACCGATATGAAAAATAAATACTTCATAAAATAGCTTTCAACGAAAAAAACTACCCAGCCTGATCAGCCATCGGATAGTTGTCGAATATCAATCCTTAAAAACGGCTCTCTTCAATCCTTATTCTATGGTTTTTATTTTTTAAAGCTCCTAAACCTATAATGATTCATTGGAAGAAGAGTTACATTTTAGACAACGATTAATTAAGTAGCGTTTTGTGAAAATTATAACGGCAAGGTATTTATTTGGCTGGCTTCCCACAAAATTAGGCCAACCTCTCCAAATCACAGAATCATTTGATTATCAAAACCTTCTCTTTAAAAATAAAGCCATTCCCTTTTGTTATAGCAAATAAAGATTTTACCTTTGCGCCTCTTTTTCAAGATGGGGCCTCGATTATATGATCCACTCTTAAAAAGACGAGCGTAAACCCTGTGGTTTTCAAGGACTTATAAAAATCAAGTTGTTCAAACCACTTATTTTTTAACCTTTAAAAGCATTCTATCAATGCTAGAAGAAAAAATTGAAAATGAAGCAGTAGAAGAAGCCTCTGACGAAATCGAAGAGGAAACTACTGAAACAACTGTTGAAGCAACTGATCCTGAAGAGGACGCTTCAGAACCCAATACGGCTGACTCTACTGAAGAAGAGGAGGAAGACGAAGAAGAATTGGAACTGGAAACAACCGTTGACCTGACTACAGGCGATGGCCATGACGATTTTAATTGGGATGCAGCCGATAAACACGGACAAGGCTACAGCAAAGAGGTTCATGAATCCTACTTGGAAAAGTATGATGAAACATTGACCGCCTTATTGGAAAATGAAATCGTCAAAGGACGCGTAACTGCGATCAACGATGGCGATGTCGTTCTTGATGTCAATTTCAAATCCGACGGTTTGGTATCTCAGGGTGACTTCAAAGACATCCCTGGATTGAAAATCGGCGACTACGTAGAAGTTTATGTTGAGCGCCAAGAAGACGAAAGGGGTCAGTTGGTACTCTCTCGCCGTAAGGCCAAACTGTTACGTGCCTGGGAAGCCATCAAAGATTCATTTGAGAATGGTACCGTGATCCAAGGTACAGTGATCAGCAAAACAAAAGGTGGTCTCATCGTAGATTGTGGCGGCCTCGAAACGTTCTTGCCTGGTTCTCAGATTGACATCAAACCAATTCTTGACTACGACCAATTCGTAGGCAAGCAGATGGAATTCAAAGTGGTCAAGATCAACGAGCAGATTAAAAATGCCGTTGTTTCTCACAAGGCACTTATCGAAAGTGACCTTGCCGACCAACGTGATGCCATCATTTCTACACTGGAAAAAGGACAAGTATTGGAAGGTTTGGTTAAAAACATCACTGACTTCGGGGCATTCCTCGACCTTGGTGGCGTTGACGGCCTCCTTTACATTACAGACATTTCTTGGGGCCGGATCAACCACCCAAGCGAAGTATTGTCGCTCAACCAGAAAATCAACGTGGCCGTTCTTGATTTCGATGAAAACAAGAAACGTATTTCACTTGGTTTGAAGCAGTTACAGCCACATCCTTGGGAAGTATTGGCAAGAGACATCAAAGAAGGCGATGTAGTGAAAGGTAAAGTCGTCAATGTAGAAGACTACGGTGCATTCCTCGAAGTACTGCCTGGTGTTGAAGGCCTGATCCACGTATCTGAAGTTTCTTGGGGCAACCAACAGATCAATGCCAAAGATTACTTCAAAATGGGCGCTGAACTGGAAGCCAAAGTTGTCACTATTGACCGCGATGAGCGTAAGATGTCTTTGAGCATCAAGCAGTTGAGCAAAGACCCATGGGAAGAATTGGAGGAAAAATACCCTGTTGGCAGCCGCCACACAGTGAAAGTGAAAAACCTAACCCAATATGGCGTTTTCATCGAATTGGAAGACGGCATCGGCGGGATGATCCACATCTCAGACCTTTCTTGGACCAAGCGTTATTCACATCCTTCCGAGTTTACTAAAGTAGGGGAGGAAATCGAAGCGATCATCTTGGAAGTGGACAAAAACAACCGCAAGTTGTCATTGGGCCACAAGCAGACGGAAGAGAATCCTTGGGATACATTTGAAACAGTTTTCCCAGTTGGTTCCTACCACGAAGCGACCATTGTTCGCCGCGACGACCGTGGCGCTATTGTCCAGATGCCACATGGCCTTGAAGCGTTTGCCCCTGGTAAGCATTTGAGGAAAGAAGATGGTTCTACAGCCAATGTTGACGAAACCTTGATCTTCAAGGTAATCGAATTCAACCGCGACGACAAGCGCCTACTTGTTTCTCATACCCGTTACTTGGACGATGTACGCCGGGAGGCCGATGATCAGGTAAGGGCTGAGCAAGACAAAGAACATCAGGAAACCCGTCAAGCAGTCCGCAAAACACAAGCTTCTGTTGAGCGTGCTACTTTGGGCGATCTGGGTGCTTTAAGCGAATTGAAAGCACAGTTCGAAGAGCAAGCTACCGCTGGAGCAGTTGAGGCTAAAGAAAAGGCTGAAGCTAAAGCTGCTGCAAAAGGAAAAATAGGGGCCACCCCTGAAGAAGTACAAGATAAAGCCGAAGCTGCGTCTGAAGAAGAATAGATTGAATTTTTGGTGAAATATTCACCTTGATATATCCCCGGTTTGGCTCTGCTGAACCGGGGATTTTTTTTATAATAATTCTTTACAACTACGGTAAACATCACCCCAACCCTTCCGTTCCTTCACCACCGTCTCCAAATACTCCAGCCAAATATTTTTGTCTTGCACCGAGTCTTTTACGATGGCCCCAGTGATGCCAGCAGCAAGGTCATGGGCTGATAGTTTTCCATCTCCAAAATGGACAGCCAATGCTTGCCCACTATGCACTACGGAAATAGCTTCGGCTGTGCTGAGAGTAGCACTTGGCGTTTTAAGTTTGGTACGGCCATCCTCCGTTTTGCCACTGCGAAGCTCGCGGAAAATAGTGACCAGTCGTTGGATTTCTTTAAGGGGTGCAGAATTGGCGGGTAGTTCGAGTGAATGGCCGATTTTTTCAACCCTCGTTTTTACAATATTTACTTCCTCTTCAAGGGATTCTGGCAATGGCATGACCACAGTGTTAAAACGCCTACGGAGGGCACTCGATAGGTCATTGATGCCTTTGTCGCGGTCATTGGCAGTGGCAATAATATTAAAGCCCTTGATAGCTTGCACTTCCGTATTCAGCTCCGGCACTGGCAATATTTTTTCAGAAAGCACCGTAATCAAGCTATCCTGCACATCAGAGGGAATCCGGGTCAGCTCTTCCACCCTGGCAATTTTCCCTTCTCGCATACCTAGCATGATCGGGCTGGGCACCAGTGCTTTTTCGGAAGGGCCTTCGGACAACAGACGGGCATAGTTCCAGCCATAGCGGATTGCCTCTTCATTCAACCCCGCTGTTCCTTGTACCAAGAGAGTAGAATCGCCCGAAATAGCTGCCGCCAAATGCTCCGACACCCACGTTTTCGCAGTACCGGGGATACCTATTAGCAACAATGCCCGGTCGGTTGCGAGGGTCGCCACGGCTATTTCAATCAACCTTTTTTGGCCGAAATATTTGGGCTCTATTTCTGTCCCATCTTCCAGTTTTCCTCCCAATAAATATTTGACGACCGCCCATGGAGATAACTTCCAATTGGTCGGTCGGGAATGCTCATCGACTTTGGCGAGTGCTGCGAGTTCGTTGGCATATACCTGTTCGGCATGGGGTCGAAGGATTTGCCCGTCAGTAACCACTTCGGGGCTTGCTTTTTTCTTGCTCATTAATTTATTGTTCTTTTGTGCAAACTTGGCGAATTTTGGGGAAAGCAACGGTGCATCGACACAATGGTTTGTCGGTTTTACGAAAACAAAGCTACAAACCATTCCTTTTATTCCACCAATTCGCCAACATACCAGAACGCATTATACCGTCCTCATGGAAACGACTGAACTGTTAAAGAAAGTCCGAAAAATAGAAATCAAGACCAAAGGTCTGAGCAAGCATATTTTCTCCGGTGAATACCACAGTGCTTTTAAGGGCCGGGGCATGTCGTTTAGCGAGGTGCGAAATTATCAATATGGTGACGATGTGCGGAACATTGATTGGAACGTGACCGCCCGCACCGGCGACCCCTATGTAAAAATATTTGAGGAAGAAAGGGAACTGACGGTGATGCTTTTAATTGACGTAAGCCAGAGTGCTTATTTCGGGACGGTCAATCAATTTAAACAGGGAATTATTACGGAAATATCAGCGGTGCTTTCTTTTTCCGCCATTAATAATAATGACAAGGTCGGTGTTCTTTTTTTTACCGATAAAATAGAAAAATTTATCCCGCCAAAAAAAGGCAAACAGCATATATTGAGAATAATTCGTGAATTAATTGATTTCCACCCAGAAGATAATGGTACCGATATTGGCAAGGCCATCCGCTATTTAAATAATGTGGTCAAAAAAAGATGCATCTGTTTTATCCTTTCCGACTTTATGGGAAAAGGATATGAGGCGCCTTTGAAAATTGCTTCCCGCCACCACGATATTGTCGGTATTCATTTATATGACCCACGGGAAGAAGAGCTGCCCAATGTTGGATTAATTCGGGCCAAAGACGCCGAAACCAAAGATCTCACTTGGCTCGATACTTCTTCCAAACAAGTGCAGGAACAATATGCTGGGTGGTTTAAAAGTAATTTCGATTATTTTAAAAGTACTTTTTCAAAAAGTGGGGTAGACTCGCTGAGCATTCGGACTGATGAGCCGTATGTGAATGCGTTGCTGAAGTTTTTTAAAAGGAGGGCTAAATAAAAGTTAAGAACAATAATTGGTAAGAATATCAATAGTAGATGGTGTCTATCTTTATAGACTGAGTGTCCCAAGTCTCTTTAATATAAGCCCTCATTTCTTTTTTGTCCCATTGTTTTTCATAATAAATTAAGTGCATTGAATCATGCTCTAAGGTATATTTAGACATGTAATAGTTTATACCGCCTCCTGAAGAGACTGCTGAATATGTTTTATTAATAGGGTCAATCCCTAAATTCGGCAAAGTAAAAATGTTGTTTAGCTCATAACTCGTTTTATCTGGATTAAGAAAATAATAATTATAAAGACTATGCCTCCCCCCTCCCTGAGTATCGTTTATCGCTAACTCGCTTGTACCGTCAAAATTGACATCTTCAAATTTTAATAAATACTCAAAAAAATCATAACCATTGTCCTTGTTGCAATAACAAGAGGAGAATCCATAAGGAGCAATAATTGTTTGACTATTTTCTTCAATTTTTAACTTTAAAGAATCAACCCATAAATCATTCGACGTTAAGGATGGTAACTTTCCAAACAAGGTTATTTTATCAATCGGCATATCTTTCGGAATAATAGATGGACTTATTGTATATTCGAAAATTAATTCGGCAGTGTCTAATACAATTCCGAATTCTTTAAACTGATTTTTTGTTTTTAGCAAAGGACTTTCGATAAGATTCTTTTCTGGCGATTTTTCTTTGCTATCATGGGACTGGGTATTGATTTTATTTTCAGCAGAAGGTTGGCTTTCTCGATACTTATTTTCGCATGAGAACATAAGTATCATCAATAAAATGATGTAAGTTATCTTCATAGTAAATCTGTTTATTTTTTTTTAAAACATCTCACATCGACTGTGCTACCCCAGCCGCCAACATCATTTTATTTAATACCAATTAAATTCAATAATCCGAATAGTCCGTTGGGTACAAAAACGTAATATCAATATGTGAAACATTATTCTGGTATTTTGGCATTGCTTTTAATTTTTCCCATTCAGGGGATTCGCCAAATGCCTTCCAATGTTCATCCCGGCTGGCCTGATCGGAGAAAGTGGTCATATACATGAGGTTCGGCATTTTAGGGCCGGCTATTACTTTTGAATAAAATACGGCATTAAATCCGAGGCGCTCAAATAATTTAATTTCTCCGCCTGCATTAAACATATCCACTTTATTTTCGTGAAGTGCCTCCGTGGCTGATTCGTAACTCCGCAATTCATAAATCCTATCTGCTCTTGGTCCCTGCAATTTGGGCGTCGCCATAAATGGCATATCTTCAAATGCTTCCGATAATATGGATTCGACCCGCCGATAAGGTGGTTGGTCATAAGGTGCATTAATGTATGCATCACCAGCCGCCAAATAATTTTCATCCATGGAAAGCCCTTCCTCTACGACGGGTATTTTTTCTAAAGAAGAAAAAGGAATGAGTACTAAAATTCTTTTTAGGGTATCTTCTTCACTTGGCCTTGGTTTGAACACACCAATATTTTTAATGCCCATTTTTTTTAAGCCCGGCAAAAATGCTTCACTAAGATATTTTTCCGTTGCGGCCAATTGTTCATCTGTGTCAAAAATATAAGTTTTAAGTTGGTAAAACTCTTTTTGAGGAGGTGTTTGGGTTGGCTCTATTGTTTGATTGGGATTTGTTTTTTCACAACCAGCAATCGCAAAGATTGCAGCGAATAAAATAAGGTGTTTTATTAATTTCATTTTTGTGTTTTGATTTTTTTTAAGACCTGTTTTTTCAATACCGAACAAACCTAACTAACCACTTTCGTTTTTCCAAAAATAAATGGCGCATATAATAAATAGCCTTCGTCACATCTCCTTCGCTACTGCCGCTGCCAATTTCGCATTATTTAATACCAACTGAATATTTGCCTTTAAACTTTCCCCGCCTGTTAATTCTTTTATTCTTTTTAATAAAAACGGAGATATTTCTTTTCCCCGAATATTTTGTTCACTCAATTCTTTTAATGCTTGTTCCGTTGCTTTATTTATTTCAGAAAAAGAAGGTTCAAAATCTTCAGGGATGGGATTGGCGATGACGGCACCACCATTTAATTTATTTTCCCATTTTATTTTTAATGCATCCGCAATTTCTTTGGGCGTATCTAATTTATAATCCACACCAAATCCACTTTTACGGGTATAAAATGCGGGGAATTCATTCGTCTTAAAACCAATGACCGGTACGCCGTATGTTTCCAAATATTCCAACGTCAAACCAATATCCAAAATTGATTTTGCGCCAGCGCAAACGACAGCAACATTTGTTTTTGCCAATTCTTGTAAATCGGCGGAAATATCCATCGTTTCATTGGCGCCCCAGTGCACGCCACCGATGCCGCCAGTTGCAAATATTTTAATGCCTGCCATTTCGGCGATAATCATCGTCGACGCAACGGTCGTTGCGCCCGTTGTTTTTTTCGATAAAATAAATGGAATATCCCGGCGACTGGTTTTTAAAATATTCGGTCCATTTTTTCCAATATAATTTATTTCATCTTCTGAAAGTCCCGCTTTTAATTTCCCATTAATAATAGCGATGGTAGCAGGCAGTGCACCATTTTCCCGAATTGTTTTCTCCACCAATAATGCCGTTTCCGCATTTTGTGGATAAGGCATGCCATGGGCTATGATGGTGGATTCCAGTGCAACGACTGGTCGTTTATTTTCCAGCGCATTTTTTATTTCAGGAGAAATATCAAGGTAGTTCATTTTAAATTGGCAATTAAAAATCAGTTGAAAAGTGATTGGTTGGCAAAGCAAAGAAAGTTGACAAAATAAAAAAAGGCGTGATCGCTCACGCCTTAAATTTTCTAAATGGACAATTCCGGCCACCGTTGGCCGCTTGTCGATTGTATCAATTATTTACCACCAAACAATTTGCCGAGCAAGCCTTTGCCGACCATGCCAGCAACATCGTCCAATGCACTGCCGTCGCCATCTTTATCGAGGAAGCGGGTAGCCATATCCATCAGTGGGTTTCCAGAACTGCGCTGTTGGTTAACGGTATTGGATAACAAACCAGCGATGCCGCCGATGTCCAACCCTTGCTGTTTTTTTTGCTGACCAAGCATCCCCATCACGATAGGGGCAAGGGTAGCCATCAAATTACCAGCTTTTCCTGAGTCCAAGCCGCTCATCTTTGAGATCATATCAATGGCACCGCTCTTTTGGTCGCCCAAGAGGTGATTGATGATACCTGCGCCATTGGCGGCACGAGCTTGTTGAGGGGCAACATTGCCACCGATCAATCCAGAAAGATTATCGAGGAGACTACCGTCGTGGTCGTTCTCAAGTGCATTGACAAGGCCTGGGGCTTTTTGCGGGTTCATTGCGTTTTTAGCCAAAGCGCTGATCAAAGTAGACATGGCACCTTGCGCTGCCTTTTGGGTGGTTTGGTGGTCTGCGCCGCCGATTTGTTGACTTAATTGACCGATGAGGTTGTCGTCCAATTGGCCTTGTAGAAGGTCTAGTAAATTTGACATGTTAAATTTCCAATTTAAATGAAAAAAATTAGGTTCGTTTTTTAGGACGGCAAAAAGTTGGAAAGTATCAGATGTAGTAAATAAAAATGATGGCCCTTCTTTTTTCCGACCCTTCAAAGGTAAGCATTGTGCGTGAAATGTTAGTAAGCATAATGGAACACATAATGACATACTTTTTTTTTAAATAAGAACTTAAAAACTCTACCTTGCGTGGAAAATCGGAACTACACTTATGAACCAACCTTCAGAATTTTCCAACGACCCGACCACTTCTGACATAGATTTATCCACATTAGCACGGCAGTACGTCCTGAACCTTTACAACCAAAAGAACGACTCTCGTCTTGTATTCCACTCCTACCGACAAGCTAGCGAGATTGTCAAAAACGTCAACGTGTTGGCGCAGGCCAACGGCTCGACCGAAGGGGAATGGGAAGTCGCCGTTTTGGCTGGTTGGTTTTTTAATGTTGGTTATTTGTTTGATTACAAAAATCCGGCGCCTAAGAGCATGGAATTGGCCGACAAGTTTTTGACAGCACACCGATTTTCCAAAGAAAAGAAAAACCAGATTTTGGAGACCATCAATATTGTTCATGCCGCTCAGCCGTCCAATAAGCCAGAATCTCAAATGCTTTCGGATGCGGTCAACAGTGTACTTTATGGCGAAAACTTTTCTGAAACTTCACCCCTTTTGCAGCTTGAGCGAGAACTGTTTCTCGACCAAAAATACTTGCCAAGTGAATGGTCGGAATACAACATGCAACAATTAAGGGAGGCTCGTTTTTTCACGTCGCACGCCAAAGTTAATTTCGAACCGCTTACCGCTGGCCACCTCATAGCCTTAAAACAAAAACTGGGAAAACAAAGAAAACGGGAAGAGGAACAAATCGCCCCAACCGATCGAAAATTTAATTATTTAGAGCCCCGTATCAATAGCGGTGTGCAAACTTTTTTCCGCACCAATTACCGCACCCATATTAATTTAAGTGCCATCGCCGATCAAAAAGCAAATATCATGATCAGCGTAAATGCCATTTTAATCAGTGTCATTATTTCTGTCATTTCTTATCGGAATATGACGGAGACCAATCCTGCTGTACTAATGCCCGTTCTTATTTTTTTGGTGACGGGGTTGGCTTCATTGATTTTTGCAGTTTTAGCTGCTCGCCCAAAAGTTACTTCTATTATCAACGATGGCACCCCTATCGAGGAAGCAAAAAAGCATCTTGTTTTTTTTGGAAATTTTGTGAGCTTAAAGGTTGATAAATACGAGGAACTAATGGAGGAAATGTTCCAAGACACAGAATTACTTTATGGCAATTTATCCCGCGACTTATATTACCTTGGAAAAGTGCTGGACCGGAAATACCGTTTCCTTTCCATTTCTTATAATATTTTCATGGTCGGTTTTGTGGCTACGGTTATGACTTTTTTAGGAATTTTATTGACGTAATTTTATTTAAAATATCAACTAAAAATTAACGCCATATAATTCAACCATATCGCCTTCGCCCAATGTTATGGTTTGCTCGAACTGCAGTCCCAATTTTTCCAACAATTTAATAGAGGCCATATTTTCTTTATTGGTAATACCCACCAAACGGCTGATCCCTAATTCTTTTTTAGCATAATCCCTAACGGCCACCGCCGATTCGTATCCATATCCTTTTCCTTTAAAATCAGGCAAGAACGCAAAACCTATATCAATATCTTCCAAGGTATCCCGGTTTACAAGACCACATATTCCAATGGGTGTTTTGTCTTTATTCAGCTCCGTTAAATAGAGACCGTAACCATTTACTTTATAACTTTCTACCAGCCTATTTAAAATATATTCTCCCGCTTGCTCTAATGTCCGCACCCCACGGTCTCCAATGTATTTAATAAAAGAAGGGTCGTTTAATAGAGCAAGCATAAAAGGGGCATCGTCAGTGGTAGCATGCCGGAGGTTGAGTCTTTCTGTTTGCAGGATTTGCATGTTAATTAAATTAAATTAAATGAATGTTAGACTTTATTCTGAAATTAGAAATTATGAAATCGACTATGTATTTAATTTCCTAATTTCTAATTTCCCAATAGTTTTATTATTCATGTTTCCAAAAACAATTCCGCTGCAATCCCATCCGCTAAAATTTACCTTTTTTATTTGTCAATTTAAAATGATTATTATTTTCAGTAATTAATTGCTGCGCAATAAATGCTTTTATTTTTTTTGAAAAATAATTCCCATGACCCATATGTTATTTATTTTGAAAAATCAACACCCCACATTGTCCGCAAAGCGGTCATCACATATTCATTATATTGTTGTTCGGGGGTCAATATTTCTATTTCGTAATTTAATTTATTTTCAGCCAACGACTTCAGATATTTGGCATTATTGGCAACATTCCACTGCCTACTTTTTTCCATTAAAAGAATGTGCCGATGGTCGAAATTCCCAGATATTTTTCCCCTCTCCAATAGTTCGAATTATGTTTTGAATAAAATCCTTTTTTGGCAAAATTGGAAATTTCATAATGCTCGTATTTTTCGCTTTCCAATTTATTGATCAAAAAATTAAATTGCCGCTCTGCCTGCTCTTCATCCACGGGTCTGGCTTTGCCTTTTTTTACAAAATAGTCCAGTGCGGTATTAGACTCCACCGTCAAACAATAACAGGAAATATGGGGCACATTAAATGCGACTGCTTTTTCCACGTTTTTTTCCCAATGAATATCGGGAGTGGTGGGCGAACCATAAATTAGGTCGATCGTCAAATTTTCAAAGCCCACTTCTTGGACATTTTTGATACAAGACTCCGCCTCTTTGGCATTGTGCGCCCGGTTCATGAATTTTAGATCTTCCTCAAAAAAAGATTGTACCCCAATGCTAAAACGATTAATGGGGGTATTTTTAAACGCTTTTATCTTTTCTTTGGTCAGGTCATCAGGGTTGGCTTCGAGGGTTATTTCAGGGTTTTGGGAAATGGAAAATTGGGAAACTATTTTATCGAAAAACATCTCCAAATCTTGTTCACTCAACAGTGACGGCGTGCCTCCCCCGAAATAAATGGTCTCGATAGTTTCTTCACCTAAATAATCTTTTTGCAATTCCAATTCTTTGAGCATAGCCACCACCATTTCCTCCTTATACTTCAGCGAAGTAGAGAAATGAAAATTGCAATAGTGGCAAGCCTGTTTGCAAAAAGGGATATGAAGGTAGATTCCAGCCATTTTCAAGTTCGACAAGACTAATTGCCCCGGTTTCCGGAAGGGGGGGATTAATCCCCCCCTTCCGGAAACCGGGGCAATCCAATCGCTAACCATTGAGAAACAACAAGATAGCACGGTTCATTTGCCGGGAAAAAATTTGCCAGCTTTAGATTTTGTTTTACTTTCGCCGTTCAAACGAAAAACCGGGGAAAAACCGGGGGTTCCATGTTCTTTTTTGGGTGTTTTTTTTCTTCCCATGCGAACATGGAACCTCCTTTTTTTCAGGTTCAAACTTATAACTTCTTGAGACATTAGCTGATAGACAATAGATTTTAGAAGTCTTTTCTTTAATCTATATCTGTATCTAAAGTTTCCATCAAACTAACCATTCAAAATTAAATACGATTATGGCAAATAGTTTAACGATGATTATTCCGGTGTTGGGTATAATAGCTCTGCTCTACACTTTCTGGAAATCCGCTTGGGTGACCAAGCAAGACGTTGGGACGCCCAAGATGGCCAGGATTGCGCAAAACATTTCCGAGGGTGCCATGGCGTTTCTCAAAGCTGAATACAGGGTGCTAGCCATTTTTGTGTTAGCAGTTGCCGTTTTATTGGCTGTCAGTGGCAACACGGCTGATTCCTCTCCATTGGTGGGGCTCTCCTTTATCATTGGCGCTGTATGTTCGGCTTTGGCAGGTTTTATTGGGATGAAAGTAGCGACCAAAGCCAACGTCCGCACAACCAATGCGGCCCGTACCAGCCTCGGCAAAGCACTCGAAGTTGCTTTTGCAGGTGGATCCGTGATGGGGATGGGCGTCGTCGGTCTTGGGGTTTTGGGATTGGGTACATTGTTCTTAGTCTACTCCAGTTTAGGTTGGGAAATCAACAAAGTAATTACCGTCATCACGGGTTTCTCGTTCGGCGCTTCTTCCATTGCCTTGTTTGCCCGTGTGGGTGGTGGTATTTACACCAAAGCTGCCGACGTGGGTGCTGACCTCGTTGGTAAAGTTGAAGCGGGTATCCCTGAAGATCACCCGCTGAACCCTGCAACTATTGCGGATAACGTGGGTGACAACGTGGGTGACGTAGCTGGTATGGGTGCCGACCTTTTTGAATCCTATGTCGGTTCGATCATCGGTACGATGGTACTTGGTGCAGCATTTATCGGTATTACTGGCTATGAAAACACCAATGAATTTGGTGGTTTGAACGCAGTATTGCTGCCATTGATTTTGGCTGGTGTTGGCATCCTCACTTCCATCATGGGTACTTTCTTCGTGAAAGTAAAAGAAGGTGGCGACCCACAAAAAGCATTGAACTTAGGCGAATTCCTTTCTTCGGGCGTCATGCTCGTTGCCACTTGGTTCATCGTAAAATGGATGCTACCAACTACGTGGACGTTTGACGGGGTTGAGTTCAGTTCAACTGGCGTTTTCATTGCTGTTATATTTGGTCTGATGGGCGGTTTGTTCATTGGGATGATCACTGAGTATTATACTGGAACAGGCACAAAACCGGTCATGAGCATTGTTGACCAATCGCTCACTGGTTCGGCAACCAATATCATCGCTGGTCTCGGAGTGGGCATGCAATCGACTGCTATTCCGATCCTGATTTTGGCGGTAGCGATTATCGGATCTTACTCTTTTGCTGGTTTGTACGGCATCGCCATCGCTGCGGTGGGCATGCTTTCCAACACGGGCATCCAATTGGCCGTTGATGCTTACGGACCAATTTCTGACAACGCAGGTGGTATTGCTGAAATGGCTGAACTGCCAAAAGAAGTTCGTGGCCGCACAGACAAATTGGACGCCGTAGGTAACACTACTGCCGCTATCGGAAAAGGCTTCGCCATCGGTTCTGCTGCCCTGACTGCTTTGGCATTGTTTGCAGCGTTTATCACCGCTTACAATGTGAGTCACCCTGATGCTAGATTAGAAACCATCAATATTACCAGCCCTTATGTGATGGCGATGTTGTTTGTCGGTGGCATGTTGCCGTTCTTGTTCTCTGCCCTTTCTATGGGTGCAGTCGGACGTGCAGCGATGGATATGATCACAGAGGTACGCCGCCAATTTGCGGATATTCCTGAGCTGAAAGCTGCTCTTGCGGTAATGAAGAAAAACGATGGCAAAGAAATGAAAGACTGGAGTGCCGCTGATAAGACCACTTTTGATGCTGCCGACGGCAAAGCCCAATATGGCAAATGCGTGGAAATTTCCACCGCTGCTTCCATCCGTGAAATGATCCGTCCAGGTCTTTTGGCAGTTCTTGCCCCAGTGGTGGTTGGTCTGACGCCAGGTTTGCTTGGCTTAGGCAGTCAGTTGGGTGCTGAAATGTTGGGAGGTCTTTTGGCAGGTGTGACGGTTTGCGGAGTACTCATGGCCATCTTCCAATCCAACGCTGGTGGTGCTTGGGACAATGCCAAAAAGATGTTTGAAGAAGGGGTTGAGATCAAAGGCAAGATGTACTACAAAGGTTCTGACCCACACAAAGCCACTGTGGTTGGTGACACGGTGGGCGATCCATTTAAAGATACATCAGGGCCATCCTTGAATATTTTGCTGAAATTGATGTCAGTGGTTGCGCTGGTTATTGCGCCACTGCTTTAATACGATAACACATTACATTAAGCGAGCACTAAACAGCCACTTATGAGTTAAGCCTCGCTTGAGAAATGCCGGGGCTTTTTATTAACCCCCCATTTTCCAATTTCTTCTTCGCCCGCAGATTATTCAACTCTTCAAAATAAAATCGTACGTACAAATAAATATAATGGACTGGTAGCGGGACGAAATAGTCCCGTTGTCGCTGAAGCTAAATAAGTTATCGGTGTAATATCCGACAAATCAACCGGCACCCATTCGTCTTTTTTTGCCCATAGGCATAATCCAGTCCGATGGAAAACTGGTTTTGTTGAAAGTAAAAAAACCACCACATGATAAATGGAAAATACTCGGCGAGGTGCTAAGGAAACTCAGCGTCTGCAAATCCTGATCCACCAAGCGTTGATTGCGGTCGGTGCGGAAACCCAAAATCAAGGTCGATTTTTCACTGTATTTCCGTTGGTGATCGCCAAATTCAACAGACGGTTCTCTGTGCGCACCAATGTGGTCAGCTCGTTGCCCCCGTTGGCCAATCCACGTCGAAAGGATCATCCACATCGTTGATGACCGTATAAAGATTTATTTTTTAGCTCCGCCGAGAAAGAAATGCGGGCTTCGCCTGACTTTAAATCAATGCCCATCCCGACCGACCAAGGGGTTTTGTAATTTTTAAGTTCTGCATCGGTCAGGTTTGACACCAACTCAACATTGCCCGGCCCAAATATTTTTTGCTCATCGGTATCGTAACTGGCGCTGCTCCGGTAATTATAATAAGTAGGCGTCGTAACAACCATTCCTATTTTTAAGTCGTCTTGACCAGCCGAAAAACCAATCTTTGTGAGCATCCCTCCCCTCGTCGAAAATGAGTACCTGAAATTATTGCGCCAGCCCAAAGCCAAGTCATAAGGGTTATCCCTATTGACAATTTCCTTTCGGATGGAAAGGTCTGTGCTTTCGGAGTGAAAAGTGACGAATTGAGAAACGCCCAAAGAAAAATGTTCACTGAACCGATAGGCCATCCCGTACCCGAACCAGCGCTCAGACATGCTCCGTTGGAATTCGAGATCGCCCAAAAACAACAAGTCTTGTTGGTTTTCCACTACCCCAACTTCCCTCGCCCGCAAGCGCACATCGGAGCGGAAACGGGTAAACGAAGTAATGGCGGCCCGCAGCTTATCACTTTTAAAAGGCTTAAAACCGATGGCCCCAAAACCCGGCCCAAAACCAAGCCCTTTGTCTTTTACCTCACTGCGAGCACCGAGGTAATCCCTCGTATTCAGCACGGCATAGGTCGGTGTGAAAAAGGAGAGCGACACCCCAAATTCTTCTCCGTTGCCCATTGCTCCCGGATTGTAAAAAACGGCTGTCTCGTCCTCGGTGGAGGCAATCACCGCGCCGTTGAGCAGCAGCCCTTTTGCACCGTACTGCGGCGTCCAATAATGGGCATCGTTCTGTGCAGAGAGCGGAAGGCAGACCAAAATAAAAGCGCCAATCAGAAAGGGATTTCTTTCAAGTCTTTTCATGAAGTTTCAGTGGGGTGTATTTCAAAATTTCGGTCAACGTACTGGAGATCTCCTGATCGCCAGCCGCCGAACTGGAGTTCGGCGATACAATGACCGAAATTTTGAAATACACCCTTTCAGTGTTATACTGGAAAGGGTGAGGTGAAATTCTATTAAAAAAACAATGCAGATTGGGTGTAAAAATAATGTGGATTGGGCCAAAGGTAATTATTGTCTTTAAAATATACCCGCTACCACACACCATTGGTAGAAGCCTTTGATTGTATGCATCCGTGTTTTACCTTTGGGTCAGTAAGCAGAGTACCTATCCGCAGATATTTCGAAAAAACAATCAGCTCAAAAATATTCAACATGTCAGAAATAAGACCTTGGTTAAAAAACTACCCGCAGGACGTACCTGCCAACATTAACGCAGATGCCTACCCCAACTTGATTTCTTTGCTGGAAGAAACCTTCAAAAAGTACGGGAAAAAACCAGCCTTCTCCTGCATGGGCAAAGAATTGACATTCGAACAGGTGGACAAAATGTCCCATGATTTTGGTGCCTATCTCCAATCAAGAGGATTAGAGCCAGGGGATAAAGTAGCCCTGATGATGCCGAATATGCTGCAATATCCCATCGCTTTGTTCGGTTGCTTGCGCGCAGGCTTGGTCATCGTCAATACGAACCCGTTGTACACGCCGCGGGAGATGAAGCACCAGTTCACGGATTCAGGGGCAAAGGCTATTGTTATCTGTGAAAATTTTGCCGCCAACCTGCAACAGGTATTGGGCGACACCCAAATCAAAACCATTATCCTGACCAGCATTGGCGAAATGCTGGGTTTTGCGAAAGGCATGATGACCAACTTTGTAGTGAGGAAGATAAAACGCATGGTGCCCAAATTTGACTTGCCCAACACCGTGACCTTCAAAGATGCTTTAGATCAGGGCAAAAAATTTAAGATCAAATCCTTTCCCTCCAATCCGGAGGATGTCATTCTCTTACAATATACGGGCGGCACGACGGGCGTCTCCAAAGGTGCCATGCTCACCAACCGCAACCTCGTGGCCAATATGATGCAGGTCAAAGCATCCGCTAAATTGGCATTGGTGGACGGGGAAGAAATCGCATTGTCGCCGTTGCCGCTTTATCACATTTTTGCTTTTTCGGTCAACTGTTTGGCTTTTTTCAGTTTGGGCGCATTGAACGTCTTGATCACCAACCCAAGGGATTTGCCATCGGTGATGAAAGAATTTAAAAATTACAAAATCACCAACATGACCGGGGTGAACACCCTGTTCAATGCCTTGCTACATCATCCCGATTTTGCGAGCCTCGATTTCAGTGCATTCAAATTTGCGTTCGGTGGCGGCATGGCCGTACAACGGGCCGTAGCAGAAAAATGGCACCAAGTGACTGGCGCACCGCTCATCGAAGGTTATGGAATGACGGAGTCTTCTCCGGTCGCTACCATCAGCCCGGTGGATGGCACGGGCAAATTGGGCTACATCGGCATGCCCGCTCCCTCGACCGACATGCGGATTGTGGATGACCAATTAAATCCACTACCCATCAAGGAAATCGGCGAAATACAAATCCGTGGCCCGCAAGTGATGAAAGGTTATTACAACCGACCGGATGAAACTGCCAAGACGATTGTTGATGGTTGGCTCTGCACGGGCGACATCGGCTTTATGGATGAAGATGGCTATTTTAAAATAGTCGACCGCAAAAAAGACATGATCCTCGTTTCGGGATTCAATGTTTTCCCCAATGAAATTGAAGACGTGATCGTCAAGCACCCCAAAGTATTGGAAGCGGCAGCCATCGGCATCCCAAACGAGAAGTCCGGGGAAATCGTAAAATTGTTTGTCGTAAAAAAAGATGCTTCCCTCACCGAAAAAGAGGTTATCGAATTTTGTCGCACCGAACTGACGGGTTATAAAATCCCCAAAGAAGTAGAATTCAAGGACGATCTGCCCAAGTCCAATGTCGGTAAGATACTTCGCCGGAAATTGCGGGAACCGTTGGCTTAGATGGTTGAAATGGTTAGATGGCTTGAATGGTTTTTTCCCTCATGACGTGTACTCGCCTTTTGGGAAAAAACCATTTAACCATTTGAACCATCCAACCATTCAATCTACCTCTATTTTTTCTATCCTTTAGTCGAACGCAAGCAACCCTTTTTTGTATAAGCTGTCTATGGCAATGTACCTTGGTGAAAAAATCCAAGGGACGTATGAAAAAACTCTCATCAGTAGTTCTCACAGTATTTTTAATGGCAACGGCCACCATGGGCCAAGAAGAAGAAACACTCTTCGGCGAATCAGGATTAAAGTTGACTGGCGCTTGGGGTGGGCCGGTGTTCGGCATGACGTTTTTTGCCGATGAAGCTGCTCCGACAAGGGGCACATTTTGGGGACTAGAATTCAATCATGTTATTTTGGCGGGGTTCGGTAACGAAAGGACGTTTGAATCCGTCCCATTGAAGGAAGGGGATAATGGTCGTTACGATTTTAAGCACAAAGGCTTTTATCTCCAGTTCTACCCCAACAAAGAAAAAATCATACACCCTGCTTTTGGGTTTATGTTGGGCGGCGGCGAATTGAAAGATGACTTTGGGAAAAAAGACCCATTGTTCGTCGTCCAGCCAACCGCAGGCTTTGAAATAAACGTCTTTAAATGGTGGAAGGTCGGCGTGGACGGTGGCTACCGTTTCGTATCGAGAACCGATCTGCCAAATATTGAAGACAAAGACCTTTCCTCGGTTTTCCTCAATCTGAAAATGCGGTTCGGTCTTTCGTGGTAAGCCAGTTTTTGAGTTGCGAGTTATAAGTTGTGAGTTATTGAGTAGTACAAACTCAAAACTCTCTCACTCCAAACTCAATAACTCTCCTAGGGAATAGTTTTGTTTAGATAAGTAGTTACGCATGAAGCCGGAGCACCCGACTGTTTTTTTGTTTTAAAAGGTCGCTCCGGCCTTTTTTATTTCTGCTTTCCTCCACTTTTTTCTCCTTTTCACAAAATCATAGTTTGATAAATTTTTCCGAAACGATCAACTCGTTTTCCATATTCAAATATTGCAACAAATAAACACCTTCCGCCTGTGTCCCAGAGTTGCAGGATAAAGGTGTCTTCAACATTCACCTCTGTACAGCCTGCGATCTGATTACCCGACCACAAGGGCTTCAACGATACGGAACGTCCCACCTGTCAGTAGCTGCTCACTCGCAACCGAAAATTGAGATAGCCAGTAGGGTCAAGATGGTCAGTTCAAAAGGTTTTTCAACGGTTTCTTCCACGTCGTCAACCAGGGCAGCCTGTGGACAAGACAGCCATGGTCGAGTTTGTGCAGCCATGCCTGCTAAAGTGTGGCTCCATGTGCCGTCCTGCGACTCACCAGCAATGATAAAACCACCATCTGGGTATCTCTTTTCAGATCGTATATTTCTTATGGAACGGAGAACTGCCCCACCTACAGAAGTTTCGTCCAACGAGCTTCTCCATCCGTAGGCTTACCTTGGCCAGCCAGCCATGCACCCTGAGTGTGTTCATTTCCAATTTGCTTCCCCTTCCTGCGGTGACATATCCGCTGCCGTCGGAGACTTCAATGACATTGGTGAGTTTGGATTGACTGTTTGCAGGGCCGGGGTTGTTGAACACCCTTGCCCAGACAATATCAAGGTCTGGAGAGAGCTTGATAAGGAGTTTTTCATACCAGATGGTATTGCCTGTGGGCCGTTCGATTTCGGTGCCTTTACCAGTTGCGATGACTAGGCTGCCATCACCCAACAATATCATGTCATTGGGGGCGTCACGCAGGCCATGTATTTCAGGTGATAGGTATTCCCAGATGGTTTCAAGTCCAAGTAGTCAACTTTGACGAGCTTAATCTGGGAAGTGAAATTTTCTAGCTTTTGAAAATTAGTTGTGGTCAACCACCCAAGGATGATGTTACCCATTTCCATCTACAATCAATGAAGAGGCTATGTCGAATTTTAAATCGGGAAATACCCTGTCCCACTCCATGTTCTATCTGCATTTATTTTAAATGCATAAACATTCGCGCTTGGGTCACTCAAGGCCATTGTTAATCCAGTTAAAGATCACAAATCCGTTATCCGGCAATTGCCTCATTCCTCCACGAGGTTGAATAAAAGTATAGTTGGGAAAGAAAGGGTTGGGATATTCTTTCGTGAACAGTGTATCACCCTCTAAATTATAGGTTATAAAAAGGGTGTTTAAATTTGAAGAGATGGATTCGCCAGATACAACAAGTGTTGAATCATTGGCGAACGTGAGTGAATTTTGCCAGGTTTCATAAGTCTTTTCCTTATCCGTAATGGTTTTTAGAGAAAGGAGGTTTCCGGCTAAGTCCAGCTTTGCAAAAAAATTGCCTGTATTATAAGGAGCAACAGTATCTGCTATTATTCCGATTGCAACGTATCCATTTTCATTGGGCAAGACAGAAGTTGCGACCGCACCAAGAAAGTCGAAGTGAAAGCGTTTGTTGAAGGTTACCTGTGTATTTACAGTTGAAGAAAGTAAGGCGGTCAAAAAAGAAAATGTGAAAAAGAAACGCATATTAATAGGATTTAGCTCTGAAGTCAGTTGAAACAAATATAAGCCTTCCTCTATCGGCAAAATTAATCTTGTAGCCAAAGTGCGTTTTATTGATAAAATTTTCCAGAATTATTTGGCCCAAAATCATATCTATAATGAGAACACTTTTGAAAACACGCCCAGACAAAAGAGCAAATCCTAAACGAAAAATTTTATCCTTTTCGTCAGGTATCAGTTTTCAAGCTTCTTCCAAAACAATTGACGAAAATCTACTATTCCCATTTCTCCCACATTCCGTACCTTCCCCCTCTTAATCAAATTATCAACAAATATGAAACGAACACTCGGCCTGTTATTGGCTTTTACCATTCTATTTTCCAGCCCTATTTTTTCACAAAAAAAGAAAGACAAAGAGGATAAAAAAGAAGAGCCCAAGCACCTGCTGGACACCCTCGGCATTGGCCTGAAATGGCGCAGCGTTGGGCCGGCGGTCACGTCTGGGCGCATCAGTGATTTTGCGGTACACCCTGACAAACGCAGTACCTATTATGTGGCCAGCTCATCGGGCGGCGTGTGGAAAACCACCAATGCGGGCACGACCTACGAGCCTATCTTCGACAGCCAAGGCTCTTACTCTATCGGCTGTGTGACCCTCGACCCCAACAACCCAAATGTGGTCTGGGTGGGTACGGGCGAAAACAACAACCAACGTTCTGTTGCCTACGGTGATGGGGTTTATAAATCGAACGATGGTGGCAAAAGTTGGGAGCATTCGGGCCTGAAAGAATCGGAGCATATCGGAAAAATCATCGTTGATCCCCGCAATTCGGATGTGGTGTATGTGGCGGCCATCGGGCCATTGTGGAGTGCTGGTGGCGACCGGGGATTGTACAAAACGACCGATGGCGGAAAGACTTGGGAGCAGGTGATCAAAAATGATAAAGGCGAATCGCTTTTGGATGAGCATACTGGCGTCACCGACCTCATCATGGATCCCCGCAATCCCGATGTGCTGTATGCAGCGGCTTATCAGCGGCGGCGGCATGTGTTCACTTATGTCGGTGGCGGCCCGGGCAGCACGCTTTACAAAACTACCGATGGGGGAAAAACGTGGGTAAAAGCAGTCAACGGGTTGCCAAGCGGGCCACACGTCGGGCGCATTGGGCTGGCCATTTCACCTGCCGATCCCGAAATTCTATATGCCATTGTGGAAGCATCCAAAGGCGGAGGTTTTTTCAAAAGCACCGACCGGGGGGCAAGCTGGGAGAAGCAAAGCGGCCACAGCACGAGCGGTAATTATTACATGGAAATCTATTGCCACCCGCACAACCCGGACATCATTTACTCCATGAACACCTTCAACCAGGTCAGCTACGATGGGGGGAAATCTTTCCAGCAGTTGGGCGAAGAATACAAACACGTGGACAACCACGTGATCTGGATCGACCCGAACGACACAGACTACCTTTTGGCAGGCTGCGACGGCGGCATTTATGAATCATTCGACCATGCCAAGACTTGGGATTTCAAAGGCAACCTGCCTGTCACCCAATTTTACAAAGTAGCCACCGATAACGCAGAACCATTTTACAATATCTATGGCGGCACACAGGATAATTACTCCATGGGTGGCCCCAGTCGTACCCGCAACGGGCATGGCATCGCCAATTCCGATTGGTTTGTTACTCAATTAGGCGACGGTTTTGAAAGTGCCATTGACCCAGACAACCCGAACATCGTGTATGCCCAGGCCCAGTATGGCGGGTTGACCCGTTTTGACAAAGCCAGCGGAGAAATGACGGGCATCCAGCCACAACCGAGGGATGGCGAAAACGCCTACCGTTGGAATTGGGATGCACCGCTCTACACTTCCTCGCATGTACCCAAACGCATCTATTTTGCTGCCAATAAACTCTTCCGCAGCGACGACCGGGGCGACACGTGGACGGTGCTCGGCGACGACCTGACCAGGCAAATCGACCGTAATACCCTGAAGGTAATGGGGCAAATACAAAGCATCGATGCAGTTGCGAAAAATGGCTCGACCTCCGAGTACGGCACCATCATCGCTTTTGCGGAAAGCCCTTTAAATAAAGACCTTTTGTACGTAGGGACCGACGATGGCCTCATTCAGATCAGCGAGAACGGCGGCCAATCATGGACAAAAATTTCCTCTTTCCCCGGCGTGCCTGATATGACTTATGTGAATACATTGCTCGCCAGCCAGCACGACGAAAATGTGGTGTACGCCTGCTTCAACAACCACAAGCGGGGCGACTTCAAACCTTATGTTTACAAAAGCAATGACAAGGGCAGGACTTGGCGAAACATTTCCAATAATTTGCCTGAGCGTGGTTCTTGCTACGCCATCGCCGAAGACCATGTTATCGCTGACCTGCTATTTGTCGGTACGGAATTCAGTTGCTTTTTCACCCGCGACGGTGGTGGTTTTTGGAAAAAACTGAGCAGTGGTTTGCCAACGATTGCCGTGCGGGACATTGACACCCAAAAACGGGAAAACGACTTAGTGCTCGCCACTTTCGGGCGTGGCTTTTATGTGATGGACGATTATTCGCCCCTACGCCTTTTGACCGAAAATGAACTGAAGGGCGATGCCAAAATTTTACCGATCAAAGATGCCGTTGTATTTATCGAAGCTTCACCTTACGGTTATACGACTGGCAAGGGATTTCAAGGGCATTCCTTTTTTACGGCTGAAAATCCACCCATCGGAGCTACGTTTACCTATTACCTAAAAGACGATTATAAAACGCTGGAAAAGCAGCGCCAAGATTGGGAGAAAAAACAGGTCAAAGATGGCAAGGACATCCGCTACCCGACCTACGAGGAACTGCAAGCAGAACGCACCGAAGAAGACCCGTACCTGCTATTCACTATCCGCAACAGTGGGGATGAAATTATTCGGCAAATGAAAACAGGCCTGTCAAAAGGTGTGAACCGAATTGTCTGGGATGGCCGATATCCATCGAAAGACCCGGTACAGCTTAACCCACCACCCCGCTTGCCTTGGCAATCACCCGAAGGTGGCGGATTCGCCTTGCCCGGTGAGTACTCGGTCAGTTTATCAAAAGTCATCAATGGTCAGGAGACCCAATTGGTAGCACCGCAAACGTTTCAACTAAAAACACTCGGCGGCTCAACCCTCCCTGCCGAAGACAAAGTGGCGCTTGACAATTATCTCCGAAAAGCGGCCGAATTGGAACGGGCCTTTCAGGGTGCTTCTTCCTATTTGAGGGAAATGGGCAATACGGTAGAACTGATCCGCAAGGCCACTTATGCTGTTGCTGAGCCTGCCCCTCAACTTCTTGTCGATGTGAAAGCATTGGAGAAAAAGATCGAGGATTTAAGAAAAACATTCTACAGTGATGGGGTCGCCTCGGCTATTGACAAACCGCAGTTGCCCTCGCTTTCCAGCCGAGTGTACGGCATGAGCTACGAAGTCTGGTCTTCGACATCTGCACCGACATCCACACAACGGGAACAACAGCGAATCGCCAGCAAGGAATTTAAAACGGCCTTAGAACAGTTGCGGAAAGTGGCTGAAGTGGATTTGAAAAAAGTAGAACAACAACTAGAAGCGGTGAAGGCACCTTACACACCTGGGCGGTTGCCGGTGTGGAGTGGGGAGTAGTTTTTAGAAAAACATAGAAAAGGGTAAAGGCGAGCGTATATTCCGTTCGCCTTTTTCTTTTCCACTTGAACGTATATTCATTTCTTCACCATCAAAAATAGAATCCCCCCAATCACCACCAACGTACCTGCCCACTGTAAGGCGCTGACTGTTTCCCCTAAAATTATGGAGGCCAAAACGATAGTCGCTATCGGGCCTATCGTTCCGATGATCGAGCTGTTTTTTGCACCAACAATCCGGATGCCTTCCACGATCATAAAAGAAGGAATGACTGTTGACAAAATGCCCATCAATAGGCCATATAGATAAACGGGGGCTTCAAAATCGAATAGGTTCCAACCATTGACAAAACTGTTGTGGACGAGGATGGCAAAAGAGGCAATCATCATTGCCAGGGAATTATACAACCGGGTGCCCATTTCAGCTACCATTTTTTGACTACCGATAAAATAGACCGCATAAGCAATGGCTGACACCATCACCATCAATGCCCCTTTTACCATATTGGGCTTTGCCTCAACAGAAATATTTCCCATAAAAGCCAACCCGATCCCTAAAAAAGTAATGACAATGGCCACTATCTGTACCCAATTGATCTGTTCTTTTAGCCAGAAATAGGAAAGGAGTAGAACAATGGTTGGGTAGGTAAAAAGGATGATGCGCTCTAAGCTGGCATCGATGTATTGCAAACCAGCCAAATCAAAAAAGCTGGCGATGTAGTATCCCAAAAGCCCGTAGGCAAGGAGCGGCCAAGGATGTTTGATAGCTTTTAATTGGCCGGGATGTTTGGCCAACGTACGCCAAGCGATGAACAGAAAAAAAGGCAAGGCAAAAAGCATCCGGAGCATTAAAAGGGATGCACTGTCCACGTCATATTGATAGGCCAATTTAACAATGACTGCTTTGGAAGAAACGAGTAGCGCCCCTATGAATGCAATGACCCCACCATATAGTTTGGCATTCTTCTGCAATTTTTTCTTCGTTTAGACATACAAAAAAGGGGGCAGCTTCTGAAAACTGTCCCCTTTTTATCAATGCATATTTGCACTCATATCAAACGGTCATCACTTCTTTCTCTTTGGCAGCAACCAGTGCGTCAACATTTTTAGTGTGCTCGTTCACTAAGTTTTGCACTTCATTTTCCCGGTCTTTACCCGCATCTTCAGGGTAACCGTTTTTTACTTCTTTCTTGATGGCGTCAAGCGCTTTATGGCGAACACTTCTGATACCGACTTTTGCGTCCTCCCCGTATTGCTTTGCCTTTTTAGACAATTCTATCCGCCGCTCTTCCGTCAGTGGAGGGATGGCCAAATGGATTTTCTCACCGTCATTTCTTGGAGTGATACCAATATTGGCTTCAAAAATTGCCTTTTCAATAGGGGACAGCATGGATTTTTCCCAAGGTTGGATGGAGATAGTCCTAGCATCGGACGTGCTGATATTTGCTACCTGGTTCATAGGTGTTTTTGCACCATAATAATCAACAAGGATATCGTTGACCAATGCCGTAGAAGCTTTTCCGGTCCGGACTTTAGCTAGTTCATGTTTGAGGTGGTCAATGGCTTTGTCCATGCCTTCATTGGCTACCGCCATAATCAGATCAATGTCGTCGGATTGCATAGTTTTTATTTTGCTGAGAAAAAAATAAGGTTCTCAACCTCCCATGAATAGAGGTTGCTACCAGCAAAAATCAAAATCCTCCCCAGCCAATCTTCATCAAAAATTATAGACCACTTCTTGCTGTTTGATCTCAATGTCTTTGGCCTCTTGCATTTTTTCGATGATGCGGTCGATGTGCCCGTGGAGTGACATTTGCTGGAAGTGCAAATTTATATAATTTCTGAGAGTTTCAATCTCGGCAGGACGGTTTCCGGAGCGGATCAACCGTTTAACAGTTTCTTCGGCAGTTTTGCTGATGATTTCGTCTTCCACCAATACGTCAATACGTTCGCTACCACCAAGGATGTCGACTGATTCGTATGGCTCCTCATCTATTTCATCTTGCTCTAAAACAGGTTTGGGTTTTGCCTTTTCCTCACCTTTCCGTTTAACTAAAATACAACTGCGGCCAGAGTCATTTATATAGTGAACCAAGGCATCAAAATCGGGGTCGTCAGAAACAATAGCGAACTCTACATCGCTGTCCAATTTTTGGTGGAGCTTCCCCATGATGAAAGCAATGTGGTAATTGAGCCTGCCCTTGTTAGCATTGCTCACAACGATCCAACGAAGGTTTTTACCGACATTCTGGGTCTGGCGAACCAAGGCGAGGGGGATGTAATCCTGACTGGCTTCGATAAACACAAAAATCCTGGTCGCCACTTTTTCAAGTTTCTTGAATTTGACTTCCAACAGATCGCTGTAATCTACAAAGACATACCTACGGGTTTGTGTGTTAATGCTCATTTAAAAAAAATTCTGGCTCAAGTGAATGTGTGGAATAGTTAGTGCTTCATTGGTGAAAAAAACGCATTTTGCACACCAATACAGAACAAGATGCTAAAATATGATTTTTAAATAATATGAAAAATTTTTCGTTAAAATTCAATGTTTAAATTTTTGCCCCCTTAAGATACCTCTATTTCTGAATTTCAAAACCCTCTTCAACGATAACCGCAAACTCCGTACATTAGCCCTTTGAAAAATACATTGCAAACACTTCGATACAATCACGATGTCGTTGGTGGCGTTCAATCGCCCAAATTTCACCAAAACAAATTGCCTCATGATCTACAGGTTTTTATCGGCTTTTTCTTTGCTATTTCTACTTTCATCTACTGCCATTGCTCAAAGCAGTGAGTTTTACGATTATATTGAAAAATACAAAAAGATCGCTATCAAGGAAATGGAGCGTGCGGGTATTCCCGCTAGTATCAAACTGGCACAGGCCCTGCTCGAATCCAATGCAGGTAGGAGTACCTTAGCCCAAAAAGCCAACAACCATTTTGGGATCAAATGTGGTGGTGATTGGAAAGGTAAAACATTTCACCGAGAGGACGACGATTATGATGAGTTTGGAAATTTGCAGAAATCTTGTTTTAGGTCGTATCGCAAGGCTACCGATTCTTACATCGCCCATTCCGAATTTTTGAGAGACCCAAAAAAGGCGAACAGGTATGGCTTTTTGTTCCGCATTGAGACCACAGATTATGAAAAATGGGCAAAAGGTTTGAAAAAATCAGGATACGCTACGGCTGGCAATTACGACACCAAGTTAATAACCATCATTGAAACTTATAACCTGGATCAGTATGATAGAATGAGCGAAAACAACTTCGCTGAACGGCCAGATAAAAACATCATTCCGGGGCTTGATTTGAGAAAAATCAACGAGGTCCGGGTGGTATTTGCCAAAAACAAAATAACGGTACAAGATATCTCCCTAAAGTCTTCAGTGAGTGTTAAAGCTTTAAATAAGTATAATGAAAAACTCCCTGCCGTTAGTGATACGCTGGCGGATGACTACCGTGTTTTTCTTCAACCTAAAAGGAATAAGTTTCGGGGTAAAAAGAAATGGCACTATGTGCATGAGAACGAAACCATGTTTGACATTTCCCAAGAGTATGGTGTGAAATTGAAAAAACTTTATTGCCGGAATAGGATGATAGAAGGCACGCAGCCACAAGCCGATGAACGCATAAAACTAAAGGGCTGCCGGATCAAACAAGGGGAGCGCCCTCGGCTTTCCAGCGAACCTGTTCCCGAAAGAGTCCCAGTCATTTTGGACACTGACGATGACTTTATGGACGATGACATCTCTCCTGAAAACCCAACCAACCCGAATCCGCCAACCACGAACCCAACACCGACCCCACAGCCGGATACCCCAACAACCTTGGATGTTTACCACACTGTGGTGAAAGGTGACACATTGTACAACATATCCCGTCGCAATGGCCTTACTGTTGACCAATTGATGCGGATGAACAACCTGACTACTACTACTTTGAGCATTGGTCAGGTATTGAAAGTTAAATGATAATTTTGCATTAATTTTTATTGCTCAACGGAGGGGCAATTTGAAATTGCCCCTCCGTTTTTCATGATGTTTTTAAAATATGAGAATCAAATTTTTACCAATATTGCTGCTGTTTGTTTTAGCACATTTTTCTTCCAAAGCCCAAGAGTACGGAGGCTATTATTTCGGCGTTAAAGGAGGTTTGTTGCTTGGTGTCCAGAAATGGAACAATTTCGACCGCGACCCGCTAATCAAATATCACGGCATCGTTTTCATTGAAAGTTTGGATGAAACGGGCCAATTTTCTTTATTCGCCCAGGCAGGGCTTCACCAGAAGGGGAGTGCTATTCGTGGGAGGAATTTTATCAACCTTTCCAATGGAGAGTCTTTTCGTCCGCCTACCCAAGAGTTCATTTTCAATAATATTGTTTTAACTCTTGGTGGCAAGAAAAAGAACTGGCTCAATGCTTCTGCCAATTGGCATTACATGTTCGGTCTCAGGGGGGATTACACCATTGATACCAATCTGGATAAATACAAGGCACTGAATGAAGCCAATGGTGGATTGTTTTTCCCAACGGATGCGTTTGTCAGAAAGATCAACTATGGAGTTACGATCGGTGGAGGGTTTGAATTTGAATTGAGTGAACTGGTCGCAGGCTTGTTGGAGTTTACCGTCAATCCTGATTTTTCCTATCAATACCGACAGCCCTCTATCCCCAATGTTTACAATCCATATACTGGCACTAACGGTACCATCGGCGAACGTACCATCCGCAATATCACCTTCGAGATAACCGCAGGCTTCCGGTTTCTCCGAAAAGTAGAATACATCGATTAATGGTAGATTGGTGGACAGGCAAACCCTCCCACCGTCAGTTGTCTTATGAGACCAAGAACCAGCACTACAGGGATAGATTTTGTTACTTTTTCCATTTACTTGGCATTGGTAGGCATTGGCTGGGCAATGATCTATACCGTAGGTTACGGGCAACAGGGATATGAACCTGGTTTGTTCAATTTCCTTAAAACGCCAGTGGGTAAACAGCTGATATGGATTGCGATTGCGTTGGGGGTTTTTGTGGTCACGTTTGCTATTGATTACAAGTTTTGGCGCACCTTTTCAAGTATCATTTATGCTGCCTGCATACTTTCCCTTGTTGCGGTTTTACTGTTTGGCAAAACAACCAAAGGGGCTACATCTTGGTTTGATTTCGGGTCGGGTATGACTGTGCAGCCTTCCGAATTTGCCAAATTCGGAACCTGTCTGGCTTTGGCCAGTTTTCTCAGTTCTTATACAAATAATCTTCGGTCGTTTAAGTCCACCTTCTATGCCATCCTGATTTTTGGGATACCGATCTTGCTGATTCTCCTTCAACCCGATGCCGGTTCAGCCATTGTATTTATGTCATTTTTCATTGTACTGTACCGGGAAGGATTTCCGGGTTGGGTGTTTGGCATGGGCTTTAGCATTGCGGCCATTTTTGTTTTGGGGTTGGTTTATCCACCCATCAATATTGCCGTCGGATTGGCTTTTTTAGGGCTACTGACATTGGCATGGAATCAAGAAAAAAAGAAACGCTACTGGTGGTTTGGCTTTTTGGGTGTGGTAGTTTTGGGCGGTTTTGCCATACAACAGGGCTTTCTATTTTACACCGTTCTGGCAGTTTCCTTTCTATTAACAACCTTGAGTATTGGCTTGTGGTTGAAACAAAAGAGGCAGCAGTTGTACATTACCGTCCTTATGTCGTTTGTATTTGGGATTGCCCTTTCGTTTATAGCCAATTTCACATTTGAAAATGTATTAAAAAGCCACCAAAAGGAAAGGATCGAAGTTTGGCTGCGCCCCAACAAAGCTGATCTACAGGACAAAGCCTATAACCTGAACAACTCAAAAATGGCCATTGGGGCAGGAAGCGTTCTTGGCAAAGGCTACCTACAAGGAAGGATCACCCAGGGCAATTTTGTCCCAGAACAGATTACGGATTTCATCTTCTGTGCCATTGGCGAGGAGCAAGGGTTCGTTGGAGTCGTTATCGTCTTGGGGTTGTTTTTAGCGCTATTGGTTCGCATTGTTTTGATTGCCGAACGACAACGGTCCGACTTTAACCGCTTGTATGCTTATGGCGTAGCGAGCGTACTCTTTGTTCACATATTCGTCAATATCTCCATGACGATGGGGCTGTTGCCCATCATTGGCATCCCTCTTCCGTTTCTCAGTAAAGGCGGTTCTTCTTTAATTGGTTTTACCTTGATGATATGTGTATTGTTGAAATTGGATTCAGTCAAGGAGCGATAAATACCGTAGGCAAGAAAATGGTTGAAAATGAAAAATGCAGAATGGGTTTACCCATTCTGCATTTTTCGTATATCCTGTTGCGTTGGATCAGGGCTTCGGCAATGGATCGGGAAAGCTCGCATACATACTGCTTACCCGCACATCTGTTTCCCATCCCTTTATTTCTTCCAACATAGCTAAAAGTTTTGCATCACTTTCAATCATGCTGGCCTTTGTTGCCTCATCGGCACCAGCTATCTGATCGGTCAAAGCAGCATGGAGATCGTTGACACTTTTAGTGGCTAAAAAACGCAGCCAAAACATCTTGCCGTCGTCCATAGCGACACCTTTGAAACGCTGCGCAGCTTTGACCATGTCGTCAGCCCCCGCCTTGGAAGCGATGGAGGTGTAGCTCTCAATAAATCCGTATTGAGCAAAACCGCCCACCTTATCAAATTTGTCCTCAAAATAGGGCAAGTGAGTTGCATCTTCTGTTTGGGCATACAGATCGGCCAAGGTCAGGATGATGCCTTCACTGTCCTCGTTTTCCAATTTTTTTGCAGAAGACAGCGCCTTTTCTTTGTCCAAACTCAACAAGGCCTGCAAGCCAGCGGAAACAACTTTGATCGCCTTATCATTTTCGACTGCCTTGACTGCCGCTTCCGTGTATTTTTTGTCGAATGTACCCGCTAACTTAGTCATAGCTGCTTCGCGCACATTTGAGTGGGGGTCGCTTTCCACCATTTTTTCAATGATCGAACTGGTTCTTTCGTTCAGCTCCCCACAGCCTTCGATGGCAAACATACGAATCAACCAAAACGGGTCTTGGAGGGCTTTTTCAAAAACTGCTTCCTTTTCAGGAATGCTGCTGTCTTGCAACTTGGCCAGCGCTTGGATGCGGTGGAGAAAGTTAGGGGCTTTTGCAAATTGGGCAATGTATTCAATGTCGCTTTTGGGCTCATCAACGGCAGCCAAAAGCACTCCTTCTCCGTCAAAGACAATCACCTCTGGATCAGTATCCGATGGCAAATAAAAACGCTGCAATCGTTGGTCGACCTTGACTTCGTGGCGGGTCACTTTGCCATCGGCATACACATCAATGGCTACGGGTAAAATAAAGATGGGCGGATTATTCTCAGGATCTTGGACTTGTTCCACCGTGACGATGGCCTGCTTTTTTTCCGCATCATAATCATAATCAATATCCAATTCGGGATGACCTTGGCTAAAAAACCATTGGTCGAAAAACCAATTCAAGTCGGTCCCTGTCACATCTTCAAAAGCCATTCTTAATTCATCGCCTTCTACATCACTAAAAGCGTTGTCTTTCAGGTATTTGTGCAAGCCTGCGAAGAAGGCATCGTCACCCACAATATTGCGCAGCATGTGCAACACAAGGCCACCTTTGTTATAGCTGTGCGCATCAAACATATCCTCCTTGTCGTCGTAGCTGTAATTTATCAACGGGTGCACGCCCTGCTGTTGGGCCTGCCCCATATAGCCCTGCAATTCTTGCAAACGATGGAAATCTGCCTCATCCCGTCCATATTTATGCTCCAACCAGAGGTACTCGCTGTAATTGGCAAACCCCTCGTTCAGGGTCAGATTGGCCCAACTCTCGCAAGTCACATAGTCGCCAAACCAATGGTGGAACATCTCATGCGCCACTATTTTTTCATTTTGCAAATTGTCGATCAGCTCCCGGTCAGTGCCTTGCATAAATTCACCAAAGATGACCGCCGAGGTATTTTCCATAGCACCAGAAACATAATCCCGCACCACAACTTGCGAATACTTCGGCCAAGGGTAGGGTAGGTCCAATTTGTCAGAAAACAGCGTCAACATTTCAGGGGTAAAAGGGAAAATGTTTTTTGCGTATTTTTCAAATTTCGGTTCGACGTAATAGTCGACCAATTTGCCTTTCCATTCATCTTTGACCACCGCATATTCACCGATGGCAATCATAAAAAGATACGGTGCGTGCGGCATGTCCATCTTCCAATAATCTGTCCTTGTCCCATCATCATTTTTTTTAGAAGAGACAAGCACGCCGTTAGAAAGGGTTTTAAAACGGTCTTCCACGGTTAGGTAAATTTCTTCCGTGCAGCGCTCGTTCGGCTTATCAATAGTGGGAAACCACCGGGAATTGTTTTCTGTCTCCCCTTGCGTCCATATCTGCTGGGGCTTACCTGCTTCTTCTTTCCTTGGATTGATGAAAAACAAACCCTTGTCAGAAGTGATGGCTTCGCTCCCGCCCGACTCACTTGGGGTAGCAGTGTAATCGAAAAAGAGTTTGAACTCCTCATCCCGGGTAAACGTTTTCCCCAAATCAATCGTAATCTGTTGGCCGTCGTAGTCATATTTCAGAGGGCTGCTTGAGCCTTCAAAAGCTACTTTGTGAAATTCAAACCCCTTGGCATCCAACGTAATTTTGTTGGTTGGGTAGAAATAAGGCTTTACGGTCAAAGTTGCTTTCCCCAAGACTTGCTCTTTTTCCCAATCAAAACGCAGATCCAATTTGGTATGGAGCAGGTCATGCTCCCTTTTGTGACTGGGATTGTAAACGGGCAGTTCGTAGTCCTCGGGGTCTTTGGTTTCTTCTACCAAATTATCAGGCCGGGGAGCAGTGACAACCATCGTGTCCAAATCGACTTCCGCTGGCAGTAAAATAGGCTGGTAAGTTTTTTGGCTGCAACTCCAAAACATGGAGGTGGCTAACAATAGAAAAAAGAATTTTTTCATTAGTATTATTTTAAAAAAAAGTTGTCCAGGTGTTGGAATAGATGAACCGTTTCTGGAAAAGGTTGCAAAGATACGGATCGATGAAAAAGTATAAACAGAAATGGCAAAAGACCCGAAATTGTTTGAACGCAACGATCTGTTCTGTTCGTCTTTGCCCCACAATCTTGTTTATTTCTTGTTACCTTAACATACTTTAACCAATACCTTTGTGCCTTATTCAATAAGCCTTTCGTCTTAACGTTTGAGATAAAAAAAGAAAATTATGCAAAAATTATTTTTCCTGTTTACCCTATCCTTATTCACATTGGGGGCTTCCGCCCAAAATTTCACCTCCACAACCGACTCAGACCCGGCAGCAAAAAAGGTGTTGGAAAAAATGCGCCTGCAATACGAAGGTTACAGCTCCCTCCAGTGCGATTTTACCCTTTCTTTAGAAATACCCGAACAACCGGTCAATGAGCAAAAAGGGACGTTGGTACAGCAAGGTGAAAAATACCGTTTAAAACTGGACGACCGCACCCTCGTTTCCGATGGTGAATCAGTTTGGTTGTACACTGAAAAAAACAAAGAAGTACAGATCAATAATGCGGACGAGGAGAGTGAACCTGGCACCATCAGTTCGCCAAAAGATTTGCTAAAGGCATACGAGTGGGACAACTATATTTATGTGCTTGTCAATGAATTTGCCGAAGCAGGCCGAGTCGTCCAACAGATCGAGTTCAAACCGACCGACCGGGATGCCGATTTTTCAAAAATCCGCTTAACCTTGGACAAAAAAACAATGGAAGTGGTCAGGATCAAAACGTTTGGGAAAGACGGCTCGCGCTATACTGTGACCGTCAACAAGCTGCTACCAAATGCTTCTGTCAATTCCTCCACTTTTTCGTTCACCAAAAAGGAATGCCCTGATTGCCATTTTGAAGATTTGCGAATTTGAGGAATCGTTGGTGAAATAAGTAAAGCACTGAAAGTGTACCTGAATTAATTGGGTACACTTTTTTTTATTAATAGGTAGGGTGTTTGGTGTTGCTCTCGTTTTTAATTTGTCCTCCTATGAATTAAATTTGAAAATCTAAACCCTCAACAAAAATGATGATGATGAAAAAGATATTTATGTTCCTTGCTTTTGTTTGCCTTTTTTCCTCTCAAATAAACGCCCAATGGACAGCCACCCGACTTGGCATTTCTGTCGGTGGCGACATCGAAATGCCGCATGGCCTCGACCACAACTACCTTTTGCGTACTGCCGTTGATAATGACTTTGATGCCAGCTCAGTTCCTTTCGAGGATGGTGAGCTGACCCGTATGGATTGTGACAATGGTACAGCTAGACTCAGCTTGTCTTTTTTACCTCCCGGAAAAACAAATACCGAGATTCAGTTCACCCTATTGAGCATTGACAACCGCATCGACATGGTGCGATATGAGTTGCCAGAAGATGGGCATTTTGTAGAAGTGAGTGCTGAAAACGAAGAAGTTGCTCTGGAAGGGCTTTATATGTTCCGGGAACAAGCCAGCAAAACTTTTTCTTTCCATTTAGGTGTGGGCACCAATATTGGCCATTCAAAAAACGGCAAGGTACGGATCAGGAGCTATTACGAAACCGAAAGTGACACCGATGTTCCGAACGCTGTAGAAGAAATTGATTTAGAATATGATCAAAAAAACAGCATTAACCAACGCCTATTTGTACAGGGTGGCTTGGGTATCCGTTTTTTAAAAAGAATGGAAGTGGGGGTTATGTGCAGAAAAGGGCTGGGCTACCGGGCTTCCATTGACGGGCCATTCAAATTTACAACCCTTAAACGTTCTATTGGCTTGAGCCTTAGTTATTCCCTGTAGAAATTTCTTTTGCGAAATAAGGAAGCCGGCCAGAAATACTTCTGGCCGGCTTTTTTATTTCTACGATCCATTACCTTTGATGCACCTTAATTTTTACAAAATATTTTACAGGTGAAAACCTGTGTTGCGGTATTATGAAGACAGCTACTGTTACTGAACTAAAAAAAGAGTTGAACAAGCAAGAGCCATCGAAACTGATTGAGCTTTGTTTGCGATTGGTGAAATATAAAAAAGACAATAAGGAATTATTGACCTATCTTTTATTTGAGGCTGACAACGAAATGGCATACATTAATTCCGTTAAATACGAAATAGATGAATTAATGACAGCTATCCCAAACAGCAATATTTATTATTTAAAAAAAAGCCTCCGAAAAATATTACGGTTGCTGGATAAACACATCCGCTATTCCGGAAATAAGGAAACGGAAACGGAGCTGCGCATTTATTTTTGTAAAAAAATATTAGCTGCACATATCCCCATTAAAAGAAGCAGGGTGTTATTAAATTTATATGAAGGGCAGTTAAAAAAAATTACCATCGCTATTTCAAAATTACACGAAGATTTACAATATGATTATGGCGAGCAATTAAAAGAAATAAAAATTTCAGTATAGCCAATTGACACGTGGCATTTAAGTTATGAAGGAATAATTAATTAGACAATAAAGTGCTTTCTCCTAAAAATAAAACTGTTGGATTTGCCCGATTTTCTGTGTAAAATATTTTTATAAGAAAGCCCTTTTAGGCAATAATACTTTGTAAAACATTGATTATCAGTTTTTAATTTTTAATACTTGATTAATTATGTAATTAGATAATTATTCGATAAGATAATCGACATACTTTTTTAGCTAAAAATAAAATTCGACCTATAAAAAGTCCGCCTACCAATAACCTCAACTATCCGCTAAAAGAAGTATTTACAGCTATTTTTTAAATCCACTTGGGATGCTTCTATACATAAGCATAACTTTGTCTTTTAATCATATTTAATAAAATCAACCAACATGAATTTAAAGAATACCATTTTATTACTGATGCTGGTTTTTATCAGCTCATTCACAGTAAACGGACAGGAACTCAAATTCCCTGACCTCGACAAAAGTCCCATGGATGCAGCGACTTATCCACGCAACGCTGCTTGGCGGAATTATCTGGAAGGTGATGCTAAAAACACACCACTCAAAATTAAGGTCACTTACTGCCGCCCCAAAAAGAACGAGCGGGTTATTTTTGGAGAGTTGGTGAAATACGGTGAAGATTGGCGATTGGGCGCGAACGAAGCCACAGAGGTGTTTTTTGCTAATCCTGTTGAAATTGGCGGCACTTTTATCGACGCTGGTTACTACACAATGTTTGCAGAAGTACACCCCGCACACTGGGTCATTAAAATTTCCACTGAGCGTCACATCGGAGGTACAGCTAACCGAGATGTTTCCAAAGACATTGTTCATGTAAGCGTACCTGTAATGAATATGGCCGACAGCAGGGAGTCTTTCACCATTGGTTTCCAAAGGGTAGATGACGACCATTGCAATATGGTTTTCGAGTGGGATCGTACCCGGACGGTGCTGCCCATTAGTTTCAACCCTGTCTTTTTAGCGGGAGACGATGCAAGCCCCATGGATTTGGTGCAATACCCTAATATGTCAAGGTTAAGGAATTATGTGAAGCCAGAAGAATTGGCGGAAAACGAACCTAAAGTTCGGGTAGTCTACAGCCGTCCACAGAAAAAAGGACGGGTTATTTTTGGGGATCTGCTCAAGTACGGCGAGCCTTGGCGATTGGGTGCGAATGAAACCACTGAGATTACTTTTTTCGATGACGTCACCATCGGTGGAAAAGAAGTTAAAAAAGGAAAATACGGTATCATGGTTATACCCAATGCGGACAAATGGGAATTCGTGATCCATACAGGCATTCCTTCATGGGGTACTTTTGGCCACGATGACGCCACTAATATTGCCTCCGTCACAGCCCCCGTTTCAAAGAGTGCTACCGAGGTAGAAGCATTGTCCATTGTCTTTGATAAAAAAGATGCAAAAAATGTGGACATGGTCGTGGCTTGGGACATGACGCAGGTGCGCATGCCGATCGTGCTGAAATAACCTTGTTTCGTTTTTGATAAAAAAATCCCTGCTCGTTATTTACGGGCAGGGATTTTTTTATGGATTTTTTGGCTGGGTTGGATGTATTATTGCACTGTATTGTTCTCGTAAAAAAGAATATAATGAATCAACATAAAAAGAAAATATGCATCATCGGTTGTGGCACTTTCGGTTCTTATTTATTAAAAAGATTGTTGGAAAAAAACGGTGACCAAATTGACATTACCGTTGTAGAAATAGGCAACCGAAAAACACAGGACGAAAAAGAAATCGGATTGGATTCTATTTCTGAACATTCCTCCGTATCAAAAGATGGGAGATATTTTGGTTTTGGTGGCACCTCTGCCCGCTGGGGAGGACAGGTTTTATTCTTTGATGAAAGAGACAACCCGGAAAACGATGATTCTTGGAATGAAATCATCCGCATCAATAACGCCCATAAAGACATTGTTTTAAAAAAATTATTGGGAAGCAACAGCAAATTTGATCTGGCAGAAAAAAACAAAAATATTAAAACGGGGATTTGGTTAAAATATATAAAGAGAAATTTATTTAACAGATTAACTAAAAAGGAATTAAAAAAAATAAACCTACTTTCCGATCAACGGGTTGTGGACTTTGATTTTAAAAACAATAAAATAAATAAAATAATTTGCAAAAATAAGGAAGGACACATCAATGAAATCAGTGCTGATGTTTTTTACCTAACAGCTGGGGCACTGGAATCTTGCCGCCTATTATTGACGCTGAATAAAAAAACGGGGATTTTAAATAAAACAGATTTAGGTAAAAATTTCGGCGACCATATTTCCACTGAATTATTTCACATAAAAAACACAAAGCCTGTTATTAATGGCATTGATTTTACTCCTCGGCTTTACAAAGGAAGCCTCATTACCCAGCGCATGATCGTACAAACTGACAAAGGAGTAATTGGTTTTTTACATGGCGTTTTTAATAAAGATATTAAAGCGTTTAAATTTTTAAAAGAATTATTATTTGGAAAAAAAACAACGACGGTAACTTTCTCAGAATTTATTAGTGGATTTATTTTTTTATTTAAGTTCGTTTTTCATCTGCTCTTTAAAAATAAATTATACGTTGACAAAAACCAATGGAGCTTGCAATTGGACATGGAACAACCTGTCCCAAATTCCAATCAATTAACACTTGCAGATCAAAAGGATCAATACGGAGAAGCGGTGTTAAAAATAGATTGGGATATTTCTAAAAACGATTTGGATGCGATTGCAGAAATGCGAAAAAAAATAGAAATATTATTACAAAAAAATAATTTGGAACATATCCCTTTATACAACCCTGCCTTCACTAATAATAAAGTAGAAGATGTTTATCATCCTGTGGGATGTTTGCGTATGGGCAGCGATGAAAATGCGGTGATAAATTTTAATGGCCGGGTAAAAGGTATTGAAAATTTATTCCATTTTTCAACCGGTATTTTCCCGAGTGCCAAATCTATTAACCCGTCGGCAGCGGTGATGTGTTTTATTGAGGAGTGTTTAAATAAAAATTAATTATTTATCTTTTAATTTATTTTTCAACTCCTGTATTTCTCTTTCTGTCAATTCCCGCCATTCCCCTACTTTCAAATCACCCAAATGGATATTCATAATCCTGATCCTTTTCAATGTAACGACCCGATAATTTAAATATTCGCACATCCTTCTAATTTGTCGGTTTAGCCCTTGCGTTAAAATAATTTTGAAAGTCGATTTACCAATTTTTTCCACCAAACAATTATTAGTTACCGTTCCTAAAATCGGAATACCGCTGCTCATTCGTTGCACAAACCGTTGGGTGACGGGCTGGTAAACGGTGACAATATATTCTTTTTCGTTGTTGTTTTTTTCCCGCAATATTTCATTGACAATATCGCCATCATTGGTCAGTAAAATTAATCCAGTTGAAGACTTGTCCAATCTGCCAATGGGAAAGATCCTCTCGGGATGATTGACAAAATCAATGATGTTGTCTTTATCTTTTAAATCGGTCGTACAGGTAATGCCGGGCGGTTTGTGGAGGGCTATATAAATTAATTCAGGTCGTTTTTGCAAAGGTTTTTCATCAATCGTCACTTGGTCATTTTCCAACACCCGATTGCCTTTTTGCGCAACGATGCCATTTATTTTTACTCGACCTGCTTCTATCCACGTATCTGCCTCTCTCCTGGAACAGATGCCCGTTTCGCTGATATATTTATTAAGGCTGGTGGATTTATCTGACATATAATTTAGACCTAAAAAAGTGTTTTTTAGAATGATTTTTTTTGAGGCTACAAAATTAGCCAATTAATTGCGACCTCTATTTTAAAAAAAATACCTGGACGAATACATCGTCCAGGCAGAAAAATTCATTGAGATTATTTACTATTAACAACGTATGGTTAGTTTAAAAACTCAAGTTACTTGTGGTGTCAATGCAAACCCTGCATGGGCTGATGCATCCAGCCCAGACAGACGGCTGTACCCGTCTGTAGCCATTGCATAAACCCGGATTGCTTCTGAAAAAGCGGCTCTTGGGCAAGTCCCCAATAATGCGCCAATCCCAAAAATTTCCTCATAGTTACCGGCGCCATTCAATTGGTACTGATGGCTGGCATCATTGGTGGGGATGGGCGTATTTCCAACCTGGCCAGACGACACACTGGCTGCATGAACCGTATCCGTCACACCTTTTACTACACTGAAATTGAAAGTGGCGAAATCGTTTGGGTGTGCTGCCTTGAACTGGAGCTTCGCATTGGAGCTGCTATTGAATTCCAAAAAGCCACAACTGCTCGCAACCAGATTATTTCCAGTGATAGGAAATAGTCCCGCATCACATCGATTATTGTCCACCCGAAGTACCATTCGGAAAGCAACCGTTTGGCCAGCGCCGTTTCTAATTCGGTTGTAGCTGGGTGCGTTAACGGTGGTCACGGTATTGGTCCCGAAAGGTGCTGGTACATTGGTTATTTCCAAGTCGATACCTTCTGCCGACCAATTGACAAGACTGCCATCTGCTTTAAACAGCTCCAGTTTCAACTCATACAAACCAGCCGCATCAAGTGCTTTCTCAGCAGCGGTCGATCCAGTACCAAGGTTTTGTGTTTCAAAATGCCCGCTGGCTAAATCCTCCCTTTCATCAACTACTGACCACTCGATACCATTTGGCGGCAAGGTGATAGGTTTGATTTTGAAAAGATTGGTGCTGCCCCCAACAGATACTGGCCCCATCAATTCCGGCTCATGAACGATACCCGATGGTGTTGATTTGGCATAATGCCTGACCACTGTGCGTGTCAACGGATTCCAACCAGAGGTAGTGTCTAATGGGTCAGCTGGCTTCAGACGGTACGACCACTTGTAGTAACGGATGTTCTTACTATTGATCAATGTAGACCGGGAAAACCAAAGCCTAGGCTCTAATTTATTGCCAAATGGCTGCCCTGCCGTGGTGAGGCCTTCATTCGTGCCTGCCGTTTGAATTTCAGACATGCTCACGTTCCTGCCGATAGACAACACCTGAACAACGCACCCAGAAAGGTCAGGATCGGGGTCGCAAGAAGGCACTCTGGAATCGGAAATCCTGATAATAACTTCTTGGCTACAATCATGATTCCAGTAAGTGTTGCAGGCAATGGGGGGATGATAAACGGTCGTCCAAACACCGTTGATTTGATATTCCACCCAAAAGTAAAGGTCGGGTTTGTCTCCTGTGCAAGCGTAAGGGATCAATGTTTGGAAACGACCCAAAGCATCGGTCTCTACCACCCTGATCTCATCGCAACGGAAGCGCCACCAATGCGGCCAAAAACAGAGGTAAGGAGTCAGCAAGCCAATGTTCTCTATCAATGCCTTTCGGACAATTTGGGGGGAATTGGACAATAAAGACGCTTGGTTGCTGGGAGCGATACTAATCGCCCTTAAATTGATTGGCGATGCTGGCTGGGGATCGAAAGCAGTTACCCTAAGATTGGAAAGCGGGGCGATCCGTTCAAACGGGGCAGGGTCGGGCTGTGGGCCCGGAGGGGTAATGATCGGCGGGTTTTCAATGATATGGATCAGGTCATCCCGCAACCGGAAAATGTCCAAATCCGGTAACTTGACGATCCAACGCCAAATTTTGTCTACTTCACAAATGTGTACTCTCGCCCGGCAAACAGGCAAGTTGTTGCCAGTTTTTACCACCTTCCCTTTCAGCCAACAAAAACAGAGCGGCCAAAGGTCAATGATGGGGCCCGGAACTTGGATCACGTCAACCAATTTTCCGCCAACAACAAGGCTCGGTTCAAAAGCATTCAGACGCTCCATCATGCTAATGGTTGGTTTAGTACCCTCTACATTATCAGGAACGGGGGCGATAAATAAACGGGTTCGTTTGATAGACTCCTCCGATTGTGAAAAAGCTACTTTTTCACCTTTGATCTCAGAGGCTTCCAGAAAATTGCCTGCAGCATCGAATAAAAAGGCCGCTTGTTGGCCCTTTAATTGGGGGCGTTCGCTAAACGATACTTTTAAAGTAAGTCGTTGTTCTTTAGGTTGTGACTTCATTTTTGAATGGTTTTAAAATGATTAAAAAAATGATTCATGCAGCTTATTGTCTACTGAATGGGTAGCTCTTGTTGGCTATCATTAAACCTATCGCTTGGTCATTATAAGTTCGGTCATAGGTATGTTACCTACTTAGCGGGCAACTAATAGCCAAATGGGTGGGCAAAAGGAAACTTCCTTCGCCAACATAAGTGTGGGCAAAAATTTAGGTGTGTAAATAAATAGGGAAAGGAATTCTTTACTAGGTGTTTAGCAGGAAAGGCATGTTTTCAGTCTCATTGCTCTTTATCGTCTGTATCGTCATCTCTATCTGGGTTGATGATGACTTTGGCAGTGTCGACTTCATCAATAACAATGAAGCCTACTTTACCGATGCGGGCCGTATCCACTTCATCAATCACAATTAGATTGGCGGATTTAATGTACGCTGTGTCCACTTCGTCGATAACGATACTTGTTTTCGAATCTCCACTATCATCATCTTGGCGGTGTTCATCGGCACAGGAACAAATTGTCAAAAGGTACAGCAAGATTGCTGCTTGGGGAAAAAACTTTTTCATGGTTTTGTTTTTGAATTCGGGTGCAATTTAGGCTGATTGAGAAGAGGCACAAAATCGAAAAAATCATTTATTTTGGCTTATTAAGTTCTCTATAATATTTTAAACACCTGATTTACAGTATTTTAAAATATTATCACCCTTAAAATTTTTGGTTTTGGCAAAATCTGAATCTCTATTTCAATTAGTGAAATCCCTTGATGGAAGCGAAAAAAGATATTTCAAGTCTTTTTATGGAAAAGGGAATAACGAACAAGCATACAAGTTCCTCACACTGTTTGACAAAATGGTGGAACAGAGCAGGGGAGAGCATTATGACGAGCAACAACTTTTGTCGGAACTAAAAGACACTTTTAAACCAGAAAACTTTTCTTACGACAAAAACTATCTATTTAAAGCTATCTTAAAATGCCTGCGGAATTATTATGCTACTAAAACACCGAGTCTTAAATTGAAAGAATTGATGATTGACATTTCATTATTACATGAAAAAGGCCTCGTCAATGACACTTTGAAACATATCCAACAAGCAAAAAAGATCGCTTTCAAATATGACTTTAAATTGCCCTTGCTGGAATTAATGCTGATGGAGAGGCGATTGATCCGACAGTTTACAAGGAAGGATATTCAAAATAAATTACAAAATATTCGACAAGACTGCCAAGTACATCTAAATGAAATCATCCAACAATTTGAGTCGTTAAATATTTATGAAAATATATTTTCTGAAATACTTCATTCCGAGGGCGGGAAAAAAAACATTGAAAAATATGACGCTCAATTAAAAGGAGTTCGGAACACAATTGGCCCTAACAATTTGCGATCTTTTGAAATTGAGATTTATTCCCACTTATCGTATTCTATGATATACCTATTGAACGGGGATCATAAAAAGCGATTATTTCATTTAAAATACTTGTTAGAATTATTCGAAAAGAACGACTACTTATTAAATGACAACCAATATAATAAGCGCTATATTAATTGCCTTAATAATTACATTAATGTCTGTTATGCCACTGGAGAATTAAATGAATTGTTCAAACAAATTGAAAGCATGAAAGCCTTACAGCCCAAAAATAAAGACTTGGCCATTCAGGTACAGCAATTAATTTATTATTCCAAAATACTCTATTTTTTTAAAAGAGAAGAATTTGAAACCATAGTAAATATTGCACCCGACATTGAATTATTTATGGAACAATATGAAAACCATATTAACCTCACTAGAAAAATAGTTTTTAATTTAAATCTTGCGGCTGCCTTTTTATTGGAAAAAAAATATACTGAAGCTCATCATAAAATAAACCAAATAATAAATGAGCCTAAATTTGAAGTCAGGAAAGATATTCAAATGCTTGCCAGAATATTTAGGGTCATATTATTAATGGAAGAAAAGGAATACATCACAGCTGAATATCAAATAAATTCAGCCATCAGGTATTTAATGAAATTTAGGAAAAATAATGTTGTAGAAAAGGAAGTATTAAATGCTTTAAGAAAGGCCGCACATTCTGAAGACATAAAATTACTGTCCCCCTTGCTGAATTTATTAGAAAATAAAAATGGATATGAAGAGATATATCTTTGGTTGAAGAAAACAATCGGTAATTATTGAAAATATTTAATTTCAAATTTTGCCTGTTGTGTAACAATTATTCATCCTTATATTTAGCCTGTAACCCAAACAAAAAATTACGCAAATATTGATCGTGGCAGACACGGTATTGGCTTTGGCCAGGCTTGCGGAAAAAAGCGCTGATTTCATGTTTGCTAACGCTCATATCCATCAGTTTGAAAATCTCGACAATCTCGTCGTCTTTAAGATTTAAGGCTATTTTTAATTTTCTGAAAATAAGATTATTGTTCAGACTTTTTTCGGGCTTCGGCAGTTCCTTATCTTTTTGGCCGCGTTCATGAACGATCATTCCATTTAAAAATATAGCCAACTGCTTATCATATAGTGGTTTGAACGCAGGATCGTCCTCTTTTTTCAACCAATCACTAATTTCAGCCCTAGTTGCTGCCTCTCCACCTAATTCAAACAACTCCATCATCTTCGAATCGCTGAGGTCGAAGGTGTAGCGGAGGCGGCGCATGATGTCGTTATTTTTCATGGTAAATGCCGTTTGTTAAACATGCAATGCCCGATCTGCAGTTGCCGCCAAAGCCGCTTCTTTGATCGCTTCCGTAAATGTTGGGTGTGCATGACTCATGCGGGCGCAGTCCTCGGCGGAAGCCCGGAACTCCATTAAGGCGACTGCCTCTGCGATCATATCGGCAGCACGGGCAGCGACCATGTGGACACCAAGTATCTCATCCGTTTCTTGGTGGGCGAGTACTTTTATCATGCCATCCACATCGGTGCTAGCACGGGCACGCCCCAGGGCTTTCATAGGAAATTTGCCAGATTTATAAGGAATGCCGGCCTCCTTAAGTTGCTCCTCTGTTTGGCCAACGGCAGCCACTTCAGGCCAAGTATAGACGACCCCGGGGATGAGGTTATAATCAATGTGTGGTTTTTGGCCTGCCATTGTTTCGGCAACAAAAACTCCTTCTTCTTCAGCTTTGTGAGCAAGCATGGCGCCTTTCACAACATCGCCGATTGCATAAATGCCGGGCACATTAGTCTGTAAGTGGGTGTCCACTTCAATGCGCCCTTTATCGTCAGTTTTGATACCGACATTTTCCAAACCTAAATTATCGGTATAGGCACGGCGGCCAATGGAAACAAGGCAGTAGTCTGCGTTAATTTCAAAAGTATCTTCACTATCCTTTTTCTGAACACCTACCGTGACGCTGCGGCTGGTGGCTTTGACGGAAGTGACTTTGTGGTTTAGGTGAAATTTGACACCTAATTTTTTGAGGGATCGCTGTAGTTCTTTACTGCAATCTTTATCCATCCCAGCAATGATGCGGTCGAGGAATTCGACAACTTCAACCTCTGTACCGAGCCGGGCATACACCGAACCAAGCTCCAGCCCGATCACTCCGCCTCCGATAACGACCATACGCTTGGGCACTTTGTCAATGTTTAGCGCTTCCGTAGAAGTGATGACCCGTTTTTTATCATAATTGAAGGCCGCAGGTACGATGGGTTTGCTTCCAGTCGCTATGATAACTTTATCCGTTTCAACTTCTTCTTTACTACCATCCTCTTTGGCGATGCTGATCTTGTGGGGGCTCAAAAATGAGCCGTGACCATGAAACACGTCTATTTTATTTTTCTTCATCAAAAAGTCAATGCCTTTGGTAGTCTGTTCAACCACTTCATTCTTTCGCTTGATCATCTGCGGCATATTAACCTTAAGGTTGCTGAGGTCAATGCCGTGCTCCGCAAATTTTCCATGTGCATTATGATAATGTTCAGAAGAATCGAGCAGTGCTTTTGATGGGATACACCCCACATTGAGGCAGGTGCCACCAAGGGTAGGGTATCGCTCGATAATAGCTGTTTTCATGCCCAATTGGGCGCAACGGATCGCAGCTGACATATCCTCCTGGGCCAGATCCAATGACCGCAACATCGTATTTCATAAAAAGAATGGTCGGTGGTTGGGTCGTCAAACAGCTTGGTTTTCTAATCATCCAGCTATCTGACCATCCAACCATTTATCATTTATCTTTTGGTGTATTTTTATTTCCTCCTTTGTTTCGGTTACCCCGGTATTTGCTTTTAGGGCCTCTTCCTTTTGGCGGCCTATTATTACCTCCCCTATTGTCGGGGTCTTTACCGGGTTGTGAACCTTTGGCAGCTGGAGGTGCCGAAGTGTCTTTCGCAGATGCCGTTTTGCCGCCATCCTTTGATCGGTTGGAAGGTGGCCCTTTTCTTTCACCTTGCGTGGGGGTATTGGGACGCTCGCGCTGCCTATCACCTCTAGCGGCTCTATCGGCTGGCTTTTGATCCCTCGTTTTTGGGTTTCCGCGTTCAGGTCTTTTTTTCTTTTTCCGACGGCGTTCCTCTGATGGAAGTTCGATGAACCCAGTTACATCATCAGAAAATTGGATAGGCTCTTCTACGTATTCTGGTTGCACCATCACTTCTGCCAAAGAGGTAGGCCTCTTGCCATTTTGATTCATCTCCCGAACTTCCCTTACTTGCTCCAAGTCAAGGGGGTAGAAGCGACCACGTCCGCCTTCTTTTTCATAACCATAATACATGATCCCTTTAAAAATATCAGTTTTCAATAGGATCGCCCGCCCTTCTTCAGTTTGCAGTTTTTCTGCATCATCGGGGAAATTGGAAAGGGCTTCCATGTAAGTGTCCAACTCATAGTTAAGGCAGCATTTTAAACGCCCACATTGACCAGAGAGTTTAGCTTGGTTGATGGCAAGATTTTGATACCGGGCTGCCGCCGTGGAAACTGTTTTGTAAGAAGTCAGCCAGGTCGAGCAGCACAGCTCCCGTCCACAGGGACCAAGCCCGCCGATACGTGCGCTTTCCTGACGGGCGCCGATCTGGCGCATTTCTATTTTTAGTTTAAACTCCTTGGCGAAATGCCGGATCAGTTCCCGGAAATCCACGCGGCCATCAGCAGTATAGTAAAAGGTGGCTTTTCGGCCATCTCCTTGTACTTCCACATCACCGATTTTCATATTCAGGTCAAGCGTACGAGAAATGGCCCTGGCCCGTACCATCATCGGTCTTTCCCGCTCTTTTGTTTCAGCATATTTTTCCAAGTCCCTTTCGTTGGCAATGCGGATTACTTTGGGGAAATAATTATCCTCCTTCACCTTTTTTTTGCGCATTTGCATCCGAACCAGTTCACCCGTGAGCGAGACTCTTCCTACATCAGACCCGGCCTGCGACTCCACGACGACCATATCGCCTGTGCTCGCACGGGTGTAGGGTTGGTTATAATAGAATGACTTTCGGGCGCCGTTTTTAAAACTCACCTCAATGATATTGAAGGGTTCGACGTCCTCTATTTCCATGGCCGATAGCCAATCAAATGTATTGAGCCGATTGCAGCCACCTGTACTGCAATTGCCATTGCTCCGGCAACCGATGGGGCTACCGTCTTTTGTTTTAACTGAACATCCTGCGCATCCCATATCTATTTTGGTTTTCCGGTTTATCGGTTTTCCGGTTTATCGGTTTATAACTTTATATCGCTATACCGATGTACCGTCGCACCGCATCACCGTCTTAGTATCTTATTTAGTTTAATGGAAGCATCCAGAAAAAGTATTTTCTGGTTGGCATTCCGTTCAATTGCGAAGGCACAATCGTCAAAGAGTCCTACGATGCGCCCAATCTGATCAAAACCGATCACCTTCGTTAGGTTTTCGGCGGTAGTGCGTTCTTTTGGCAACAAGCGGATATCAAGTCCATTGTCTGCACCAGCCATTTTTAGGGTCATATATTCCCGCATGAAATGCAGGCCATATTGAAGAAATTGTTTTTGGTTTTCCCTCCCCAATTTGGCAAATTCTTCCACCCAGCTTACCAATTCAATGCCGTTCCCGATGTAGCACTTTCTCATCCATTCAAGAAATAGGGAGGAGTTGTCGCTTTCGGGCTGATCGGCGATGTTCAACGCCTCGTTGAAGTTGCCGCCTGCCAATTGGGCAATGGGTCGGGCTTTTTCTAATGGCAAATTTTTCACCTTCATCAATCCCTTTTCTACCTCATCGTCTGATAGTGCCGGTACTTTTACCAATTGACAACGGGAAAGGATGGTGTTTAGGATCAATTCCTGATTTTCAGCTACTAATAATAGCAAAGTATTATCGGGTGGCTCTTCGATCAGTTTCAGCAAACGGTTGCCTTCTTTGCCAAGGTATTCGGGCAACCATATCAACATGATCTTGTAGTTGCCTTCAAATATTTTCAGGCTCAGCTTGCGTATGATCTGGGAGCATTCTTCCTTATTGATGTTACCTTGTTTGTTGTCCGCCCCAATCAATTGCAGCCATTGGTTCACATCAAAGTAGGGGTTGTCCGCTATTGCTTGCCGCCAGTTTTCAAGGTAGTGGTCGCTGGTCACATTCGTTCCCACGGTTGGGAAAGAAAAATGCAGGTCCGGATGTATCGACTTCGAAGTTTTCGCACAGCTCCGACAAGTCCCGCAAGCCTCCCCATCAATTTTATTTTCACAAAGAACATATTGGGCAAAAGACAGGGCGAGCGCCAACCCTCCACTGCCCGGCATCCCCAACAGCAACAGTGCATGCGGGATGCGGTCGTTGTCTGCCATTCTTTTTAATAAAGACTTGGCAGTGCTTTGTCCAATGACGTTTTTAAATAGCATTTGGCTAATGGCTATTGGCTGTAGGCCAACGGCTATTTTATCCAATCCATCATTTCATCATCAAAAGGAGAAGTAGCAGGAGGTAGGCAATGGACAAGTTGTCCATTTTCGTCGAGAAGATATTTCTGAAAATTCCAGTCTACTGTAGAATCCATTTTGCCGTTGAGGGCCTTTTGGGTCAACCATTGATAAACCGGATGGGTATTTATATCAATCTTTGCAGCCATTGGGAAGGTGACGCCATATCGCAGGGAACAAAACTCTTTGATCTCATTATTTGATCCCGGCTCTTGCCCGCCGAAGTTGTTCGCCGGAAAGCCGACAATGGTCAATTTGTCCCCAAATTCCTCATATAACTCTTGCAATTGCTCATATTGCGGCGTAAGACCACATGCTGAAGCTACATTGACTATTATAATTTTTCTACCCTTGAATTGGGCAAAATCAATCTCTCTTCCTTCAATGCTTTCTACCTTAAATGTATGGATCGTGTTCATTTTCTTTTTTTTGAAAAATTGAACACGTAAAGTTAGGGAAGAAGGTGTAAATAAACTACGTTGTTTTGAAAATCCTCCAAGGGCTTATTTTGGAACAAACAACCACAAAATACGATCTATAATTATGAAAGCATCAGTAGAAATTAGCATGTACCCATTAGATACGGATTACGGTACACCTATTCTGAAATTTATCAAACGCCTCCGAGAGCATGAGGGGCTGACCGTGCAGTCCAACAATATGAGCACCCAAATCTTTGGTGAATACGATCTGCTCATGGCTATTCTGGCCCAAGAAATGAAACACTCCTTTGAGGAGGAAAAAACGGTGGTAATGGTGATGAAGGTGGTGAATTTGGATTTGAATGGCTAGGTGGTATTTTCAGAAAGTTGTGGCGAAACCATCCAATTATCTATAGTTCCCTTTTCCACAATTTCCCTTCTATCAACCGGTTGTAAATCATCTCTTGCGAGCTCCGGCTGACCGGGATTTCTTTTCCCTGAATGATGAGCTTATGTCCGTCCATCAGTTCTACCTTTTCAATGGCGACGATGTAAGAGCGGTGGACGCGGACGAACCTGTCGCTGGGCAACTCTTTTTCGAGCTGCTTGAGGGAAATCAAATTCAGATACCTTTTCTTTTTGGTATAAATGAAAACATAGTCTTTTTCCGATTCAAAATACAGCACATCGTCCAGCATGATTTTGATGTACTGACCATCGCTTTTGATAAAAAAATGGTCTGATTCTTTTCCCTCAATGGGTGGGGTAGGGCGGCGTTGCATTTCAAAATGGGACAGGGCTTTATTGGCCGATTTCAAAAAACGCTGGAAAGAAATGGGCTTGACCAAGTAGTCCAAAGCATTCAGCTCAAAACCTTCGATAGCATATTCCCGATAAGCGGTAGTAAAAATGACAGCCGGCGGGTTTTCCAGCGAACGCATAAAATCCGTTCCGGTAAGTCCCGGCATTTGAATGTCGAGGAACAGGAGGTCAATGGAATTGTTCCTTAAAAAATCATTGGCTTCAAGGGCGCCTTTGCAAGTCCCCGATAAATTTAAAAAAGGAGTCTGTTCCACATAACCGGCGATTCCTTTGCGGGCAACGGGCTCATCATCAACGACTAGGCAGGAGAGGGTGATATTATTGGTCATGGTAGTTTGTTTTTGTGATTTAGATTGATGGTCAAATCCGTTTTATAAAATTTCCCATCATCGCTAATTTCCAATTTATGCTGTTGGGGATAAACCAGATCAAGACGCCGTTGTACATTTTTCAGGCCAATGCCCCCTTTCTTTTTTTTCCCGTTCAGGGATAGGTTAGAAGTAGGGTTAGAAGTATTTTGGGTGGTGAAGTGGAGTTCCCCGTTTATTATTTTTATGGAAATATCAATCTCATAACCATTTGAGTTGGAGCCGTGCTTGAAAGCATTTTCAACAAAAGGGATCAAAAGCATAGGGGCTATTTGGAAGCCATTCGCTTGGCGGGGCAAGTCACATCGTAATGTGAGCAGTTCTTCGTCGTGCCGCATGCGTTGCAACTCAATATAATTTTCCAAATATTCGATCTCTTTGCCGAGATCGATCCAATCTTTGTTATAATCATAAAGCTGGTGGCTCAAAGTATCCGAAAACTTCAGCAGTGCCTCTTTCGCTTTTTCCCCTTCTTTTTGCTCCATGAGGAAATAAATGGTATTGAGAGTATTGAAGATAAAATGTGGGTTGATCTGGGATTTGAGCATTTCCAATTCGGTTTCAAGGCTTTTCTTTTCCAGCTGTGTGGCGTAGTTGTTTCGCTCTTGCCATTGCAGGATGAACTTGAAGGCGGTGGTCAGTCCTACCAGCACGGCAGTGTCCACAGCGATATTGAAGGTGCCTTCCCAATTTGAATAGTACTCGCTGTCAGAAAAAAAATTCCTCAGTACAATGGTCACCAACCAAGCGTTCAGGATGATAAAAGCCAAAATACCAATAATATAAAACCAGTATTTTTTCTGGCGGATCAGATACTTTGGAATCCAATAGTAATAGTTCAGATAGATGACACCAACCGAACCCAAGACAATAGGGATGTTGTAATTTTCTTTGAAATGGGAAGTAAAAAAAACGTCCTGTGTACTGGAAACTATCCAGTAAACCACCCAAAAAAGGAGATGGTACCAAATGTTGTTGGTAGGGAGGCTGGTGCTATTGGGTGATATGTCTTTGATGTTTTTTGTCAAAACTATTGAGCTGCCCACGAAATTATGGAATAGGGGAGCAATGAGCCTAAAATTACAGAATCATTGTTTTTTGGAAAAGCCTAACTTTGCATCTAATAATGAACTGTAATTTTGATTTGCTGCCAGAGAAAACGTTTTTCCGCTTCCCCTTCAGCAAATCGGATTTGTGACTACTAACATATAACAATGGGAAAAAGAGCTATACCACTCGTTGATCTTTCCAAATTCAGAAACGGCACACCTGAGGAACGCAGTGCATTTGTCAAAGAATTGGGCAACGCATTTCACAACATTGGTTTTGTTGGGGTCATTAACCACGGCATACCTAAGCGTTTGATTGATGACTTTTACAGTGCGTCGAAAAGGTTTTTTGCCTTGCCAGTAGAGGTAAAGCGCAAATATGAAATCGAAGGTTTGGCAGGGCAAAGGGGGTACACTTCTTTTGGAAAGGAACACGCCAAACAGTCGCAACATGCCGACCTAAAAGAGTTTTTTCAAATAGGGCAAGAGGTCAACAACGGGGATGTTCCCCCAGAGCATTACCCCGACAATGTCGCTGTTGCTGAAGAACCTGATTTTCCAAAACTTGGGCGTCAATTGTACGAAGCATTTGAAGAGGCCGGCGGCCAATTGCTCAAGGCTATAGCCATTCACCTGAATTTGGGCGAAAACTATTTTAGCGAAAGGATCAATCTCGGAAACAGTATTTTAAGGGCTATCCATTACCCGCCAATAACGCAAGAGCCAGCGAGCGCTATCCGGGCCGAACAACATGAGGATATCAATCTCATAACATTGCTGGTCGGTGCATCAGCTGGCGGACTACAGCTTTTCACCAAGGAAAATGAGTGGGTGGATATTGTGCCCGAAGAAGACGAAATCGTTATCAATGTTGGGGACATGCTTCAGCGATTAACCAATAATTATTTGAAATCGACCACCCATCGGGTCGTCAATCCACCTCGGGAAGAATGGCATAAGCCAAGGTTATCGATCCCTTTCTTTTTGCATCCAAGAAGCGACATGGACCTGACCTGCCTTGACAAATGTGTCACTGAGGAAAGGCCATTGGCGTACGAACCTATCACTGCCGGTGAATATTTGAACGAGCGCCTTCGGGAAATTGGGTTGAAGAAATAATTGGGTTGTTTGGAGGTTTGATCGTTTCTAAAGTAAATCGATTAAACCTTCTCATTGATTCACATTCTTATAGCAGCAACTTTCGGGGAGAGGCTTTTTTGCTTTAGCTTTGCTCAGACAAGTTCATTTTTTGACGTAAAATCATTTATCATGAATAACATATTTCTATTTGGTTTACCCGGTGGAGGAGAATGGGTCCTCATTTTACTTGCCATCCTTTTGTTGTTTGGAGGAAAAAAAATCCCCGAACTGATGCGAGGAATCGGAAAAGGCATCAAAGAATTCAACAATGCCAAAAGTTCCATCGAGGAAGAGATCAAAGAGGGGATGAAAGAGGCGGACAAGAAAAAGATCCAAGACTCACGGGAATGATGAATTGCGAGAGGTGAATGTTGAATAAATTTATTTTAACATTCACCTCTCACCATTTACCATTACTTATCCTGTTTGGCAAAAACCTTCTTTAATAAGTCCGTTGTCCTGGCGGCCACATTGCTCCTAATATTCAATTCTTCTTTTTCGACCATTGAGAAAAGCCCTTTTAGCGCTTCTGTAGTCACATAATCGTCGAGGTCAGGATTGGCCTTTTGCACGAATGGAATTTTATTGTAAGTGTTCACTGCATCCTCCCAATATTTACGGGCATCAAATTTATCCAGCGATTGCACAATAACAGGGTTGAATTCATTGTACAAGGCCTGATTGGTTGTCCGGTTCAAGTAAGAGGTGGCTGCATTTTTTTCTCCCAGCAAAATATCCATCGCATCAGCAAAGGTCATTTGCCGGATAGCTGAAACGAAGATCGGCTTTGCTTTTTTGGCAGCATCCTCTGCTCCCCGGTTTATTTTTTCTAAAATAATTTCTTCCACGTTTGAAAAACCTGGGATGCCGCTAAGTTTCTCGGTCACCTTTCTCGCTTCGGGCGGCAAAAGAATTTTATACGCACTTTTATAGTAGCCATCTTTTTGCGATAAAAGGTCAGAGCCTTTGCCAATACCAATTTCGAGAGCTTGCTTTAGACCAGAGGAAACTTCGCCGGTTGTTAGTTCGCCTGTGTTCATCGAATCAAGTACACTTTGCAGAGCAGCAGGGTCACAAGCTGTCAACTGGAAACAAAGGAATACAAAAAGTATTTTTTTCATAATTGTCTTTTTTGTAAAGGTGGATTGATTGTTATTTGGAGTAGAGACGCAAAAACGTTAAAATAGGCACTTACCAAATTGTTATTATTAAAGTATTAGCCAGCAAAAAACCGGAGGCATTCCTCACAAAGGCAATCATTGCCATAATGAGTTTTCATTTGTTCCAATGTCTGGCGATACACCTTAGTATTAAGGCACCAACAAGATTTGTCTGAATAACAGATCATGGGCCGGGCACAACGGGCGCATTTTTTCGAATAATACCCATCCACCTCTACCCATGCCGATTCGACCCTCCCCCCTAACGGCGGGTTCAGTTTCTTGACTTTTACTTTCAATTCTTTAATAAACCCAAATTGGTACTTGAGGTCCATTGAAATCCGGTCGGCCACATTTTCCAATAATTTGGAATTCTTTTTCATGGCAGCTTCGCAAATGAGGTATACGGTTTCGTAATTAATGGTTTTTTTCAAATCATCGTCAATAGAGGCTTTGGTAAAAATGGTTGTGATGTAGACGTCAACGATATAATCTCCTCCGAGAATCTGCTCCTCTTCATAAAAACCGTGGTTGGCACGGAAACGCATTCCTTCAAGTGCTATGACTGACATTGAGTTTTGAGTTAGAAGTTTTGGAAATTGCTTAAGGGGTCAAAAGTAGAAAAAGTTTACATGTGAAGCACTTGCGGCAAGACAGTTGCTATGATAGGAATCATGGTGAGTGTGATTAATAATAGGTAGATTTGCCGAAAAATTATTCATCAATACTAACCAAATTTCAACCATGCAACACACATCAAATGGCACCGCTGCCGTGCAGAAAAAAGCTAAAGAAGACCGCTACCAACACCACGATTACTACGCTGTGGATGAACTGTTTAATGAAGAACACCTGCTCGCCCGTGACGCTGTACGTGATTGGGTCAAATCAGAGGTAAGTCCGATCATTGAAGAATATGCCGAGAGGGCAGAATGCCCTTACCACCTATTCAAAGGGTTAGCAGAAATAGGCGCGTTTGGCCCCAGCCTGCCTGCGGAATATGGCTGCGGCGGCATGGATGAAATTGCCTATGGCATCATCATGCAAGAACTGGAGAGAGGTGACAGTGGAGTCCGTTCCATGGCCTCCGTTCAAGGTTCTTTGGTGATGTACCCGATTTACCGTTTTGGAAATGAAGAACAGAAACGTCACTATTTACCAAAATTGGCGTCTGGAGAATACATTGGTTGTTTTGGTTTGACCGAACCCGATCATGGCTCAAACCCAAGTGGCATGATAACTAATGTAAAAGATGATGGTGATGCTTATATTTTAAACGGGGCAAAAATGTGGATCACCAATTCGCCGGTTGCTGACATTGCAGTCGTTTGGGCAAAAGATGAGGAAGGAATTGTCAGGGGAATGATCGTTGAAAAAGGGATGAAAGGGTTTTCCGCCCCCGAAATTCATGGAAAATGGTCGCTGCGAGCCTCCATTACGGGAGAACTGATTTTTGAAGATGTACGAGTACCCAAGAAGAATGTACTGCCAAACGTGGCAGGCATGAAAGGCCCACTTTCCTGTTTGTCAAAAGCAAGGTATGGAATTGCCTGGGGTGCCATTGGTGCTGGACTGGATTGTTATGATACCGCCTTGCGTTATTCTCAGGAACGCATCCAATTTGATAGACCGATCGGTGGTTTTCAATTGACACAGAAGAAACTAGCTGAAATGATTACAGAACTGACAAAGGCCCAACTCATGGCTTGGCGTTTAGGGTCATTGGCAAATGTAGGTAAAGCAACACCGGCCCAGATTTCAATGGCCAAAAGAAATAATGTTTTTACAGCTTTGACCGTGGCAAGGGAGTCCCGCCAGATATTGGGTGGGATGGGCATCACCAATGAATACCCGATCATGCGGCACATGATGAATTTGGAAACCGTTTTGACCTATGAAGGCACACATGATATCCATTTACTGATTACCGGTATGGACGTCACTGGTATAAATGCGTTCAAATAATTTGCGCAAGGTTGAATTCATGATTTTCTTTATAAGAATGGGTGCAGCCTTGCCGTATGAAATTTGTTTTTTAATAGAACGCTAACTTCTCGAACAAACTATTGCGGCTACAATTACGTTTGACTTTTTGACCTTAATTTTTAACTAATAAAAAATAACATGGGAAGCCTACGATTTCTTTTTCTGCTTCTTGGTTGCACATTTTCTTCTTCTTTCATTGCTCAGGAAAGTGAGCCCATTCTATTGAGAAACCCTTCTTTTGAAGGAATCCCTACTGAAGGTAGTGTTAATGGTGATATGATTTCTGGATGGTATGATTGTGGATTCCCCGGAGAATCCATCCCTGACATCCACCCTAAGGAGGGAAGTACCTTTAAAGTTGAAACCAAACCCGCTCACGGAAATACCTATATTGGTTTGGTTGTCAGAGACAATGACACATGGGAAAGGGTAAGTCAAAGACTTGACCGACCAATGGTGGCGGGACAATGCTATGAGTTTAGTATTTCCCTTGCACGCTCATTGATTTATGAAAGTCCGAGCAGAAAAAGTTCTCAACCTGTCAATTTTGTTACGCCTGCTAAACTGAGGATTTGGGGCGGGAATTCCATTTGTGGCCGAGATGAGTTGTTGGATGAAAGTGATTCACCAATCATAAATAGTCGTTGGTTGATCAATCAATTTCAGTTTAAACCTAAAAGAAATTACCAGTACATAATCTTCGAAGCGTTTTACAATACGCCAACACCGTTTCCATACAACGGGAATATTCTGATGGACAATGCAAGCCCCATTCTTCCTGTTCCTTGCGATGATACTTTGGTAAGCATTGACGATCCAGTGCCACCGCCACCGCCACCTCATACTCCACCACCTCATAGTCCCCCTACACCACCAGTAGCAAATCATTCTGCGCCACCCAAAATTTTAAATGACCTTGACCGCAGCAAAATCACAAAAGGTCAAATCATTCAAATTGACCAGTTGTATTTCAAATCTGATAGTTTTGCCATCACCAGTCCTTCTTATCCTGTCTTGGAAGAAATCCATGAATTTTTAGTTGCAAACCCAGATGTTAAAGTTGAAATCGGTGGACATACTAATAATATTCCTTCACATGAATACTGCGATAATTTATCAACCAAACGGGCGAAGGCAGTGGCTGATTTCCTAATATCCAGAGGCATCCCCAAAGACCGTATCGAATACAAAGGCTATGGGAAAAGAACCCCCATTGTTTCGAACTCAACAGTTTTTGGTCGGAAAAAAAACCAGCGCGTGGAAATTAAAATCTTGGGTTTCGATGGGGATGGAGACGGCTAATTCACATAAACTTCTTGAAAAGAAAAAGGGAAACTGATTGCAAACCAGTTTCCCTTTTTCTTTTCAAGAAGTGGACTAACTTCAATCCTCCTCTTCCTCCTGAGCTTTAAACTCCACAATTAATCTTTGCTGGATGTCATTTGGCACAGGAGCATACTCGCCAAATTTTCTGGAAAATTTAGCCCGCCCTTGCGAAATCGAACGGAGTGTCGATGAATATTGATACATCTCTGCCAAGGGTATCTTAGCCAAGATTTTTTGATAATGGCCTTCTGCATCCATCCCCATGATAATGGCTCTCCGTGTTTGAAGGTCGCCCATCACATCACCCATTACTTCGCCCGAACAGAGAATCTCGACATCATATATTGGTTCTAATAATTGAGGGGCAGCTTTGCTGAAATTATTTTTAAAAGCTTGCACACTTGCGATCATGAACGCCATATCGTTTGAATCAACGGGGTGCATTTTCCCATCATAAATACTGACCCGGATGTCTTGGCAATTGGAACCTGTAAGCGGACCTTCTTCCATTTTTGACAAGACTCCCTTCTTAATGGCATTGGAAAAACGGGCATCGATGGAACCACCGACGATACACCAATAGAAAGCCAACTTGCCTCCCCACGGTAGATCGTCAATTTCACTTTTCCTGACAGTAAGGTGATTGGGATCAGGCATCCCATCATGATAAGGTTCGATTCGCATGTGAACTTCAGCAAACTGGCCAGATCCACCAGATTGCTTTTTATGACGGTAGGATTCGTTCGACTCTTTGGTGATGGTTTCCCGGTATGGGATGCGGGGCTTGATAAATTGCATCTCAATTTTTTGCTCCGTCTCTATCCGGTGTTTTACCAAATCAAGTTGCAACTGGCCCTGACCATACAATAGAGTTTGCTTCAGTGCTTTGGATTGCTCCACAATCAAAGTGGGATCTTCCTCCTCAATTACATGGAGAGCCTTCATCAATTTTTCCATGTCATTTTTACTCGGTGGTTCGACTGCTACCTCGATACGGGAGTTCGGAAATTCAATTGGCTCTATTTTACGATCAACCCCTTTTTTATTCAAGGTTTGATTGGTATGAGAATTTTTCAGTTTGACCGTACACCCAAGGTCGCCAGCCCTGAGTTCTTCAACAGCATCCCTATTTTTTCCGTTTGCGATATAGAGCTGCCCAAAGCGTTCCGTTGTCCGGTTTTCAGCGTTCACCAACTCATCACCTGATTTTAACACACCGGAACACACTTTGAAATAGGAAATATTTCCGACACGCGGCTCATTGTGAGTTTTGAAAATGAATATGGTTGTGTCACCATTGACATCACATTTTAAAGTACCGCCACCTTCCAGTTTGAGTTCTCTCCTATCAGCAGGGGTTGGGCAAACATCGTTGAGGAAGCCCATGATGCGGCCACTTCCCATATTATTTAAAGCAGAACAGCAAAACAATGGATAAATAGAACGCTGTGCCATTGCCATCCTTAGACCTTGAGCAAGATCCTCTTCCGATAACGTGCCCTCTTCAAAATAGCGTTCCATCAACTCTTCATCATTTTCAGCAGCAGCCTCAACTATGGCTTTGTGCATTCCGTCAACCCTTGCTTTTTCAGAATCAGGGATTGGCTTTTTCTCTGGTTTTCCGCCACCTTCTGGGAAAACATACATGGTCATCCTTAGGGCATCAACAATTGTATTGAAACCATTACCGGGATTCAGCGGGTATTGGAAAGGCAGTACTTTACTGCCAAAACGTTCTTTAGCTTGTTCTACTGTCGAATCATAATTAGCTTTTTCAGCATCCAATTGATTAACTACGAAGATGGACGGTGTCTCAAATTTTTCAACATACTCCCAAAGCAACTCTGTACCGACTTCCACCCCACTCTTCGAGTTCAACAACATTAAAGCGGTAGCGGAAACTTTTAGTGACGAAACAACCTCACCGACAAAATCATCAAAGCCCGGTGTATCCAACACATTAATTTTGTTGCCCCTCCAATCATCGTGCATCAAAGTAGAGAAAAGAGAATTGCCTCTTTCATGTTCGAGATCCGTATAGTCTGAAACGGTATTCTGTTCTTGTACCGACCCCCGCCTGGTGATCGCCCCTGTTTCAAAAAGCATCGTCTCGGCAAAGGTCGTTTTTCCACAGCCCGGATGCCCGAGCAGTACTACGTTTCTAATGTTTTTTGTGTCGTAAGCCATAATATTTAGTAAGGTTTTGTGATCCCAAAATTTGGGAACGGCACTGGTTAGATAATCTTCCTTTTATCGGTTCATGTAGCAGCTTTTCACATAAAACCCCGCTCTGCTCTCACTAACAAACCAAAGCGCAGAAGGACGGATGGGTGCTTTCCAAACTGGAACAAAAGGGGATACCAATAAAGGTTTTGTAAAATCGAAGCGTGAACTTATTAAATTTTGTTTATTCTAAGAATTTTTTCTTTTGAAAAGGTGAAACCAGTTTTAGCAAAACACTATTGGGAGGATAATTCTATTGTTTTCAAAACTTCTTGTACCCGCTTCCGCTGATTTTTTGCTTCGACAATTGTTGGCGGGGCCGTCCGTTCTTTGCAATTTTCGACAGGGCATCGCTCACAAGTTGTATTCACTTCCTTTATCGAAATGGTCGGGTCGTTTAAGAATTTTACCCGTTCTTTCAATGTTTTATCAATGAGGATTCCGATCGTTATGCTAATATTTTTTTCTGGAGAAGGATACGCTGGTCTAGCCAGTGTAAAACAGAGATATTCATCATTTGTGCCCAAATATTGAGAACGTTGTACCCCCACCAATGCGCCTGTATATCGGCCTGACCGTTGCATGTCCGCCAGACTATTCAATAATGAAATGGATTGCCAACGTCCGCAATAATGTTCAGAAAGCGCGTTGCCATGAGGGCGGTGCTTACGGTTCAAGTGTAGTTCTTTATCCATCTTAAAATACCCTGTTGAGGGGGTATGGATAAAACGCAGCATGAACAGGTTTTCTAATCCAAAAAATTGAGGTAAAATATTGGTCATGCGCTGAATGAGCGTTTCCTGCGACACTTGGTATTTCCGCAGCAGGTTGAGGATGAATTCACCATCCCAATGCTCCCGCCCAAAAAACCTATCCATATCTTCGATAAACGATTCTCTATTAATAAGGAGTGCCGCAGAAAAATAGCCTGCTTTGAAATGGCTCAACACTTCCTCAAAAGAATTGACCCGGAGCAGGGAAGCGGTGTTAGCCCGCTCTTTTAAATCGAGGTATTTAAAACCAAGTTCTTTCCCAAACTGGAAGGCTTTCTGCATTTCGCTCAACTGGCCATTGAGCAATAACCGTTTGCTTTTGGGTATGAATAATGAACGGATTTCTGAAAGTTCTGGATAGGCCTTTAATCCGTTTTCAACGATTTTATAGCCATATTTTTTTTCTAGCAATTTTGCAAGCTGGCTCGCCTTCAGCATCCCTCCTTTTGGCAGATGTTGCTTTTCTACAAAATCCGACACCGATTTTTCGATCCCTTCAAAATAATTATTGTGTAATTCCAAATAAGACCGGAGCGCCCCAAAGTAAAAGTTCTCCTCTGCTAATGCATAATTTCTAGATATTTCAACAAGCGTAGATATAAAGGCCCCAACCTTTGCCGGGGCATTGGCAATAATCTCCACTACTTTAGCCAAATCAATATCGAAAAGGTTTAGTGGTAGTTCGTTTAGAAAATTGGAGTTCAGCAGGTCGGAAATGGGAGATAAATTTTTGCCCAGATCAAGCGAAGTCAATTCTTTGGTACTGATTTCCAAAACCTTGGCGATGGAATCCAACTTATCTTCCTTCGGGTATTTTTTCCCCTTCTCCATTTCATTTAAGTAGGAAACAGATATACCTGTGGCTTCTGAAAATTTTTCAAAGCTCAGCTTTTTCTTTTGGCGAAGGTTCTTGAGTTTCAGTCCAAAAATAATCCTTTCGTTCGGTGTCCGTAGGCTCATGGGGCAAAGGTATATGGAGCAGAGCGAATATTCGCAAAAAAAATAGAAGTACAGTTGTTCTTTCGTATAAATTTTGGCGAATTCTACAGTTGCTAAAATTTTCTTTTTTTACTGCTCTTAGAAAATGAAAAAGTGAGAAAATGGCGTTTCATTTTCAAACCCACTACTTTTGGCACTTTTTTAAGAGGAATTATATTAAAATAAATCTTAATCGGTGATCGGCCATGTTTGGTTCTTTTTTAAAGGCAACCGCATGCGCCCTCCTCATTATCCGGCATCGTAGCAATGAAAGTCCTAAAATTTGGTGGAAGCTCCGTTGGCACTCCTGAGCGGATCAAGGGCCTAATCGAAATTCTCAAAAACTATTACAAAAGAGGCGAGAAATTTACAGTCGTTTTTTCTGCCTTCGGTGGCGTGACAGACAGCCTCATTGAAATGAGCCAATTGGCGGCTAAAGGCGATGATGGCTATAAAGAAAAATTTCTCGCTTTCAGCAAAAGACATAAGGATGCAGTCAATGAATTGCTGGCTAACCCTTTGAAAGAGAGGGTATTAGCAGAGATGTCGGAAAATCATCAGGTATTAGAAAACCTGCTTTATGGCATTTACCTCGTACGCGAAGCCTCGCCCCGCACAACAGATTATGTGCTTAGCTTTGGGGAACGCAATTCTGCCTTTGTCATTTCTTATGCCATGCAGCAATCTGGCATCCCATCCTCTTACCTTGACGCTCGCCAAGTCATCAAAACCGACAAGACGTTCGGCAGTGCAAGGGTTGATTTTGAACTAACCAGTAAGAAAATTGAGGAACATTTTGCCCAACATCCAGAAGTACAAGTAGTTACTGGATTCGTTTCTTCATCAAAAGGAGGTCTAACTACAACATTGGGTCGCGGAGGGTCTGATTACACCGCAGCAATCTTAGCTGCAGGGCTGAATGCTACATCAATTGAAATATGGACGGACGTGGACGGAGTGCTCACCGCTGACCCACGAAAGGTAAAAAAGGCGTTTACCATACCAAGCATGACCTATGCAGAAGCTATGGAAATGTCCCATTTTGGTGCAAAAGTTATTTATCCTCCAACTCTGCAACCAGCTCTCAAAAAGAACATACCGCTTTATATTAAGAATACTTTCAAACCCGATTTTGAGGGTACATTTATTTCTGATAGAAAAGACCCAAATGGCCATGCAGTAAAAGGGATTTCATCCATCAATCAAGTGGCTCTACTTACACTGCAAGGTAGTGGACTATTTGGGGTGCCGGGCATTGCTGGACGGTTGTTCGGAACATTATCTAGTGAGGGCATTAGTGTTATCCTTATTACTCAAGGCTCTTCTGAACACTCCATAACTTTTGCGGTGGCACCTAACGATGCAAGAAAGGCTCAACGCTCAGTTGCAAAAGAGTTTGAATATGAAATGGAAAAAGGTTTGGTCGAGCCGATCAAAGCAGAAACAGATCTGTCGGTAGTCGCCATCATTGGAGAAAACATGCGTCTGCGTCCAGGCATTGCAGGCCGCATGTTTCAGGCACTTGGCCGGAATGGGGTGAATGTGATCGCTATCGCCCAAGGTTCTTCCGAATTGAATATTTCTACAGTGGTCAAGAGGGATGATGAGGCCAAAGCCATGAATTCACTTCATGAAGCCTTCTTCCTTTCCGACACAAAAGAGCTACACCTTTTTATGGTTGGTGTTGGCCTGATTGGTTCAACTTTAATAGAACAGATAAGATCGCAAGCTCAATTCTTGAAAGAAAAACGAGGATTAGAACTAAAAGTAGTTGGCCTTTCTAATACAAAAAAAATGGTGTTCGATGAAAGTGGTGTTGACTTATCAAAATGGAAGGAAGTCCTACATAACTCTGAGGAGACTGCCAACATCAGTGCTTTTGTCAGTAAGATGAAAAATCTGAATTTATCCAAAACGATTTTTGTAGATAACACAGCCAATGAAAAAGTAGCTCAATTCTACGAAAGCATATTGGAGAGCAGTATTTCCATTTCAACTCCTAACAAGATAGCTACGTCATCTTCTTATTTACAATACCTTCGTTTAAAAAATATTGCCTCTAAAAGAGGCGTCCAATTTGTTTATGAAACGAATGTGGGTGCAGGGCTACCTGTCATAACGACCTTAAATGACCTACTACTCAGTGGCGACCAAATACTAAAGATCGAAGGGGTTCTTTCCGGCTCTATGTCATTCATTTTCAACAATTTACGCAAGGAAAGATCTTTTAGTGAAATCGTCAAAACGGCCAAGGAAAAAGGTTTTACAGAGCCAGATCCAAGAGAGGATATTAGCGGGGCAGATATACGCCGGAAAATTCTAATTCTTGCCAGAGAGACTGGCTTAGGCATGGAGGCTATCGATGTAGAGATTGAAAGTATTTTGCCAAAATCCGCGCTGGATGCTGAAAGCGTTGAGGCATTTTTTGATGAATTGAAAAAAACGGATGATCATTTTGAAAACTTGCGGGACACTGCTGAAAAAAATGGCAAGGCACTTCGAATGATCGCTACGCTAGAAAACGGCAAGGCTAAAATCGGATTGGAAGCTGTCGATTCCGACCACCCCTTCTACTCACTTAGTGGCAGTGATAATATGATCGTTTTCACGACCGAACGTTACAAGGAACGGCCATTAGTCATTCGTGGCCCCGGGGCAGGAGCAGAAGTTACAGCAGCTGGGGTTTTTGCGGAAATCATTCAAATAGGAAATTACCTTTCTTAAAATGCGACCAGGAATAAAAGTATTTGCGCCCGCCTCTGTGGGCAATGTTGCCGTTGGCTTCGACATATTGGGTTTTGCCATTGAGCACCCTGGTGATGAAATTATTGCCCGTATTTCTGACAAACCAGGATTACGGATCACTAAGATCACAGGTGCTAAAGGAAAATTACCCTACGATGTAGAAAAGAATACAGCCGGATTGGCCGCCCTCCGTTTGCTTCAACATTTGGGAGAAAAAAAGCTGGGCATCGATATGGAATTGCACAAAAAACTTCCCATCGGTAGTGGATTGGGCAGCAGCGCAGCAAGCGCGGTAGCAGGTGCGTTTGCCATCAACGAGCTATTAAAAAGACCGCTGGAAAAAAGAGAATTGTTGCCTTTTGCTTTAATGGGTGAAGAATTGGCTTCTGGTGGCATCCATGCAGACAATGTAGCGCCTTGCATGTTAGGCGGTATGACACTAATACGTCAGAACGAGCCTTTAGATGTTCAACGGCTACCAGTTCCCCGTGGGCTGTTCGCTACCATCATACATCCTGAGGTTGAAGTGTTGACAAAAGATGCAAGGAATATTTTAAGCAACGTCGTACCATTAAAACAAATGATCCAACAAAACGCAAATCTTGGTGCTTTCATCATCGGTATGTTCAATTCTGATATTGAATTGATTGGGCGTTCACTACAAGATGTTGTTATAGAACCACAAAGGGCAAAGCTAATCCCTCACTTCCATGAAGTCAAAGAAGCAGCTCTGAATGCAGGCGCTTTGGGATGCAGCATCTCTGGTGCGGGGCCTTCCATTTTCACCTTGAATGCAAATAGCTTGATCGCAGAGGCTGTTGGCGAAGCCATGCAAAAGGTATTTCATGATGCCAAGATCGAGAGCCAGTTATACATTTCTCCAATTAATCAGGAAGGCGCAATAAAATTCTGATTAACTATTTTCCATAAAACCCTCTCCACTTTTAAATTCTACCATCCAATGAAACTTTACAGTACGAAGAATAAATCCAAATTTGTTTCTCTAAAAGAGGCCATATTTAAAGGCTTGCCCGAAGACAACGGCCTTTATATGCCGGAATCTATCCCTACCCTTCCCTCTTCTTTTTTTCAAAATTTGAAAAACCTGAGTTTTCAGGAAATAGGGACAGAAGTGTGCAAAAACCTTTTTAAGGGGGCTTTACCAGATAAAGACATTAGGGAATTGATCGAAGCCTCAATAACCTTCCCCGCCCCACTGGTATCTTTAGATGAGGAAAAAAAGGTTTTGGAATTGTTTCATGGCCCATCCCTTGCATTTAAGGACTTCGGTGCAAGATTCATGGCTCAGTTGATGAGCTATTTCAATAAAGAGGATAAAAGAGAGCTGGTCATTCTTGTCGCCACTTCCGGGGATACTGGCGGAGCTGTTGCCGCAGGCTTCCATAAAACGCCTGGGATTAAAGTGGTCATCCTCTACCCTTCTGGCAAAGTCAGCTATTTACAGGAAAAACAATTGACCACTCTCGGACATAATATTGCGGCCTTGGAGATAGATGGTACCTTTGATGATTGCCAATCTTTGGTTAAACAAGCTTTCCTCGACCAAGACCTCAACTATAAGATTAGGCTTAGCTCGGCCAATTCCATCAATATCGCTCGTCTAATCCCACAGTCCTTTTATTATTTTGAAGCATTTAAACAATTAGAAAACAAGGATCAGAAAGTTGTTTTTAGCATCCCCAGTGGCAACTTTGGCAATTTAACCGCAGGTCTTTTCGCTAAAAGAATGGGGTTAGGTATCCACCAATTCATAGCTGCGACCAATGTCAACGATGTTGTCCCCGAATTCCTTTCCACTGGCCTATACAATCCACGTCTGTCCATCCGGACACTCTCAAATGCTATGGACGTTGGAAACCCTTCAAATTTCGAAAGGATGATGGACTTGTTCGGTTTCACGTGGAACAGCTTAAAAAAGGACATAAAAGGGTATGCATTCACTGATGAAGAAACCAAAGAGGGAATGAAAGAGGTTTATGCCAAACACAATTACGTGATAGACCCACATGGGGCGGTCGGCTATTTGGCTTTAAAAGAATACCAACAAGAAAACAAGGGAACTTGCGGTATTATTCTTGAAACAGCTCATCCAGCCAAATTCCTTGATGACGTGGAAGAAATTTTAGAGCAAAAGGTTGGAGTTCCTGAAAGGTTAGCTGCTTTGGCAAATGAAACTAAAATAGCCACTAAAATGACGACTCATTTCGACCAATTTAAAAATTGGTTGCTTTCCAATTACTGATTATTATCGCTTTATTTCCAATTCAGAGGGCAGATAGGATTCATCCTACCTGCCCTTTTTGTTTCTTGAAAATATGGTGAGGGATAAAGCCACTCCGTGTTTCACGTGAAACAAGTCTACCTTTTATTCTTTCTTTGCACTTAAAATAAAATCAACTTGAAAAACGATCATTTATCAACAGAAACAGAGGTAATCCCACTCAAAGCTTGGTTCGTACTGTTTGGCCTTGCCATGGCATGGGGCACATCATATATTTTGATAAAAAAGAGTTTGGTAGCTTTTTCCCCAGTACAGGTAGCCTGTCTCCGGATTGGAATCACCACGATCACCTTTATCCCTTTCCTATTATTTAGAATTAGAAAAGTTGATTGGTCAAAATGGAAGCAATTACTTTTAGTAGGATTTTTAGGAAGCTTGTTGCCAGCGTTCCTATTTGCCTCTGCTCAAACAAAAATAAGCAGCTCTTTGAGCGGCGTATTGAGCTCTCTCACACCTCTTTTTACCCTTCTTTTAGGAATCCTTTTTTTTAAGGTTCAATCGACATGGACAAAAGCAATCGGAGTACTACTTGGGCTGCTTGGTGCAATATGGTTGCTTGTTGTTGACCGAGGATTTGGAGATTTTACAGGAATGGCTTACGGTCTTCTTGTCGTGGGGGCTTGTTTTTGTTACGCCATCAGCAGCAACGTGGTTAAGGCCTTCCTGCAAAATATGCCTACACTGACGATCAGTGCAGTTTCTTATATAATGGTAGGACTACCTGCAATTTGCTATTTATTCACTACCAATTTCATCGAAACCATGCATACACACCCTTCCGCTTGGAACTCGCTTGGTTTTATAACAATTTTAGCTATTTCTTCAACAGTATTAGGTTCTTTGTTTTTTTTCAAGCTCATTAAGGATACAAATGTGGTATTTGCTTCTACAGTAAGCTACCTTATCCCGATGGTCGCTATAATATGGGGAGTATTCGATGGAGAAAGTATCACCCCACTCCATTTCATAGGTATGGTAGTGATTCTTGCGGGGGTCTATGTGGCGCGGAAATGAGCTATTGTAGTCTGGTCGTTACTGGAAGGATACCTCTATCTTAAATTGGTTTTCATCCATCAATGATACATCCTGTCTGCTTTCAATAGAAAACCCCTTTTCTGGCCGGTAGGTCAATGTTTGATAAGTAGTAGCAACAGAACTCTCCGTGGCGTTTTCAATATAAACTTTAACTACTTTGCTTTTTTGAAAATCAATAGACATCTTTTTGGTTTTTAACTTTTTGTCCTTGGATTGATAACGCAAGCCAATCAGTTCTTTATTTTGGTTAAATACACTATCAATTTCATATTGATCCGACCAAGCAGGTTTGTTGATATCAGAACTGGAAAAAGGCATTAATTCGGCTTTAGCATCTATGTGGCTCAAAGGCTTAGTTTCTTGCTCACCATTTACAAAGACCGTTTTGGTAAAAGAAGTCCGCTCTGCAAGCCTTTCTGCTTCCTTCTCTATAAAGCCCTTCAAGTCAAAATATTTGAAAGTGTTTTGCTTTATTTCACTTTCAGATGTTCCAACATTTCCGCACCCTATTCCTACCACCGAGGAATAGAAAAGAAATAATATGAAAATGGTGGCGCAGCCTTTATCGTAAATTGTAATTGTCTTACTAGAAAAATACATTATTTAATTTTATGATTAAATTCGGTTTTTGATAAGCACCTCACCGTTCATTTCTTTAGGCATATCTATCCCCATCAAGGTCAAAATAGTTGGGGCTATATCGGCCAATTTCCCATCTTTCACAACGGTTGCTCCTGGAGCATTTTCGCTGACATATATAAATGGGACAGGGTTCATGGAATGAGCAGTATTAGGCGATCCGTCCTCATTGATGAGGTAATCGGAGTTACCATGATCGGCAATGACGATGGTATCATAGCCAAATTCTTTCCCTACTGACAACAACCGCCCCAAACAAGAATCAACTGTCTCGACCGCTTTGATGGCTGCCTCCCAAACGCCTGTGTGACCGACCATGTCAGCATTAGCATAATTGAGGCAGATAAAATCAGGTTGATTGTCTTTTATATCAGAAATAATAGCATCCGTTATCTCAACAGCACTCATCTCCGGTTGTAGGTCATAAGTCGCCACTTTGGGAGAAGGGATCAATATCCGATTTTCATGCTCAAAAGGTTCTTCCCTACCCCCGTTAAAAAAGAAAGTCACGTGTGGGTATTTCTCCGTCTCGGCGATGCGGGTCTGCCTCCGGCCATTTTTTGATAAAACCTCACCTAAGGTATTTCTCAAATTGTCTTTATCAAAAATGACATCAATGCCCTTGAAACTTTCGTCATAGCGGGTCATTGTGACATATTTAAGGTTGAGCTTATTCATGCCAAATTCGCGCATGTCGTGTTGGGTTAGTACAGTCGAAATTTCCCTCGGGCGGTCAGTCCTAAAATTGTAACAGATCAATACATCACCATCTTTGATAGTAGCAATGGGGTCTCCATTTTCATCGGTACATACAATGGGTTTTAGAAACTCGTCTGTTTCTCCAGCCTCATACCGCTTTTTCACGGTAGCAATAGGATTATCCGTTTTTTCCCCTTCTCCTTTTACCAAAAGGTCATAAGCCAGTTTAACTCTTTCCCACCGATTATCCCTGTCCATGGAATAATATCGTCCAATGACTGAAGTAAGCCTAATATTCTGATTGTCAATATGTTGAACTAATTTTTTCAAATAATTTTCTCCTCCTCTCGGGTCGGTATCCCTCCCATCCATGAAAGCATGAACAAAAACATTGGGCAACCCCATTTCCTGCGCAACATCACAGAGAGCCAATAAATGATCGATATGTGAATGCACTCCCCCATCGGACAAAAGTCCCATGAAATGGACGGGTCGATTATTATCCTTTGCATATTGAAACGCCTCTAACAGCACCGGATGACTTTGCAGTTCTCCTGATTTGATGGCGTTATTAATCCTAAGCAGCTCCTGATAGACGATTCGACCTGCACCAATATTTAAATGGCCTACTTCAGAATTTCCCATTTGACCTTCTGGCAACCCGACTTGTTCACCAAATGTGACCAAAGTGGAATTTGGGTACGTTTTTTTCAGGGTATCCATTACAGGCGTATTTGCATTTGCAATGGCATCAGCTTCTTTTTTTTGGCCATACCCCCAGCCGTCAAGGATCAGTAGCATTATTTTTTTGGAATCCATATCTTTGTTTGTATTCAATGTTTAATTGGTTCGAAGTCTGTTGGATCTGAGAATTGCAAATGTAAGTCCAGCAGCTGCACTTGTGACTTATCTTGGCTTCGACATTATTAGTAAGTATTGAAAAAAACTTTTTTTTCACTCTCACTTATACGAGGTAGTGTGAAGAAACCGTTAAGATCAGCGTTAGTTGAAAAGATGGCATCGGATTTTTGAACGCACTTGTTACCTATCTCCCACAATTACGTCTGAAGCCTGTATATATTTGAAAGAATACAAATTGGAAATTACGGGTTTCCCCCATAGAAATGTCTATTGGTATCCATTTTTCCAAAATCAGTTTTTATTGTCAAGCGAACATATCATTATTTTTTTACGTTTGACCCTTAAAAGGAACTCCTTAAGCCTTAAATGGATGGCTGGTATTTTCCAGCCCGAAGTGGACAGGTTCATTGTTCATAAATTTTTATACCATGAAAAAGTTAATGCTTTTCACCATTCTCTTGTCGGCTACAATGGCCATGAATCCCATTCAGGACGACAGCCTTACCGCCATCACTGCAGCCATCAATTCAGGAAATGCCGATGCTCTTGGCAAATACTTTGATGCCAATGTCGAGGTCGCTGTAAAGGAAACAGAGAAAACCTATTCAAAAACAGAGGCGGTAAAAGTGGTAAAGGATTTCTTCACGAAAAACAAACCGTCCAACTTTAAGCAAGTCCACCAAGGTGCATCCAAAGGACAGGACTCACAATACATTATTGGTAACCTTGCTGCCAACACCGGCTCATTTCGGGTCTATGTATTTATGAAAGTAAATGGTGGCAACAATGTCATCCAAGAAATCAGATTTGACTAAAACTAAAAATTTTCTAACAAAAAAGGCGTCACGCATGCAGCGTGACGCCTTTTTTGTTTTCAATAAACCAAATCAAAAAGACTGTAACTCTACTAACTTTTCATACTCGCCTTTTTTCTGCATCAATTCTTCATGCGTCCCTTTTTCAACAATCTGCCCATCCCTCATCACCACTATTTCATCGGCATGTTGGATGGTAGAAAGACGGTGAGCGATAACGATCGTTGTCCGGTTTTTCATCAATTTGTTCAAGGCATCCTGCACCAGCTTTTCCGATTCTGAATCCAACGAAGAAGTAGCCTCATCTAAAATTAAGATCGGAGGGTTCGCCAATACGGCCCGGGCAATGGTCAGCCGCTGGCGCTGGCCACCGGAGAGTTTCATGCCTCGGTCGCCGATGTTGGATTGGTAGCCGTTTTCTGTTTCCAAAATAAAAGTATGTGCATGGGCGATGCGGGCTGCCTGCTCAACATCTTCGTCTGACACCCCCTCCAAACCAAAAGCAATGTTGTTAAAAATGGTATCATTGAATAGCACGGGTTCCTGCGAAACAATGCCCAGCAAAGACCGCAGGTTTTTTAATTTGTATTCTTTAATATTAATTCCATCAATCAACACCTCCCCCTCTGTTGGATCAAAGAACCGAGGAAGCAGGTCAACCAGCGAAGTTTTGCCGGCACCTGATGGGCCAACAAGCGCCACTATTTTCCCACGCTCGACTCGAAGATTGATGTTGGATAAGGCGGGTCGTTCATTTTCATTATAAAAAACAGAAACGCCCCTGAATTCAATCGACTCTTTGAAAGCGCTTACCGTTTGGGCATTTTCTTTCTCAAAAATGCGGAGATCGGCATTCTGTATCGCTTTGATCCGGTCCATGGCGGCTGCACCTTTTTGCACATTGTACCAGGCAGACGAGAATTTTTTTGCTGGCTCGATCATACTGAAAAAAGCATATAGCATGGCAAAAAATGTAGCGACAGTCAATTGACCATTCTGCACCTCTCCATAGCCATACCATATTAATATAGCCACTGTCATTACACCAAGAAATTCGGTCAGCGGGGAAGAGAGGTCACGACGCCACAACAGCCGGACCAATAAATTTTTATATTCATTATTCTCTTTCAGAAAATGGGCTGACTGAAATTTCTCTGCATTAAACCCCTTAATAATCCGCAGACCCGAAATGGCCTCTTCCATCATGGACAACAATAATCCCAACCGCTCCTGTACTGCACGGGATTGCCGCTTCAACATTTTACCCACCCTCCCTATCACAACGCCTGTAAAAAATAATAGTACCAATACAAACAATGTCAGGTTCGTACTGATGTATAACATAAATGCTAAAGCACCTATAATCATCAATGGTTCACGGATGATGCTGACCAACCCACTCAATATACTTTGCTCCACCTCTTGCACATCCACCGACATACGGGAAAGAATATCGCCTTTCCGTTCTTCCGAATAATAGGCCAATGGCAAAGCCAATGTTTTTTCATACAATTCTTGCCGAAGGTCACGAACGATGCCATTCCGAACAGGTGCTAAAAAAAATTGGGATAAATAACGAAACAGGTTTTTTAGAAAATATAAAATGACGATGGCCATTAAGGCATAAACCAATGCGGTCTGTTTTCCTTGAGAATTAATTATTTGGCTAAAATAAAAATTCACATGCTCTGAAATATTCTGACTGTTCAATGAAGCGCTTGGCCGTTCTGTTACTAATTGTTGTTGGTCTAATAAAATATTTAAAAAAGGAATGATTGCCGGAATGCTGATTATAGAAAACAATACCATTAATATATTGCTGGAAATATTCCCAATAATATAGAGGCGATATTTTTTTAAATAGGAAAATATGGAAGTAAGTGGTTGCATATAATTTTAATGATTAATGATTAATGCGCCACTTTTTTTATTCTCCCCATTTTCTATTTCATAAAAATAAATTCCTTGAGCCAAATCGGGAATTAATACTTGTTCATTAAAATATGCTCCAATTATACTCGGCCAATTATTTTTAAAAACCAATGCCCCATTCATGCTAAATATTTTTAAAATAATCCTTTCTGAGTTAACATCTTTAATACTCAATAAAATAAGGTCTTTCGCCGGATTGGGATATAATAAAATATTATCGCCTTCCACACTAAAGTCAACCATAACAGGTGCAGTATAACTGAATATATTTTCATCGTTCCATATTTTCAATCGGTAAAAATTGACACCTATATTGGGATAAAAATCAATGGAGGAATAATCTCCATTAAAATTCGATTTTATTTTATTAATAGCTTTAAAATCAAATATGGTATGGCCTCTTTCTATTTCGAAGTAACTGATATTTTTTTCAAAATCAGTTTTCCATTTTAAGGATACCGTTCTATTATTTTTTTCAGCCGTAAAATATGCCAGCTCAAATAGATTATTTTCGCAATAAGGAAAAAGGTAAGAGGTATCACTTCCTGAAAGGCCTGCTGCATCGGTAACTTTTAATTCAACTTGGTACCAATAAATTTCATCATGACAACCTAGCGGAGAAAGAAAGAAACGGGATTCTTTTTCTTGTTCAATCAAATCCGTGTGTTCATGGTCGTCGTGGTGTAAATAAGTTCGCCACTCAAATGTCAATTCTTCTTCTCCTTGTTCAGCATCATACGCCGCTCCGTTTAATTGCAACAAGGTCGTCCGGTCGAGTGAATAAAAAGAAGTATCTGGCAAGCTCGTTATTTCCACCTGTGGCGGCGTATTATTTAATGAAATTATTATTTCAGATGATTTGGATTGTCCCGCCGTATCGCTAACCGTCAATAATACTTTGAATAAATAAGGCTTATTTTCTGGAGAAACAAAAATATGGGCAGGCGCTATTTCATCACTTACTGTTCCATCGCCAAAATCCCAGCGATAGCTCAACGGTGCGTTGGCCGGAGAAAAGGAATCCGAAGCGTTCAGCTGTACCTCCAACGGCGATGCTCCATAATATTTATCTGCTTCAGCAACTACGACGGGGGCAGGTGAACCGCCGTAGCATATTTTCCTTAATTTTTTATTTTTAAAATCCATGTAATACAAACAGCCATCCATGGGGTTTTCCGAAAGGGAAATTATATTCTGGGAAGAAGAATGAAAAATATCAATTTTAGAAATCTTATTATTTTGATCAAAATCTACGGTTCGTACCCAACCTTGATAATCGGGATGAAAATATATACCTTGATATTCTACAGGAAATGCATTGCCCTGATAAAAACAACCACCCATGCTGGTAATACCAATAAATGGAGCACCCGTCACTCCCGATGCAGGGTCGCTGATGGAAAGGGCAACAGGCACTCCGGCATTATCATAACTGGGAAAAATAACTTCAGGAAATAAATTATCATTTTTGTTGCGATAAGCAATTGCAGGCCGTTCGTGGGAAAATGTATTTATTTCTGAAGGAATAAAATAATTTGTATCGCAAGGATTTTTAAATAAATAATCAGATTGTAAATAGGGCTGATTAATTAAATCAGTAAATAAGAAAAATTCTTTGTCGCAGCCATTTATTCCAAATAAAGGATTTATGGCATCTTTATTTCGAATATTTTTTGATGTATATCCAGTCCTTTCTATAAAGCCTTCATAAATCGGCCAGCCAAAATTTTGCCCGCCTTTTGTCGCTATATTTAATTCTTCCCAAAAACTGGAACCAACGTCTCCTATAAATATTTCACCCGGATTTCCATCGCCCGGAAAATGGCTGCCAGAGTTTGGTTTCACAATAAAACGATAAGGATTCCGCAAACCTAACGACCATACTTTTGATCGGGGTGAATTGGGTGCGGCAGGATCATAAAATGGATTACTCGGCAACCCCTCCCCTGTTTCGGGATCGATGCGGATGAGTTTTCCACTAAGAGAATTTACCATTTGCGAACGAAAGGCGCCCACATTTTCTTCCGTTCTTATAATGCCATCAGTAATTGCCTGAGCAAAGTATGTCCCACCACTTCCTCCTGTGTCTTCCCAGTCGGGATGCCCAGTTTCTCCGCAGGTAGCAAGCAAGGTACCATCGGTACCAAAGGCAAGCGAACCGACTCCGTGTGTTTTAAATAATAATGGAAAACCAGTTTCTTTGGTCGCACCGAGCAGTACCTTGCGGCTACCGGGCACGACGGTTTTAAAACCATTTATTTTATCTAAAGTAAAACGGGTAATACGGCCAATGGTAGCTTCATCTTTTGTCGTAATAGTTGGGTCATAATCTGGTGTTCCGTAAAATAGTAAATGGTGTCGATCCATGACATATAATAAGTATACTTTACCATTTTCCATAAAATTTGGATCGAGTGCAAAACCCAACATACCCATGTCCCACCAACTGGCTACTTCCTCTGAAATATCAATAATTGGATCAGGCAACAACTCGCCATTGGTATCAAGTAAAAATACTTCCCCAGTACGACGCCATACGTAGCCACTCCCCGCTTCATCAAAAACTACCCCAATATATTGGTCGAGGTTATCAACGACTATTTCGTCATAAAACCCATCGGGCAGTTGTGCGACCAACATTGTATTTTGCAGAAAAAGAAAAAGGAAAAAAAGCTTTTTTATTTTTTTCATTAAAATAAATATGGGATTGTATAATTGACTCTTCAATCAGCCTATCCAAAAGATGGTAATTTAATTCCTGACCTTTTAAAAGACCGAAAACAACATTACAAATTAAAAAACAATCCGCTTTTTATTATCATTAAAATTACCCACTCCACCCTTCTTTATCCAAACTCCGGTACTGTATCGCTTCCGCTAAATGACCAATCTGAATATCCTTGCTCCCCGCCAAATCTGCACTCGTCCGGGCTACTTTTAAAATTCGATCATACGCACGAGCGGATAATTTCTGTACCTCCATCGCTTTTTTTAATAATGCAGAACCAGCTGTATTTAATTGACATACCTCCCGTACCATCCGGCTTGGCATTTGGGCATTGCTAAAAATACCCTTGAATTTTTTAAAACGTTCATCCTGTATTTCACGGGCCTTCATCACATCGGCCATGATTTCTTTACTGCCCCGTTTGGAAGGTTCGTAGCTGGAAAGTTCGTTGTAGCTCACAGGCGTCACTTCAACGTGCAAATCAATACGATCCAATAACGGCCCCGATATTTTTGCTAAATATCTTTTTACCTGAGCTGTACCACACACACATTCTTTTTCGGGGTGATTGTAAAACCCACACGGGCAGGGGTTCATCGAAGCAATCAACATAAAATTGGCGGGATAGTCAATGGAGACTTTTGCCCTCGAAATGGTTACCCGCCTTTCTTCCATAGGCTGCCTCATTACCTCCAAAACAGAACGCTTGAATTCGGGCAATTCATCCAAAAACAAAACGCCATTGTGCGCTAAGGAAATTTCACCCGGCATGGGATTCGAGCCACCACCAACCAGTGCCACATCGCTGATGGTATGATGCGGCGCACGAAAAGGCCGATTGGAAATGAGCGAAGCCTCCGTAGGTAGAATACCCGAAACTGAATGAATCTTGGTCGTTTCCAAAGCCTCGTACAAAGTCAGCTGCGGAAGGATGGTTGGCATGCGGCGGGCAAGCATCGTTTTACCCGCACCCGGTGGGCCGATCAAGATGGCATTATGGCCACCAGCGGCAGCAATTTCTAACGCCCGCTTCACATTTTCCTGACCTTTAACATCCGAGAAATCTACGGAGAAAATTTCTTGCTGATCAGCAAATTCCTGACGGGTGTCCACCTTTGTTGGTTCGATTTCTATTTCCCCGATCAAAAATTCAACAGCCTCCTTGAGGTTTTCTACACCATATACATTAAGGTTGTTGACAATGGCTGCTTCCCTCGCATTTTGTTTTGGTAAAATGAGCCCTGCAAATTTTTCGGCTCTGGTTTGGATAGCTATCGGCAACGCACCTTTGATGGGGCGGAGGCCACCGTCAAGGCTCAGTTCGCCCATGATGACAAATTTGTCCAAGTTATCGCAATGGATCTGCCGGGTAGCGGCCAATACCCCAATAGCAATGGGAAGATCATAAGCCGAACCTTCTTTGCGGATGTCGGCGGGGGCGAGGTTCATGGTCATTTTGAGACGGATCATATCGAACGTACTGTTCGTGATAGCCGCTTCGATCCGCTGAAAACCTTCCCGCACTACATTGTCGGGCAGGCCGACCATTTGATAAAATGGGCCATGCCCGCTGTGCATTCCTCCGGCATTGACTTCTACGGTAATGGTTTGTGCATCTACGCCATGAACGGCGCTGGCAAATGTTTTTACTAACATTGGGTAGTTGAGTTTTCTCGGTTATAAATTAACTGTTTGCCATTAGCTTTTGGCAAATAAACAACAGCGTTTTTGATTAATCAAATAATGTGGGCGGCTCCGGTATTTCGTAGTGCAAGTCGGGGGAATCGTTCCCCACTGAATTGACTAATTCCGACACCCTGTACATATCTAAAATACCATCCGGTGGTGTCCGCAACAAGGCAAGGACATCCACAATGTCATCCGTTTGCAACCATATTTCTTGCTGCTCCTTAGTATGTAACATGACTGGCATGCGGCTGTGGATGGCCGACATCTCAAAATTAGGCGGCGTGGTAATAATGGAAAAAGTTTTGAGCGCATAGTTACCATCCGACCAAGTATCCCATATCCCTGCAAACATCAATAGACTTCCATCTTTTTGGAAAATTCGATAAGGAATTTTACGTGTGCCGTCCCGACGCCATTCATAAAAACTATCGGCCGGCACCAGACATTTTCGTTTTCGGATGGGCACTCGAAAGGACGGTTTCCCTTCTATCCCTTCCCGCCGGGCATTAATAAGGCGGCCACTATTTTTCCCATCATTTGACCAATGAGGCACCAAGCCCCACGTAATGTATTGCAAACGTTCTGGCTGATCGTTCGTCACCACATAAGCATGCTGGGTAGGAGCTATGTTGTAGCTCACCCGTAGGGTTTCAGCAGTTTCCACAAAGGGCAATTGCTGCTGCAACCTTTCTTTAGAAGTTGCCAATGAAAAACGACCGCACATTTTATTTACCTTTTTACCTGATTTCAAAGAGTTTCAAACGTATCGTTGGCTGTAAATTTATTCCACAGCAAAAGCCAGCTCTCTAACACCAATCCACAACAGAAGGGCTTTACTCCACAACAAAAAAATGAGCCCTTCAAACAATCCGTTTTTTGCATTATTAACACCACTAAAAAAGAATTTGCATAAAGGTATAAAAACCAATGATTTGTCAAAATAGGCTTTCCACACAACTTGTGAACAACCCTGTGGATTCGGGGTTCTTTTATGAACACTCATCAAGACCATACGTGTCCATGATTAGTTTTTAGGGACACACCAAAGTGGTTTTGTGTGTAAACAGCTCTTGTTATTCACACCTACTAGCAAGTTTTACATTTCCACAGTTCACTTATTTTTCACCACGACCACTTGCTAACATGCTGTGCAAAAGTTCACAAGTGCTTGATATTGAGTTTACACCTCCGTTGATAAGCTGTGAACAAAACCAGAGCAAATCTTAGTAACGAATCCCCAAAATTTAAAATGATTATTTCTCCCCAAACTAACACCCTTAATAGTGATGGATTAAAAATCTATTTTATAAAAAAGAACTAATAATATTATTACATGCCTGTGAGAATGGGTGAAACAAAACAATTTAGTTTTGCCGTCCCTATTCCGGATTTTTAAATCCAAGTAATTTCTAAAAACACAGAGGTACAAGATGGAAAATAAAATACTAAATAAATCTCTTCAAAACGAAATCAAACGACCTGTACAGATATGGCTGCTGTTAGGTGTCGTCATGGTTTTTTTCCAAGTGGTTATAGGTGGTGTTACTAGGCTGACCGACTCCGGTTTGTCCATCACTGAATGGGCCGTCATACAAGGAACGCTGCCGCCGATGAACAATGTCGAATGGGAACAAGCATTTGACCTGTATAAGGCTGCGGCCAAAAAGCAGTATGAAGCGCTGCATGCAGACATGACCCTGTCTGAATTCAAGTTTATTTATTTCTGGGAGTATTTCCATCGCCTGTGGGCTCGCACCATGGGTTTTGTTTTCTTAATCCCTTTCTTATATTTTCTGGCAAAAAAATGGATGCCCAAGTGGCTTTTGCAAAGGCTCGGTATCGTTATTTTACTAGCGGGCTTGGCCGCAGTGTTCGGGTGGATCATGGTGGCGAGTGGCCTCAACAACGACAATCGGACCTGGGTCAGCGCATACAAACTTGTCATTCATTTGGGGATAGCGACAACGCTGCTGGGTTATTTGTTTTGGACATGGTTGAGGGCTGTACAACCAATGACGGAAGATGGGCACCTATCAAATTTAAAAAAATTAGGCTGGCTGATCGCTGGTGTTCTTTTCGTACAGATCATTTTCGGAGGGCTGATGGCGGGAATGCGGGCAGGGCTGATCCACCCTTATATTTCAGTTTTTGTAGAGGGAGGCCACTTCTGGAGTGCCCTCACAGCGACAGGTGTCGATCAGATGGTAGATTATGAGCCGAATACGTTTCCTAAAGCGCTCGTTCAGCTTTTGCACCGGGGCACAGCTTGGATACTAACTGGGTTGATCATTTTTTTCCTTATAAAGACAAAAAAAGCGATGATATCAAAGCGATTACAAACAGGTGCAATGGCACTTTTTGTAATGTTGATAATTCAGGTTTTATTGGGGATTTACACAGTTATCAACAGCATAGGCAAAACACCGATATTTTTAGGCGTTATCCACCAAGCGGGCGCACTGGTGTTACTGATTTGCTTATTGTTTGTCAATTTCCAGTTTAAAAAAAATAGAAAGTAAAAGTTGTTGATAAAAGTGTTGAGAACTACAATGAGATAGAATGCTCGCTTAATTAGCATTGATAATCAATACTTTATGCCTAAAATCATGATTGCTATTAGTCTATAAATTGTTGAAAACTTGTGGATAAACTATAAAATACTAGGTGGTAGCCCAAACACATCTTTTTTTTTCAGACATTAAAAATATTGGTGGGTAATTATACTAAAAAAACTTTGTTTACAAATTAAGATAAATCAAAATATTATAAATCAACAAATGTGGAAAAAAATGTGGAAAATGGAATATGAGGATTTTTACCCTCTTGGAGAGGTGGATAAAATGTGTTTGAAATTATTCAGATAAATTAAGTACCAGTGAAAAATGGGATTGTGAGGACGGTTTGAAAAAACTACTTTTGCCACAAGTAATTTACAAACAGACGATAAATGGAACATACGATAATTGAAGAAGGAGGTTTCAAATATATTGAAACAAAAGGCGGAGAAAATAACCTCCTCCTCCTGCACGGTCTGTTTGGTGCGCTGAGCAACTTTTCGGGCATACTCCGGCACTTTGGAGAAAACTATAATGTCATTGTCCCTATCCTACCCATATTCGAATTATCACTTCGCAAGTTATCCGTTTCCGGTTTGGTAGAACATCTAGCCAAATTCGTGGAGAAGAAGAATTATAATTCGGTACATGTGTTAGGAAATTCATTGGGAGGGCATATTGCTCTGTTGTACGCGCTGGCTCACCCAGAAAAAGTGGAATCCATAACCCTAACCGGAAGTTCTGGATTATTCGAAAGTGCGATGGGCTCCACCTTTCCGAAAAGGGGGGATTATGAATACATTAAAAAGAAAACCCAGGATACTTTTTACAACCCCGAAATAGCCTCTAAGGAGTTGGTCGATGAAGTGTTTGATACCGTTAACGATCGCAATAAAGCTATCCGGGTCATTGCTACTGCAAAATCTGCCATCCGCCACAACCTCCGCGACAAACTCCAACATATTAAAGCGCCGACTTTACTGATTTGGGGAAAAGAAGATAAAGTAACGCCTGCTTTTGTCGGAGAGGAATTTAATCAACTTATTGAAAATTCTAGGCTGCACATGGTCGAACAATGTGGCCATGCCCCGATGATGGAGCACCCCCAAATCTTTAACGATTATTTGGAATCTTTCCTTAAGGAAGTGATCGGTGCAACTGTCAATAGTAATGGTTGATTGATTCATGCCAAGACAATTCTTTAGAGCAAGTTGAAATCCTTTCTATCCCAACTTCTCTTATCCAACGGTATAACTTTATTTTTTCTCTTTCAAAATCAGTCACTGATTCATAACCCATTTCTTTTTAATTTTTTTATTTCTAAAACATTGGAATGAGTGAAATATTCCAACGACTGTTTGGAAAAATTTGATTTTAAACCCAAATGTTTAAATGTAAAAAGTAATAGCATTAAATACTGTGTAATTTAAGTATGTTTAAAAAATGCGGAGCAGGAAAAGCCGCTCTTTTGGCAACGCCCGGAAGTGCTCCTCAAGGGATTTTAAGGGGCGGCGGCGGGTCCCGATGCATCGGGACGACGCCGCCCCTTAAAATCCCGTTGGGCCGAGCAGTCTTATGCCTCAAGGCGAGGTGAATCGTCCGGCCCACTTGTAGGGGAAAAATTAAAGCAAATTTAAATTACACGGTATTTAACACCAGATAGGAATATTAATATAGTTAAATTTTTCTCGTAGCTATTATAAATTAATTGCCGTAAATAATATTCTTTCTCATTTGCTATGTCATCGAAAAATGAAAAAAGGAATATCAAATTTTATCCACCACCAATTTATAAGTAGGGTCTTCCAGCACATTTACATCGATAATTTCTTCTGCATTTTTCAACAGTTTTCTACAGTCACTGCTTAAATGTTTTAAATGTACTTTTTTCCCAACTTTCTGGTAGCGTTCCGTTATTTTATTTAATGCTTCGATGGCCGACATATCCACAACGCGGCTTTCTGCAAAATCAATAATTACTTCATCGGGATCATTTAATACATCAAATTTTTCATTAAAAACGGTGACCGAACCAAAAAATAACGGCCCATATATTTCATAATGTTTCACGCCTTTTTCATCAATATGTTTTCTGGCCCGAATCCGTTTTGCATTGTCCCAGGCAAATACCAAGGCGGCTATAATAACGCCGATGATAACGGCTAATGCTAAATTGTGCAGAACCGCTGTCACCAAAGTTACCAGTACCATGACGAATATATCCGACTTCGGCATCCGGCGAAAAGTTTTTAAACTGGCCCATTCGAACGTGCCGATGGAGACCATAATCATTAAACCTGTTAATGCAGCCATCGGCAATTTCTCAATTAAATTAGCGCCGAACATAATAAACACCAAAAGCATAACTGCTGCAACAATCCCAGATAATCTGGCCCTTGCTCCAGCCGAAATATTGATGAGACTTTGACCGATCATGGCACAACCACCCATGCCAGAAAAAACACCAGAAATAATATTTGCTACTCCCTGTGCGACCGCTTCTTTGTTGCCCCTGCCCCTTGTTTCAGTAATTTCATCAATAATATTTAGGGTCAACAAGCTTTCAATTAAACCAACGCCAGCCATAATTGCGGCATAAGGTAAAATGATAAATAAAGTTTCGAGATTGAAAGGAACAACGGGAATATGGAAAGGTGGAAAACCGCCCTGAATGGAAGCCATATCACCAACTGTTTTGGTTTCAATATCAAAAAATACTACGGCTCCAAAAATGGTCAGAATGGCTACAAGCGAAGCAGGAATGGCTTTGCTCAATTTTGGTAAACCCCAAATAATTAACATCGTAATTAAAACCAATCCTAATAAAATAAATAATGGCATACCTGTCAACCAATTTCCCGAAGGGTCTTTAAATTGATCCAATTGGGACATGAATATTATTATGGCCAAACCATTGACAAACCCAAATATGACCGGATGAGGCACCAAGCGCATTAATTTACCCAACCTTAATACGCCTGCTGAAATTTGGATAATTCCCGCTAAAACGACTGTAGCAAAAATATATTCAACGCCGTACGATTGTGCCAATGTTACTAAGACTACCGCTACGGCTCCCGTTGCTCCTGAAATCATCCCTGGCCTACCTCCCAATATTGAAGTGACCAATCCCATGACAAAGGCGGCATATAAACCAGTTAATGGGGAAAGGCCGGCAATAAATGCAAACGCAACTGCTTCTGGGATTAATGCGAGCGCAACGGTAAGCCCCGATAATACCTCCGTTTTATAATCGACTTTTTGTGATAAATCAAAAAGGTTAAAATATTTTTTCATTATAGTATTTGATAAAAAATAAGGTGCAGAAAAGATTATCCGTCCTTTCTGTGCCTTATTATTTTCCAGATTTATTTTCCTGAAAAGAGTAAAAGAATTAGCCAATAAAAATGTTGGCTTTAATTAAATAATGAAGGTGGAGTATTTGTAAAAGGGGATTTTAAATAATTTCCGAAAAAATTCTTTGAGATTTATTTGGCTTAATTATCGGATTTTGCCAAATAAAAAATAATGTCGCCAGATGTTTTGTTTTCATTTGAAGGCGCAAGAGTAAATATTTTTTTTATGCAAAATAACCCGAAGGGAAAGAATATAAAAAAAATTCGCCAGCCACTTTTTGTGACTGGCGAACAGTTAAATTATCAAAAAGATAAATGGGCAAATTAAATTATGCTGCCGCAATATCAGCCCGTATTTTATTCAATGCTGATCCAGCTTTCACCCAATCAATCTGCATTTGATTATAGGTATGCTTTACTTCAAAAGTATCTGACGTACCGTCGGCATGGCTCAATTTTATGGTCAGGTTTTTACCTGGTGCCATTTCATTGAAATTCAAAATGTCCACTTTATCATCCTGGCGGACTTTGTCATAGTCGTCATTATTGACAAAGGTCAGCCCAAGCATTCCTTGTTTTTTCAAATTCGTTTCGTGGATACGGGCAAACGATTTTACGATTACCGCTTTTACGCCAATGTGGCGTGGCTCCATGGCGGCGTGCTCCCTAGAAGAACCTTCTCCATAGTTTTCTTCTCCGAATACAACCGTACCAATACCAGCCGCCTTGTATTTGCGGGCAGAATCAGGGACACCCATGAAAGTTGGGTTGGTATCGCTATCGACATAGTTGGCGACGTTGTTGGCTTCGCCGTTGTAAGCATTGATGGCGCCGATGAAGCAGTTATTGGAAATGTTTTCCAAGTGACCACGGAACTCCAACCAAGGCCCTGCCATCGAAATATGATCGGTCGTACATTTTCCTTTTGCTTTCAACAGCACCCGCATGTTTGTCACTTGTTCTTGATTCAAGGGAACAAAAGGCGTTAGCAGTTGGATGCGTTGCGAATTAGGATCAACAACGACATTGATGCTGCTTCCGTCTTTTGCTGGTGGAATAAATCCAGCATCCTCAACATCAAAACCTTTAGGCGGGAGCTCCACGCCAGTCGGTGGGTCAAGTTTGACCTCCTGTCCATTTTCATTGATCAACGAATCGGTCAATGGGTTAAACGTCAGGTCACCAGCAATGGCCATGGCGGTTACAATTTCTGGACTGGCCACGAAGCCGTGGGTGTAAGGGTTGCCGTCGTTACGTTTCGTAAAATTCCTATTGAAAGAGGTGATGATGGAATTTTTTCTTTTGTTTTTAATGTCTTCTGCTGTATTGTGGCGTGCCCATTGACCGATACATGGGCCGCAAGCATTGGCCAGCACGACACCGCCCATTTTTTCAAAAGCCTCCAATTGTCCATCCCTTTCTACGGTGAAACGGATCTGCTCAGAGCCAGGTGTTACTGTAAATTCAGATTTTACTTTTAAGTTTTTTGCAATTGCTTGTTTGGCCAAAGAGGCTGCCCGGTCCAAGTCTTCATAAGAAGAATTGGTGCAGGAGCCGATCAAACCAACTTCCAGTTTTTGTGGATAGCCATTGTCTTTCACTGCTTGCGCAAATTTTGAAATGGGCCAAGCCAAGTCAGGTGTGTAAGGGCCGTTGATATGTGGCTCCAACTCTGAAAGGTTGATCCTAATGACCCGATCAAAATATTTTTCTGGGTTTTCATAGCATTCCGGATCTCCAGTCAAATGCTCGGCGATGCCATCAGCGAGGTCGGCGACTTCAGCACGCCCGGTGGCACGCAGGTAACGTCCCATGGCTTCGTCGTAACCAAACGTGGAAGTGGTGGCCCCGATTTCTGCGCCCATGTTTCCGATCGTTCCTTTACCCGTGCAAGACAGCGAGCGGGCACCTGGGCCAAAATATTCAACCACTGCGCCAGTACCACCTTTAACGGTAAGGATACCTGCAACGGCCAAAATGACATCTTTGGAAGAGGTCCAACCGCTCAGTTTACCTGTCAATTCAACGCCGATCACTTTTGGCATTTTCAGCTCCCAAGGCATATCGGCCATAGCATCCACCGCATCGGCACCACCGACACCGATGGCGATGCAGCCCAATCCGCCCGCATTCGGGGTGTGGCTATCGGTACCGATCATCATCAGGCCGGGAAAAGCATAGTTTTCCAAAACGATCTGGTGGATGATACCAGCACCGGGTTTCCAGAAGCCAATGCCATATTTATTGGAAATAGAAGCCAAGAAATCGTACACCTCTTTGTTGGTGTCGATGGCCACTTTGAGGTCCGTTTCCGAACCTACCTTGGCTTGGATGAGGTGGTCGCAGTGGACTGTACTTGGCACGGCAACCTTGCTTTTACCAGCCATGTCAAATTGCAACAATGCCATTTGTGCAGTGGCATCTTGCATGGCGACCCGGTCGGGCGAGAAATAAACATAGTCGCCTCCGCGGGTATAATTTTTTAAGGGAGATTCGGGGTGCAGGTGCGAGTAAAGGATTTTTTCGGTGAGGGTCAATGGCCGGTTTAAAACCTTGCGTGCCTCGGCAAGTTTGCCAGGGAGTTCCGCATATACTTTTTTGATGAGATCGAGATCAAATACCATGATTTAAAGATTTATATCTGTGTAGGAAAAATGAAGAAGTCAGAAGTCAGAGATCAGACTGTTGTGTTGTTAAACGGGCAATATCTGATTGCTGATAACGTAACAGTCTGCCCTTTGATTTCTTTGGATTAACAATTTTGGGCTGCAAATGTATGTGTTTTGAAATACAATTTATGGGCTAAATACCGGGCAATTATTGGAGCGTAAAATGTTGTCAGTTAATTCTTTGCATAAGCCGAATCTTTCTACATTTGTCTTGAGAGAAACCTTTTTTTATACTAAAACGCTTCCATGGAAAACTACACCTCCTCATCACTCCCGATCACGGCTTGGGCAGAAGACGACCGTCCGAGGGAAAAACTCCAAAACTTGGGTCGGCACGTACTTTCTGATGCCGAGTTGCTGGCCATCCTATTAGGTTCTGGCTCCCGCAACGAATCTGCCGTTGCATTGTCCAAACGCATCCTCCAATCAGTTGATAACAACCTCAACCAATTGGGCAAGCAGACCCTCACCGAGCTGATGAAATTTAAAGGCATTGGAGAGGCAAAGGCCATTACCATTGCCGCAGCGCTGGAATTGGGTCGGCGTCGGCAAGCCTCCGATTTTATCGAGCGGCCAGTCATCACGTGCAGCCGCGATTCCTATCTGGCCATCGCTCCTTCCTTGATGGATCATTCGCATGAAGAGTTTTGGATGCTGTTGTTGAATAAGGCGAACAAAATGATCAGTAAGGTAAAAATGAGCAGCGGCGGTACAGATGCCACGATTGTGGATGTGAAAATTATTTTTCGGAAAGCCATTGAGGGGCAAGCGACATCCATTGTTGTTTGCCACAATCATCCTTCTGGCCGTTTGCGGCCCAGTCAGGCCGATTTGGATTTAACAAAAAAAATAAAGGAATCCGGAAAAATAGTAGGGGTGCAATTATTGGATCATCTGATTATTGGGGATGGCGGATATTATAGTTTTGCAGACGAGGGCGTGTTGTGATTCAATCAATCCTGTACCCAAGGGTAACTCCACCAATCAAATAAACATCATTGTTTTTTTCGTCTCCTGTGATGCTTACCCCATCCAAGTAGTCAGTCGTAGTGAACCGGGCGCCCCATTCCACACCAATGAATAACTGGTCAGTGATGTCATTTTTTACCCCTACCCCGATGGGGAGCGAAATGTGCAGTTCATTGTTTATGGCCCGGGCGTCTGGGTTGTCCGGGTTGCCATAAATTACTTTCGGATTGGCGTAGGTAAGGCCAAAACCGAGGAAAACATAAGGGGACATGGTTTTAGTAAAACCACCTTCCTTTGGGTGGCGGCGTTTGTCATAAGGGTCATATTCGCCCATAAAAGAAAGCTCTACAATGTCTCCTTTGAATTTGTTGTTGCGTAGGCTATTTCGGTTATAGTAAGCGTCATCCCCCTCGATTTTGGCAAAGATCAAATTGGAGCGCAAGGAAAACTCCTTGGTCATTTGCTTCCTGCCCACTACGCCAAAAGATACATTGGAATGATTAAAGGTGAAGACAGGCGGGACCAAATCCCCTAAATAATTGGAGTAGCCCAACATCAATCCTATGTCTAATTGATTTTGGGCAAATGTTAGAAAGGGGAGAAAACAAAGGACTGCCAATAATTTGTAGGACTTCATTGAATAGGTGTTGATTGATGTGTGTGTAATTTAGGAAAATACATTTTACCGCTTTGCGAAAGCGGTAAATCAGCCATGAGGTTTATCATACTGAAAAAGCAAAAAAGGGGAATACCTGAAGGAGGGATGTTGATAAATAAAAAAAGGGAGTAACGACAAAAAACACTGAATTCCTGTCTATGCAAATTTGATGCAAGATTGGATGAGTGGGACAAACAATTGATTATTTACCACCGGTTTGAGTGGCGTTGCTGGTAGGTTTGCCAGCGTCTGCAAATTTTGAACCCAGTGCTTTTTTCATTTTATGGTAAATGGCAGTGTTTTCATAAATGCCCCTAAACAGTTCGGCGCCAGGGCCATAGGCGAATACAGGAATGAGAGCGGCCGTATGTTTATCAGTCGTAAATGCAGGGACAATACTGTCCATTTTTGAGCCGGGGTTGATGGCGTAGCCACCTGTCTCATGATCGGCTGTGACAATGACAAGGGTCTCTCCATCTTTTAAGGCAAATTCCAAGACTTTGCCGATGGCTTTGTCAAATTCGATCATCTCAGAAATAATGTAATCGGAATTGTTGGCATGGCCGCCCCAGTCTATCTGCGAGCCTTCGATCATGAGGAAAAAACCTTGGTCGCCATGCTTGCTGAGGAAAGTGGTTGCCGCTTTGCTCGCTTGCACCAAATAATCCCGGCCTTGCATAAAAGGGATTGGTTCATCATCGGCGGTGAAGTAGCCGAATTTCTTTTTCGGATTGATGGTAACGTCGGCAAAGTCTTTTTGAAAAAAGTCGGTTATATAATAGTCTTTCGATTCTAGCTCTTTCACCAGGTCCAATTCGTCCCCATCCCTTCGGTCAAAATATTTTTTCCCACCACCCACAAAAAAATCTACGTCAAGTTTGAGCAAGTCTGCTGCAATCTGTTCTTTATAGCTCCGCAATTTTTGGTGGGCGTAAAAGCAGGCGGGCGTTGCATGAACAATGGAAGAGGTAACGACCAGCCCCGTTGATAACCCACGTTCTTCTGCCTCTTCCATAATGGTTTTGACAGGTTTACCATTGATGTCAACGCCAACTGCGCCGTTATAAGTTTTGATGCCAGAAGCAAGCGCAGTGGCACCTGCGGCGGAATCTGTGATCAAATCATCGCTGGAATAAGACTTATGAAGGCCGATGCATTTGAATGCTTCAAGGTTTAATTTATTGCCGTTGACATACATGCCCGCCGTGATCTGGGTCAGCCCCATGCCATCCCCGATCATCAAGATGATATTTTTGGGAGAGTTGAAGCTCACGGTATCTGCCGGCAGTACAATGATATCGTCATCACTACCAGTCTTCTGCTTCGGGTCACAGGCCCATATAGAGAAAAAGAGCGCTATGATGAATAATTTTTTCATGTAGTATTTTTTGCCATTGCGCTTTTGCCGCTAACTGTTAGTTTTTACTAAAAGTAAACAACCCAAGCTAATCACGGTCAAAGGTATTAAATCCGTTTAAGTCAATATATATCTTTTGCCCGGAAGAGAACGGACGACTCCCTGAAATTCAAGATTGAGCAGTAAAGAGGCCAAGTCGCTATTGTTGAGTTTAACCTGGAAACTTAATTGATCCACGCCAATTTCCTCCGCCGCTTGGATGGCGTCTACCACCAGTTTTTCCTCTTCGGTAAGGGCATAAAATAGTTCGGGCTGAAGGCTTTTGTCATCCCCAATATTTCCTTTTTTGTCCCACCCCAACACCGCAACAATATCGTCGATGCCTTCAGTCAATTGGGCAATACTATTCTTGATCAACTGGTGGCAGCCTTGTGAGTATTTGTCTTTTACCCTTCCAGGAAAAGCGAATACATCTTTATTGTAGCCGCTTGCCAACTGGGCCGTAATCATCGAGCCACCGCGGTTGGCAGTTTCTACCACTACCAAGGCATCGCAAAGGCCCGCTACGATGCGGTTACGCATGGGGAAATTTTCCCGCTCAGGGTTCACATGACTGGCAAATTCCGTTAGCAGCCCACCCTGTTCCACCATGTCAAATGCCGTTTTTTTGTGTTGCGCAGGATAAATCATTTTGAGGCCGTGGCCGAGTACTGCCACTGTATTTAGGCCCTGATCCAAACTTGTCCGGTGGGCCGTGATATCAATACCATAGGCCAATCCGCTAATGATAAGCGGTTGGTATGGAGTCAAATCTTTTACTAAGTTTTCACAGAGGGCAATGCCTTGAGGGGTGGGTTTTCGAGTACCAATGATACCTATCGTGCGGCGGGAATTGAGGTTGGCCGAACCTTTGTAGAATAGCATAACGGGCGCATCTGAATAATGCTTGAGACGTTGTGGATAGTCGGCATCGAGGTAGAAAAGTGGGGTGATGTTTTCTTGTTCTAAATAAGCCACTTCCTTTTCCGCCTCTTCCAAAACTGTTTGATTGATGATGCTGGAAGCAGTTTGTTCGCCGATACCCGGTATCCTCAACAGTTGTTTTTTCCGCGCCTCGAACACTTCCCTTGCACCTCCGCAATAGCTGACCAGGTTTTTAGCTGTTACCGCCCCAACCAAGGGTATCTTGGTCAATGCTACTTTGTACAAGAGGTCTTTCATAATTTTGCTTTTGGTTTTTAACAAATGACTGATAATGCTGCCGCTTGAACATGTAGAATTTTACCTGTTCAATTCTTCAGCGCAACCAGTCAATTTTAAGGATAAGGCGAACTAATTACTAACCTACTGGTCACTAATCACTAAACAAAATGAATGGATTATTATCAAGAATGGAAGTCCTAATTGCCGGAGTGCTTTTGTTGATCTTGCTCCTATGGGCAGGATCCAGGTGCAAAGAAACAAAAGTCCAATTACAAGACGAAGCAATATCTTCAGCAGTTGCCGATACCCTCGCTCAAAGCAATAAGGAGAAAACGGAAGAGGCTGCTTCCACAGACATACTCGCCGAAGCTCTGGCCAAAAAAAAGAAGGAAATGGAAGCCCAAGAAGCAATAGCCAAACCTGATTCTTTAAAAAATGCTGCACCCACAACTGTTTCCACAACGGGTACTTCAACAGCTACGTCAACAACTCCCGCTGGCCCGGTCGCTAGCAAATTATTTGTCACCATTGATAAGCTGAAAATACGCACAGAACCCGGCCTCAAAAGCAAAGTGCTGGGCGAGCTGCCGCTGTTTTCAGAAGTCTATTTCATGGAAGAAGTGACGGATTCGATTTATACCCTGAGCCTCGGAAAAGAAATAGCGCACGAGCCCTACATCAAAGTGAAAACGAAAAGAGGTACCGTCGGTTGGGTGTATGGAGCAGGGGTGAATTATTATAAAAAGAAAAGGGAGGGGGTGTTGGAGTAGAGAAAAGTTATAATACCTATCAAAACTGGTTTCGTTTCGATAATTTTTCCAGAATTAAACTCCTGGCAACAACCCAAACTTAGGTCGTTGTCAGGATAGCTTCTTTCCAAAGTATAATAAAATTCCTACCACCCTTGCGCCTTATAAGGATACCTCACCTGGTACTCCCTTTTTATCAGTACTAACAACTGCTCCCGCAAAGCGTCAATATTCTCCTTGTTGATGGCCGAGATAAAAATGTTGTCGTGCTCGTATTCATTTTTGAGTCTCGATTGTAGTTCCCGCTCGATTTCCTCTTTTGTCTCCCTGTCCACCAAGGCGTCGAAATAGCGCTCCCTGTACAAGTCAATTTTATTGAAAATTAGCAGGGTGGGTTTTTCGAGGACACCGATGTCCTTGAGGGTTTCATTGACGGTCTTTAAATGATCTTCGTAGTTGGGATGGGCAATGTCCACTACGTGGAGGATGATATCGCTTTCCCGTACTTCGTCGAGGGTAGATTTAAAACTTTCGACCAAATGGTGGGGCAACTTACGAATGAATCCAACGGTATCGGAAAGCAGAAAAGGCACTTGTTCTAAAACGACTTTCCGGACGGTAGTGTCGAGTGTGGCGAAGAGTTTGTTTTCGGCAAATACTTCCGATTTGCTCAACAGGTTCATCAAGGTGGACTTGCCGACGTTGGTGTAGCCGACCAGTGCAACCCGGATCATCTCGCCTCGGTTCTTTCGTTGGGTAGTAGCTTGGCGGTCTATTTTTTCCAATTGTTTTTTCAAAAAAGCCACCTTTTCCCGAACGATCCGTCGGTCGGTCTCAATCTCTTTTTCACCGGGGCCTCTCATGCCGATCCCCCCTTTTTGCCGTTCGAGGTGCGTCCAAAGACCCCGTAGCCGAGGGAGCAGGTATTGCAGTTGAGCCAGTTCAACCTGTGTTTTGGCTTGTGCTGTTTGTGCCCTACGGGCAAATATGTCGAGGATCAACGAGCTGCGGTCAACGATTTTGACCTTCATCATTTCTTCAAGGATGGACACCTGTTTGCCGGAAAGGTCGTCATCGAAGATGACCATGTTGATCTCTTCATGCTCTTCGATGTATTCTTTGATTTCCTCTGCTTTTCCCTGACCGATGAAAGTCCTCGGGTGTGGGGCGTTGCGTTTTTGGATAAACCGCCGCTGCGATTCTGCGCCGGCAGTCATGGCAAGGAATTCCAGTTCGTCGAGGTATTCTTGTACTTGGGTTTCGCTTTGCTGATCGTGCACCAAGCCGACAAGTACGGCGTGTTCTGTTTCTTGCTTAATACCTTTTTGTTCTTGGGAGCTTACGTTCCATTCGTTTGTCATAGAAATTAGATGGTTGGATGATTTTTTCGGATTGCAAAGGTTATTGATTTAAACAAATTCACAAAAACCGAGGGGAAAGCAAGACATTATAGTTGAGAAAAAAGTTCAATAAAAATTGGCTGCCATAAAGCAAGAGGTGGTTTGAAGTAAATGACTAATTTTTTGCAAAACAAATTAAAGCGCCCTCACTTCCGCTTCACCCAATCCGTCGGATCAAGCCTCGTCTTCTCCCGCCACAATTCAAAATGAACCTCTGCCGTATTCGTTTTCCGGTCCGTGCTGACGACGCCGACGGATTGCCGAATTCTCACCTTATCCCCTTTGCGAACCTTCACTTCTTGTAGGTTGGAATAAACCGTGTAGTATTCCCCGTGCTGCAAAATGACCATATAATCAAAACCGGGAATGAACTGAGTACCAACGACCGTCCCTTCATAAACGGCCTGTACCTGCGAGCCGTGGTCGGTGCGAATGTCGATGCCGTTGTTTACTATTTCCACGGATTTGATAGTCGGGTGCGGTTGCCGACCAAAATAACTGGTAATGACCCCTTGTTGGACAGGCCAAGGCAACACGCCTTTGCTCTGCCGGAAGCCTGCGGACAAATTGCTGCTTGATTCACCAGGCTGGTTGATGGCGACACATTCACGTTGGCCGTCGCTTTTTCTCCTCCAGCCGCGCCCTTTTCCATTTCTTCTTTAATGATTTTTTCAATGGAGCCGTCATTTTTTGGGCGGCTTTTCTTTCAGCCTGTAGTTGTGCCGGGCGAGCCGGTTTTCGTCGCTTTTTGAGTTCTTCGAGGATGCGGTTTTTGGCAGAAATTTCGGGCCGAGCATTTCTGGATGGCGCTCCTCTGCCGACAGTAATTTTCTTTTTCGATTTTCCTTTTTTCCAAGATGCCGATTTTGGCCAACAGGGTTTCCTGCGTATCAATGATCAGACGGGCTTGTTTTTGCCGATAGCGATCGTATTGTCGAAGGTATTGCCAACGGCGGAAAGCATCATTGAAACTCGTAGCGGAGAGCACGAACAGCCAATCGTTATGGATCAATTTCTGTCGATAAGCATGCCGCACCATGACGGCATATTCGGTTTTAAGCCTGTCTACGTCGTCCTTCAAAGCCTGTACGGCGCCAGTGGTGCGCTCTACTGTTTCTAAAATAAGAAGGACTTCTTTCTGTAAGGTTTCGATGAGTTGTAAACGGCGGTTGATTTGCCGTTGCAAAGTAACATAAGTGGAATAAGTTGCCTGCCGGTTTTCTTTTGTTTGCTTGAGCAGCCTCGTCGTTTGTTCAATTTCCCGGAGTAGTTGTTTGCGTTTCTCCTCCAACTCCATCCGTGAATTTTGGCCGAAAGCAGCACCAATAACCAATAATAAACAACCCGCAATTAACCATTTTTTCCAAACGACAAAACCATGAAACCATGAAACCATGAAACCATGGGGTAGTGAATCAATCCACCCTCTCATACCGACTTGAAACCGAAAATGACATTTTCTGTGGAACATCAATCTCAACTTTAGAAAAATCAATATCAACCTGAAGAGTACCCAGATCTTTGCTATTCAGATTAAAGCGACGAAAATATGAAAATTTCTGTTTGTCAGGCAATTGCTGATAGTCGGAAGCCATATATGTTAATTCCCGTTTGTTGCGGAAGTCGTCCACATAAAATTCTTGCAGCAAAAACTTGACCCCATCGACCCAATATTTTGCAACCAAGTTATCTGATTTTTGCGATAGCAAATAGCGGGTCGAATCAATACTTACCTCTGATTTGCTGGAAAAGAAAACAGGGTTGCCCAGTAGCATGGCTTGCAAGCCAGCAAAACCAACTGGTAAGTGGTATTCTTGTTGGGCATAAGAAAAGGGCTTCGCCAAATATTGGTTGTTGATGCGGTCGATCACAAAAATAGAATCGGGGGTGATGAGCGCCCGGGCCCCTTCAAAGCTGAATTTTTTGAAACTCATCCAGATGGCACTGTCTTTTTTCATGCGGATGTAAGCGGTGAAACTTTCCCGCATGTATTCGTCCCGGTAACTGACTTTGGCTTTCGTGCCCAACCAATCCGCACTCACTTGGTTGGAGAGTAGGCGTTTCATTAAGTATTTTTCAGACTTTGGTTTGAGGTTGTCCTTCTGGGCACGGCGGGCAGGGTTGCAAGCTAGTCCGAACAGTAAAAAAAGAAGAGCAATGAAAAGCGTCGATTTATTTAATAACTGCATGTAGTTAGATTGATTTGTGTGATAGGTCAAACGGTTAAGTGTAAATTTTTCTTTCTTGTTTTTCAAAAAACGAAAAATGAGTGGACAAGATTATCATCTTATTTTGACAATAGTACAAGCACACTTTTAAAAGACGTAAAAGAAATCGGTTGTTATGCATTCGACATAAAAAAACTGCCGGAACCATGCTTCTACATGATTCCGGCAGTCAAAGGCCCATGAACCTTTAAACACTAAATCCGACGAATATAATCGGTTTTGGGAGGGGGATGGTGTTTGAAGGAAATATTTTAGCTTACCCTGAAGCTCGCCGAGCCGACCCAACCGTTTTGGGTGTAAATAGCCGCCCGGTAAGTGCCCGGCTTCAAAAGGGTAATTGAATGCTAATCGTTGGCCTTTCGTCAAGCAAACTGTCCCTCAGGTAAAATTGATTTCAGGTAATCAATAATCTCTTGGCCACGCACATCTGGTTTTCCTTTAATATTTAAATAATAACTTATTAAAGTAGAAAACTGATCGTTGAATTCGTGTTGGAGCTCGTTGAAATCTTTTAATGAAAAATGGATATTGATAACGGGGATGAGGATTTGGAACAAGCCATTTTTTTCATCATAACTGACATGGAAGTCGATATTTTTTTTCAGTTGAATCTTTTTTTCATTTACAACCAAATGATCGACATGCCCGTCCAATTCTTCCAGTTTTTGGGTAAATAAATTATTAGCCTGCAAATCGCTCACCCGAAGTTTAACGGCAGCTTTATTAATATCAACCGGAATAATAGTTTGATAAAAACCTATGCGTTTTTGTGGTTTTTCCTGAATAATTTCTTTTGGTAAAATCAGACCAATCACCTGACCGGAAATTCTTTTAATTGTTTTTTTAGGTTTAAAATTTTTATCCGTAATGGTAATAGTAAAATCACTGTAATTATTAATAGAAGAGATAAGTGGTTCAAAAATATCTTTCCGCTCGTCCTCATTATATTTTTCCAAAATACTTTCCACATCATTTCTTGAGCCATAATCAATACCCACTACATCGGACATAAAATTACGGGTTAATTTTTCCCGCCATTTTTGCACTTCTTTGTGCTCTATCTCCGTCCTGCCCATCATGGTATCAGCGGCTACGCCAAAACTGAAACTCTGATAATCCAGTGCTACTACCCGCAATTTTGTTAGTTCAATTAATTTATTTTGTATTTTTTTTATGCGGTTATTATCCGCTCCCAATTTTGCGTAAAAATTATTTTTTAATTCTATTTTAATATAATTAGTATAAGCCGTGGTGAGGTTTTTTAGGAAATTCCATATATCGTTTATTTCCAAGGTTTTTTGAAACATGACATTTTCCGAACTCAACTTAAAATAAATAGCATCTTTTTTTAGTATATCGAAATAATCGGTAACACCGAGTGCAATCGACTCCATATTTACATTATATATTTCTGAAATTATAGCTGTCGTTTCCTGTAAAACTTGATTAAAATCTTCTGCTTTTTTTCTCCGGGGCACTGGCAATAAATAGGTTTCAGAAAAACCCAATTCGGCAGGGGGCGCATAAAATAAATATTTATCCCCAATTTTATTGAGTTGCCATTTATTGTCTTCCAAATAGTCAGTGATCTTTTCGAGTGTCATGTAAAAAAGGGTATTAAAAATTAGGTATGGAGGTATTTTTTTTAAATATAGATTTGGTCAAATATTTTTTCAAATGCTTTTGCATTCACGATCTGGTCGTCGGGGACTTCAATGTTTATTGTTTTGGAAGCATCGGAAGGTTTTGATTTTTTATTAGGCAAAAACCAATAGCTGGTACATATCATGGACATCGCTTCTTTCGAAAAAATAACAGCGCCTTTGTCATCGCTTGGCCAAGTGCAGATAAAAAGTACCAAGGGCCGTTGGCGGCCAGCAGCTTCCAATATTTCATGATAAACGCCTGTATCAATACTGAACTTGACCGATCCTTTGCCTTGTTTGACTTGACTCTCAGGATAGGGAAGGATCACCCCTTTTATTTCCCGATTGGATAACATAGTGGCTCGTCTGCCCTTAGGCAACTTCCGTTCAATTAATTCCTGAATTTGAATAGTGGCGTGGTCAGTCGGATTGGAAATTGTCCGGTGCCCGTTAGTGGCAGCCATGACCTCCAAGTATTTCTGCGATAGTATTGTTTTTTTAGTTTCGTTGTCCATAAACTGTTAGCAAAAAAAGGGATTGGGTGAGGGTTTCGGTTGGGGGCGCAAATAACCGTAATTTCTTTGGAAAGTCCATGCAGAAAAACGAAGCATTCTTCAATCGTCGGCAGGATTTCGAACCCTGCCGACGATAACCACATTTTATATTTTCTCTTCCACCATCCCCCTGATCTTCGCCTCCAAAGCATCCGTTTGCTCAGCGATGGCAGCCGCCCGTTCCAAAAACGAAGCGGCCAATTCTTTATCCTTTAGTGATTGCACATTGATCTTCACGTTCATCCAAGCACCATGAACAGCGGCTCGGGCACATAGAGCACCCACACCTGCATCCGTTACGGAATTGGGGTTGCCGTCCCTGACCATCGCCTCGGCCAGTTCGAAAATTTGGAAGGCAACTTCCATCGTCCGCATGGGCGTCTCAATAGCAAATTGGGTAGCAACTTGAATAGCTTGCGAGCGGGCTGCTTTCTCCTCCGTTGTACCTTTTGGCAAACGGAACGAAGCCATGATCTGGTTGAAGGCATTCGTGTCCTCATCCACCAGACGGAGGAGTTCATCTTTCAGTTGTTGGCCTTTTTCCGCCCAAGCTGAGAAAGTCTCCAATTGGTCGTCCCAGCCGCGTTTGCCTGCCGATAGGTTAGCGACCATCGTTCCCAAAGCAGCTCCCAAAGCACCCACGTAAGCAGAGATGGAACCACCACCAGGGGCTGGAATGTCTTTGGCTGTTTCGTTGGCAAAGGCACGCAGGTTCATGTGAACCAGTGGTGTAGCAGCGGCGTCCCGCAATTGGTATTCGATGATTTTTTTCTTTGGGTCGAAAGGACTGAGCTCGTCCATGCCCATGGATTTCACGGCGATGTGGATCAGCTCTTCTTCCGATACGCCCCTACTCCATTTTTGTTTTTCCAAAAAATAGCGGCCTGCATCGAGCATGACTTTCAATGGGACGAGACCCACGACTTCGAACCTGTCACCCGCATGCCACGGCGCTCGGCACTTTTGCAGCATTCCTCAAAAGCAATGTGGACAGGTGTCACGTTGATGTTCGTCAGGTTCATGGACACTTGTGCGATGCCCTCTTCCTCGATGTACCAACCGATCCCCTTGACTGATTTGCAGGCGCCGCTTCCCCGTACCTGTTCGCCGTTTTCGTCCAAAACAGTCTCACCAGTGATGGGGTTGCCGATGCGTTTGACTACAGCCTTTTTCCCGCATCGAAGGCGACGGAATTGGCTTTAAACGCTCATCGTTGTATTCAAATTGACATTATAAGCTACCAAAAAATCCCTCGCCCCGATGGCGGTGTATAACTTGCGGGATTGAATTTGGCTGGGCCGTAGTCGGGTTTCCATTCCTGGCTTTTGCAGTTTTGCTGGGCAAACCTTCATATTCGCCAGCCCGCACAGTGGCAAGGTTGCGGCGCTCCTGTAGCGAAGTCGCTGCCGATTCGTACATATGAAAGGAATGTCAATTGGCTGCCTGCCATTTTGCCAAGTTCATGTGCCCATTTAGCTGTCTCTTCCATCGTGATACAGCGTGGAATGAGCGGACAAACATCGGTAGCGCCCATGCGGGAATTGTTCCGCCTTTGTGCTTGCTCATGTCAATGATTTCCGATGCTTTTAATGGCTAAAAATGCAGCCTTGATGACAGGTTCTGGCTCCGCCGATAAAGGTGACTTCACGGTACGGTTGGTCGCCTTTGCGGGATCAACGTCGAGTTTGGCATACATGCGACACTTTCGATCCTGGTCAGTGATCTGTTTGATGATGGACATGTCGAAGCCTTCGGAAAGTTGGGTACGCATTCGATGAGTTGTTTATTAGACATAAATGGTTAGGATGGTTAGATGGCTGGATGGTTATCCGATCCCAGCCAATGATTTTAGTTTTCAAAAATAGGTTGCGGATGGGCAGTTGGGGTGGGGGGGCGGCGTTTTGGGGAAAAAGAAGCGGAAAAGTAAAATTATTCCGCAGACTTTTGATTCAGGCAGATTCAAGTGTTCTAAAGGATCGGCGCAAACGGATCACTCTTCATCCCAAAATCCGACAGCTCCATCCCTGCTCACCCCGTCAGAAAGTCCAATTGTTTTCAAAAAGGTATGGGTGGTTGAAATCTCTGCGCCTGTATGGACAATGTCTGCCAACCACTCAACTATTTTCGATGCCGCCCAATGGAAGTGATGCTCACCCACATTTTCCAAGCAGTGGGCTGACCGTTTTCGTCCAATAGCCAAACGTAAGAATCGCTGGGCGTGACGCCGCCCGTTTTGTACTGCACTTTCAACCCCTCCCGTCCATCTTTTTCAATTGCACGATGCTCCTTTCCGTGCCAGGGTCGGAGATGCTTTCACTGCGGGATTGAGCCATCTTTGTCGTTGCGAAATAGGTATGATTTTTTGGATTAATTTGTCGGCAGCGTCACTGTTATTTCTTTTATTTTTGAAAAACTTTTTCCCGTCCACTTTTTGGTGTTTAATAAAACTTCGTTTTCACCGAAATTGATTTTCACCAAATTGCGCTTTGTCCCAGAAATATTCGTGGCCGCCATTGGCGGAAGTCCACTGCACAAGGTGGTGGTATCCCAGGCTGTTTTATTGACGGCGGCCATCATTTTTTCAGCGAGTTTGGTCGGCAGCAGAGCCCGTTTCTCCGATGGGTTCTTTTTCGTTATTGATGAGCCATAAAATAAAAATAGCTGCAATAATAAATAGCAGGAAATAGCCGATTATTTTAAATAGTTTTTTCATGATTTAATTTTTTAAAATTATTCAATAAGATGAAAATAAATTGTTTTATAATTTAAACCATCTATTAAAATGCGGGGCGGGAAAAGAGGAGGGTCGATCTTATGGCAACTTCATAACGTGCCTCAAGGGGATTCTAAGGGGGGGAATGTGGCCTGCCGCATTCCCCGCAATCCCTTGCTAGGTAGCAGACTGATGCCTAAAGATAGGTAGAATGTTCGGCCCACCGGAATAAAAAGAAGTTTTTAAAGAACGTTGTTTTCAAACCAATGATTTGCCTCAACCCTTATTGAACAATTATTTTTCTGACCAGTATTTATTTTTAGAGAAAAAGCCTGCAATAAATAAATGCCAGCCGCAATATCCACCGTATTAAAAGTTATTTTTTCACCCAAATAAATAGTGGTGTATTTTATTTCTTTTATTTTTGTCCAGCGATATTGGATAAAATAAAAGCGGCGTCATTATTAATTCACCATTATTCTGAACAATTATTTCCTGACCAATAATTGGCTGGGAAATTATATTAAGAGATAATTTATTTTCAGAAACGGATACGGTCAGATTTATTTCTGAAACCGTCCTTTTTGGTACAAAACACCACCGGATGCATCCAGAATAAACTAAATGGAAAAAAGCCATTGTCATACACCAAAGAAGGGTTGCGTTGTACTCCAGTTGCTGCCGTAATATTGGCGAAGTTATTTACCAAAACCACTTGCCCCAGTTTTTGAAAAACAACATTAAATCCGTTGAATTAACACCAAATCCGGTCTCTGCCAGACGATGCCGATGGTGTCGTTGCTGCCAGCAATGTCCGGTGCGTCCTGCCCGCTGTTGGTGTTCGTTTGTGAAATTGAAATTCCCAACCTTTTTCCATAGTCGTACTATTCAACGTACTGAATGATACCCGATTGCTGTTGGATGCCGCTCTTCCAAGCAGTTATCAACGAGTCGCCCGCCAAGGCCGCCATTTAGGGCCGCTGATCGGGCAAGCACTGATGACCCAGTCGGTGTCGTCAACGTCAGTGGCCTCGGTAAGTTGAGGCCGCCATCGGTCACTGTGGCTTACCCACATGTCCCTGGAGGTTGTTGTTGTTATTTCTAAAAACGAGGAAGACGTCATTTCCTTTGGAAAAAATATCGGAAGGACAACATTCGCAGACGTACTCGCCATCGGCAGGTTCGCTTTAGCCACGCTGGGCATGGTGAAAGTGAGGCCACCATCATCAGACGCATGAAGATGTAACGACCCTGGGTTTCGCTGGTCGTTTCCCGAATCACACTCACCAATGGGTTGCCCATATCATCCGCTCCAACGGAAGGGAGGGTCGCCCACAGGCCTGGGCGGGTCGAAGACACTGACGGGCAGCTCAAATGTTTGTCAGCATCGTCTGAACGGACGGAAGTGAACGCCCGTGTTAAAATCTTCGTAAACGATGAAAACTTTGTCACCGGAAGTGGCCAAATCAATGCCCCCAAAACTGTAAATATCAGGCGTGATGCCGTTGGTGTTTATGGTTACCAGGGCGATGAATTCGCTGCCTTCCATTTGCTGAAATAAATAGTGCTGCCCTTGCCCCAAATAACCTGAGTGTACCGTCAGAAAGCACCCCTACTTTGGGGGCTTTATCATCAAAGAAGAAGGGCAACCTCTATCGGTGCTGACCAACTAAATGCCATTTTGGGAAAGGCATTTATGGCGAGAAGTATGAAATAGCAGCGATCAGTTTTAGACGTATTGACATTTCAGTGAGAATTTTGAATTTATAGAATACTTAGCGGTCACTCTATTAAAAATGACCTCCACACCCAATTGGCGAGCCATCGGGCAGATCGTAATTTTTGGCAGGTTGATAATCTTCTGGCCGTTGCCGAAACTGGCTGATCTCGTTCAGCATATACACCAGATGCGCCCCAGAAGCGGTCGTCTACTTTCGCTTCGTCCATTTCACGGACAAAATCTTGGGTCAGACGGTCAAGCTCGTAAGAGGGCAAGGGCATTCACCTGCTTGTTGGCTGATTTGTCGGCAGCGGCCAATTGGATGAGTGCAGCACGACCAGTTTTCAACCATCAGGCAATTTCTTCTTGGTAAACGGTCTTGCGTTCGTTGAAAAAGCACGGCTCAGCAGTTGGCCGAACGCAATTGACCGACATCACCCGCTCAGGATCGTTGGCCTTTGTGCGATTAAACGGGCGAGCCGCTCAGGGTTCAATAAGAAGGCGATGACGTTATCGGCAGAACTTTCCGCTGCGGCCATCGGATCGAACACAAGGCCTGTGTAGCTCTTAAAAGTTTCCCGGTCCCGGTGGTAGCCCTCTGGCTGCGGAGGGATGAGGTAGCGGATGTGTTTGGGGATTTCCAGGTAGCGGGTGTCGAGCGTTTCGAGGAGGGCGAGCAAGGCGTCCTGTTGTATTTCATCGCTGACGGCCGTGGGTTTCCAATCATCGTTGGCCGTTGTTTCAAAACCTTTTACGGTGTAAGTATACTGCACCCCGCCGATCAATTTTGAAACCCCTTCCACTTGGTAGCGGTGCGACAGGTACAAGGGGACTAAAATGCGCTCCAAATCAGCAAGTGGTGTCCCATTCGGAATACTATTGAGCCCAAAATTTTCCAAAGCCTTTGCACGGACTTTAGCCATACGGCGGAGCTCTGCGGTAGGCGAGGTACCGTTATCCCAAAGGTGGGAATAGGGATGAGCGCTACCAGCAGGGCGGGAGTCATCGTCGGAAATGAACAGCAGTCCCATGGTCTGGTTTTCCTGTAAAATTTTATCCAAAGCAGCCTTCTCATTCACGCCTTCGGCAAATTGAGAATAACCATAAATGACCATGCGCTTGTCCCATTCACCGATTTTGTCATCATAGGATTTTGAGAAATCAATATTGCCGCGGTCATCCATAGTGATGTACGGGTGCGGATAATCCATGACAGACGAGCGGTCGTTGTAGCTCGCTGCGAAGTTGTGGGTAAAGCCCAACGTGTGGCCCACCTCGTGCGCCGACAATTGCCGCAGACGGGCGAGCGCCATCTCCAACAAACGGGGGTCAGGCGTATCGCCATTTTCATAAGCCGCCAATAGCCCTTGAGCGATGAGGAAGTCTTGGCGTACCCGCAACGAACCCAACGTCACTTTTCCTTTGATGATCTCACCCGTGCGGGGATCGTTCACCCCGCCGCCGTACGACCAGCCACGGGTGGAGCGGTGTACCCATTGGATGAGGTTATAGCGAACGTCCATCGGGTCAGCATCGGGCGGCAGTTCTTTCACTTGAAAAGCATTGCGGTAGCCAGCTGCTTCGAAGGCTTGGTTCCACCAACTGGCCCCTTCCATCAGGGCAGATTTGATCGGCTCGGGTGCCCCCCGGTCGAGGTAATAAATGATCGGTTCGACAGGGTCGCTGATAGCCGCTGACGGGTCCTTCTTTTCCAAGCGGTGGCGGGTGATAAAACGCTTCACCACCGGTTGGTCGATCGGTGTGGCATAGTCGAAATAACTGGTGCTGATGTAGCCGCTGCGGGGGTCGTAATGGCGGGGTTGGTAGTTCCCGTCGGGCAGTTCGACCAAGGAGTGGTGCATACGGACCGTGACCACATCGGGTGTCGGGGTGACGGAGCGGATCCAATCCCCTTTGGCCTCGCCGACGAAAGTGATGGTCGCTTCGAGTTCGGTATTTTTAGGGAAATTTTTTGTCCTCGGCAAGTAAACGGCAGAGCGGCTGTCCTCCAATTTATAAGTGCCTTGCTTGCTTTGCTGTAAACGTTTGGCCACGCCGTGCGCATCCTGTAAAAGGAAGCGGGTGGCGTCTACCAGCACGGCGTTTTTATTTTCAGTAGAAACCTCAAAACCCCACAAAACAGACTGGGCAAATGCCTCTTCCACGGCGAGGCGTTCGTCGGCGTTGCCGCTGTTTGCCCGGTATTTATAATTGATGTTGGTCATTAAAATTTTATCCCCACTCCGTGAAAATTTGACGACCCGCTCCCTTCCCAACTGCCCCCGGTCGAGGCCAATGTCGTTCGAGCCAATGCCTGCTTGTAGGGAATTGATATAGAGGAACTCTTGCTCGAATTTGTCTATTTCCAACCAGACCTTGCCCTGCTTTTCGTCCCAGTAAAAATTGAAAAAACCGGGGTATGCCTGCATGCCCTTTGTTTTGGAGGAAATGGCATCCGTGGAAATGGTGGGTGTCGTTGGTGTGGTCGGCGTGGCGGTGGAATTTTTAGTGGCGTGGCAGCCGAACAGGAAGAGTAAGGAAAATAGGAGTGGACGCATGATGGTTTGTTTTTGGCAAAAGAAAGTAAAATATGGGATATGTCGGTTGCCTTGCCCGGTGTCATCATTTATTGGGCTGAAATAACCTAACTTGTGCTACCAAAATGGACAGCCCCGATCTGCCCTGGCGGTTTCACTCAAAACCAACTTATTATGAAAAAGCTCTTCTTTTTTTTACCTGCCTTTTTGTTTCCGCATTTTATTTTTTCACAAAATGAACTGGTGCTTTTTAATGTTTGGGAGGGGGAGGTTTTTAAAAAATCATCCAATGAATTTTTTTGTGTAAACTCTACAGATTTTTTTGTTTTTGATGAAAATATTGTGACAACCAATCAGGTATATGCGTATTCTAATTCATTCTTCGAACACCTAAATGGAATATTTCACGGTCGGGACACTTCCGTGTTTATTTCGACTGTTTACGGCTCTGATCTCCTTTCATTCAAATTGACAAAGTATGACAAGGGTTGGAACCTTGTTGATGAGATGTATATTGATTATGCAGCCAAATACGGAGCGGAATTGAGCGATGGTACTATCGTGTTTAATGAAGAATTCGGCAGTGCCATAACAATATTTGACCCGATTGATGAAGAAACATTGAATGTCGAGACAGGGGCTGAAATTAGGGCTACCCATGTTACGGAAGGGGATAGCATTATAGGTGTTTCTAACAACGGTTTATTTATATTTTCTGCAATTGGAGACACCATTGCCATTTTTCCTTCTTTTAATTTTGAGCATATTATTCCAAAAAAAAATGCAGGTTGGGCAGGGCAAAAAGCCGATTCACTTTTTTTACTTTCTCCTGATTTTGATTTATTAGAAACCGTTTATTTTTCTGATGCAGTAACAATAGATATGGAAGCCGGATATGATAAAGTGGTATTACTGACAAATGATTCGACTGTACATATTTTTAATGACTTATTATTGTTCGAAAATAATTTTAAAATAAATAGCAATAATTTTCCAGAGCCCAGCAATTTTGAATTAACAGAAAATGGACTAATTGTTTCCAATGGAACAGCATTTAAAAAATTCCAATGGGATGGCACTGATCTTTATACTGAAAATAATGACATTGGTGTTGTTGGCGTTGAACTTGGAGATTATATATTGGAAGAATACACCGCCCTGACGTTCCCCAATTATGACACTATATTTCGCCTCAGATATACCAACCCTGTTTTTACTGTCCATAATTATGGGGAAACAGCCATCAAATCATTTGGCATTAGCACTTCCTTTCCAGCTTTTTATGTTGGTTTTTATAATTATTATGAGCAATACAATGGCATTTTAAACCAATTTTTTTCCAATGTATCAATTGCACCGGGAGAGGAAAAAGAAGTGGTGTGGTCTAATTTGGGATTCTATTTTCGTAATCCTCCGAATGGCGAAATATACGACCAATGTTTTTGGACTACCCGCCCCAACCTCCGAATAGATGATAATTATGGAAATGATAAATATTGTTACGAAATGGTCGTTGCGACAAAAGAACAATTTGAAAATAATATAGCCGTTTCTGTTTTTCCAAACCCATCCAACGGAGTCTTTAAAATATCAGTTGGCGAAGCGCAAGCAAGAAATGTTGAGTGGATATTATATGACCAATTTGGACGAGAGCAATACAATTTATCTATCAATAATTGGCAGCATGAATATGAGGTGTTGGTAAATTATTTACCGACAGGAATTTATTTTTGGAAAATAAAATCAGAAGGGAAAATATTAGATAATGGTAGGTTGATAATTCAGCATTGATTTATTCACAAAAAATTACTTCTTCTCTTTCCAAACCAGCCGTCCCTGTCCATCCACATAAGCCCACAGCCCTTTAAAATTGACCCATGCCAAGCCATTGCGGTAAGGTAGTACTTCATCAAAAATTGGTTTGATATGGGTGCGGCCTTGGGCATCGATAAAACCCCATTGCCCATCTATTTTCACTTGGGCAAATCCTTCGGCAAAGACACCTGCATCCTCGAATTGTGGTTCAATAACCACCTCGCCTTTTTTATTGATATAGCCAAACTGGCCGCCCATTTCCACCAAAGCCATTTCACCGGAAAAATCACCAGCGAAATCGAACTGTGGCTCGACGGCCACTTCCCCTTTTTGGTTGACGAAGCCAAATTTGTCGTTTTTCACGGCGACCGTCATGCCTTCAAAAAATTCCCCATTGGTATAATCTTCTAGAAAATCAAATTCTGGGTTGAGGAGCATTTTGCCCTTCTTGTCTATCAGGCCCCATTTGCCTTGCCGGACGACGATGGCCACATTTTCCTGAAAAGGCAAACATTGGTCGAACAGCGGGGGGATGGCATATTCGCCCGTTTGGTCAATGTACCCAAAGACTTCCCCTTCCATCACCGGAGCCAATCCGCTGCTGAATTCGCCCGCCCCATCAAATTGAGGGTCGATCACATATTCGCCTTCTTTGTTGATGTAGCCAAAAGCGCCGTTGGCGACGGGGGCCAACCCTTCGGAAAAATAGCCCGCTTCGTCAAATTGGACGGGGATGGTCATGCGGCCCCGCTCATCGATGAAGCCCCACTTTTGGACGAGTTTTACTTTGGCGAGTCCCTCTTCGAACAGCCCGATGTCGGAGTAGAATTGGCGCATCAGGAGGCGGCCATGTTCATCGAGCGGGATGAGTTTGTCCATGAAGCGGACGCGGGAAAATCCATTGTAGAAGTCTTCTGCCTCCACATATTGTGGTTCAATGACCACCTCGCCGGTTTCGTCGATGAAACCATATTTATGGTTCTCCCTGATTTTGAACAATGCTTTACTCATGCTGTTTGCTGGAATGGGTTGGGGGCGAAGATAGTAATTTGACGGGAATGGTCAGGAGGGTTGCGTTTGGCAAAATATCCACATTCCTTTGTTGTTGAAATATTGTTACTTGACTACCTTGCCGATGAAACTAAACTATTTTTTAATCGGCTCTCTAATGCAATTCTTTACAGAGCTACAACTTTCTAATTATGAAGCTATCTAAAACTATCCTCTCCGGATTCCTCTTTTCTTTTTTCTTTTTTGGAAATGGTTTTTCGCAGTGCGACAATTCGGCCATAGAATACATTGCCGCCAACAAAGTCAAAGCTGCAGTGCTAAATGGCGGTGACCTTTTTTGGAACCGCAATGATGGTCAATTCATCGTGCCTTACTCGCCAGGCCCATTTCAAGAAGTATCAACTATTTTCACGCAGGGCCTTTGGTTGGGTGGTTTTGACGCTGCTGGTAATTTAAAAATTGCGGCCCAGATGTATGGTAATGCAAACGGACTGAGTGATTATTGGGCCGGCCCCATTGACGATGCAACAGGAACGACTTTGCAAAATGGCTGTCAGGATTTTGATCGAATCTGGAAAGTTACCCGTGGTGATATATTGTGGGTAAAAGAAGATTTTGCCGACAATGGGATGATTGACCAACCCCTGCCGTTTTCCATTCAAACATGGCCGGCACGAGGCAATCCGCATTTCGCCGCAGCTATGGGTTTTCAATTGCCCGATCAAGACCTCGCCCCATTTTTTGACAACAACAATAACGGGTTGTATGAGCCAATGAATGGCGACCATCCAGTCATTGACCCCGCTATGCCCAATGCCATCCCAGACGAAATGGCTTGGTGTGTTTTTAATGATATAGAAGAGATACATGGCCAAACAAATGGCCTACCCATTGGGGTGGAAGTTCATTTAATAATGTATGCCTTTAATTGCTCGGAAAACGAGGCGTTGAACCATACCATTTTTACTCGGCACAAAGTCATCAACAAATCACAGGAGGATTTATTCAGCTTTAAAATGGGGTTTTTCACGGATTCAGATTTAGGCTGTTATGTGGATGATGCCTTTGGGTGCGATACGATATTAAACACACTATATTCTTATAATCAGGACAACGATGATGCTGACCCGCAGTGTACAGGCATAGGAATTTATGGAGAAAACCCCCCAGTACAAGCGATCACATTTTTAAACCGCTCATTGGGTAATTTCATGTATTTCAATAACATATCCATTAACGGGCCGCCATCACCAACAACTGACCCCAGTGTTCCCATAAGCTTCTTTAATTACATGAACAGTAGCTGGCTGGATGGTTCTCACCTGACTTACGGGGGAGATGGTTATGACCCCAACGGCGTTCATGTTAATCATGCATTTTTTGATAATCCAAACAATCCATCGGGTTGGTCTATGATAACGGAGCCTCTACCTTTTGGTGATAGGAGAATTGTTTCGGCGACAGAGGCATTTGACTTTCCAGTTGGCGGCCAGCAAGTACTCGATGTCGCCTACTCCTTTCATCGCCAACCTGGAGCCGACCATTTAGAGAATGTGAACGTAGCCTTGGCGGCTATACTTGGTATTCAAAGTTTTTATGATAATGGCCTTTCCAATGAATGCAACCAGTTTCAATTTTGTGAAACTGATTGTGTCTGGCCGGGCGATGCAGGTCACGATGGCATTGCCAAAAACGATGACCTGCTTTATATCGGCGTCTCCATGGGATTGAATGCCAGTGGCACAGAACGTGATCCAGCCGCCATCGTTTGGTCGCCTTATTATGCGGACAGTTGGGGGACGCCTCCGGCCAGTTTCCCCGATCAAAAACACCAGGACTGCAATGGCGATGGGTCGGTCAATGAATTGGATTGGTATGTTTTGGAAACCAATTATCGGGAGCAACGGCCCGATTATATATTTTCGGAAATAGAAGCCCCACATGCCGAGGGCGAACTTTATATAAATTTGGATAAAGATGAGATATCGGCGAATGGCACTCAATTTCAAAGACTCGTCAGCGGCGATATTTATTTGGCTACCCAAACTGAACCGTTTGACGAAATATACGGGATTGCATTTACGATTAAATATGATACAAGTGTATGGGAGCCTTTTTTGTCAGTAGTCTTTTCGTTGGAAAACAATTCTTTTTTTGGGACAAATGACGAAGTGATGACCATTAGAATGGAATCGGAGGAAGAAGGCCGCATTGATGTGGCGTATTCGAGAAAAGATGGGCAAGCCATTAATAATGCTTTTGGAAAATTAGGCCGTTTTCGGTTGGCACTTCGGGAAGATGCGGCCACGGGCAATCCCAACGGCATGCAGTCACTTTCTTTTAAAATATTTGATGCGGTCGGTGTGGACGCTGCGGGTAATTTTTTCCAATTAGGTGCTGCGTCCGATGTGGTCATTGGAAAAGACATGATCTATGATAATATGCTAACCGGTATATCCGAAGAATTAAATAATGAATTACAATTGAATATTTTCCCCAATCCAAACCACGGCGCATTTAATTTATTTTTTGAAAAAACGAATACCGCTTCGCACATCCGTATTTTTGATTTTAGCGGTAAAATGATTTTGGAAAAACAATTACCTACGAATACAAGACAATATCATATTGATTTAAAAAATAAATTAACGGCAGGCATTTATTTTATCAAATGGGTTTTGTCGGATGGAAATTTTACAACTAAAAAAATTATTGTAGAATAAGATTTTTTGTCCATCAGAAAACCAACTGGTTTTCTGATGGACATTTTTATATTCCTAAACCTCTTTAATTATGAAGCTAACTAAAACTATTCTCTCTGGACTACTACTATCTTTTTTCTTTTTTGGAAATGGGTTGTCGCAATGCGACAATTCGGCCATAGAATATATCAATGCTAATAAAGTAAGGGCATCAGTCTTAAATGACGGTTCTTTTTTTCTGAACTCAAATGGTGGATCGTTTATGGTGCCGTTTACATTGGGTGATTATCCTACTACTTCGACCATTTGGGCAGGAGCCTTATGGCTTGGAGGCATTGATGAAACAGGTGGCTACAAGATTTCAAGGACTGACTTTCAATATGTTGATTACACTAGCGGTCCAATCGATGATAATACTTTGAACATTTTTGATGATGGTTGTAAGCATTTTGATCGTATCTGGAAAATAAAGCGAGAGGATATTTTAGGATTAAAAGAAGACTTTGAAGACAATGGTACGATCAATGAACCAGTGCCATATAGTATAAAAATATGGCCTGCAAAAGGAAACCCATTTTTTGAAGAGGCGATGGGTTTTCCACTGCCCGATCAAGAATTAGCACCTTTTTTTGATCGAAATAATAATGGGTTATTCGAGCCACAATCTGGTGAATATCCGCTCATTAATCCAACCATGCCCAATGCAATTCCTAATGAAATGACCTGGTCTGTTTTTAATAATACAGCCAATACCGAAAATGGGTTCAGTGAAATTGCCACTGGTACAGAGGTTCATTTTATGACGTATGCTTTTAATTGTTCTGAAAATAATCCTTTGAATTATACTGTTTTTACCCGGCATAAAATCATCAATAAATCAGGCGGTGATTTATCTGAATTTAAAATCGGCATTTGGCTTGACCCCGATCTTGGATGTTATGCTGATGATTATTTTGGCTGTGATACCACATTGAACGCTCAGTATATTTATAATAGCGATAATGATGATAACGACCTTTTATGTGCTGGGATTGGTACTTACGGTGAAAACCCTCCCGTGCAGGCCATTACTTTTCTCAATAAAAAATTGAGCAACTTTGGGTATTATAACAATGCTGGTATTAACAATCCTCCCCCAGGTACATGGGGACCTACCGATGTTATAGGTTTTTACAACTATTTGTCTGGCAAATGGCGAGATGACTCACGAATTAGTTATGGAGGAAGTGGCTACGGGCAACCGGGTGATTTTGTTAACCATGTTTTTCCAGATTCACCCTCCGACCCAAACGGATGGAACATGGTAAATGAACAATTATCGCAATACGACCGACGCACTATTATGTCAGCAGGACTCCCCAATTTCCCTGCTGGGGCCGAGGCGATTTTGGATGCAGCTTTTTCCTATCACCGAGAACCAGGCTCTGACCATATCGAAAATGTAGATGTTGCCCTGTCCGAAATTCCAATGATTCAAGCATTTTATGATAATGGTTTTTCGAATGAATGTATGCAAGTCGTCAAAACAAAAGAGAGAGTTAATTTGGATTTATCACTGGATATTTCCCCAAACCCAAACCACGGCGCATTTAATTTATTTTTTGAAAAAACAAACACCACTTCGCACATCCGTATTTTTGATTTTAGCGGGAAAATAATTTCGCAAAATGAAATACCTGCTGGGGCAAGCCAATATCATGTTGATTTAAAAAATAAATTATCGGCAGGCATTTATTTTCTAAAATGGATATTGGCCAATGGGCAGTTTGCGACGAAGAAGGTTGTGGTGAAATAGTGGTATCTTTGCGGTCAGAGCAAAGGGTTCGGAATTGTTCTTTCGAACCCTTTGTCTTTGGTAGACTTTTCAAAAACTTCGTACTTTTAAGAAAAATTTTCATTCCATGAGGCTAACAGTCAAAAATCTGGGCGTCATTTCAAAAGCAGAGATTGACCTGAGCAAAGACCTGATCTTGCTGACGGGGGAGAACAATACGGGGAAGACGTATTTGGCGTATGTTATATATGGGGTGTTTTCACCATACTGGATTGATAACTCTAATGTCATTCAATGGACTTATGCGAAAGAAGATTATGGATTAAGCTCCAGATCGGAAACTTGGGAATTTAATATATTGGACAAGTTTAAAGAAATTATTTCTTATTCACTAAAATTCTCAATTCCAATAAAATTTGCCGTTAGAACTGATTTTTTCAAAGATTTGGAATTATCGGTTTCTTGTGAGGAAAATAGTTTAATAGCGCAAGAATTATTGGAATGGGAAATATCCGAATCAGAAAAGCATGAACCTAATCCCAAATCAGGAGATATTATTGGTTATGAATCTTATATTGAAAAAAAGGAAAACAGTTTAAATGTAAAAATTTCTGCTAAATCAACAGAAAATGCTCTTTTCCCTAAAAAAGGAATTGAGGTTTATTTTTTAGCACGTAAATTCAGAGAATTAATTCAACAATCTAAATCTGCTGTTTTTATACCAACAGAAAGGACCGGAATTAATCTTTTCCACAAAGAACTTTCCCTCATAAAAAATAAAACTTTCGATAGTCTTTTGTCCAATGGGAAAAGCCAAGAGCTATTAAGTTTTTTCAATACGAGGTTCAATAAATATCCCAAACCAATAAAAGACGCCCTCGAAACTGCTCAAAACCTCGACGCCATTCAAAAACAAAAAAGCGAATATGCCTATTTAGCGGACGAAATGGAAGCCAACTTCATGGGAGGTAAAGTGCAAATGAACGATGATGGCGATATCCAGTTCAGGCCGGACAATTCCGATAAATCGCTGGAAATCCATCTCGCTTCTTCTTCCGTAAAATCACTGGCAACACTAAGTATTTACCTGCGCCACATTGCCAAAAAAGGAGACTTCATCATCATTGACGAACCCGAAGCCAACCTCCACCCCAATAATCAAATTAAAATTGCCCGCTTCCTCGCACGATTAGTGAACGAAGGTTTTAAAGTAATGGTGAGCACACATAGCGACTACATTGCACGGGAGTTGAACAGCCTGATTATGTTGGGATCGGGAAAAAAGAAAGACCCTGAAACGACAAAGGGGCTTTTGAAAAAATACAAAGAATACCAGGAAAACCAATTCCTGTCGCACGACCAAGTGGGCGTTTATATGTTCCGGCAAGGAAAGGACGTGGAAGGTGTAAAAGTAGATGAGGCAGGTTTTGAAATAGCCACTATAGACGAAACGGTGGAAAGGCTGAACGAGACATCGCAAAATATTTATTACGAACTCTTTGACTGACTTTTTTATGGAACTAATTGATAAGTTAGAGGAAATTATCAATGACAATTTTGCAGACCGAATAAAAGCTCCGGGAATGCACCAATTGAAAGAAATAAAGGTTGATAAATACCCTCCAATATGGCTGAAATATCACGCACAGAGAAAATTCCTTTCTTTTGTTTTTGACGTATCCAAAAGCAATGATCTTTATCCGTGCTTCGATGTTTCAAAACCAAAATTGAGCACCATTTGCGATTATATACTTTTCTATGAAAAAAGGAAAAAACGCAATCAGAACCAAGCAACCTTATTCGTGTTTCTTTGCAACCTTAAATCAGGAAGAAGATCGGGCAGCAGTGAACAGGTCAAAGCATCCAAGTTATTGGCCGAATACATTGTCAACACGGCTATCCGATTGTTGAAATACAAAAATTTCTCTATCGAATATAGGGCGATTACCTTTTCAACAGACAAAACCATGAAGTTCAAAACAAACCTCAGAAACAATCGATATGAGCTTCTTGGAGAAAGTAAATTACTCGCAATGAATTTAAAAGCTGGTGGAACTTACGTGCTTGATCTACTGGCTCAATAAATTTTACATGACACCAAAAACAGTATCCTTCTACACCCTCGGCTGCAAGCTGAACTATTCCGAAACCTCCAGCATCGGCAGGCTCTTCGAGGACGCGGGCTATCAGGAAGTCCCGTTCGACGATGGGGCCGACATCAGCGTCATCAACACCTGTTCGGTGACTGATTTTGCGGATAAAAAATGCCGGCAGATCGTGCGGCGGGCCTTGCGGAAATCGCCGGAAGCGAAGGTGGTGGTCATTGGCTGCTATGCGCAATTGAAGCCGCAGGAAATTTCCGAGATACCAGGTGTGGATTTGGTACTCGGCGCTGCCGAAAAATTCCGCATTTTGGAGTTTGTAGAGCAGATCGAAAAGGCACCCGGCAAAGGCATGGTGCAGGCGGGCGAGGTGAAAGAGGCCAATACGTTCAAACATGCTTTCAGCTTCGGCGACCGTACCCGTTCTTTCCTCAAGGTGCAGGACGGCTGCGATTATAAATGCGCTTTTTGCACCATCCCGATGGCACGTGGTAATAGCCGCAGCGATACCGTAGAAAGCGTTGTGGAAAATGCCCATAAAATAGCGGACATGGGCGTCAAAGAAATAGTTCTGACGGGGGTAAATATTGGCGATTTTGGAAATGGCACCGAAGTGATCGAAGGCGTGCGCCCGAAAAAAGAGGCGCTGTTTATTGATCTGATCAAAGCATTGGACGAGGTGGAAGGCATCGAGCGCTTCCGCATTTCTTCCATCGAGCCAAATTTATGTACCCATGAAATAATCGAATTTGTGGCGCAGAGCAAACGCTTTGTCCCACATTTCCACATCCCACTGCAAAGTGGCAACAACAAGCAATTAAAAATGATGCGCCGCCGCTATAAAAGGGAATTGTATGCCGACCGGGTTGCGCAGATTAAAAAAATAATGCCGTATTGTTGCATTGGTGTAGATGTGATCGTCGGTTTTCCCGGAGAAACGGAAGAAGATTTTTTGGAGACTTATCATTTCCTCAATGAATTGGATATTTCCTATCTCCACGTTTTTACTTATTCGGAGAGGGCCAACACTTTGGCTGCCGAAATGCCGGACATAGTCCCGATGGAAGAGCGCCGCCGCCGCAATGAAATGTTGACCATTTTGTCGCAAAAAAAGCGCAGGTATTTTTATGAGCAATTTACGGGCGAAACGAGGCCCGTGCTTTTTGAACAGAGTAAAACGAAGGGCATGGTGTCCGGCTTTACCGATAATTATATAAAAATAGAAATGCCTGCTGAAGAAAATTTAATTAATGAAATATTGCCCGTGAAATTAATGCAAATTAATGCCGATGGAAATATGGATTCATCACTCGCATTATCCAAAGTTTTCCAATCATTGTAAATCCATAATTTCCTAAAAATATATCACCACTTGTATGCCCCGCATTTTATTTATCTTTTTTATTTTATTGCAAATGCCAGTGGGCAAAGGTGTTTCTGCACAATCCTCCCAAGAAAAATATTTACAGGAAAATATTGAAATCCATTCATTTGACGATAAAAAATACAAGGAATTGACAGAGGGTATTGATTTTACAGATGAGGAATTACCGGAAAAAAAAGAAAATAAAAAGGAACAAAAACCACAAAATTTTGAAGGGGTTGGTGCATTCTTAAAATTCTTTTTCATTGCGCTTGGCATCGGTATTTTAATTTTCTTCTTGGTGAAGACATTGATGAATGATAGTTTATTTTCTCCCCGCGATAAAAAATTAAAACCTGTCACCCAGGTTGATCTGGAAAAAATAGAAAACAATCTGGAAGAGGCAGAACTCAACGACCCGATCCAACGGGCCATCGCAGCTGGCGATTATCCACTGGCGGTGAGGTTATATTATTTGGCTGTTTTACAAGACCTTTCGTTGAACAAAAAAATTAAATGGAAAAAGGATAAAACGAATGGTGAATATTTGCGGGAATTGGCAGGCACACCCATTTTTAAAAATGCCCAAGAAATAACATTGATATTCGAACGGGTATGGTATGGTCAAGTGGAAATAAATAAAAGCGAATTTTTAGAAATTCAAAAATTGTTTTTGAAAATGCTGCCCAATAAAATAACAGTTGCTTAAAGATACTATTTAAAGCATCACGTTACACTCCGTAAAACCGTCAACCGCAACAACATCTCCAACACCAACAAAACCACCGCCAGCCAGACGAACCGATAAAACTCCTCGCTATACCTTTTCACCGTTGTCACTTCGATTTCTGTTTTTTCCAAACGGTCAATTTCCGCATAGATCAATTCGAGCCGTTTTTCGTTAGTGGCCCGAAAATATTTACCGCCCGTCATTTCGGCAATCTGGGTCAGCAGGTCCTCATCAATCTCCACCCGGGTTAGGCTGAACTGGTAGCGGCCATCACTGCGGCGGCTCGTCGGGGCAAGGGCCTGGCCTTCGGTGCCGACGCCAATGGTATAGACTTTTACATTGAATTCTTTGGCGATCTCGGCGGCGGTGATGGGTTTGACGTAGCCAGCATTATTGACCCCGTCGGTGAGCAGAATAACGACTTTGCTGTCGGCTTCACTGTCCTTGATTCGGTTGACGGCGGTGGCCAATCCCATGCCGATGGCGGTACCATCATCGAGGAGGCCGCAACGAAGTTCGCCAATAAAATCTTTTAGCACATTGTGGTCGGTGGTGAGCGGGCACTGGGTGAAAGCTTCCCCGGCAAATACGGCCAGTCCCATGCGGTCGAAAGGGCGTTTGTCCACAAAGTCGGAGGCGACCCGTTTGCTTACTTCCAAGCGGTCGGGTTTAAAGTCCTGCGCCAGCATGCTGCTGGATAGGTCAATGACGAGAAAAATATCAATGCCATCGGCGGTCACTTTTTCTTCCTTGAGGGTTAGTTGCGGGCGGGCCAAGGCGAAGACGAGCGCGGTGAATGCCAACGCTCGGAGCAGGGGTAACCACTTTTGCAGGGTGGCTTTCCATGAACGGATGCCTTTGACGGCCTCCAAGTTCGGCATGGTCATACTGGCATAGTGCTCACTTTTTCGTTTATAGCGAAAATAGGCCACCAGTGGTATCAGCAACAGCAGGAGGAAAAACCATGGGTGTAAAAAATTGATGTCGTTGAACATCTAAATTTAGGGTTTAAGGATTGAAATGGTTGATAAGAGTTCAGATGATTTTACACCTCAACCTTTCTCAATCATCTTAATCAACTTAACTATTCTTGACATCTTCCGACGCCAAAACTTCCAGCTTCGTTGCCCGCACAAATTCCTCGCCGAGGGCCAGGGCATTGTCGTGGTAGTCGGCGGGAGGCTCTGCTTTTGCAAATTTGACAAGGTCGGCAGTTTGGAGCAGGCGGGTCATTTTTTGGGTCAGGTCACTGCCCAAATTAATGCCCTTCATCTGCCCTAAAATTTCATCGGTCGTTTGCTCCAACGCTTGCACAGCATATCTTTTTTCCAAGTATTCTCGGATGATGTAGGTCAATTGAGTATGGAATTCCTTCACCTGCCCTTGTTGCCAAAGCTTTTGCTCTTTAAGTGCTTTCAATTTTCCAAAAGCAATTTCATGTGGCGGAACAATAACGGGTGGCGGCGGTGGGAGTTCCTTTTTGGTCTTGATACGACTGGCAATGTACCACATCAATGCTACGAGCAATAAGAGGCCGACCAAGGTAATTTCAGGTATATAGTCTTGCCAGACAATGGGTTCCTCGATGATAGGTTTGATGTCTGCCAAAACCGAATCGGTAGGCGGCACTTCTACTTCAAGGGGGATGTTCTGGGTGTAAATGGTGTCATTTCTTGCATCGGCCAAAAAGATGACCGGCAAAGAAGGAACATCGTGGTAGCCAGAGTCCCAAGCAGTTAGCAGTAAATCTTTTCTCAAACGGATTTCGCCCGATTGCGAAACGGTATCCCATTTGGTCTGCCCCAAAAATTCGACAACATCCCCTTCCTTTTTCTTGAACACCATCGGCAATAGTTGCGCGCCGGGCGGGTGTACCACCTCCAAATGCAATTTCAATTGGTCGCCGATCAGGAGGTGGGTGCTATCCATGGTGGCCTTGGCGCTGTATTGGGCAGTGCTGGAGGTGAGGAAAAAAAAGAAAGTGAATGCGGTTAATAACAGTCGCATGGTGGATCGATATGCCGTTTTTCGGATAAAGTAGGGCGGATTTCCAAATCCACCTTACTTTTGGCGGGTTTGGAAATCCGCCCTACCGAGGCCAAAAGTAAACACTTGCAACCAATCCAATGAGTTCCGATCTGAACAAATACGAATTACGGGGAAATGCCGTTGTGCTGGCCCTCTTTTTTGTGGTCGTGCATTTGGCCTATTTCAAGACTTGGCAAGCTGGGTTTGTAACTGATTTTACGGGGTTGCAAGAACGGTTGGATGGAGCGCCTTTTCGGGATTTTTTGCATTGTTTTGGTTTCCCGGCGCTGCACCAAGTGACCAATTTTTTCCTTTATCTTTTTTATAAATTATTTGATACGAACCCTTTGCCGTGGTACTTGATTTATACTTCTTTACATGTGGTGAACGGTTGGTTGGGGTACCGGTTGGCAAAGAAGGTATTTGAAGCCGCATCGTCAGCACAGACGGATAAGTTGGCAGTAAATATTTCCATCCCTGCTTTTGCCACTGCTTTACTGTTTCTATTATCCCCTTATAACGCGGAAGCAGTTATTTGGAAAGTCTGTTTTAATTTTCTTTTCTGCACGGCGATGATGCTTTCCTCACTTTTATTTTTGGTGAAATATTTAGAAAAGGAAAAAAATATAGACCTTCTATGGTTTAATTTATTTTTTGTCATCGCCTTATTCACATTTGAATTAGCGTTGGCTGTGCCAGTGATGGCAGTTGCCTTTGCATATTGGTGGCCCTCAAGAGAAAGCAGGTTCAGGAGTTGGGAACTTTAAACGACAACTGACGGCTTGGTCGGTTATTCCTTACTTTATTTTATCCGTTATTTATTTTTTATTAAATAAAATACTACTCGGAGACTGGGTTGGTCATTATGGGGAAGGGGTGCATTTGAATTATGACCTAAAAAATATTGCTTCTAATTGTTTGAAATATTTTGCCAAAAATTTGATTTATTGGCGGGAATGGAACATGAGATCAAACAATCATTTATTTCTTTTTGCGACAACCCTATCACAGCTTATTTATTTATAATTTTAGGTATTACAATTTTATCGGCTGGTATTATTTTTTATAAAAGGATAAATCAAAAAATAAAAACAACAGGTTTGCATGGTTGCTATTTTTTATGGCAGTTAGCGCCAGTCGCCAATTTGTACCTTGTGTGGTTATTGCATGGCGAGAATGATCGGTACGGCTATTTTGCGTCATTGTTTTTTTATATGGGTTTGGTTGCCTTTTTTCAATTTTTTTAATCAGAGGACAAAATACTTTTTATACGCTTCGCCTTTTTATTGATTTCTCATTTATAATTTAAATAAGATAAATAATTTTTGGAAAAATAGCGCCGATGTGGTCAATGGCTTATTGGCCAATTTTAAATGGGAAAATAATTCCGAAATATTTGTTTTGGCATTTCCTGAAAACTACCAAGGCATTCCCATGTTCAAAGATTTTTCCAGACAGGAATTGGCACTTAAAAGTGCATTAAAATATGTAGCCAAAAAACCAACCAAAGGCCAGTTTTACCAAGTTGCTCAGTTTAATATGAACACGCCAACCGATGGTTTAACAGCGACCGTCGACACTGCGGGTATTATTAAATTGGAATTCCACAAATGGGGTAGTTGGTGGTGGCGGCATGGTTTGGGACTGGGTCTTATGAAAGGGATCAATATTGAATTTAGAAATGCTTCAAAAGGATGTGAAATTGAAATAAAAAAAGCAGCAAACGATGCGGTATTTATTTATTCGGATGGGGCAAAATGGAAAGAAGTTAAATTCTAAAAAAAGCTATTCCAGTAATTCCCAATTATTATTCAAATAGTTCCGCAATGGCATTTCCACGGCTTTTCCACTCAGTTCAATAATTTCCAAATAAAGTAAATAAATATCTTTTTCGATGTTGAGCAAATTGCCTTGCCTGTTTAAAATATTGGCTTTAATATTTAACAAAAGCAAAGGGTCAGTATCATTGAACTGTGGATAATTGTCATAAGAAAATTGCAGCTGACTGTCGCTCAATTGCTGGATGGCGAGGTTGTACTGATTTATTTTTAAATTTAATTCTTGCTGCTTTTTTTGCAGTTGTTCATTTAAGGAAATTGTTTGTAGCGTCAAGCGGTTTTCAAGTTCGATTCGCTCCAACATGATTTCATTTTTAGCCAATTTATTATTTCCTTTTAATGGGATTTCTACGCCCATACCGAACGACCATTCACGGGCGTAGGTCAGGTTGTCCCGTGAGGCATGTTTGAACTGTACATAATCTAATTGCCAGTTGTTTTCTGCTTTTTCTTTTTCGAGTTCCAGTCCCGTTTTTTCAATGGCCAATTGGCGCTGGGCGAGTTCGGATTTGGTAGCGACGGTACCTGATAATAATGGGATTTTATTGATTAATGCTGGAATAGATAAAATATTGGTGGTATCCAATTTTATATTTTCGTCAGCACCAAACGGGATCAACATTGTTTTTTTTAATTGCTGAAATTCCCCTTCCAACTCCATTTTTTTTAGTTCCAATTCATGGGTTTTACTTTCGGCATTCAACAAATCATTGAGGTTAAAGTCAGATAAGGCGGCGGCTTTTTTTCTTAGTACAGTTAATTTATCTGCGGCGACTAACTGTTGTTGTTGCACTATATTTATTTCCCGGTCGAGGGCTACATATTTGACCAATAAAAAATAGTGATCCAAGAGCGCTTCTTCTAGGAGATCCGTTTTTTTCAGCTCTTGCTGTTGGATGTCCGATTGGTGCAAATTTCGTTGTGCCTGACGCTCGGCTCTGGTGTGGTAGCGGAAACGCATCAGGTATTCTTGTCGGTTCAAATCCATTTCGTCGGTCTCCGTCCTGAATTCCAACTGGTCGGCCCAAGGTAGCTCATGGTCGGTGTTTTTCAAAAAATCCAATTGCCGCTCGTGCAATAAAATGGTTTGATTTTCAAAAGCCTTGGAGAGGAAATCGCTGGTGGTGATGGTTGTTTGGGCGGTTAAAAATAAAGGGCATGAAAAAAGAACAAGGCACCAACAAAATGGCCTTGCCTTTTTAGAGGGTAATTTCCAATCACCTCCAAGATTAAAATCAAATGGAAAGGTAGCTGCCGTAATCATCATCATTGCTGGATGGCTGCTTCTTTTGTTTGGGGGTTAGTGGTCGTCATGGAAGAATTGGGCGCTGGCCGGAGCGTTACGGGACTTTGGAAATTAAGGATCACTTTTTCTTTTTGCAGAAATGGGTTGTTGGGTGGGATGGCGATGAGGACTTCCCGGCCATACGTTTTCAGTTCTGGTATTTTGCGCAAGCGCTCTGGTATTTCAACGATCCGGGAACCAAGACCTGTCACGGTACCTTGGCGCCGATGGGCTGGGTGGAGGCTGGAAGAGACTTCTAAAATATCGCCGATTTCCACATGCACGATCAGGTTTTCATGGACAAAGCCTTTGACCAAGGTTGGGTTACGTTCGTAAAAAGTGATGAGGGTAGAAAAAGAGGATTTGTTTTCCCCTTCCAAGCAATGGATGTTGCCGATCAAGCCATCTCTGGGGGCGCGGATTGTCAGCTTTTCCTGCTCGCCTTCATAGTAGGATTTTTCTTGTTCCAATTTGTCCATTTGCACTTCCCGCGGTGCGCTAACGGTTGCCAATTCATCTTTTAGCAGTTGTATTTGTAAGTCGTAAGACTGGATTATGAGCTCTTTTTCTTTGTTGAAATTAGCCAATTTTACTTCACTGGGAGAGGGTGTGTCAGGAGCATTTTTGGTGTCAATGCTTTTCAAGTCTTTTAGCAGGGACTGGTTCAAACTGATTTCAGATTCGAGTTTTTGGATGTTCAATTCTACTTCGGTGAGCTTGGCCATTCGTTCTGCTTCTAGTTGGCGCATCGAGCGCTGAAGGTCAGCCCGGCGCTCTTGTGCCTGTAGCCGCATGGTTTCAATTTCGTGGGAGAGGTCGTTCATTTTCAAGTCAAATTTCGAGTGGGTGACATCCAATAGAAGGTCTCCTTTGTTGACAAATTGGCCCGGTGTCACATAAATTTTATTGACCTGCACGGGGAACTCATGGTTGATTTCGGTCTCTTTATTTTCGGCAAAACCATAGAACATGACCGTGTGGCGGGCATAATTCCAATTGATGTAAAACACCCCTACCAACACAGGGATGATAGCCAAGTATATGATGTTTATTTTTTTCATTTTCAAATAATGTCCTCCGTGTCCTTAAATGCCAACCGAATACTTTTGACTTCCTCCAATGCCTTTAATTCATTTGCCAAACTCGCCCCTTTCATTTCGTCTTTTAACTTCAGTTGATAGCGGCATTCCAGCAGATGTGCCTTTGCTTCACTATTGAATACCCGGTAGGATTGGACGGAGTATTTTACGCAGTGCTTTTTCAAAATAGTTTTCACTTGGTCTTGGATGGTTGAATTATTGGGCAATTCCAACGTCAGGGTACCGATCAGATTTTGTTGTTTGCTGAAAGGGGTCAGCCGTAGCAAAAAAGTCGAAACGCAAAGGCTCAACGTACCAACAAAAGCGATTACATACCCTCCAACTCCACAAGCAATGCCCGCTGCCAAAGAGCTGAACATGAAAACGATGTTGCGGGGGTTGCGGAGCGTAGTGCGGAAGCGGATGATGGACAACGCTCCGAGCATACCCAACCCTCTTGCCAAACTATCCCCAATAGCTTGCATAATAGTAGCTGCAACGATGGCAATCAAAATCAGTGCTTGGATGTAGTTGTCTGGCCGGGCCACTTGCCTCGACGTTTTTTCGTAAGTAAAAGCAATCATCACCGACATCAGGAAGGAGAACATCACCGTAAACAGGATCGTCAGGAATGTTGGGTTTTCGGTATTGGTCGTGATGAACGAAAAGTCGAACATGTACAGATTGTATTTAGCGCTTTTTGATGGGTGATGTCTTATTTGGATTTGGCCGCACGAATTAACATACGATTAATCATCTTTTTACCACAAGTTCAAAAATAGTAAACCAAGGGGCAATTTTTCATTTTCCAATCCTAAGCGGAGACAATTAGCTGACCTTTTCACTTAAACAAGTGACGAAAGGGCATTCCGATTTTAGATTTGCCCGACTCCACCTTGGGAAACCTCTTTTCTGCAAAACCTTAAAATTGGCAGGAGAAACATTTTCCGGAAAATGTTCCTCTTTTCAAAGATCATAAAGGAGGGACATGCGTTCTTAATTCGTCTTTAAGCGTATGTACCAACCATCCGTTTTTTATTCACCTAACTAAGTCCGAGTTTTGTTAAAAAATAAAACACCCTTTATGTTTTTAAAAAAATGGCTCCTTTATTTTTTGCCCCTGCTTTTTGCTGGTCAATTGGTGGCGCAAGAAAACACCATTAACATCAGTGGAACAGTGAGCGACGCAGAGACCGGGGAAACGCTGATCGGTGCGACGATTTATGCAGCGGCTGCCAGCAGTGGTACGTCGACCAATGAATACGGTTTTTATTCCCTCTCCCTGCCGCAAGGAGCTGATTCCATTGACATCGAATTTACTTATGTTGGTTTTCAACCAATTACAAAAAGAGTTTTACCCAAAAGTGATGTGAAACTAAATGTCGAATTAGGAACAGGGGTGCAGTTGACAGAAGTGGTCGTTCAGGCCAATTCTTACCGCGAACAAATCCGCTCTACGGAAATGAGCGTTGAAGAACTGACCACCAAAGAAGTGAAAGTGATCCCGGCCTTTCTCGGCGAGACCGATATTTTGAAAACCATCCAACTAAAACCGGGTATCCCATCTGGTTCGGAAGGGGTGACTGGACTGTTCGTTCGGGGTGGTAGCAACGACCAGAATTTAATCATCCTCGATGAGGCGGTCGTTTACAATGCCAACCACTTGTTTGGTTTTTTCAGCACTTTCAACACGGACGCAATCAAAGATTTAAAACTCTATAAGGGTGGATTTCCGGCGCAATACGGCGGACGGCTTTCCTCGGTCATTGATGTGCGGATGAAGGAAGGGAACAACCGGAAATTTTCGGGCACCGGCGGCGTCGGGCTCATCACCTCCCGCCTGACTTTGGAAGGGCCGATCCAAAAAGAAAAATCTTCTTTCATCGTTTCTGGCCGCCGGACCTACGTGGATATTTTTACCCGCCAAATCAATAAAAGCAAGGAAGACGACCCAGAGTACAACCCCATCCCCGACTACTATTTTTATGACCTCAACACCAAGGCAAATTTCACCTTGGGGGAAAAAGACCGCCTGTTTTTAAGTGGTTACTTCGGTCGGGATGTCTTTGCTTTCGACGGCGATTTTTTTGATTTCAATTTCTTTTGGGGCAATGCCACCGGGACGGCCCGCTGGAACCATGTCTTTTCACCCAAACTATTTTCCAATATCACTTTTACCTATTCTAATTACGAATACAACATCGAAACAAAAGTCGAGGGTTTTTCTTTTGAAGTCGGTTCGGATGTGCGGGACGCCAATCTGAAAACGGATTTCTACTATGCAATGAACAACAGGCACACCATCCGTTACGGTGGCAACGTGACCAACCACCGCTTCGGGGTGGCCCGCCTAAAAGCAGGCAGCGATGATGGCGAAGTCAATTTTTCCAGTGGCGATGATTACACGGGAGCATCCTTTGGGCTGTACGGGGCGGATGAAATGAACATTGGGGCGCATTGGAAAATCAATGCAGGGCTGCGTCTGTCGGGCTTCGCCAACGACGGCAATTACGACTTTGGCATTGAACCCCGTATTGCGGCCTTGTACAATGTCAACCCTGACCTTTCTTTTAAAGGCAGTTACGCACGCATGTTCCAATACCTGCACCTGATCGCCACCGATGGCATCGCCTTGCCGACCGATGTCTGGTACCCAACTACCAAACAGATCAAACCGCAGCGCTCGGATCAAATTGCCCTGGGCTTTGAGTACCTCCTGGGCGACCAGTTCCTACTGACCAATGAGTATTATTATAAATGGCTCAAGCGAAAAGTGGCCTTTGTTGACGGCGCACAACTATTTGCCAACAACGACCTCGAAGGTGAATTTGCCATTGGTGAGGGCTATGGCTACGGGATGGAACTGGGCATTGAAAAGCAGGAAGGTAAATTGACAGGGTGGATTGGCTATACCTTGGCCATTGCCCGTTTGGAAAATTTTAAGGAAGTAAATGACCTGCGAAATTTTAGTACGGAAAATACTTTTTCACCCCGCTACGACCGCCGTCACGACCTGTCTTTGGTGTTGATGTATGAGTTGAACCGGCGAATCACGGTATCAGGAACAGCGGTTTATGGCAGTGGGGATCGGGCTTGGTTGGCGTCGGGTAGATTTGCTTTTCAGGATGTTTATGGTGGAGAGTTTTCTGCCGTTACGCCAATATTTGGAGACCGGAACACGGTGCGGCTGCCTTATTTTTTCCGCACCGACTTTGGGCTTATATACAAGTTTTTCCCTAAATGGGGAGAAAGCGATTTGACATTAAGCATCTTCAACCTGACCAACCGGCGCAATGCCTTTTTCTTGTACCTCGAACCGGAATTTGAGGAAGGCATGAACACCGATGGACAACTGGTGGAGGTGCCGGTTAGGGTTGCGGCAAAGCAGGTTTCGTTGTTTCCCATACTGGGTTCCGTCACGTGGAATTTTAAATTTTGAAAGGAATAGGATCGCACGCAGATTGAACGTATTGGACTGATTTACGCAGATTTTTAGCTTTATTTATTTAAATCTGTGATAATCATTTTAATCTGTTTCATCTGCGTTCAATCCTGTCAATATATTTTCTGACATGAAAAACCTTATTTATTTCTACGCAATTTCCTTTACCGCCTTCCTGTTTTCCTGTGGCGGACTGGAAAAGGAGATTGACCTTGAGCTGCCCCTTTACGAAAGCCAACTCGTAGTGGAATGCTACCTCGAACCGGGTGAGCCGTTCACACTGTTGTTGACCAAAAGTGCGGCCTATTTTGACCCCATCCCGACGGAGGATTTTGAATTTGTGGAGAAGATTTTAGAGGATAGTGCTGTGGTGACCATTCAGCACAAAGGAGTGACCTATGAATTGCCGAACCAAATTTATTTCAATCAGCAAACGAAAAAATTGTACAATTACTATAGCTCCGAACGGGTGCCCAATGATTTGGAAAATGATTTTACACTTAAAATCATTGCTAAAGATGGAAGGGAAGTGACGGCCAAGACCCGTATCCTGCCCGTTGTGCCCATCGATAGTGTGGTGGTCGAATTCAATCCTGAAAGGGACTCGCTGGCCCGTGTGCTGACCTATGTTTCAGAAGATCCCAATACGAACAATTACTACCGCCGCATGCTGCACGTAGGGTCGTTGGATACCATCCCCGATCAGGATTTTACCACCAATGATGATTTCGTGGACGACGGCTTGATCATTTTTGGTAGCGGCTACGACTTTAAGGAAGGGGATATAGTTTTCAACAGTATCTTTCACATCGACCGGGCCTATTTTGATTTTATGGAAAGCGTCTTTTTTGCAATGGACGCCAACGGCAACCCGTTCGGGCAGCCCGCAGCGATCAAATCAAATGTGGAAGGCGATGCAATCGGAATTTTTACCGGACTAAGTGTGGACCGGGTGGCGACGGAGGTGAAGAAGTAAGAATCGCAATAAAAGAGGTTAGTGCTGTCATCGATCAACCAGCCAACAACTTCCGATCATATTCCCCCGTACCCAATTGGTTGAGCAAGGTGAAATGGCTTTTCAATGCGCCGAAAAAGGTTCGGTGCTGATAATAGGGTACGTTAAATTCTTCCGCTGTTTTTTTGACGATGCCGGAAATATTTCGGTAATGGACGTGGCAGATATTCGGGAATAGATGGTGTTCGATTTGGTAATTCAAACCACCGATAAACCAGGAAAAAAAGAAGCTCCGGCGGGCAAAGTTGGCGGTCGTCCTCATTTGGTGGATGGCCCAATTGTTTTCCACGCAACCCTGCTCATCCGCCATATAAAAATCGGTGTCTTCGATAACATGTGCTGACTGGAAAATGCAGGCCAGCATCAACCCACAGATTACGTGCATCAGTACAAAGCCCAATAAAATCTGCCACCAGGCGAAATCAAGTACCACCATCGGCAGTACAAACGTGACCAACCAATAAGCGACTTTATTGAATATGATTTGCCCCAGTGCCTTGTTAAAAGTCAATCCCTGTCCTTCCAACAAATCCCGCTTGCTATATCTGAAAAGTTGCTGGAAATCCTTGACCGTGATCCAATAAAGAGACAGGATGCTGTAGAAAAAAGGCGTGTAAAAAAGCTGGTATTTAAAAATCCATTTCCTCTCCTGATTGGGGGAAAAACGCATCACCCCTTTATCAATATCCTCATCGAAACCGTCAATGTTGGTGAATGAATGGTGGAGCACATTATGTTGGATTTTCCAATTGACGTGGTAGCCGCCAACAAAGTTGATCACGTACCCCAACGCATCGTTCACGCGCTGATCGGTGGAATAGGATCCGTGGTTGGCATCGTGCATGATCGCCAACCCGATACCGGACATCCCAAAGCCCATTAGCACCCACATCAGGATCATGGCCCATAGGGATGGAAATACCCCCGTCAGCATCAGCACCAATGGTACAAAATACAGGGAGAGCATAAATACCGTTTTGAACTTCATGTTGAAATTGGCATGCTTGGACAGGTTGTTGTCCAGAAAATGTTGGTTGACCCGTTTACGTAATTCTTTGAAAAAATCAGGTTGGTCTTGGGCATTGAACTTAACGCCTTCTATGGTCATTATTTTGTGTTTAGCGCAGTTTGGGACTTGGCAAAGGGGGGCAAAGTAGCTCTTTTTAATGGGATAAACTTGGATATGTAAATAATTCTGAAAATTAAATTAAAAGGTAGCTATTCACAATAGTTGAAGGTGTTCCAAATTCCAAAGCCAAAATCTGTGTCAAAATGTATCCACTGCCATTTAAATCCATACCTCACGTTAAAGTTAGATTTGGAAGCGTCCCTTGATCTGGTTGTGTGATATCGTCGGTCATTGTCCAGCCATTTAAGGAAGTACTAATGTTGCCTTCATTGTACAACACAAACCCGTCGGGTGGGGCGCCGTCCTCGTCGAAGAATTGAGTATTGGAAGACGCTGCTTTGTTGAGCCTGATTTGTTGGGCAACGGAAGTCCTGCTGAGCGATATAAAAAAGAGGAAGATAGGAATGTATTGACATGTCGGGAAATGTCGTTTAGGAGATAGCTGTGCGATGTATTAAGATTTTTGCACGGAAATTGCAAATACAGCCCAAACAACACCGCCCTAACAATCCATGAATATTCTCAACCAATTAGTGAATTTAGGCACTTTCGATGACAGGGATTATTTTGACCAATCGACGACGCGTACCCTGAATAAAATCAGCCTGCTTGCTTTCCTTATCATTAGCTTTTATATCATCAACGCGATACTGACCCGTAATTGGCCTGCCTTGGTTTTGGATTTTATTATAGTAGCGACGAGTGCGTTAATCCTTTATTTCAATGCCCAGCATGCCCACCGGAAGGCCTATTTCACCTGTGGCATGGGTTACAACGTGGCTTTCCTCCTCGTTTCTTTAGCTTCTGACCCTGCCAATAATTCCGAATTTTACTTGCTGGTCGTTGGGGTAGGCACATCGTTGTTGTTTGAAAAAGAACCAAAAATAAAGCGCTTATTCTTGTTAGTAGGCTTGTTTTTATTGGCCGTGCTAAAAGTCTTTTATTTAAAATACCCGCATGGGCTGAATATTATTCCGTACGCAACCTCTTACAGTTTGATGAATTCTTTTTTCACCTTTGGTCTTACCTATTTCATTATTGATCGGGTAGTCGGCCATAAGGTGCGGTTCAAAAAGGAGTTGGAAGAACAGCGCAACGAAGTATTGGTATTGAACGAGTCATTAGAGGCCAAAGTGGAAGAAAAGACCAAAACCATCGTCGAGAAAGTCAACCAGATCAACCGATTTGCGAGCATTTCTTCCCACGATTTGAGGGAACCTTTGCGCAACATCATGAGCTATACCCAACTCATCGAAAGGGATATTGATAAACGGGAATACAAGCACATCAACGAGTACATGTCTTTTGTGAAATTCGGCATCCAACGGATGGACCACCTCACGCAGGACATCATGACCTATACCCATTTGATCAATGCAAAACCCATCCTCCAAGAAGTGGATATCAGCGTTTTGCTCCAACAAGTGATGGATTCTTTTGAAGAAACCATCCAACAGAAAAAAGCAAGAATATCCATTGGGTCGATACCTACCCTGAAAGCAGACCGGAAACAGCTCCAGCTATTGTTCCATAATCTGTTGGAAAATGCCCTGTTCTACTGCGACAAACCGATCCCGACTATTCACATTGATTGTAAAAAAATGGATAACTACTGGCAGTTTGAAATCAGGGACAATGGCATCGGCATTGACATGGCTTTTAAAGACCTGATTTTCACTTCTTTTAAAAGATTGGAAAACAATGCCCATCATCCGGGCTCTGGCATCGGCCTATCGATCTGCCGTAAGATTGTCCAAAACCACGGCGGGGATATTTGGTTCGATTCCGTTTTGGGGAAGGGAGTTGTTTTTATTTTACAGTAAATGTTGGTGTCTTGGAAAAAGTAGCCGACGAAGGTGTTTTATAAAGTTCGCTGTAAGATCACAAGTCAAACCCAATGTCCCCCCGAAAATTCTTCCCTTCAAATTCCACCACTTTCGCATTCTTTTTCGACACTTTAATGGCTTCTTGGAATGTTTCCCCAAAAGAAGTGATTGCCAGCACCCGCCCTCCATTGGTGACGATATTTCCATCCTTGGATTGGGTGCCTGCATGAAAAACGATGCTACCTTTTACCTTTTCCAAATTAGCAATCACTTTACCTTTTTCATAACTGCCGGGATAACCACCCGCGGTAAGTACGATGGTAGTGGCGGCCCGCTCGTCTTCTTTGATTTTTATTTTATCCAACCGCCCCTCTTTGATGGCGACAAATAATTCTACCAGATCATTTTTTAGCCTTGGCAAAACAACCTCTGTTTCGGGGTCACCCATACGGCAGTTGTATTCGATCACATACGGTTCGTTGTTGACGACGATTAGCCCCAAAAAGATGAAACCTTGGTACTGGATGCCCCGGTCTTGTAGACCCTTGATGGTCGGTTGGATGATGCGCTCTTCCACCTTTTTCATCATCTTTTTGTCCACAAAAGGAGGAGGGGAAACAGCTCCCATGCCGCCCGTGTTGGGCCCGGTGTCGCCCTCACCGACCCGTTTGTAATCTTTGGCAACGGGGAGTATTTTATAGGATTGGCCGTCGGTCAGCACAAAAACGCTGAACTCGATGCCGGAAAGAAATTCCTCTATAACGACCTTACGGCTGGCGTCGCCAAATTTGCCGCTGAGCATGGATCGGATCTCGGCTTCGGCCTCTTCTTTCGATGGACAAATCACAACGCCTTTGCCCGCTGCCAAACCATCGGCTTTCAATACGATCGGTGTCGTGGCTTTTTTATAAATGAAATTGATAGCGGATTGCGCCTTCGTCGCAAAAAACTCCCGATAACCCGCCGTCGGGATGCCGTATTGTTGCATGAATTTTTTCGCATACGACTTGCTGCCTTCCAGTTTTGCCCCCTGCATGGACGGCCCGATAACGGTCACGTGGGAGGTGCTGCGCATTTTCCGCAAATAATTCCAAACACCATTCACCAGTGGCGCCTCTGGCCCAACGATGACCATCTCTATGCCCTTGTCCACGACAAAATTGTGGATGGCGCCGTTATCCATTATGTCGAGCGACACGTTTTCACCCAATTCGGAAGTGCCTGCATTGCCGGGAGCGATATACAATTTTTTACAAAGTGGGCTCTGGTTGATTTTCCAAGCGAAGGTGTGTTCCCTGCCACCGCTGCCGAGGAGAAGGATTTTCATAGTTTTGAGTTAGTGATTTTCGAGTTATTTAGTTGGCGGGCAAATATACGGCTTGCGGCAAGCAATCAAACCCTCAGCGTTTTTCCTTTTTTGTGGTGGTAAATGGAAAGGCCAATGACAATAAACGCTTCTAAAACACTGGCTAAAAGCCAAATTCTAATATTTTTCAAATAGACCAACGAAACCAGTCCGGTCACCAGTAGCAAGAGCCCCAGTCCGCCAAACAGCTTGGTATGAATGGCTGTTTCTTGAGAAGTTGTTGTTGCCGTATGAATGGTATCAGTAGATGGCAAAAAGATAGATTTCCATTTATCAAAATCCCAAAGCAACAACCAGGTGGTCGCCAGCAACATCAGGAAAGTAACGGTCGGCGTTCCTCGCATATCCAAAGAGAGGGTGAGGAAAAATATATTCAAAATAATCCCGAAAAAAATCATAGCACCCAATAGGGCAAACCGCTGCGTAATCAGTAGCAACCCCGCCACGATCTGCGACCAACCCAAAAAACTCCAATAGATTGTCAGGGAATAAATGCACTCAAAAAAAGCACCCACCGGATCATCGGTTGAAATTTGTGTAAAACGCTCGCCCATCACTTTAGGGATGCTGGCAAATAAAAAAGCGCCACCAATAAGAAAACGAAGGGACACTGTGAAGAGGTTGAAAAAAGGATAAGATTTGATTTTTGTAAGTAGGTGTTCCATACTGGATAAAGGTTGTGGAAATTAAAAGGTTGAGATTGACGATTATTGCATTTCGCTTGGGCGCACTTTATAGATTTTCAAAAATTATAAGGTGCGAGTCGTCAAATACTTTTTTCAATACTGAGAATTACTACTGTGTAATTTAAGTATGTTTAAAAAATGCGGAGCAGGAAAAGTCGCTCTTTTGGCAACGCCCGGACAGCGTGCCCCGAACTTGCTTCGGGGTGCTCCTCAAGGGATTTTAAGGGGCGGCGTCGTGCCGATGCATCGGGACGACGCCGCCCCTTAAATCCCGTTGGGCCGAGCAGTCTCATGCTTCAAGACGAGGTGATTCGTCCGGCCCACTTGCAGGGGAAAAATTAAAGCAAATTTAAATTACACGGTAATTGCTACGACGAATGGAATATTGTTAATGATACAGAGGTTGGTCGTTCATCCGATTTATTTATGAAAATATTGGTCATCAGTAATTACAGAGAAACGGTGTCGGTGAGGCCAGAAGCAGAAATGTTCATAGGCTTGCAGCGGACAGGTGTAGATATAACGGTCATGACGTATGGCGATGCAAAATATGTGGAACAATTCAAGGTGGCAGGCATCCAAGTGATCGATTTTCATCCAGAGAAAAAACTCAATAAAAAAGAAATAAAAATAATCAGAGAAGAATTAATTCGGGGCAAATATGATATACTGCATTTATTCAACAGCAAGGCTATTATCAACGGCATTCAGGCAGCGAAGGGTCTTCCTGTAAAAGTGGTTTTGTACCGGGGCTATACCGGGAATATTCATTGGTATGAACCGACAGCTTATTTTAAATACCTGCACCCCCGGGTAGATAAAATTTGGTGCATTGCTGAGTCCATTGAAAAGGATATAAAACGGCAATTATTTTTTGATAAAAATAGGCCCGTCACTATTCACAAAGGGCATGATGAAAACTGGTATAAAAATATTGAGGCTATTGATAGAAAGGAATTAAAAGAAATTCCCGCCGATGCTTTTTGGATTGTTAATGTTGCTAATAAACGCCGGATGAAAGGGACGGAATTTTTATTGAATGCTATGCAATATATTCCGACTGATTTACCAATCCATTTAATATTAGTGGGAAAAAATCTGGATCATGCAAAAAATAAGGCTATAGCTAATAATAGCCCTAATAAAAATAAAATCCATTTTTTGGGATACCGGACAGATGTTTTAAATATTGTCAAAGCGAGTGATGTATTTGTATTGTCTTCTATTTTTGGGGAAGCCACGACAAAAGCAGTTATCGAAGCCATGTCATTAGGGACAAGTCCAATAATTACGGATATTTCCGGTAATAAGGGATTAGTGGTGGATGGAAAATGCGGATTGGTCGTTCCTCCAAAAAATGCAAAGGCGATTGCAGAGGCAGTCCTAAAATTATTTAATGACCGAAAATTATGTGAAGAATATGGGCAACGTGCACAGGCTCATATTGCCAAGCATTTCAACATAAAAACAACTGTTTTGGAAATAAAAAAAATGTACGAAACATTGTTACGTGCCGATAAATAAAAATATCCATGAAAAAATTACTTACCGTACTTTTAATTTCGCTCTGTTTTTTTTCGATCACAGTATTTTCCCAAAACTTATTTCCCGAACCTGGGCCCGTTTTTCGGGATGACGTTATTCCTAAAATAAATATCCTTATCCCGCAGGATTCATTAAGCGCCATTGTTGCACCGGGTAATGAAGAAAGCAATTATCATTACCACGCTACTTTTATTTTTGATAATGGGGAAATAAAAGATACCGTTGAAAATATTGGCTTCCGTCTGCGCGGCAATACGTCGAGGTATGCAGCAAAAAAATCTTTTAAAATTTCTTTTAATACTTATGAGCCGGGAAGAAAATGGTATGGTTTGGAAAAATTAAATATCAATGGTGAGCACAACGATCCCACAATAGCCCGGTCAAAAATAAGTTGGGATTTGATGCGGGAAATGCAGGTATCAGGCTCTCGTTGCAATCATGTTGAATTATTTATTAACAGCCAATATGTTGGCCTATTTGTAAATGTCGAACATATTGATGAGGAATTTGTGCAATTGCGTTTTGGTAATAACGATGGCAATTTATTTAAGTGCCTTTGGCCAGCAGATTTAAATTACAAAGGAAGTGATCCTGAATTATATAAAGAATCAAATAATGGCCGTAGAACGTATGACCTCATAACCAATACCGATGAAGATGACTATTCTGATTTGGCCCATTTTATTGATGTATTAAATAATACGCCCATTAATGATTTGCCGTGCGAACTGGAAAAAGTATTTAATGTAAACACTTATTTAAAAGCAATAGCGATGGATATTTTAATTGGGAACTGGGACGGCCCTATTTTTAATAAAAACAATTTTTATTTATACCATAATATTTCCACGGGCCAATTTGAATACATCCCTTACGACCTTGACAATACTTTGGGAATTGATTGGTTTAACGCTGATTGGCCGACCCGCAATATTTATGAGTGGGATTCGCCAAATGAATTTCGTCCAATTTATGAACGCATTTTGGAAGTGCCAACATACCGTGACCGTTTTTCTTTTTATATGCACCGATTTTTGGATGAAATTTACAATGCCGACCATTTATTTCCATATATCGAAAATTTAAGAACAAGCATTTCCCCATCTGTCGCCAACGATATTTTATATCCATACGATTATGGTTTTGATATAGATCAATTTAATGAGGCTTATGAAATGGCTTTGGGTTATTTTCATACGCCGATAGGGTTAAAAGAATTTATTGAACAAAGAAATGCTTCTGCGAACCAGCAATTGCAATTAAATAACATTGCTCCCGTTATTTCGGAAATTAAAAATAATACCCCGAATACATTGCAGGACATTTCAATTAATGCAAAAATAGAAGACGACGAATCCGTTATAGGCGTTGAAATTTGTTATCAAATAAATGGGCAGTCCCTCGTTTGTGAAACCATGTTCGATGATGGGCTGCATGCAGATGGATCAGCAGGCGATGCTATTTATGGTGTTGTCTTAAATCCAATAGGTAGTGCAGCGATGTTTGAATATTTCGTTAGGGCAACTGACAATAATGGAACATTGTCCCAGCAACCAATTTGTGGGTTTAAAGAAATATTAATTGGTATTTCCACTGTTCCATTGGTCGTCAATGAATTTATGGCCAGCAATAATTCAACCTTTGCCGACAACGCCGGAGAATTCGATGATTGGTTGGAAATATTCAGCCTCAGTGATGTTCCGATTTATTTGGGCAATTATTTTTTATCCGATAATTCGAATATTCCTGATAAATGGCCGATGCCCGATATTTGGATACAACCTGGTGAATACCTGATTTTTTGGGCGGATGGAGATGAAAGCCAAGGGGCTTTTCATACAAGTTTTAAATTAAGTGCAGATGGTGAATTTATAGGCATTTTCGATGATGTGGCCAATAATTTTGCCTTAATAGATGGTCATGATTTTGGCCCACAAATGACCGATGTATCAAGTGCAAGAATACCCAACGGCACGGGGCCTTTTCAAGCGAACGTGCCAACGCCAGGGGCATTTAATGACCCTATGACGGCTAATCATGAAAATAATTTGGAAAAGATTGAAATCAATATTTCGCCCAATCCTTTTTCTGATGAAATAAATATTTTGACAAATAATAAAATAAAAAAAGCAAGTATTTATGACGCAGAAGGGAAAGTAATTTTAGAGGATAATAAAATAAACAGTACAGGTGTCAAATTAAAAACTGCGTCGTTAAATAACGGCATTTATTTTTTGAGAATACAAATGATGAACGAAAAAGTATTTACGAAAAAAATTATTTTGCAACGTTGATGTAATTTTACTTTTAAGGGCTTTCTTATTAAAATTTGGAGGGCGGCGGTGGCCACAGGCCAACCCGAGCGGGACAATTAAAAGCCAAATTCGTTGCTGTTATAGTTTTATAAGAAAACCCTTTTTTACTTTTTAAATTAACCTTGTCCCTTTTGGAAAAAGGGCAAGGGATTATATTTTTTTCAATAATTCCCCTGCTTTCGCCAGCGTTTCTTCCGTTTTTGCAAAACACAAACGAATTATTTTATCATCCCTTTTATTAGAATTAAAAACAGAAACAGGGATTGCTGCCACGCCATATTCCGTCGTCATGCGTTTGGCAAAATCCACGTCCGGCTCGTCTGTAATATCAGAATAATCAAATAATTGAAAATAGGTCCCTTCACTTTTAATAGGTTTAAATCGTGAGCCTTCCATTGCGGATAAAAGAAAATCCCGCTTTTTTTCAAAAAATTTATTTAAATGCAAATATTCTTCGGGGTCTGCAAAAAAATCGGCGATGGCATATTGGATGGGCGTATTAATGGAGAAAGTGCAAAACTGATGCACCTTCCTAAATTCTTTACTCAAGCGCGGAGGCGCAACGCAAGCACCAATTTTCCAGCCAGTGGCGTGCAATGTTTTTCCTAACGAAAATACGGAAAAACCCCGGCTGTATATTTCTGGAAATTGCAAAATACTTCTGTGTTGTTCTCCATCAAAAACAATGTGTTCGTAAGCTTCATCGCAGAGCACCAAAATATCCCGGTCAACTGAGATCTGTTTTAAATTTTCCCAATCTTCTGTTTTAAATATTTTCCCGGTAGGGTTGTGTGGGGTGTTTACAACGATCATGCGGGTTTTCCAAGTGATGAGGCGTTCCAGCATTTTCCAATTGACTTGATAATCGGGGGCTTCCATTTGGTAGGTAACGGGGATGCCGCCATTGATTTCCACGGCTGGCCGGTAACTGTCATAAGCAGGTTCGATTAAAATAACTTCGTCATCGGGTTTTACAAAAGCAGAAATAGCGCAGTATAATGCTTGGGTCGCGCCAGCGGTGATGGTTATTTCTGAATCAGGGTCAACGTCGGTGTTGTATAATTTTTTTATTTTTTCAGTCAATCGCTGCCGGAGGGCGGGCACACCAGGCATGGGAGCATATTGGTTGTAGCCTTCCTCGATATATTTTCCGACTATTTTTTTTAATTTATCGGAACAATCAAAATTGGGGAAGCCTTGGGATAAATTAATAGCGCCGTGTCTATTGGCGAGCGCCGACATGACGGAGAAAATGGTCGTGCCGACATTGGGCAGTTTCGATGTTATTAGCATGCGTTGATTTATGATTTTAGGCAAATATTCCCGTTGCCAATATTTTACAAAACTGCCAACTGCTTGCCTATTAAATTGTATTTCCGTCTTGATAAATGACCGAACTTTCCACCACACCATCGCTGCGCAAATTTATTTCCCGACAAGCGATGCGATAGTGGTCAACCTTGAAACCCTCTACTCGGGCATCTATCTGAAAATAGGTGGATGGGGTGATGTGAACCGTGAGGTTGCGGGTGCACAGCGTTTTATCGACGTGATAATGCCCGCAAAAAATGGTCAAATGATGCGGAAAATTAAAAAGAATTGACTGAACCTCGTCCATATTGCGGAGGGCGTGTTTGTTGTCCATAAAGGGCACTCCGCTAACAATAGGTGGGTGGTGCATAAAAATGACGGTGTCCTGATCTATTTTTTCTAATTCATTTTCCAGCCACGTCAATTGTTTTTTCGACATTTCTCCCACTGAAGTTTCAAGGAACAAAACCGGATGCCCGTTTAAATTTCTTTTGTAAAATAACTCATTGCCCTCCAATAAATGCCCAATGTGGAACGCCTTCGCCAAGAGAGGCGACAGGTCGTGATTGCCGCCGATAGCAGTGTAGGGGATCTGCAAGAAATCGAGATGGGATCGAACCCATTGATAGGTCATTTCGTTGCCGGAATCAAGACACAGGTCGCCAGTCAGTACGATTAGTTCTGGTGACAGGGCACGGACGGTCTCCAATATATTTTGGAAATTTTGCCTAACATCCACGCCATGCGTGTTCTCTCCTTCTTCGGCAACGTGGAGGTCGGTTAGTTGTACTATTTTCATAAAAATAGGATCGGTAGAAGATAGATAATGGATAACATTTTCTAAAACAAACTGATTGTTCTTTTGCTTTTTAGAGTTTAAAGGGGTTCACTACAAACCAAGTTTATTAGAACTAAAAACCCAATACGGACAAATGTAATAATAGCGTTGCCTAAACGCCATATTTTTCAAAGATGTACATTCGCCCCTGAATATTTTTGGGGTTAGGTTTTAGGAGGCAGGCTGTAGGACTGATCCCAGTCTTCTGAAATTAGCCCCTTATCTTTTGATTATGAACCTGCAAAAGCTCAACGAGGCGATCCGCCAATATAAAAATTTCCTGCAATCCAACCTGCACCATGACCCTTATTGGAAATGGGAAACGCAGCGGATATTTCAGGAGAAATGGGATGTAGATACGAGGGATTTTTACCAGATGTTCGATGAGTGCCTGCAAAATTCACAGACCCGTCGGCTGTGGAACAGGGAGTATTATGCGCCCAAAGCGATGATGCTAAAATTCATCGAAACGAGTAACGATTATGTCCGCTTTGCTTTTCAAGACCTATTTAACGAAGATAAAGAAATTGAGGGCCGGGTAGACCGCTTTGTTTTTTATTGCGACGAACTGCTCAAAGAATATAGGGAAAAATACCCGCTCAAAAGGGAGAACATGCACTACCACGATGACAATTATGAGATGATCTCTCACTACCTCGCTTTCCGTTTCCCAGAAATATACACACCCTATAATGTGGATAATTTCAAAAAGCTCATGCAAAAACTCGGCAGCCGGGATGTGCCCAAAGTGAACGACACCGCCCGCTATTTTAAAGTGATGCGGACCATTTTTAATTTTATCAAAAAGGATGAAGAAATATTAAATATCCACCAGCAGCGGCTGAACGAGGAAAAGCATTTGATGGGGGAAACGTTGTTGGTCGTGGATGATTTTTGTCAGGTGATGGTGAAGTGACTATTTCAGGACAATAGAACTCAGAGCAATACAATATTGTCCACAAAAATAACCCACCCTTTCCAGACCGCCAAGCGGAAAATATAAAAAGCCGATCGTGCTTTGGTGTGATCAGTTTATGATAGCTATAGAATGCAGGTATTTAGAAAACCACTCAATATTTATTTCTTATCTTTTTTTATCTCTTTCAATATTTTCTTTTCTGTGCTATCAATCCTGCGCTGTACTTTCCTTACGTCTTCGGCTGGGGGTAGGTTTTCTGGTTTGACACCTCTCTTTAAAAGTATATTCCTGACTTCTTGGTTGTTATCAACATGTTCTTTTGTAATTGCCCTACCTCCTGTTAAATCTTTATCGACGACATTATGGCTTGTTAATTCAGTAGCGAAATCTTTGGCTTTTATCAAAAGTGTTGGTAGAAAATCGGCAAGCGGCCTTCCGGTTGGGATGCCTAATTTATTTTTCATGAATTGGGTTGTCCTTCCTCCGAAAAGTGCCTTATCACCTTCTGATCTGATTATGGCAAAGCTTTTATTATCCACACCTCTTTCGTAAATAATTCCAGATAATTTCTTTTCCGATTTTGACAATTTTTCCCTTGCATTTACCCTGTCAATATCAAGCAACCTTTGTTCAATGAGTTCCTGTTTTCTGGACTGGACAGCGAAATAGGTTTGAGCAAACGCTATTTCAGATTTTGCAGGGTCGCCATTTTGGGCCACCAGGTAGCAGGCATATCTTGTAAGTGCTACGTCTTGCACCCCTCTTTGTCCCCCTTTTCCTATTTCTATCATTTTGGTGACTTCAACGAAATGATTGGAAACGTCCTCTCCTGAGTTTTTGCAAGAGGTTGCAGCTTTTTGTATCGTATTAAGAAAGTTACGCCAATCTGAATACCCTAAAATCTCTTGTAGTTCTCTAGCGCTCCAACATTCCAGTCCATCCAAATCATAGCAAGCGTCTTCAAACTTTTTAAATAGCTCTTGGATCAGTTCTTTTTTCATGTTTGATTGTTTTTATTTTGAATAATCAAATGCAATGGTTTACCTACCACTCTCTTGTAGATAGCTAACCTTTCAATCTCCTTAATTATTTTTGAATGCTTAAGTGAAAATGCTCGGAGCAACTCGGTGCTGCCAACAAAAATAACCCACCCTTTCCAAACCGCCAAACAGAAAATAAACCGCCAAAAACAGTGGGAGATATGGTAACGTTATCTAATGGGTTGCTAAGTAGTTTAAAGAAATGTCATTTATTGGAAAGGAGCAAAAGTAAGGTTCATTCTGCTGCACTCCTTGTGCTTGTTAGAATGGTATTTTTCGTAATTTTGCACCCGCCGTGAGCAAAGCCTCACAAAATTTGTTTCTAAAATACCCCATCCCGAACCACCTCCCAGCGAATAAATAGTAACCAAAGACAGTCTCAACCAAATTATCGAACATGCAAACCGTTCAGCCATACCATCCAAAGAATAAAGTCCGCATTGTCACTGCCGCCAGTCTGTTCGACGGCCACGACGCCGCCATCAACATCATGCGCCGCATCATGCAGGCCAGCGGTGCAGAGGTGATCCACCTCGGCCACAACCGTTCTGTTTATGAAATCGTGAACACTGCCGTGCAGGAAGACGTGCAGGGTATTGCCATTACCAGCTATCAGGGTGGCCACAATGAATTTTTCAAATACATGTACGACCTGCTGCGGGAACGGGGCGCCGGACACATCAAAATCTTCGGCGGCGGCGGCGGCACTATTTTGCCAAAAGAAATTGAGGAGCTGCAGCAATACGGCATCAACCGCATTTACTCGCCCGACGATGGCCGGGAAATGGGCTTGCAGGGCATGATCAATGATGTGCTGCAACAATGCGATTTTCCCGTCGGGCAAAACCTGAACGGCGAGGTGAAAAAATTCACGGGAAAAGATGCAGCGTCCGTCGCCCGCATGATTTCCTGTGCGGAAAACGATACAGAAAATTTCGAAGCGGTCGTCCGTCCGCAACTGCAAAGTATTTTTAATAAACACCCGGAATTAAAATCAACGCCTGTTTTGGGAATTACCGGAACGGGTGGCGCTGGCAAGTCAAGTTTGGTGGATGAAATATTGCGGCGCTTTTTAATTGATCCCGGCATCAAGGAAAAAACGATTGCCATTATATCTGTTGACCCATCCAAAAGAAAATCGGGCGGCGCATTATTGGGCGACCGCATCCGTATGAATGCCGTCAATAATGAACGGGTATTTATGCGCTCCTTGGCGACCCGCCAATCCAATTTGGCCTTATCAAAACATGTGCGTTCAGCGGTCGAAATATTAAAAGCAGCCGGCTATGATTTAATTATTTTGGAAACCTCCGGCATCGGCCAATCAGATACGGAAATCATTGACCACTCCGATGTGTCGCTATATGTAATGACACCAGAATTTGGTGCCGCTTCGCAATTGGAAAAAATCGACATGATCGATTTTGCGGATATTATTGCCATCAATAAATTTGATAAAAGGGGCGCTCAGGATGCGCTGCGGGATGTGCGCAAGCAATACCAGCGGGCTCATCTTTTATGGACAAAACAGGTGGACGACATGCCCGTTTTTGGCACCATCGCTTCGCAGTTCAACGACCCCGGGACGAACGTTTTATATACCCAATTAATTAGTTTAATAAAAGAAAAAAGCGATGTCGATTGGGAATCTTCTTTCCATGCGAAAGAAGGGATGAGCGAAAAAATATACATCATCCCGCCGAGCCGGGTACGCTATTTATCCGAAATAACGGAAAATAATCGCCGCTTCGACGGTTGGGCAGAAAAGCAAGAAGGGCTGGCGAGGAAACTATTTTCCATTAATCAAACCATATTGCATTTTAATGGCCCCGATTTATTAAATGAAGAAAATGCGGAAAGCGAAAATGAATTAATTAAAAATTTAATTGAGCAATTTAATAAATTAAAAAAAGAATTTGATCCGCATTTATGGGATTTATTAAAAGGTTGGGAAAATAAAAAAGCGAATTATAATTCCGACGAATTTATTTATTACGTCCGGGGAAAAGAAATAAAAGTACCGACCAAAACAAAATCGCTTTCGGGTACAAAAGTACCACGGGTTATTTTACCAAAATATAAAGACTGGGGAGAAATAATTAAATGGAGTTTACAGGAAAATGTGCCGGGTGAATTTCCGTACACTGCTGGTGTATTTCCATTTAAAAGAAAAGGAGAAGACCCCACCCGCATGTTTGCGGGCGAAGGTGGGCCAGAACGCACCAACAGGCGTTTTCATTATTTAAGTTTGGGGATGCCAGCCAGCCGTTTATCTACGGCATTTGATAGCGTTACCTTATATGGGGAAAACCCCGACCATCGGCCCGATATATATGGTAAAATTGGTAACTCGGGTGTGAGTGTCTGTTGCCTCGACGATGCCAAAAAATTATATTCCGGTTTTGATCTCTGCAATCCCAAGACTTCCGTCTCCATGACCATCAACGGTCCGGCGGCGACCATCTGCGCTTTCTTCATGAATGCCGCCATTGACCAACAATGTGAGATGTATATTCGGGAGCATAATTTGGAAAATAAAGTGGAGGCGAAATTAAAAGAATTATATGACGACAGAGGTTTGGAACGGCCCACTTATAAAGGTGAAATTCCGGAAGGGAATAATGGTTTGGGCCTTTTATTATTGGGGATTACAGGCGACCAAATATTGCCCACCGATGTTTATAATGAATTAAAAGCAAAGGCATTAAATTCCGTTCGGGGTACGGTGCAAGCCGATATTTTAAAAGAAGACCAAGCGCAAAATACCTGCATTTTTAGCACTGAATTTTCTTTGAAATTAATGGGTGATGTGCAGGAATATTTTATCGAAAATAAAGTGCGGAATTTTTATTCTGTTTCCATCTCCGGCTATCACATCGCTGAGGCGGGTGCGAACCCGATTTCACAATTAGCGTTCACCCTCGCCAACGGTTTCACCTTCGTTGAATATTATTTGAGCCGGGGCATGGACATCAACGATTTTGCTCCGAATTTATCCTTCTTTTTTTCCAATGGTGTCGACCCGGAATATGCCGTCATCGGGCGAGTGGCACGACGTATTTGGTCGAAAGCCATGAAGCATAAATACGGCGCTAATGAGCGCAGTCAAATGCTCAAATACCACATCCAAACGAGTGGCCGTTCACTGCACGCACAGGAGATTGATTTCAACGACATCCGAACTACCCTGCAGGCGCTGTACGCCATTTATGACAACTGCAATTCGCTGCATACCAATGCTTATGACGAGGCCATCACAACACCGACCGAGGAGAGTGTCCGCCGGGCAGTGGCTATTCAAATGATTATTAACCACGAGCTGGGATTGGCGAAAAATGAAAACCCACTGCAGGGCAGTTTTATTATTGAAGAATTGACCGATTTGGTGGAAGAAGCCGTGCTTGCTGAGTTCGACCGCATCACGGAACGGGGCGGCGTTTTGGGAGCGATGGAAACGATGTACCAGCGCGGAAAAATTCAGGAGGAAAGCCTTTATTACGAACACCAAAAACATACGGGCGAATTTCCGATTATTGGCGTCAATACTTTTTTATCAAAAAATGGCTCACCGACGATTATCCCACAGGAAGTTATCCGTTCTACGGAAGAAGAAAAATTAGCGCAAATTTCCACCCGTGATATTTTGCACCAATCGAGCGGGGAAAAAGCAACCGCTGCATTAAAGCGTTTGCAGGAAGCGGCACTGCACAATGAAAATATTTTTGCAGCACTAATGGAGACGGGGAAGGTTTGTTCGTTGGGGCAGATCACGAATGCTTTGTTTGAAGTGGGGGGGCAGTATCGGAGGAATATGTGATATTTTAACAAAAAACTCTATGGATAAAAAGGTAGTTACTTTTATTATTGACAGAATCAATTTTGATTTTGAAACACCTTACGAGTTGTTACCGGGGAAATCTATACGACGAGCAAATTCTGCTGAAATTGAAAAAATAAAGGAAGGCCTTCAATTACATTTTGGTGGTATAGACTTGAGGAAGTATGAATGTGAAGTCATTGAAGGTAAATGTTCCTATTTGCCTCATGAAAAATGGCTGTACTGGTTAATTGAGTCGTTTGAAGAAACCAACCTTGATACAAATAGGTTGTCTCATGCCTTTTTGTTATCAAAAACTGAATTGAGAACCGGAATTCAGAATTTTTTCGTTAAAGAAAATGGACATTGACTAATACATATAGCACAATCAATCAAATCGCAGCCTTCAATTTTTACAGACTTCTCCTCGATGGCTTGAACGAATATCGGAAAGTAATGTATCAGTAATAACCAAACAGGATTTAGATGAAGCGATATTCATTTACAATTTGGGGAATTTGATTGATAACCAAGTCGTACAAGCATACCTTACTATAGATTCCATCTCGCATTTCACCCAAATTAGAGTTTTAGGTATTTTGTCATCTGGGAGTTATTGCTTGCACACAAACCCGACCCAAAAGACCCATGAGACTCAATCACACGACAACTAAAGAGTAAAATCAATCTGTACAATAATCGAATGAGCGAGAAACTTGATTTGACTAAGTTTGTGGGAGATTTATCCTTAGAAAAGACAATTGGGAAACTTTATTCTTACAGAAGCAAGGTGGTGCATGGGGATGAACCCGATTTTAATAGAGGTGAATTGCAGCCATTTAAAAGTAAGATAAACACCGAAAAAATACTCCGTGAGATTACCAGAAAGTTGATTATCCAATCTTTGATTGAACCAGAGCTTTTCAAAGATTTGAAAGAATGTTGACTTCACTACGACCATGGCCAATTCATCATCCTGTACGAAATGTAAAAATGGTAAAGTACTTCTGCTCATTGGGCAGGATTACGAATGCATTGTTTGAAGTGGGGGCAGTATCGGAGGAATATGTGATAAATGAAAATGGATCCACATAGCCAACTGTATAATTATTATAATTGGTAGTTTTTTAATTTACTGGTTGGCTTCTTATTTTTTTATTGGTCGAGAAGAAGATCATCAAATTTTAATTAAAGACATTGGATTTAGCCTATTATTACGGTCATTAGGAGTATTTATTTTTTCAATAATTCCAGTGCTGGTTTTTTGTTTAATTAATTTTGTCCTGAATTATTTTCTAAAAATAAATGATAAATATTATCCAATAAGAATTTCCTATGGGCTCTTCTTTCTTTATTAATTGCAAGTATTATTGGGACAATTAGAACCTGTTTAAAATTTTCTAATTAATCTGTGAATATTGCTTACATACACAAAAGCGGCGGCTGAATCTGTGTCGCATTCATAGTCCTTGCTCAGTCGCCGATCCCAGTTGCACCATCCGAATGTCCGCTCCACTTTCCATCTTTGGGGGATGACCTTAAATTCTTTTTTCTTGGAAATTGCAAAAACCTCGATCATCCAACCATAACAAACTGCGGCTATTAAATGGATGACGCCCCTATATGCACTGTCCGCAATTATTTTAAATATCGTGTGGTATTTTTGGTCGAACAATGCCTTTAACAAAATCGCAGCGCCCTTGCTGTCGTGCATTTTTGCATTATGGACAATAACCGCCAAAATACTGCCCAGAGAATCAACTACGATATGGCGTTTCCTCCCTTTGACCCATTTCCCCCCATCAAACCCTTTTTCGGGGACGCCCCATTCGCTCGATTTAACTGTCTGGGAATCAATGATCCCGACGCTTGGCCCTAGCTTCTTGCCTTTTTTAACCCTGTACAGTTCCACCAAAGCCTTGTTTATCCTTGTCCATGTCCCATCTTTTGTCCATTTCCTAAAATAATAAAAGCAGCTAAGGAACGGGGATATTCTTTTGGGATCAACCTCCATTACACTCTGCCCTTTTTAGATAAAATATCCTGTTGAGAATGTCCCGAGGGAATATTTCCTTTTTCGTTGGTCATTTAAAATGTCTTCCATAACTTCCCACTGGGAATCGGTTAAATCTGTTGGATACATAACTTGGTCGTTTTTACCCAATAAGATAAAGCGATTCCCGCTCTTTTTCAAATGCCGACTTTAAATTTTTAAACAGGTTCTTAATTTTTTATTTTTATAAAAAGGAATCAATAACTTCAATTTATATTTCCCAATAAATAAACGGGCTTGGTTACGTAACCAAGCCCGTTTATTTAAAATTTTATTTCGGTTATTTGTCAATAACCCTCACTCCCAGACAAACGTCATTTCCACCCTCCGGTTTAATTTGCGCTTATCCTCCGTCATATTGGAAACGATTGGTTTGGTCTCGCCATAATATTCTACGATCAATTGATTTTCTGACACACCACTATTGATCAAATAATTTTTAACGGAAAAAGCCCGGTCTTTTGACAGCTGATAATTGAAAGCTGCTCCGCCTCGGCTGTCGGTATGGCCTTCTATTTTCATGCGGTAGGTAGGTTGCTGGACCAGAAGTTTGGCCAGCTTGTCCATGGTCTCGAAAGACTCTTTTTTAATCAAAGATTCATTGGTATCAAAGTAAAGATTTTGGACGGCCAATTCGAGGATGGCCAGTTCGGATTCGGATGCTTTCGGGCAACCATTGTTTGCGGGATCTCCCGGTGTTAACGGGCATTCATCCAAATCATTGGCCACGAGGTCGCCATCGGCATCTTCGAAAGGGCAGCCTTCATGAATGGCCAAACCATATTCATCGGGGCAACGGTCGATGCCATCAATGATGCCGTCCTGATCGCGGTCGCCATTCAGTGGGCAGCCTTGATTTTCGGCTGGCCCCGGTGTGTAGGGACATTTGTCAAAAGCATTAAGGACGCCGTCCTTGTCTTTGTCTTGGTCCGCTTCGACGATCGGTGGTGGGCAGCCGTTCAGTTCTTTGAGGCCGGGTTCATCGGGGCATTCGTCTTTTTTATCGACAACGCCATCTTCGTCCCGGTCTTTTGGGTGGCCAAATTTCAAACCTACCGTAATCTCATGGCTACCGGAAGATGCTTCTTTTAAATCGTTCAACGTTAGGTCGTAGGCATAGGCTAAATTGATGGCTGGCGTGATGTCGTAGCCGACCATTCCTGCGGCGGCGGCTTTGTGCCGGTAGGTGCCTCCAATCCAAAATTTTTGGTTGAAAACCGCCCGGAGGGAAAGATCGTATTGCAACGAGACTGCATCCGTTGTTTTTACTAATAGTGCAGGCTCCAACGCCATTTTTTCTGACAATTGAAAACGATAACCAGTCATCAAATAATAGTGCGGCACCAACTCCTTATCCATTCCTTCTTCGTCTGAAAAATTCACTTGTCGGCGCAACATCTGCGGATCAGAAATGCCGATGTAAAAACCATTGTCGAGGTGGAGGTAAATGCCTGCCGACAAGTCGGTCAATGTCGTTCCCATGTTGTTCATCAGGAGCGGGTCGGGAGTGCCCGAAGTTGAAGCATCGCTGGTTGCCCCAAAACGGAAAACATTCAAGCCCGCACCTGCCCGCAACTCACCCGCACCGCCAAACCGTAGACCGTAGGACAGCGTTGCCGTACCGCCAGTCCGTTTCAATTTGCCCGCTGTATCATTGAAAAAATAACCGCCCATACCCAGTGATTTAACAGGCCCATGTAAGGAGACCACCTGTGTCGTTGGAGCACCATCAATGCCGACCCATTGGGTACGGTAGGTAGCGGCGGCGTTCCAATAAGAGGTCGAACCAGCAATGGCCGGGTTAAAACCATACGCGTTTATTTGATAGTTGGAGAACAATGGATATTGCTGCGCAGGCAGCAGTTGGGAAATAAAAAACAACAGGGAAAGGAGTATTATTTTTTTCATAGAAAAGATCTGGTTGCTGTTGGATCAAGGTTAATAGTGGATGTCCGCTAACGAGTTTATCTTACAAGAGTGATCGATCCAGAAAAGATTTGGTCTTCTGGATCATTCAATTTCAACACGTAGAAATAAGCGCCGATAGGCAGCGGTTCGCCGTCTTCATTGGTGCCTGACCAGTCGTTGGCGTAAGCTGTGGTCTGCCATACTTGTTGCCCCCAGCGGTTGAAAATGGACACTTCGTTGTCGGGAAACTGATCAATGCCAGTGACGATCCAAGTCTCATTGATGCCGTCGCCATCAGGAGAAAGCACGTCCTCGATGCGCAAGTCACAGGACAGGCCGAGCGACCAGATGAACTCTCCTACACAGTCGTCTGCATCGGTAATAGTCAGCGCATAATCACCAGAGGTCAGGCCAGATTGGGAGGCGGTTACTTCGCCATTGTTCCATTGCAAATTGTACGGAGCCGTGCCGCCCGATATGGTTACTTCAATGCTTCCATCAAGGTCACCTTTGCAGGTTTCGTTGGTGATAATGACGTCCGCTTGGAGACCATCTGGTTCGGATAAGGTAACGACATTGGTGGCTTCGCAGCCATTGTTATCGGTGACGGTATAGGAGTAATCGCCTGCGGATAGGTTGTCCAAAAAGTCCGTCTGCTGACCCGTTGACCAAGCGTAAGTGAGCGGTGCAACGCCACCCGTAGTCTTTATTTCGATATAACCATCGTCACCGTTTTTGCAATTGACCGGATAAGGAATGGCATAGGTGGAAAATGCAGTGCTTGGCACATCAATACTGATGATAGACTGTTGGGAACAATCGCCCTCGGTTACTTGCAAGCTCAGAAAAACGATGCCCGTGCTGGTAAATGAAACACCTTGCGGATTGGGTAGATTGGAAGTTTGCGGGAAGCCGTTTGGCCCGAAGTTCCATTTGAACTCGGCCTCGTCCACGTTTGCATTTCCCGTAAAACTGAAGTCATACACAGTGCCGCAGTTGTCGGTTGTTTCCAAAAAATCGATTCCCACGATCAAGCAAGGCTCGTTGCTTGGCTGTTGAAAACCCTGGGTCAAAAAATTGCTATTTGACGACAAAGTGGTGCATCCCGGGCACTGCCCAAAAGTGGTAGTTAAAATGCCCGCACCATTCGACCAAGTTGGCCCAGTTGCGCAGAAAGTGCTTCTTGCAATGAATTGAGCGTTAAGGTTTTGCGAAGCAAAAACGAGCAGGGCAAATAGTGTTTTATATAAAATATCTTTCATTGAAATCTGCTTAAAACAGGTTGATAAAAAGAGCCTCGAATGTAACGTTGGCAGGGTTACAAACCCTGCCGACGTTGGATGGATTCAATTACTAAAAATTTGAATCAATTATTGGAAACGAGGTAGCCCGTCAAAACCAGTTGTGAATAAAGAGCTGGTTTGGTGATGGTGACATTTTCCGGTAAGGTGACAATATGGGAACCACGGGTCAGGTTGGGTCGGAAAAACTCCATTTCAGTTCCGTTCACTTTCAACATGCCGGGCAAAGAATTTGGGATGCCGCTTTTCACAAAAAGTGTTTTGCCATCTGGTACGGTATAGCCAGTTGGGCCGTTGAGGTCGATGATGACTGCTTCAATATCGGAATGAGTATCAATTAAAATACCAGTACAAAAGCAACTTTGGACTTCCGTGCCGGGAGGCAATACCGGCATGTTCGGAGAGGTCGGGTGAGCAACCATATTACTATTGATAGCTTTCAGGCCCATATCAGGGCCCGCTGCAGTCAGGAACAGATTTTTAGCATCGGGGACGGTATATGGCTGATCGAACAGCACGATATGTTCTCCGAGGATACCCAACGGAAAATCAGAAGATGCTCCCGGTGCACCAAAAATCCCTGCCCCCAAGTCTACTTCATTGCCGCCGGAAATGCTCAAAATGCAATTGTTCCAACCTAGTTGCTGCAATTCATTGCTGGGGTCTTTATCGTTATCGTCCATCGCTGTGGTGGCGACGAGAGCCACATTAGTTGAGTCGGCAAAGCTGGCGGTCGCTGCGTGTTCAGCTCCGTTGGCATAGAGGGCATAAGGGACGGAAAGGATTTTGGAAGCACCCATCAATTCGAAATCCATCCCGCCTTGTGGGTCCATTTCGATGCGTAGCCAGAAATCACCGTTGCCCCAATTGATGTTATCAAAATTGGCTTGAACCCCATTTCCTGTCGAATTGCCTTCTCCAATATTAATGGTAAAAAGACCAAACTGGTCGGTGGTCGGAGAGTGGATTTCCTCCCATTCAACGACCCCAGTTGGGTTGTTGCGAAGGACGGAAGCCCGGATGGAAATAGCTTGGTTCACGAGGTCAACGCCTTGGTCGTTTTTAGCTGCTGCTTGATAACAAACCGCCTGTGGGGCTTGTGCTTTTGCAAAAAAGACAGCGAGAAAAACGCCTGTGAAAAGCAGTAGTAATTTTTTCATGGGTAATTTTTTATAGTGTTCAAATAGAATTTTAAAGATGCTGGTGAATAAATTCAACAACACGTGCTTATAGTGAAATTGGTAATTGAAAGTCAGTGGGTAGTCTTCTAAAAGTATGCTTGGAAAGGATCGGTTGGGGAGCAACACCTCATTTTGAGTGTTAATTAGAAATCAAATGCAGATTGCACTTAAAAACCTTACATGGTAAATAATCGATATATGTGCATTTCAAAAACAAAGCCAATTTAAAAGATTGTTTCCCAATCACTACTTTTACCCCAAAACACAGTCACTTATGGCCGACTCCAGAACAGCCTCCGCCCGCTTGACAAAAATGAAACGAGTGGTCGCCTATCAATCCAGAATCATCTATTTTCTTAGCTCCATTTTGGTGGCCTTTTTTCTCACCTGGAGATTGGGCGATCCGTCTTTTAATGAAAGCCAATACTACGTGATGTTCCTGTTGTTTTTTTCAGTGGGGCTGTGGGTGACGGAAGCTGTGCCCCCATTTGCCGTTGGTATCATGATCGTTGGGTTTTTGGTCTTTTCGTTGGGCAGTGACTATTTTAATACCAACCCGGAGAGTGTCAAAAAATATGTAAACACTTGGTCCGACAGTGTGATGTGGTTACTATTGGGTGGGTTCTTCTTGGCAGAAGGGATGAAAAAAGTTGGGCTGGACGTTTCCTTGTTCAAGTTGACACTTCGTCGTTTCGGCACAAAGCCTGAAAAATTGCTGCTTGGTATTATGCTTTCCACAGCTGCTATTTCCATGATTATGTCTAACACAGCGACAGCTGCCATGATGATAGCTATGGTCACCCCGATGTTGGCCCAACTTGGTGACGGCAGTAATTTTCGACGTTCCCTGTTGTTGGGCATTGCGGCCGCCTCCACATTGGGCGGCATGGGAACAGTCATTGGCTCGCCGCCCAATGCCATAGCGGTCGGCTCGTTGGAGAATGTTGGTATCCGCATCAGTTTTACGGAGTGGATGGTCTTTGGCATACCCATTTCTATCTTGCTTGTACTATCCACTTGGTGGTTTTTGAACAGGTTATTCCCTGCGGAAATAAAGGAGTTAGAAACGGGGTTTATCGAAGCGCAGGAAGTTGAGAGGGAAGCACTATTTGAAGAGGAGGAAAACCTCCGCAAACGGATCGTATTGATCGTTCTGGGCGTCACTGCGATGCTCTGGCTTACTAATAATTTACACGGCATTCCAGTAGCAGCAGTCTCCGGTATACCCATTATGCTGCTTACCATGCTCGGTATTATCAATGCCGATGATGTTCGCCAACTGCCCTGGGATACCCTCATGTTGGTGGCTGGTGGTCTTTCCCTCGGGTTGGCTATTTCAGAAACAGGGCTTGCTGCTCATTTTGTTGGGCAGCTACAACATTTCAACATGAACTTCTATGTCCTTTTAGTCGTTTTTGCGATCATTACCATATTGCTTTCTAACATTATGAGCAACACTGCTACCGCTACTATATTGATCCCGCTTGCCATCATTTTAGTGCCCGGTCAATCTATTGTTCTGCCATTGGTCATTGGGTTATCGGCATCTTGCGCTTTTTTCTTGCCCGTATCTTCGCCACCGAGTGCGATAGCTTTTAGCACTGGTTTTTTAAAACAATCTGATTTCCGTCCGGTAGGTTGGTTGATAGGATTGGTTGGCCCTGTTTTGATTGTTTTGTGGGTACTGTTGGTTGAGGGATGATAAATACGCGGGGTGGGTTTTCATACAGATTGCTCTTATATTTCCAAATCCCGAATTAAGGCATTTTGTAAAATTTTTAAATTTTCGGGGTTCATCAAATTGGCCGCTTCGACCCCACATAATTTCCTGACCAACTCCACTCCTGCTAACGTATTTGTAGCTGGCCCGCTGACGAGATCAGGCGTCAGGTCAAAACTTTTCATGACGCCATAAACGGCGTATGGATCGGTAGCGCATAAGATGGTGCTGCGTATTTTATTTCGCAAAAGATGGACGGCGACATCGCCGTTATAAGGTTCTAGAGGGGAGGCGCCTATTTCTATGACGGCTACTTCCGCGTCGGTGTTCGCCATCAAAGCTATCATGTGGTGGTAGGCATCAACGTATTCTTCCCGGGTACAGACCGTAGAGGGTAAGCCTGCATCCACGAAATCGAAGATATAATCGGCACCGGCATCGTGGACAGAGAGGATGTCCCGGTAACGGCCGGCCCCGGTCAGTTTGGCGGCTACTACTTTTTTGCCCATGAGCTTCAGTTGTCGGGTGATGATCCGGGCTGTCGTTGTTTTTCCGGCAGACATGGAAGTGCCGACCAATAGGACAACGGGTATGTCCAACGGTTTTAATTCTATCTTGGGAACCATCTGTCGCATGGTTACTTTGTGGCCACGTATTTTCACATGCCCGATATATTTCAATCCGATTGGGACAGGGGAAAAGACCGAGAGGGAAGTCATCCATCCAATCAGTCCGGCTCCGGTCAACATGTGCATTTCACCAGAATTGGGGATTTCCTTCCACGATCCGGTAGCTTCTAAGGTCGCATGCCGAACGCCCAAAGCGCCGATCACTTTTTCGCCTTTCAATGGGTCGATCATCCGGCCGCTGGTGAGCTCTATCTGAGAATCAGAACCAACATCAATGATTTCTGCAGCAATGTAATCGCCACTTTCCCATTGTATTCTTGGCAAACGTTTGACCTCATAATTGCTATTTTCCAAACCGGAAATGCGGGTAAGGGAAGTATGGATGTAGCGGTAGTTCATGTTTAATTGTTTAAATGGATCGGCTCAATTGGGGGCAGCAAAAGCAAGAAGACCAACAAAGCCGCCCGTTCTTGCATTTTTTCCAAGAAAACAAATTCGTGGTTGGCGTGAGCGCCATCGCCGATGGCTCCCAGCCCATCCAAAGTTGCGGTGAAGAAACTGGTTGTATTAGCATCCGAACCACCCCCAGCGGAGGCGTCTTTCAAATCAATACCGATAGAATGCCCAATGAATTGGGCGGCATTCCAGAGTTTTTCGTTGCGTTGGGTCTTCTCCATTGGCAGGCGTCCGAACCCTCCTTCTACTTCCACTTTGGTATTCAATAGGTAAGGTTTGAGGGAGAGGATTTTTTCTTCTACTAGAAAGGCATCTTCCATCGTTGGCACGCGGACATCGATCACGGCGCTGCTTTCAGGAGCCACAACGTTGGGGGAAATGCCGCCTTCGATCATGCCCACGTTGACGGTTATTCCTTTTTTGGGGTCGTTGAAAGCAAATAAATGTTGGATTTGGTGCGACAATTCAAGGATGGCGCTTGCCCCATCTCCAGGGTTCAGGCCAGCGTGAGCTGCTATGCCTTTCACTTTTAGGGTAAATCGCCCAAGACCTTTTCGTGCTGTTTTGAGTTTCCCTTCCAAACCGAGTGGGGGTTCCAGCACATAAGCCCGGTCGGCAATTTTTGACAATCGGCGGATGGCATCGGTACTGTCCCGGCTACCGATTTCCTCATCGGAATTGATGAGACAAACTGGCGTCACTTTTAATGTCAAGCCCAAGTCGCGGATGGCTTGCAGGGCGAAAAGCATTTGCACCAAACCCGCCTTCATATCGAATACGCCGGGGCCTTTCAACATGCCGTTGGTTTCTTCCAAAGGCATATTGGCCAACGTGCCTTTCGACCAGACCGTATCGCAATGGCCGATCATCATCTGCAGGTGAGCATTTTTGGGCCGCTGCTCTGGCTTCGCAATCAAGTAGCCGCCCGATTGCTGGCCTGGGAAATGGTTGGTGGTAAATCCGATCTCGGCAAATTTATTTTCCAAAATAGCAAAAACAGGTGCTTGTGCAGCGACGTCGCGGGAAGGGGATTCCACTTCTGCCAAGCGTTTTAGAAAAGCTTTCATGTCGTTGCTTTCCTCTTTGAAATATTGTTGTACTTTTTGAATGTCCTGCTTCATTTTGTGTTGATAGAGGTTTGACGAAATTTCAAAACTTGCGAACCAGAATTTATCTGCCGAACCGTTGCTTCAATTTTTAAAATCCTTCGGAAACGGAAATGCCCAAGTCTCTTTAATTTCGGCAAACCGCCCGTGGGGCAAATAGGCCACCAACGGCGAGTGATAGACCATTTCCTGCTCATCTTTTTCTGATAGCCGCAGGTATTGTTCATCGATGTAGGCGCCTGTTATTTTTCCACAAATAAGGCTATGTTCGCCAAAGCCGTCCACGGTTTTAAAGTGTTCACATTCCAAATAGAGATAACCCTTTTGGACAAAAAGTGCATCCATGTGGGGGGCGGGAAATGTCGGTAAATTTTGGAGTGTGGTTTTCTCATTTCCCTCTTCTCCACAACGGGGAGAAGCGGCAAAACTGGCCATCACCACTTGGTTGGGTTTTGGAAAACTCACCGTGAAATACCCTTCCTTTTTTACGTTGTGATAAGTAGAATGGCGGGGTGTACAGACAAACCCAAAAAAATTATCAAGCCCCAACGGGGTGGCCATGTGCTTTGGGGCAAGGTCGTAGTTCTTACCTTCCTTAGTGCCAATGACGACCAAAGGAGCCACGGTAAAAAAGTGTTCCCAGATGGGTTGGCTGGTATCTAAAGTGATGATATTGCTTTTTGTCGAAGGCATTTTGTTTGTGGCTGACAGCATTTAGGGAATAGTAAAATAGGGTAGCAAATTGAAAAATAATTTGACCAACAAATCAACGTGTTTTCATGCGGGCCGAATGGTCGTTCAAGCAATTGCCATCAATCTGCTCGGCCCTCCAAGGGTTTCTAGGGAGAGCGGCGGTTTAAGAACCGCCGCTCTCCCTTAAGCAGATAAATTCGGGGCAGGCTGTTGGGACTTAGCCAAAAGCGATAATCATCCTGCTCCGCATTTTATTACTTTTCAATTTTCGGAGCTAAATCACTATCCTTTTGTCAACAATATCAAATGAATTGGAGCTTTATTAATTGATGATTGTCATTGCTTTAGGTTGAATTATGTCACTGCCCTTTTGTTGGGTTTAGTGCATATCTTTATCTTTCGGCAACCATTTCTGGTTTCCAAAACCTATTCCCTTCCAATGAACTTCCACCTCCTTGAAAAAAAAGAAGCACTCGAACTGCTCGGCAGCCGGAACAATGGGTTGACCGATAAAGAGGCTATTGAGCGGCTCGAAAAATACGGCCCCAACCAATTGGTGGAAAAGAAGAAAAAGCCCGCATGGCTCTTGTTTCTCAACCAGTTCAAAGATGTGATGATTTTGATCTTGATGGCGGCAGCCATCATTTCAGGATTGGTTGGGGATTTGAAAGACACCATCGTCATTTTGATCATTGTTTTGCTAAATGCCATCGTTGGGTTTGTGCAAGAGTACCGGGCAGAAAAGGCGATGGAGGCATTGAAAAAAATGTCGTCGCCGACAGCTACGGTACTGCGGAACGGGAGTCCCAAAAATGTGGATTCGGCCATGCTCGTGCCGGGCGACATCGTTCAATTGGAAGCAGGCAATATGATTCCAGCCGACATCCGTTTGCTGGAATCTCACTCCCTCAAAATAGAGGAAGCCTCTTTGACAGGCGAATCGAACGCCGTTGAAAAACATCCCGAAGAATTGTTCGATGAAAAATCGCCGCTCGGCGACCGAGCCAATATGGCGTTTAAAGGCACCATCGTCACCTATGGTCGGGGCAAAGGGGTGGTCGCCGCCACAGGCATGGATACGGAGATCGGTCACATTGCCCAAATGCTCCAGGAAGATGAATCGCTCACCCCGCTCCAACGCCGCCTCGCTGATTTTGGAAAAAAATTGTCTTTCGTCGTTTTGGGCATCTGTGCAGTGCTTTATGTCACGGGTATTTTGCGTGGCGAAGACCCGGTCAGTATGTTATTGACGGCCATCTCGGTAGCGGTGGCAGCTATCCCAGAAGCACTTCCAGCAGTCGTTACAATTGCTTTGGCATTGGGGGCACGTCGCATGATCCGCGTCAATGCATTGATCAGGAAATTACCGGCAGTTGAGACACTGGGGTCGGTTACTTTTATCTGTACTGATAAAACTGGGACGCTGACCGAAAACCGGATGACCGTTACCGAAACATGGACGCCTGCACCGTTACCCCGTTTTTCCCTTTCAAATGAAGAGCTCCTCCTGCGGTGCATGGCGCTGAATCAGGATGTCCAAAAAAATGAAAAGGGCGAATGGGTCGGTGAGTCAACGGAAGTCGCATTGGTGGATTTTGCGGATCAATATTTTTCCAAAAAGAAAATAGAAACACCCGAAAACCTGCGCGTTGAAGAATTGCCATTCGACTCGGACCGTAAAATGATGACGACCGTTCATCGAGAGGAGAATGGCTATCTGTCCATCACCAAAGGGGCGGTGGAGGCGGTGCTGGCGCACTGTGAAAACGAGGACAAAACTGCTATTTTTTCAAAAGCTGAAGAAATGGCCATGAGTGGTTTGCGGGTACTGGCCTATGGCTGCCGATTGATCGACCAAGTCCCGAATGTTTCCCTCAATGGTTTAGAAAACAACCTCCTTTGCTGCGGCCTTGTCGGCATGATCGACCCGCCCCGCAAGGAGGTTTTTCAAGCTATTGAAGATTGCCGGACGGCGGGCATCGTTCCGGTGATGATCACCGGCGACCACCCAGAAACAGCAAGAGTAATCGCTACTCAATTAGGCATTTTGCAAGAAGCAAAAGACCGATTGGTGACGGGCAAAGAACTGCAAGAAATGTCGCTGCATGACTTTGAGGAAGGCATTGAACGGATCAAGGTTTACGCGAGGGTTTCGCCCCAACAGAAGCTCGACATTGTGAAAACGCTCCAACTGAAAAACCAATTTGTCGCCATGACGGGCGATGGCGTCAACGATGCCCCCGCTTTGAAAAAAGCCAACATTGGCGTGGCGATGGGCATCACTGGTACCGACGTTTCGAAAGAAGCGGCGCACATGATTTTATTGGACGACAATTTTGCTACGATCATCAAGGCGGTGAAAGAGGGGCGTCGCATTTTTGACAATATCCGCAAGTTTATCAAGTACACCATGACCAGCAACAGTGGTGAAATATGGACTATTTTTCTTGCTCCGTTGGCTGGCCTGCCCATTCCTTTGCTGCCGATCCATATTCTCTGGATCAACTTAGTAACGGACGGTCTTCCCGGCCTCGCCCTCGCTGGCGAACCTCCCGAAAAAAACTTGATGAAATTGCCGCCCCGGCAACCGAACGAAAGCATTTTTGCTCACGGGCTGGGGGTGCATATTTTGTGGGTTGGGTTGGTGATGGGAGGTGTCTGTTTGGGGACGCAGGCTTGGGCCATTGCAGAGGGTGATGAAAAATGGCAGACCTATGTTTTCACCATTTTATGCTTTAGTCAAATGGGCCATGTACTGGCAATCAGGAGCGAATATTTCTTCTTGTTCCGGCAGGGCATTTTTTCCAACCTACCGTTGATAGGTGCGGTGCTGCTGACCTTCTTTTTGCAAATGGCCATTCTGTACATCCCTGCTTTGCAGGAAATTTTTTCTGTGAAACCTCTGACTTGGGATGAACTGGTGGGCTGCTTGCTCGTTTCTTCCATAGTATTTCACGCCGTGGAAATGGAAAAACTGGTTCGGGGATGGCGCAGGAAAAGCAGAGATAGGAAAAGCCATTTTTCTGAAAAATGACCTACCTTTCAATCATTCAAAAAAGACAGCTTATGAACTCTCCAACCAATCATAAACATAAACCTTCCCTCGACGAATTTGGCTTTGAGGAAAACGGTATCATGTACTGGTGGGCCAGTTGGTACGGTGAAATCTTGGGTTATAAATCTTTTAAATCCTTCCTTGCCCCAGTGCAGCGGGCCATGCAGGCATGCGCTACTTTAGACATTGACATCAGCGAAAATTTCATTGATACCCGGCACAGCTCCGATGGTAAAACAGGCCGGGACATCAAGCTCACCCGTTTTGCCTGTTACCTCATTGCCATGAATGCCGATGCCCGGAAACCGATCGTTGCGAGGGCACAAGTCTATTTTGCGGAGCAGGTAGAAAACATCAACCTGATGCTCGATGGATCGAAAGACTTGGAGCGCATTATGGTGAGGGAAGAAATTAAAGAGGGCAACTTGGCATTGAATTCAGCCGCAGCCAAAGCTGGCGTAAAAGATTTTCGGGCCTTTATGACCGAAGGCTATCTCGGACTTTACAACCAGCCGATCCGTGCGGTGAAAAAACTAAAGAAGGTGGATGAAGACGATGTGCTTTTTGATTACATGGGCCGCACCGAACTGGCCGCCAATCTTTTCCGGATCACCATGACGGAAGAGCGCTTGAAAATGAAAAATGTCAGCAACCCGTTCGATGCAGCGGCTATCCATAAAAAAGTTGGTCAGGATATTCGGGATATGGTCAAGGAAAATACGGGGCAATTTCCCGAAGAACTACCCGTGGAAAGAAAACTCAACGAAGTGGCCAGCGAACTTCGGAAAGCCAAAAAAATCCTGAATGAAAAAAAGGAAAAGAAATGATCGGAAGGTGTCAGATGGGGTCGGGCAGGTGAAAATTTTAGAATGACGTAGGATAATAATATCTTCCCCACTTGAAATAATTCTTTATCAAAACAAAGCAAAAAATGCACATCGCCATCCACAACTGGATGCGGGCCGAAACCATCGAAACCACGGTTGCCCGCATTGCCAAGCAAGGCTACCATGCCCTTGAGATACAGGGGACGCCAGAAAACTACGATACCAAATATGTCCGTCAACTGCTGCACGACAACCACCTGAAATGCTGGGGCAGCGTTACGCTGATGCTGGGCGAACGCAACTTGGTGGCCAAGGATGAAGCACAACGGGCCGCCTCTGTCGAGTATGTAAAAAGCATCATCAAAATGGTCAAGGAATTGGATGGGCACATGGTTTCAGTGGTGCCCGGTACTGTCGGTAAAATAGTGCCAGATGGCCGCCCCGATGAGGAGTGGTATTGGGCGGTGGAGTCTTTGAAGGAATGTTATGACTATGCAGAAAAATCAGGCGTACTCTTGGGCATTGAACCCATCAACCGCTTTGAAACTTACTTTATCAACCGGGGCGATCAAGCCCTCGCACTGGCTGAAGCAGTGGGGAAAAACTGCGGCGTCTGTCTCGATATTTTCCACATGAACTTGGAGGAGGGCAATTACTACGGCACTATCCGCAGAGCGAAAGACCGGCTGGTTGGTTTCCATGTGGCCGACAACAACCGCTTTGCCCCAGGCATGGGCACTTTGGATTGGCAAAAGATCATCAATGTTTTAAAAGAAGTTGGTTACGATGGGGCACTATCAGTAGAGTTTTGCCCGCCACTTGATCGCACTCCGGCCAACCCATACCCACACAGCATTGACGAAAATCCGGTCGGGCTCAGCGCAGAGCAGAAAAAATTCTTGGAGGATCATGGTAGTTCTGCACTGACGGAGGAGTTTTATTCCATGCTTACCCAAAAATCCATCGACACTTTGTTGCCTTTAATTTCATAAACGGAAAACCGACCCATCGCAAAAAAAATATGGCTAAAATTACCAGAATAAATCACGTCACCTTGATCGTTGACCAGCTCGAAACAGCAGCAGCATTTTATGAACATGAAATGGGGCTGGAGGTCATCCCCGCATTTGTCTTTGATTACCCAACAGCTTTTTTCAAAATAAATGAAGAGCAGCAATTGCACCTTTCCGAATGGGAAGATGCCCAGTCTTTCCGTGGCCACATCTGTGTGCAGGTAGATGATTTTAATACTATTTTTTATCGTTCAAAGGAGCTGGGCATTATCGATATCAAACCTTGGGGCAAGGTCCGTCAATTGCCCGATGGGGCGATGCAAATGTTTGTCCGAGACCCTTCCAATAATTTGGTTGAAATTTCTTCGCCACCGGGCTATCAGGTCGACCCCGCTATTTTTGAAGACGAATTTTTTGAGGAAGGTTTGTACGTTTCGGGGCGGAATGATTTCAGGGGGTATAAAAGTGAAAACGCTACACTCTACCATGGCAAGTAGCGAGAAATTAATTTTATCGTATTTACCCTAAATAAATAGGGAATAGCCAGTACTTTTGCCCGCTTTGTTTACCTTAAATCGTTCAAAGGTATTTTTGGAAATAGAGGCTTGGCAGATAATTGATGCCAGTTTGTTATTAAACCAAGGATACAATTTGTTTATGTTGAAATGATAAAAAACCGTTATTTCGATCTTATTGACCAGACTTTTTATTTTCCACAAGAGGGGTTCGACATTGAGGATGGATGTTTGATTTTTCATGGTGTACCGCTCAAATATTTGATCGAAAAATATGGAACGCCACTCAAGCTCACCTATTTGCCAAAAATTGGCACCCAAGTAAAAAAGGCCAAAAACATGTTTAACAAGGCCATGAAAACGCTTGGTTATAAAGGGACTTATAATTATTGTTATTGTACCAAAAGCTCCCATTTCAGCTATGTCTTGAACGAAGTTTTGAAAAATGGATCGCAACTGGAAACGTCGTCTTCCTTCGATGTTGATCTGGTGAGAAAGCTTTATGAAAAAGGCTGGATCGATAAAAATATATACATCATCAATAATGGTTTTAAGCCAAGAGAATATGCTTTTAAAATCAGTGAATTAATCAACGAAGGATTTAAAAATGTCCTCCCGGTACTCGACAATAAAAACGAATTGGATTTTTATGAGGAATATGTAAAAGGCAAATGCAATATTGGTATCCGGGTGGCGACCGACGAAGAACCTAATTTTGAATTTTATACTTCCAGGTTAGGAATCCGTGGTTCGGAAGTCGTCAACTATTACAAAGAACGGTTGGAAAAGCACAAAAAATTCAACGTGAAATTGCTCCACTTTTTTGTTGACACCGGGATCAAGGATTCTATCTACTATTGGGGAGAATTGAAAAAGGCGGTCAAATTATATTGCGAATTAAAAAAAGTGTGCCCGACTTTAACGGGGCTAAATATTGGTGGCGGCATGCCCATCCGCAACTCGCTCGGATTTGAATTTGACTATACTTATATGGTAAGGGAAATCATCAACCTCATCTTGCAGGCTTGCCAAGAAGAGGAAATTCCTGAGCCAAATATTTTTACAGAGTTTGGTAAATATACCGTTGGGGAAAGTGGTGCGCATATTTTTTCGGTGCTCGACCAAAAGCAACAGAACGATGCCGAGGTATGGTACATGGTGGACAATTCACTCATTACCACGATGCCCGATAGTTGGGGCATTGCCGAGCGGTTCATCCTTTTACCGATCAATAAATGGCACAACGAATACCGGAGGGTCAACATCGGTGGGCTGAGCTGCGACAACTCGGATTATTACAATTCGGAAGTACATGAAAGCCAAGTATATCTGCCAGTCATTGGTAAAGACGACAAAGAACCTTTATACCTCGGCTTCTTCCATACGGGGGCTTATCAGGATACCCTCAGCGGATATGGCGGGTTGAAGCACTGCCTCATTCCGTCACCCAAACATGTTTTGATTTACAAAGACTCAAAAGGGAATGTTGTGGATACACTATACCGGGAAGAACAGAAAGCGGAGGATATGTTGAAAATATTGGGGTATATGTGATAAGCCTTTAGTTTGCCAATAAATAAGGACTTGGACACTAATTATTTTCAAAACAAATGGAGGTAGTAGAACTGTCGAACTAGGAACTAAAGACTGACGAACTACGTCACTCCGGTTCGTTGAATCGTTTGAAATACCGGCCAATGAACCCACCGATCGCACCGCTAAAGATCAATTTATCAATACCCTGTACCTGCTCGTCCGACAACCACTGCCAAGTTTCTGGCAGGACAAAATGAATGACCCTGATAAAAAATACGGCGATAAACGCTAAGAAAGCCACCCAGATCAATGCGACAAATACATAGTGCATGTGGTCTTTCGTCTTTTCGTCACGCTTGTGTTTCTTGACAAATGCTTCGTGTTCGTAAGGAGCGACCGAACTGACTTCCACACTGGGCATAACATCAATCGCCGCAAGATCCATTGGGTTAGGCTGCTTTTCTTCTTGCATCTACTTTTCCTTTATAGTGCTGTTTGATCAAATCATTGGGAATCATGGCGCCTCCATTGTCTTGGTTGTCGCCATATCGATGACGGGTGACCGACCACGGAGTCCCTTCCTGGTGCGTCAAAGAGGAAAGTTGTAACCCGGACAGACGTCCGTAAACATCCCAAATGCGCTGCAAGAATTCTTTTAGTTCATCATCCTTTACCTCTGGAATGGTGACCATGTCGCTGGCAGGTTCGAGCGAAGTGATCTGGGCGCCACCGTAAGATTTGAAACGATGGTAAACGGAAGGAATCACTGGGCCATATTTCCAAGCTTGTGCTGCCTCACCGATGAGTGGCTTGTCGGCGAGGCCAAGATACCAGCCGTGGGCGATGTACACCAATTTGTTGAGCTTCATTGGTGTGAGTTCTTCCCCAGACTCCAAGGATTTTTCGATAAAATAATTAGCAATTTCCAACGCAGTTTTCATGTATGAAGTCATTAGTTTATACAAATATATCGATTAATAACTAAAGAAGGCAAATGAATGGGGTGTAAGCTGTGAAAGGCCAAAAGCAGAAATGTTTTGTGTCGTTTTCCATTAATGACTTTGAGTAACTTAAAATTTATGGTTCTTTGACAAATCCCGTGGAGCAGAAAAAACAAGGAGAGAGGGAGGTGAAAAAATAGAAAATTTTAAAATTTTCTATTTTTTCACCTCCCTCTCTATCAGGGTATTAAGTGAGTGGAAAATTTTGAAAAATTTTCCACTCACTTAATACCCTGATTATTTGATCCGTTCCACGCTATTTGTCAAAGAACGAAATTTATTTGCCACAATTATTAACCTTAAAAAAGTGGGCATGTCAAGATATGAGGCGATCCATTGAACGCCAAATGATTTATAAATAAATCCCGTACTAAGTTTATTAACAAAAAATTGTGAAGTTAGGTTGGGAGCTTAGCTGTAGTGTAAAAGTCAAAGCCAACCATTTTTTTTATACCATTGCAATGTTTCCTCCAACCCTTTTTCCAGATTATATTGTGGTTTAAAATTTAGGTCCTCTTTCAAAGCAGTTAAATCGCATTTCCAATTCATGCTCTCCAAGATGCTGACTTTTTCCAAATTGAGCGCAGGGTAATTTCCAGTGATTTTTGCGGGTTGTTCTAAGAGCCATGCGATGCCTCTCACCAACGAAACAGGCACGTGCATGCGGAAAGTTTTTTTGGATAATAATTGCTTGGCATATTTCCCTAAATCTGTTTGCGAATAATAATTGCCATCAGAAATAAAATAAGATTTTTGACTGACTCTCGACAAGGTGGCGTCTAAAATAGTTTTGGTTAAATCTTTTACATAAATAAATGTGAGGTGCTGTTTTTTAAAGCCAATATAACCTTCGATATTTTTATTAATTAATTTAAAAAAGGTTAGAATTTCTTTTTCCCTTGGCCCATAAATAGCTGTTGGGCGGATAATAATATATGGAAGATCATTTTGCGAATAAATAAATTCTTCTGCTTTTAATTTTGATTTTCCATACGTATTAATTGGCTTCTTTGCGTCTTCTTCTTTTAAAAAATCAGATAAGTCAGTACTACTGGCAGGGCCATACGAGGCAAGGCTACTGATATAAATAAATTTTTCTGGAATACTGTCGGAGGCATTTAAAGCCTCAATCAGGTTTTTTAAATAATCAAAATTGACAGTATAATAATCCTTTAATTTGGGAGCAGAAACAATTCCTGCATTGTGGATAATATAATCGAATTTAGCGTTGTTTAATTTTTCTTTTAATTCATCTGTTTTTGAAAAATTCATTTCAAAAAAATGGATGCGGCTATCCTGCAAAAACTGTCGGCTACTATTTTTCCTTATGCCCGCATATACCTGCAAATTGCGGCTCAAAGCTTCCTCAACAAGGTGACTTCCAACAAAACCCGATGCTCCGGTAATTAATATTTTTTTCATAAAAGTAAGGTGTACTGGTACAACGGTTTATCGGTATAACGATTGCTATTCCGATAAACCAGTATACCGTTAAACCGATACACCATTTATTTTCTTCTCATACATCCGGTACCTTTTATAGGCCACCATGTTTACTCCTTCTACTCCTTTTTTCATCATTTCATTATTGTCCAAAATCCAAGATGCTTCCGCTTCGTTGTACCCTTTTTCCATGCCCTTGGAAATGATGCGTGCGTAAAAAATGCCCTCGATGCCCATTTTTCGATAGTCCTCTAAAACGCCCAATAATATGATGCGCAAGCGTTTGATTTTCTTTTTTTGAAATAACAGTTTAAAAATCCCAGTAGGCAAGAGCCTCCCTTTTTTAATGTCTTTTGCAATGATATTTATATCAGGTATGGCCAAAGCAAATGCAACAGCCTTTCCGTCGTGTTCTGCGATCAATCCAAAATCGGGGTCGATGACCATTTTCAAGCCCTCAGCAATGTGGTTGAATTCTTCGTTGGTCGGAGGCACAAAGCCCCAGTTTTTGTCCCAAGCGTCTTTATATATTTCGCGGATGGTTGCTACTTCCTGTTTGAAGTTTTTCATGTTTACGTTCCGCACCCGGATACCCCTTTTTTGTAGCCGTTCTGCGAGCATATTAGCGATGCGGACAGATTTCATATTGACCGTTTCTTCGGTAACGTGGTAGGCCAGCATGTCCATCTGTTTGGTAAAACCATAACGCTCAATGAAGGTGACATAATAGGGTTTGTTGTAAACCATCATGACAACAGGCGGTCGGTCAAAACCATCCACCAATAGGCCGGCAGTGTCGTTGGTGCTAAAATTAGCTGGCCCCATGATGCCATCCAATTTTTCATTTTTCACCCAAGCGGTCACTGTATCGAACAACTCTTTCGCCACTTCGTAATCCTCAACGACATCGAAAAGCCCGAAATATCCCACGTTCGCATTGGCAAAGCGGTTGTATTCATTGTTGCGGATGGCTGCGATGCGGCCCACTATTTTATCGCCTTGAAAGGCGAGGAAAAGTTGCGCTTTGGAATGTCGGAAGAAAGGGTTTTTCTTTTCGCTAAGGAGTTCTTTTTGGCCAATATAAATCTCAGGGACATAGTTTGGGTCGCCTTTATAGAGGTCATGCGGAAAGTCAATGAAGCGTTTTCGGTCACGCCCGGTTTTTACCTCAACAATGCTTGTTTTCATAAATATCGTTTGTCGGAAACAGTCAGCCCGTCGGGTGACCGCAAAGGAAAGAAGAAATTGGAGGCTGTCCATGCAGCCTCCAATTTTTATATCAAACAGTTTGTCCTGCTAATATATCCAGCTTTCTGGCTACGGCGGCCAGTTTCCCAATCGCTTCGTCGATTTGCTCAAAGGTATGGGTGGCCATCAAGGAGAACCGGATCAGTGTGTCTTCTGGTGCGACGGCAGGAGTAATGACGGGGTTGACAAACACACCGACGTCCTGTAGCATGCGGGTCAGCATGAATGTTTTATTGACATCCCTTACATAAATGGGGATGATGGGCGTTTCGGAATGTCCCGTATCGAAGCCCAATTCATCAAGCATGCCTTTGGCATAGTGGGTGTTTGCCCATACTTTTTCGATGCGTTCGGGCTCATTTTCAATGAGTTCGAGGGCGGCAATTACAGCTGCCGCATTGGCAGGTGCAATGCTTGCGCTAAAAATGAGTGCACGGGCATGGTGTTTCAAGAAATTGGCCGTATCGTGGTCAGTGGCAATGAAACCACCGATCGTGGCCAGTGATTTTGAAAAAGTGCCCATGATAAGGTCAACTTGGTCGGTCAACCCAAAATGGTCGCAGGTGCCGCGTCCACTATTGCCCATGACGCCGAGGCCGTGGGCATCGTCTACCATGACATTGGCATTGTATTTTTTTGCCAGTTCGACAATTTCCGGTAATTTACAAACATCGCCTTCCATGCTAAAAACACCGTCCATGACAATCAGGGCTACATCGCCAGCCTCTCTTTTTTCATTGACCAATCGGAGCACTTTTTCCAACGACTCCATGTCGTTGTGACGGTATTTACGGGTGGTGGCAAATGACAATCTAGTACCATCAACAAGGGAAGCGTGATTGGCATCGTCGCAAATAATATAATCTTTTCTGCCCAGCACAGATGAAAGCACGCCAAGGTTAACCTGCATGCCAGTGCTGAAAACAATAGCTTCGTCTTTTCCGGTAAATTTGGCCAGCGCCTCTTCCAACTCAATGTGGAGGTCGAGGGTGCCGTTTAGGAAGCGGGAACCTGCACATCCAGAGCCGTATTTATCCACGGCCAGTTTGGCAGCTTCCTTTAGTTTGGGATGGTTGGTTAGCCCCAAGTAGCTATTGGAGCCAAACATGAGTACATCCTTGCCGTTCATTTTCACGACGGTGTCTTGGTCGCTCTCAATGACACGGAAGTACGGGTAAACACCAGCGGCCCTAGCTTCCTGCGGTGCGGTGTACCGTTTCATTTTTTGTTGAAGCAAATTCATCTGTTTTTCTGTTATTTTCTAAGCGGTTGTGAATGCGAATTATCTGTTCTTAATTTTCCCAAAAATCAATGTAATGGTGTTGAATTATCGTTTTTAGGTTTGGATCATTCAAACTGATTTTTTTTCTCCAAACCTTGAATTTGTCTTTTGTGTTTTCATCTCTTAGGGCTAAATAAAATATTTACTTTATCCATTCGGCGTACCGATCCAACCAACCATCTACCCGCGTCCGCAAAACCAAACGTTCCAATACCAAAATAGTGGCCAATGCGCACAAAATTCCCAAAATCACATCGATGATATAATGATGCCGGGAATAGACCGCTGACCCCCATATACCGACACAAATTACAAAAAAGAAAAACGCAGCCACAGGCATTTTTCTTTTAAGAGCAAAGTACAATGGGATAATGGGATAGGCAGAATGCAGTGATGGGATGGCCGCAAAAACATTGGCGTTCTTGGCATACAAGCCGTGGAACAAAGGGATGCCCATGATGCGGTCAAAATTGGCCAAGCCACCTTCATTGCCAGGGATGCTAAAATTCTCTGTAAAGCCATGCAATTCTACATACCAAGGCGGCGCTGCGGGAAACGCATAATACAGTGCAAAACCAAAAAGGTTGGTCAGTAAAAATGCCAATGAAAAATCGAGTAACATCCGCTTGTCCTTAAAATAGAGCCAGATGGCAAAAGCGATCGGCACAGGCACCCAGCACAGATAGAATAGGCCAGATAGTACATCTGCGACAGGGTGGGTGTTCATTTCAAAGAACTCATTAGGCGTAATTATTTGCCCTTTATAAGTAAACCCGAAAAGGGATTTTTCTAGTTCGTATAAATCCTGAACGTGGACAGGGTTGAATGCATAGTTTGGGTAAATCCGCAGCGAATCATAAATGACCCAATAAGCGACGAAAAAAAACAGGGCCATCAATACCTTTCTCGACATGTCGCTGGCAAAAAACAACACCAAGCATAAAGCGATAAAAATTAGGTGATCGTTCCGCAACCCGACCGCCAACACTATCCAAAGCAAATAAAGGAGCGCCAATCCAAGGGCTACCAGTGCTTGCTTTTTGTTAGTGTTCTCAAATGCCATTCAACAATGCTTCCAAGTGGATAGTAAATAGGAACGGCATGGCCATTCGCCACTCACCATTCATAATTATTTATAATCCGTCCCCACTATTTTGTCCCAGAGGGTTGAGCTTACGCCATAGCCTTTGTCGGGGTCTTTGAAGTGGTGTTTTAGATGGTGCGCTTTGATGTTCATAAACCATTTGTTGTCCCAATTGGCATGGTGAATGGCATAGTGCATCATGTCGTAAACCAAGTATCCCGTAACAAACCCAGCGAAGAAAGGCGAGGTCAAAGATGCTCCCATCAAAGCCTCGTACCCAAAATAAAATAAGAACGCCAATGGGATGCTCACCGACGGCGGCATGACCAACCGTTTGGAATCATTGGGATAGTCATGATGGACGCCATGTACGATGAAATGGATGCGCTGTCCCCACTCAGACGTTGGGTGGTAGTGGAAAACATACCGATGCAGGAAATATTCTGCAATAGACCATGCGAAGATGCCACCAACATAGAGTGCGGGAATTTCCCAAATAGCCAGTGCCGGGTCGGCAAACGATAGGTAAAGGAAATACCCAACTACCGGCACGTATATAAAAAGGGGGACACTAAAATGTACTTTGGAAAACACCTCCATCCATCCGTATTTGAACATGCGGACACTTTCATCTTTATTGGAAACGTATAGTTTTTTCATGAGCCAAAATTCAGAAATCGTTGAGTTTCAATGGAAAGGTGTTGATAAGACCTGCAAAGTTAGCAAGACATAGCTCTTTTTGTAAAAAGAGCTGCACAAAGATTTAGCAAAATGTTTTTCTTTGATTTTTCACGTTTTGACTTTCTCAATATGCATCGTTTTTCCAGTACCATTTGGGTCAGGCAGCTAAGAACATTTTCTACCTCGGTTTGGTTGGCTACTTGTATGTTTTTTTCAGCTTGCGGTACAGCTGAAAGGGAGCAGCCTTCGGCGTCCTACCGTAATGTGGTAACCGGGGAAACACCTTTTGTCGTTGTCTTGGGCATCGCTCAGGATGCTGGGTATCCACAGGCGGGTTGCCAGAAAGATTGTTGCCGGGAGGTTTGGCTACAATCAGCGAAGAGGCGATCTGTTTCCTGTATCGCGATCGTTGATCCCATGGAAGGAAAAGCGTGGATGATAGATGCCACGCCTGATTTTAAAGACCAAGCTTGGCATTTGCAAAACTTGTTGCCGGGCAAGGCGTTGAATTTGGCAGGCATTTTTCTGACCCATGCCCATATCGGCCATTATACCGGGCTGATGCATTTAGGCAGGGAAGTGATGGGCGCCAAAGAGATGCCCGTTTATGCCATGCCAAGGATGCGTTCTTTTTTGGAAAAAAATGGGCCTTGGAGTCAGTTGGTCGATCTTGAAAATATTTCGCTTCGCAACCTTTCAGCCGATTCGGCGGTCATTTTGAACCAACGAATCAAAGTGGTGCCACTGCTCGTTCCACACCGGGATGAGTTCTCTGAAACGGTTGGGTACAAAATAGAAGGGCCGGAAAAATCGCTGCTTTTTGTACCCGACATTGACAAATGGCATCTCTGGGAAAGGGACGTTTTGGAAGAAATAAAGCGGACTAACTATGCCCTCCTCGATGGCTCGTTTTACCAAAATGGCGAAATACCTGGCCGGGATATGAGTAAGATACCGCACCCGTTCATCACGGAAAGCATGGAAGCGTTTCAAGCTCTTTCCCTTCAAGAAAAAGCGAAAATCCATTTTATCCATTTCAACCACACCAATCCAGTGTTGTTGGAAAATAGTGAGGCGAGGAAAAGCGTTTTGGGGAGTGGGTTCGGGGTTTGCGAGGAAGGGGAGGTGTTTGGGTTGTGATCGTTATTGACTAATTTCGATTCGAAAAATTAAGGATGAATATTTTAGAAAAAAATATGGAAAGCGTTTTATCGGCATGTGAGCAATTTCATGTGGAGCAATTATTTGCTTTCGGGTCTGTCCTTACCGACAGGTTTAACGAAAACAGCGACATCGATTTTGTAGTAGCATTTGAAAAGCTTGACCCATTGGTTTATGCCGATAATTATTTTGATTTAAAATTTACATTAGAAGAAATTTTCAAAAGAAAAATAGACTTGTTGGAGGCAAAGGCAATTAAAAATACTTTTCTAATAAAATCAATCGATAAAACCAAAAAGCTCATTTATGCCCGAAGAGATATTGTCATGGCTTGAAGATATTGAAAATGCAATTGAAGAAATCAATTCTTTTATTCCTAAAGAAATGGACTTTGAAGATTTTCAAAAAGACATTAAAACGAGAAGGGCCGTTGAACGTAACATTGAAATAATCGGAGAAGCGGTTAATCGAATATTAAAAAATGATGGTGAAGTAAAAATCTCCGATGCACGAAAAATAGTTGATACACGCAATCGTATCATCCATGGCTATGATGCTGTCTCTGTTGAAGTTTTATGGTCAATAATCAAAAAATCCCTTCCCATTTTATTGGATGAAATTCAAAGCTTAAAAAATTAAATTTTCCAAAAATGAAAATACTAAAATCCCGCACCTTCCAACTCTTGGCCATCGCCGTCGTCCTGTTCACTACCGTGGCGACGACTGTGGTCAATACCAATAGCAATTACTTCGAAATTGCTAAAAACATCGAGATTTTCACCAACCTCTATAAAGAGGTGAACACAGGCTACGTGGACGAACTCGATCCTGCCAAGCTCATGAAAACGGGGGTCGACGCCATGCTCGAAAGCCTCGACCCTTACACCAACTATTTTTCCGAAGGGCAAGTTGAGAGCTGGCGTTTCATGACCGAGGGCAAATACAACGGGATCGGTGCGGACATCCGCATCATCGACGATAAGCCTACTTTGGTTGCGCCTTATAAAGATGCCCCAGCCGACAAGGCAGGGTTGAAGGCCGGCGACAAAATCCTGAAAATTGATGGCAAAAGCACCGACGGCAAAAGTGTTGATGAGATACAAACTTTATTAAAGGCTACCCTCAGGACTGAGGTCAAATTGACCGTAATAGCGCCCCGGCGAGAAAAAGGAAATGGAAGTTGCCCTTGTCAGAGATGAAGTGAGCATCACGAATGTACCCTATTCAGGCATGGTTTCCGACGACGTGGGGTACGTGAACCTGACCACCTTCACCCGCGAGGCGGGCCGTAATGTGGCCAATGCGCTCAAAGACCTGAAAGTGGAACAACCTAACCTGAAAAGGTATAATCCTCGATCTACGCGGCAACGGCGGTGGTTTGCTGGCCGAAGCGGTCAACTTATCCAATGTTTTTGTTCCTAAAAACGAACTCGTCGTTTCCACCAAAGGAAAGGTGAAGGATTGGGATCGGAGCTTTAAAACCCTCAATGCACCCGTCGACGAGGAAGTGCCGTTGGTGGTGCTAATCAATAAAAACTCAGCTTCCGCTTCTGAGATCGTTTCTGGGGTCATCCAGGATTTGGATCGGGGTGTACTGATCGGACAGCGCAGCTATGGCAAGGGGCTCGTCCAAAATACCAAGGACATTGGCTACAACGCCAAAGTAAAAATGACTACGGCTAAATATTACATCCCTAGCGGCCGCTGCATCCAAGCCGTTGAATACGACGAAGGCGAACCAGTTGGCATTGCAGACGATAAACGGACGCCATTCAAAACCCGCAACGGCCGTACCGTCCTTGATGGCGGTGGTGTAAAACCTGACATCGTGCTCGACCCCGATGCAGACAGCGAAATCCTGAGCATTTTGGATGAAAAAAATATTGTTTTCAACTACGTAACGGAGTGGATTTTGAAAAACCCAGAAGTGACGGATGCGGCCACTTTCCATTTCAATGATTGGGACGGCTTCGTGAAATTCTTGGAAGCAACCAATTTTAGCTATGACACGGAAAGCGAGGACTTGTTGGAAAAATTGAAAGAGACCGCTATCAAAAACAATTACCTTTCTTCCAGCGATATTGCCGCTTTGGACAACAAAATCATTGCTGCCAAAAAAGCCGAACTGGTTCGCCATAAGGATTTGGTCGTCAGCATGATTGAAAAGGAAATTGTCAGTCGCTACCTCTACGAAAAAGGCCGCGTGCAAATTGGTTTGCGGAACGATAAAGAAATAAAAGAGGCGTTGGAGCTGTTTAACGACCCGGCGAGGTATAACAAGATTTTGAAAAGGAAATAATTCCTGAAATTGCTGAAGCGAAATGGCAGGGTGTGAATTTTCCACCCTGCCATTTTTGTTTAAACAAAATACTGTTTTCAGGATAGCCTCGCTTCTCCAACAAAATCTTTTCCACCTCCTTATCTTCGCCCCTTCAAATCAAAATCCTATAAATGCAATCCACCTCATTTTTAGTAACAGGTGGTCGCCCCCTGAGTGGCGACATCACCCCGAAAGGGGCAAAAAATGAAGCCTTACAAGTCATCTGCGCTCCATTGCTCACCATAGAAAAAGTGACCATTTCGAATATCCCCGACATCCTTGATGTGCAGCGGCAGATAGAGCTCATGCAGGGGCTGGGCGTGACGGTCGAACGTATCAACCAAGACACTTACAGTTTCCAAGCAGACAAAGTGGACCTCGGTTTTTTTGAGGACAAGGAGTTCCGTCGAAAAGCCCGCAGTATCAGAGGTTCTGTGATGACGATGGGGGCATTGTTGGGGCGTTTTGGCAAGGCGATGTTGCCGCAGCCGGGCGGCGATAAAATTGGCCGCCGTCGCATGGATACCCACTTTTTAGGTTTGCAAAAACTCGGTGCTGAATTTCGTTACGATCCCGATATACGCACCTATTTTATCGAAGCACCTGAGTTGCAAGGGGCTTATATTTTGATGGACGAAATCTCCGTGACTGGTACGGCTAATGTCATTTTCGGGGCGGTGCTGGCCAAGGGGACGACGACCATTTACAATGCCGCCTGCGAACCTTACATCCAACAACTCTGCAAATTGCTGAACCAGATGGGGGCAAAAATCAACGGGGTTGGCTCGAACCTGTTAATCATCGAAGGAGTCACTTCACTTGGAGGTGCGAATCACCGCTGTCTGCCGGACATGATCGAGGTGGGCAGTTTTATCGGTTTGGCTGCCATGACCCAATCTGAGCTGACCATCAAGGATGCAGGGGTGAAAGATCTGGGGAACATATTGCCGGTATTTGAACGCATGGGCGTGGATTTGAACATCAATGGTGATGACATTCATGTGCCCGCTAAAGAGGAGTACGAAATTCATAGTTTTATTGACGGTTCCATCATGACGGTTTATGATTCGCCGTGGCCGGGTTTTACGCCGGATTTAATGAGCATCTTGTTGGTGATGGCGACACAGGCCAAGGGCAGTGTTCTAATCCACCAAAAAATGTTTGAGAGCCGCCTGTTTTTTGTGGATAAATTAATTGACATGGGCGCTCAAATTATTTTGTGCGATCCCCACCGGGCGACTGTCATTGGGCTGAACCGACGTTTTCAATTAAGGGGCATCCAAATGACCTCGCCGGATATCCGGGCTGGCGTGGCGTTGTTGATTGCGGCACTCTCTGCCAAAGGCACAAGCACCATCCACAACATCCATCAAATTGATCGGGGCTACGAAAAAATTGATGAGCGGTTGAACGCCTTGGGGGCAGAGATAAAAAGGGTTTAAGTGAATGCGGCAGTCGTTATTGATCGACATTTAGATTGGATAGTGATTGAGCAAATAGTGACTTTATAAATTAGTTTTCGGTAAAAATAAAGCTCTGGTTTTCCGCAGATCTCCGGCGAAAAAACGCTGCGAAGCTCTGCACAAAATTTAGCGGACTCTGCGGGAAACAGCCTCCTACCTTATAGTCTAACAACCTATTTCGAGCGAAATAAACCGCTATTATCTTTTTGATTATTTTCCCTCCAATTAATAGTTCAAATCAGCTCAACAAGGTGTTGCATAAAATTGATAAAGTACGGGTTTCATGATGATGGCTCATGAACAATAGGTTTTAAGGTATTGACTGTCAGGTATTTATGATTTGACAGTCGTTTAAAATTTTTTAGATAGGAATCACGGGATATTGAACCATTCTATTAAATTTGTGATGCTTAACAGCGATTTTCCCGATCTCAACTTATCATTTGAATTCAATTACATCCTTTCTACCCCTTTCTACCAACGGGTCCGCACTTCTTTAACTAACCAAGGTGGTAACATGTAACTTATTATGGACAAGCAATACACTTCATTGTTAGGGGCATTATTTAGTTTTTTTCCCAATTCAAATCGGGTGCGTGAGGTCGCCTGCTTGGTGCTGATTGCTTTTTTACCTTGTCAAATATTTTCCCAAACTTCTTTTGAAAAAAAGACCATCGTGCAAGCCTTTTGGTGGGACTATTGGAACAACAATTTTCCCAACGGGTGGGCCAATTACCTGACCGAATTGGCTCCCCGCCTCAAAGCGATGGGGGTGGATGCCGTTTGGATTCCGCCTACGGTGAAAAACCAGGACTTCGGCTCGAAAGGGGTCGGCTACGCACCCTACGACCATTACGACCTCGGGGACAAAATGCAGAAAAACGATGCTACCACGAGAGTCGGAACGAAGGATGAACTGCTCCGAATGGTAGCCGTGCTTCACGCCAATGGCATTGAGGTAATCCAAGATATTGTACCCAATCATGTCATAGGAGCGGGAAGCGATACGGGCGGCGGTGGACAAGACCCAAGCGCCCCAACTGTTTCTTGTACGGATAGTTGGAAAAATTTCAGGTACGCCTGTTACAAAACACCAGCGACCGATCAATCGGCAGTGGAGTATCTGGCGAGGGAAGGCCGTTTTCCCAAAAACCACCAAAACTATCACCCCAACCCCGACCATGGCTGTTCCTCTGGGCTTTGCGACCCAAACAACGACCCAGTATGTTGGCAGGGCTTCGGCCCTGACGTTTGCTACTATGATGGTGCGCAAGGGTATAGCGGAAACGCAACCTACAACCCCGATCAGAGTACTTATTCCCCTTACGGAAATGGCGGTACGGGCACCAGTAACGGTTATATGCGAAAGCACACCCGGGAATGGCTGGTATGGTATAAAAAGCAAATGGGTTTCGATGGGGTAAGAATCGATGCGGTAAAACATTTCCCTTCTTTTGCTTCGGAAGATTTTCTATACAATCTCCAACATAACGCAGGTTGGGCTGGCGGTGGCGATGAAATGTTGGCGGTCGGCGAATGGGTCGGGAGCACAAGCGCCCTTGATGCATGGGTCGCCGCTGTGAACAATCGGTCAGGTACTTTCGATTTCAACCTCCGGGCTTTCGATAGCGCTGGTGGGCTTCGGGGGATGATTTACGGCAACGGCGCTTTTGATATGGGCAATTTACCGGGGGCGCAACAGAATACCCGGTACGTTGACATTAGTGGTGTGAGGATACACCGGACAGTTCCCTTCATCAATAATCATGATACTTATCGACCATGTTTTGACAGCAACGGCGATATTATCGGGTGGAAGGACGGCAGCAATTGCCATGCATCGTGTTTGGATTCGTTTGGAAATTGTTCCAACGACGAACTATCGCAGCATGTTGACATCCGTGAACCCCGGCTTGCTGCGGCCTACGCAGTCGCTTGTGCCATGGATGGGAACCCGCAGATTTTTTTCGAAGACCTTTTTAACATTGCCAACACTGGCAAACGTTGGACACACCTTCCTGGCAACACGACCGACCTCCCTTCCAATCAGGACATCGCCAATATCCTATTGGCTCACGGGGCGCTTGATTTCAAATCTGGCGATTATTTAGTGCCCAGCAATGTTTCTTCTTTTTACAATAACCTAACTGGCAATGACAACAACGATGACATCATCGTCATTGAAAGAAAAGGCAAGGCCATTATCGCAGCAACCGATAGCTGGGACACCGATCAAGATGTTTGGGTGGACACTGAATTTGCCTTGGGAACGGTGCTAGAAGATTATTCAGGTGGCATAACTACTACGACTACTGTTGTCGGCCCATCGGGTGGCGGAACTTCCAACCGGGTCAACATCAAAACAAGGGCAGTCGGCTATCCTGATTTTACCTATTCAACCAGCTATGCCGATCACGGGGCTCATTACCACGGGTATGCAATCTGGGCACCGGCTGGCCAGAGTTTGAACAGTTACTCTAATACTGCGATCCCAACTGTACAGGAATGGGAAATGGAGGACGATCTTGGCGATAGCCACTGCCAGTCTTTGGGACAAGGCGGCCGGACTCCTGACAACTCACCCAATGATCGGGTTGTGGGGAAAATATTTGCGGCAGCTAACACCAATATCGCTTATGAGGTTACTTTGGGTACACCGGGCATCAGCCTGACAGTTGACTTTTATGACCTGAGCGGTAACTTGCTGCACACTAATAATGGGGCTGTTTCGCCAATTGTAGGTTCATTTATTCATTCTTCCACCAAATGGATCACTATCAAAGTGAGGAATACCTCTGCGTCTTCTTTAGGGCAAAAGTGTTATGTGAAAATGACCTATGCTGCCCCCGCCAATGTGAACACGGCCAGTTTTCCTACTACTACCAGTGTTTCAATCTGGACGAGCAACGGCGGGTCGTGCGACTGGAGCGACTGCCACAACTGGGAAGAAGGACTGGTGCCAACCTGTTCCAGCACCGTGATCATTCCTCATGAAGTGGCCTTTATGCCTTCGGTTGACCCCTGTTTTACAGGGTTGTTTATCAACAATGCCGGGCTTTCCCTCCGACCAAAAATGATCTTACAAGGCCCTTACAATACTTCAACTGGCCTGATGTCCGATGCACTTCGCTCAGGCAACCATATCCCAACCATCACCCCTTATGGCGGAACAGACACAGTGGCCTCCGCAGCCTTGGCGGTTACTGGGGATGATGCCATCGTTGATTGGGTAAAGATTGAATTGAGGGATAAAACCAACCCGGCCAATATTTTACAAACGAAGAGTGCCCTATTGCAACGGGACGGGGATGTGGTCGGTACGGATGGCGTTTCTCCCGTATTTTTTAATGGCGTTTCCAGCGATAACTATTTCATCGCTGTCCGCCACCGCAATCATTTAGGGGCAATGACGGCAGCCACTGTTGCTTTGGGAAATACCATCCAGAGCCATGATTTTTCAGATAATGGGAACGCAACTTGGGGGACGAATGCGCAAAAGGATTTGGGAAGTGGCGTAATGGGGATGTGGGCAGGCGATACTAATGGAGATGGTCAAATCATCTATTCCGGCTTTCCATCTGATCCTTCTGCCATATTTGTTGAAGTCCTGACCGCCCCCGGTAATACTTCCTTTTCGCCCGGCTACATCATTCAGAATGTGTATTCATCCAATGATACGGACTTGGACGGTCAGGTTATTTACAGCGGATTTCCGGCTGACCCTTCCAAGGTTTTTATCAATGTCCTAACCCACCCCGCAAACACCAGTTTTTCCAACGGCTATATCATTTTAGAGCAAATACCATAGGCTTTTAAGTCAAGTGTCCAATACATGAAACAAACAATACACACCATCTTTTTTGCGCTCATTTCGACGTTGTCTTTTGGGCAGAATCCAACAAAAGTCAAGGCTGGTATTTTCCATAATGGAAGTGGGGGGTATGAAATCCGCTTGCAAGGGGATGCTGACGGACTGGTCAATCCACCTAATGGAAGCGTGCAAACTTTTCAGATCACCATTAGATTTGATCATACCCAATTTTCTCCTTCCATTACTAATATCGCCAGCCCAACTCATGGATCGGTCAGTGTCAACACCTACGTGGGGCCAGCAGAAAATCCGAATTATACGTACATCTACATGTCTATGTCGCCGGGAACGCATGTCTCAATTCCTGAGGCGCCGGGCGAGCTGGTTTCCCTGACATTTACAGACGCCTCTAATGTTAATGCAACGATTGAATTGACGGCAGATAGTGATCCATTCGCAACAACCATCCCCAATTCAGTGGGCATTAATCCCCGATTTATATACGATGCAGTAATAACTGCACCTGCCCCCAATAATGATGGTTTTTATCAAAGCTCTTCCTTGCCTTTAGAGTTGATAGCATTTAGGGCCAATGAAATGGAAGGCCATATTCTTCTCTCATGGAAAAGTGTTTTGGAAATTAATTTTTCAGGGTATGAACTACAGCGTTCGACAGATGGGGTTGCATTTAAAAAAATAGCTTGGGTGGCGGGCAAAGGGGGCACTGGAGAAAATAATTATTCCTACCACGATTTATTGGTCGATGCAAATACCCGTTATTATTATCGGTTAAAAATGACGGATGTTGACGGTAGTTTTTCCTATTCTGCGGTACGGAGTGCGATTGCTTTTGGAGGGCAAAAAAACATTTCTATTTCGCCAAACCCTGTTTATGAAAAAACATTCCTTTCCATTTTGAGTGAAGAAGATCAACATTTAACAGTTAAATTATCTCAATCACAAGGAGAGGTAATACTACAAAGTGACTGGATTATTAATGCAGGTCAAAATAATTTGGAAGTTCAAATGTATAGTTATCCTGTTGGTATTTATTTTATCCAAATATTTAAGAATAAAGGTGAATTAATTTGGTCAGAAAAAATAGTGAAAAAATAGTGAAAAAATATAAAGGTAATTCAACTACCTCATTTTGATCAACTGATTTTAAATCGTTTTTTACTCATGTTTTAAACTAAAAAATGGAAATATGAAACTTGATTTTCTTTTTAAATCTTGGTTGCCAACGGCAATATTTACCGTCTTTTTATCTGGTCATTTATTTGCACAGAACGCAATTGTAGGAACTGGGTTTAGTACTGGTTGGGGAGGTCCTTCTTGCCCCACAGGTAATGTGAATTTTGAATTTTTCAGTGCATCGATTGGAAGTAGTTTTGGCCGAACTGAAAACGCTAACGGCACTGGCAACCAATATTTCAGGTTAGGGGTTGACTGGAGCGGCACAACTGGACAACATACTATTTCACCAGGCTCTGATACTGAAGTATTTCCAAATACAGAATACCAATTGAATGCCTCTTGTACTACTTCTGGTGCTATGTTTACAAATGTTAGTAGTACGTCTCATAATTATGTTTTCAAGACAAAAGACGCAGGCGCTTCTCCCGAATTTCGATTGATATTTTTTAATGTGGAAGGAGCCGTAAGCAGCATTTCTTCTGTATCCCAAGATGTGAGCATGGTATATGCCGAACAGTCGGTTGTCGTTACTGCTGTGCTGGATAACACATTCCCTACTGGACAAGCAGCTTATTTGCGGTACACAAAAGATAATTATGCTACCAGCGATATTGTGGAAATGAATTGTACTGGAACCAACTGCACGGCTACTATTCCGGGAAATTTTAATAGCCCAAGTGCTAATGTTAGTTATTATTGTTTTACTTCAGGTAATGGTGTTGCTGCTAACATAAGCAATGACGAGGCCGACTGGTACTCTATAAACCTTAATAATAATGGAGGCTCCAACTATTTTTATTCCGTCAGCCCTAATTATGGGAATTTAGCAAATGGTGTTAATGGGTGCGATGGTTCATGGAATGACCCTAATTGTTGGCTAAACAATGCTGTGCCTCTTTCCGGGCAGGCGGTAGCCATATTAGAGGATATTGTCTTGGATCAAGACGCAACAGTTTCTTCAATTACTATTGGCACGGGGAAAACGTTCACCAGTGAAAGTGGTAATGCCCGTACAATTAGTGTTTCTTCTGGTGGCTCATTTAATAATGATGGCACTTTTTCCCCTAACGATGGAACAGTCGCTTTTTTAGGCTCAGGTACAATTACCGGAACAGTTTCCTTCAACAACGTGTCAACTGCCGGTGGGCTTGACTTTGGTAGTAGTTCGACTGTGGATGGGATTTTTACCATCAATGCCAACGGTTTCGTTGATACCAATGCGCCTACTTATGGTTCATCTGCTACCTTAGAATATAGTACAGGCGGCACCTATGATCAAAGTGCGGAATGGCCTTCGTCCAATGGCCCGAACAATGTAACAATCAGTGGAGGCTCTTCTTTAAATTTACAAGAAAATAAGAGCTTATCAGGTATTTTAAACTTGGATATAGGCACCTGCAATCTGGGTAGTCATACCCTAACAATAGAAACGACAGGAGATATTACAGGTAGCTTCAACTCTAACAATATGATTATTGCCAATAGTTCTGGTGTGCTGACCCGGAAAGGTGTAGGAGCGGCATCGACTTTATTCCCAATTGGTACGTCTTCGAGCTACAATCCGGCCGTTATTTCAAATAGTGGTACTATTGATGATTTCTCGGTTCGTATTGAAACCAGTGTAACTAGTCCTTCCGATCCAAATAAAGTGGTGAACCGACAGTGGCAAATTTCTGAGGCTACCATAGGAGGTAGCAATTTGAGTTTAACCCTGTTGTGGAATGGGGCAGAACAGGCTCCAGGGTTTAGCCCAGGTGGCCCCGTGGTCATTGGCCACTTCAACGGTAGTGGCTGGGAGGAAACCCTATCTTCCGTTAGCGGCCCAGACCCTTACACCGTCAACGGCAGTGGCTTTACTTCTTTGTCTCCATTCGCAATAGGAAACCAAAGTTCTCTTCCCGTTGAATTGATAGATTTTTCAATCAGCAAATCACTCTCAACAACACAGCTACTTTGGCTCACCATCTCCGAAACGAACAATTCTCATTTCGATATTCAGCGATCACCCGATTCAAAAACATGGGTAGATATTGGAAAAGTGAAAGGGCATGGAAATTCTTTAGAAAGAAACAGTTATAAATTTATGGACGAATATCCCTTGAACGGCATCAATTACTACCGCCTAAAACAATTCGATTTTGATGGGCAGTTTGAATACTCTAAAGTAGTCTCTATTGATTTTGAAAAGGAAAATAAAGCAGTGATTTATCCAAACCCAGTTGATGGGAATTTATTTATTGGAAATATAAAAAATATGGAAGAAGGGCTGGATGTATTAATTTATGATACTCAAAATAGGTTGGTAAAAAATGATTTTATTCAATTAGAAAATGATATAGCGGTGGGGGATTTATTGCCGGGTATTTATTTCATAAAAATAAAAGACCAAACAGGCTTCGATGTTTTAAATGAAAGGTTTGTGAAAAAATGAAAATAATTTTATTTGAATTAAAAAACAAAACCCCGTTGCTATTTGCAGCGGGGTTTTGTTTTTTTAATAATTTTAACTTCACTGTTTTTATTGTACTTTAAAAAAGGTAAGTAAAAGGATAGAAATAAATTGGGCGGTGCATCAAATGTAATGCTGGCGTTCTAAATTGAATTGCCAAAAGAACCAACCGATTGCCAGGTCATGCCACTTGTCCAATTTGGAAAAAGAAAGCGATTTTCTGACCAACCGACTGACCCTGGCTCTGATGGTGGCGTTGAACCCTTCAATGTAAAAAGTCAGGTCTTTGCCGACTTTGTGTTGGGCACATGGGATGATGCTTCGATAGGCATCCCAATCATCTGTTTCAAAATTACAGCCTTGCAGGACTGGCGGGATTTTGTCCCAGAACTTCTTGGCCGCCTTTGTGCCCCTGCCACCGATATGATAGGCCACCACCAGACGGTGGACAGGGTCGTATGCGACCCATATCCAACGTTTGTTGACCTTCTTTGAACGAACGACCAGAGTTCATCTGCCTGAATACCAAACACTTGCAGCTTTTTTATCCGGCGAATGAGCGGCGGCGGTAGCCCGAGGTCTGCAGGTGTCTGCTCCCAAAAGATGGGCAAACGATTGGAGCCAATTCAGGCTCACCCCGAATACCCGGCAAATGGCACGAAGGGAAAGACGTTCCTTCAGGGCCTTTTTTATGACGGCCTTTGTCCATGCAGACACCGTGTGGCCGTTGTTTCGTACAAACTGCCGGCCACAGCATTTGCATTGGTGGTTCTGTTTTCCATAATGGGTGTGGCCGTTCTTTTTTATATTTGTGTTGTGACAACTTGGGCAAAATAAGTACATATTTTTTGAGTTTCGTCACTACAAATTTATGTACTTGCCACAGTTGTCACTTTTAGCATTACATCAGCATTACATTTGATGCACCGCCATAAATTGAAATAGAGAAATACGCACAAGCCATTGGGGATCAATATCCTGAAAATATTTCAACCGTATTTCAATTTTATGTCTATTTATGTCTATGTACTTATTTTATTTTTTAATCCTGCCGCTGGCTCTGGCACCCAATGGCCTTTTCCACCTGCCCGGTCATCATTGAAAGTGGTCGGGGCTTTGTCATTGGCCATGTATTCTTTCCAGGTTTCGTGTTTTTTCCCATCGTCTTTACGGACCATCGTAATGCAATCTTCCACGGGGCAAACGAGCGAACATAAATTACAACCAACACAATTTTCTTCGATAATTTGCGGAATACGGCTGTTGCTATTTAATGCAATAGCCTGATGTGCACCGTCATCGCAGGCAATATAACAGAGCTGACAACCGATGCATTTATCTGCATTAATATGTGCTTTTACATTGTATTTTAAATTTAAATGTTCCCAGATTTTTACGTTTGGCAATGCCTTGCCAATTAATTCATCTATTTCTTTAAAACCTTTTTCCTGCATATAATTTTCCAAGCCGGCAATCATTTCCCGTACAATGCCAAAACCAAAGTGCATGGCAGCAGTGCAGACCTGCACATTGCTGGCGCCAAGCATGATGTGCTCCACGGCGTCCCGCCAATTTTCAATGCCACCAATACCGGAAATGGGGATGTGTACGTCCGGGTGTTGCGCACAATTTTTTACCATATTTAATGCGATCGGTTTTACCGCCGGGCCACAATAACCGCCATTCGTGCTTTGGCCATCAACAATGGGATAAGGGACAAAATTGTCAAGGTCTACTCCGACCAGACTTTGGATGGTGTTGATTAACGAAATGGCATCTGCTCCGCCCTCTGCTGCTGCTACGGCGGGCACTGTGATATCAGTGATATTAGGTGTAAGCTTAACAATGACCGGCTTTGTCGCTACCTCTTTTACCCAACCAACAATTGTTTTTAAAACATTTGGCTCCTGCCCAACCGCCGATCCCATGCCCCGTTCACACATGCCATGTGGACAACCAAAATTCAGTTCCAATCCATCAGCTCCGGCGTTCTCCGCATCTTTTACTATTTGATGCCACTCTGCCCTTGACTCAACCATTAGCGACGCTACCACAGCATGGTCGGGGAAATATTTTTTGACTTCTTCTATTTCCCGCAAATTATCAGCTAAAGGTCGGTCTGTAATTAATTCAATATTATTAAATCCGACCATTCGGTTGCTTCGATAATTAATCGCACCATATCTACTTGAAGTATTGATAACGGGTACGCCAAGAGTTTTCCAAACAGCTCCACCCCATCCTGCATCAAAGGCTTTCATGACTTGGTAGCCAGAATTGGTTGGTGGCGCTGAGGCGAGCCAGAACGGGTTGGGGGATTTTATTCCTGCGAGATTGGCGGATAGGTTGGGCATTGGATTCTTTTCTTGAATCAAAAATCGTTAATCCATAATCTTTTAATCGTTAATCATAATTATTTGATTAACGATTAAAAGATTATGGATTAACGATTTTTGATTTGTCGGATGAATTCATTTATGGGTTTTTATTTTTTGAGGTTTTTATGCTGATGACAAAAATGGAAATCAATTCATTGTTTTCTATAAGTAGCGGGGATAGTCTTTTTTCTGAAAACCATTTTCTTTTTTCAATGATTTTTAGACATATATGCGACTCTCTTAATTCTTTTAAACAGATTTTCATTTTATGTCTAAAATCAGGCCCGGACTCTGCTGCTCTTGCTTCTCCATAATTTAATTCAGGTGCTGTGCCTGACCGAAGTAGCTGACCTCCAAGGTGTTTACCCACAGGTTCTTTAGGTGGCGCTTCAACCAAATCTATAATTCGTGAAGCAAATTCAATTAATCTGTCTTCGAGGTCTTGAGGTTTCATAATGTAGGTTTTCTGTGATGAAGCGAATTCAAAAATCTCTAATCCATAATCTTTTAATCGTTAATCAAAAAACCGTGTATTCCCCTTGCAGCTTTTTTCCCTTCCGCCGCTGCATTTACCACTTCCGCACCATTGTTCATGGCGTCGCCTCCGGCAAAATATTTGGGGTTGCTTGTTTGTAGCGTTTGGTCGTTCACTTCTATTTTTCCTTTTTCGTCAAAATTTAAATTATTTATTTTAGAAAGAAAGGCTGTTTGTTTTAATTGGCCTGTTGCCAAAATAACGGTATCACAATTTATTGTAAAATCACTTCCTGCTACATTAACCACTTTCCCGTTTTCCGTATTTGTTTTGATAAAATGGACACCTTCAACTTTTTCTTTCCCCAAAATAGCCACAGGAGAAACATTGAATAATCCTTTTACACCGACTGTTTTTGCCAATTCATATTCAAATTCATACGCACCCATGTCTTCTTTGGAGCGGCGGTAAGCCAAGGTAACTTCTTCTGCTCCCAAACGGGCTGATTCGGAGGCGACATCCATGGCCGTGTTGCCACCACCAATGACGATTATTTTTTTGCCAATTTTTATATTTAATGGATTTAATTTTATTTCTTCGATATATTCTGTAGCGCCAAAGCAGTTGGTTAAATTTTCACCGTCAATATTTAATTGTCGGGTTTCCCCTAATCCGATTCCGATAAAAATTGCATGATATTTATTTTCTAAATCAATTAATTGTTCTGCTGAATTAATGGGCGAATTATATTTAATATTAAAGCCAAATTGTTTTTGTAAATAATTCATCTCATTTAAAACATCTTCATTGGCAATTTTATATGGTGCGCAACCATAAAGTGCTAAACCGGAAGGTTGTTTTTTTGCCTCATAAATATCCACGTTATATCCCAGCAGTCGCAATTCACAAGCGCAAGAAATACCAGCTGGGCCTGCACCGATTATAGCTATATTTTTTCCATTATTATCTGCTAATTCAAAAAGTTTTTTATTTTTTTCAATAATTGCATTAGTTGCAAAACTTTGCAGCCTACCTATTTCAATGGGTTTTACATTTTGGTGATTATATACACAGGCACCTTCGCAGAGTACTTCCGTTGGGCAAACTTTACCGCATATATTTCCAAAATAATTAGCATCATAAATAGTCTTGGCAGCGCCAGTAATATTATCGGTATGGATTTGCCGGATAAATAATGGGATGTCAATACCAGAGGGACAAGCTTTTACGCACGGCGCATCGTAGCAGAACAAACACCTCGAACTTTCATAATAAGCCATGGTAGGATTCATATATGGCTTTATTTGTTCGAACGCATTTTTTACATCTTCTTGCGTATTTGGAATTTTATATTCGGGCATAAATAGTCATTTAATTGGCGTTAATTATTTTAGCACAAAAAGTGCAAAAAATATTATTCACAGCTCGGTGAGGCGACCATAAGTTTCTGGCCTACGGTCTCTGAAAAATTGCCAAACATTTCGCACCTCTTCAATCATATCTAAATCAAATTCGGCAATTAATAATTCGTCTTTGTCTTCTGACGCTTGTGCAAATATTTGTCCACGTGGGTCAACGAAATAAGAGCTACCATAAAATTTGCCAATATTCCAAGGCTTTTCCACACCGACCCGATTGATACATCCCATAAAATAACCATTGGCGGCAGCGTGGGCGGGTTGTTCTAATTTCCATAAATATTGGGAAAGGCCAGCAACGGTAGCCGATGGGTTGTAAACAATTTCTGCCCCATTTAATCCCAGTATGCGGGCGCCATCAGGAAAATGTCGATCGTAACAAATGTAAACGCCCACTTTTGCATAGCGAGTTTGGAAAACGGGGTAGCCCAAATTGCCCGGTTTAAAAAAGAATTTTTCCCAAAAACCAGAAGTATGCGGAATGTGGTTTTTACGGTATTTCCCTAAATAGGTACCATCCGCGTCAATAACCGCAGCAGTATTGTATAAAACACCCGCCTGTTCTTTTTCGAAGATGGGAACGATCATGACCATCTGGTATTTTTTGGCATATTCCGCCATGCGCTCTGTAGTTGGGCCAGGAACAGTTTCGGCGGAAGCATACCATTTCGCATCTTGCCCGGGGCAGAAATAGGGCGTGTTAAATATTTCTTGCAAGCATAAAATCTGTACGCCTTTTTTCCCCGCTTCTTCAATATAAGGGATGTGCTTTTGCACCATGGCTTCCATGATTTCTTCGATGCTGCCTTCGCCTTCCGTCAGGGGTAGGCTCATTTGAATGAGGCCGGATTTTATTTTTCTGGGCATATTTTAATTGTTTAATTTAAATCGTCTTTGAGATTTTTCCCCGTTTCACAAACTCTCCATACCCTTTCTTAATTTTCACCTTCCCATAATCGACAGCCACCTTCCCACGAAGAATCACCTTTTTACATTTGCCCGTCACTTCCCAGCCTTCATAGCCGGAATAGTCCACGTTCATGTGGTGTGTATTGGCAGAGATGGTGTGTTTTTCTTCAGGGTCAAAAATGACAAGGTCGGCATCCGAGCCAGGGGCGATGCATCCTTTTTGGGGAAACATGCCAAATATTTTGGCGGGGTTTGTGGAAGTGACTGCCACATATTTGTTGGGGCTGATTTTTCCTTTTTCAACGCCTTCCGACCACAACAGTTCCATGCGGTTTTCAATGGCAGGGTGACCGTTGGGTATTTTTGAAAAATCATTTTTTCCTATGAGTTTTTGCTCCCATTTGAACGGGCAGTGGTCGGTAGCGACGACCTGCACCAGTCCTTGGTTGATGGCTGCCCACAGTGCCGTTTGGTCTTTCTTTTTCCGAAGAGGAGGGCTCATCACCCATTTTGCCCCTTCAAAATCTTTTTCATACAAAGAGGCATCCAGAATCAGGTATTGGATGCAAGTTTCCCCGAAGACTTTTTGGTTGCGGAAGGTCGCTTCCCGAATGGCGTTCACTGCTCCCTCGCAGGTCATGTGGACGATGTAGGCTGGCACGTTGGTATAATCCGCCATGTCGGTAAAACGGGCGGATGCTTCGGCCTCGGTTACTTCTGGTTGTGAGAGATAATGATAGAGCGGGGAGGTTTTTCCTTCTGCCCGGTGTTTGGCAATGAGCTTGTCGATTACATCGCCATTGGTAGCGTGGACCGTGACCATGCCGCCGCGTTTTTTTACTTCTTGCATCAGATCTACCATTTGCCCATCGTCGATCATCAATGCACCTTTGTAGGCCATGAAAGTTTTAAAAGAGGTGATGCCTTCCTGCTCGATCATTTCGACGATTTCCTTTTTTGTTTTTTCGTTGAAATCCGTTACAGCCATGTGGAAAGAGTAGTCACTGTAGCAGTTGCCATCGGAACGACCTTGCCACTCACTGAGGGCATGGCGGAGGGATTTGCCCTGGGTTTGCAAAACAAAATCAATGACCATGGTTGTGCCTCCGTGCAAAGCTGCCAAGGTCCCTGTTTCGTAATTGTCACTTGAAAAAGTCCCCATGAAAGGCATATCCAAATGCACGTGGGGGTCAATGCCGCCTGGGAAAATAATCAGCCCATCGGCGTCAATAGTATGCTTGGCCTTGACGTCCAAGTTTTTTCCAATGGAATGAATTTTTTCACCTTTAATGTAAAGATCGGCTTGGTAGTCGTCGGAAGCGGTAATGATTCTGCCACCTTTTATAAGTAAGGACATGTACTGTGATTTTGGTGATGGACGCCAAGTTGCAGAAAAAAAATGAGGATTAAAAGGGGAGGATTTTTATATTTAATTACGAGTTCCTTGAAAAAACAAAGCAATCAAGTTGTGGGAGTCCTTTTGTCCATGACAGAAAACCAAAGCGGCGGTATCAGGGCCATCAACATGGAAGCAGGGTAACCATGAGGCAGTTGTGGACTTTCATCAAAATGACGGAGTACTTGGTATTTGCGGGTAGCTTTATAATGATGATCAGAATGCCGGGTGAGTTCATATAGTAGGATGCGCCCTATTTCATGGTTAGAGTTCCAGGAGTGATGAGGGCCAACCTTTTCGTAAAACCCAGATGCCAGTCGCTTTCGGCGAAGCCCATAATGTTCAATGTAGTTGACGGTTTCCAATTGTAAAATAGCCAATGTGGCAACCACTACCGCAAAAGCAACACCGGTCCAGCCGAAAAAAGACCAAACGGCAATGAGATAGGATAGGTGGGCTGTTTGCAACCAGAACATTTCATTGGAAAGGGAAAATGGAGATTTTCCCATCTTCTTCAAGCGGCCGTTTTCCAGCTGCCAAGCGTGGGTGTAAACTCCGATAATGGACCGAACCCAAAACTGATAGAGGCTTTCACCCTGTCGGGCTGAGGATGGGTCTTCGTCCGTAGCAACCCATAGGTGATGCCCTCGGTTGTGCTCAATGTAAAATTGGGTATAAAGCGCAGCGGTTAATAGTGTTTTAGCCATCCATTGCTCATACCATTTTTTCCGGTGTCCTAGTTCATGGGCGACATTGATCCCGACCCCACCGAGTGTGACTCCGACGCTCATGGTCACACCTACCGTTTCCCAAACGGTTAACGGATCATTTGTGATTGCCGAAAAGTAACACCATAGTATAATGTATAAAATGGGCAAATTGAGGTAGAGCAAGAGGTCGAAAAAGTAGGCGTTTTCTTTTTTTTCTTCCTCTTTTGCAGAAAGGTTGCGCTCCGTGCCCTTCGCAAATTGCTCGATAATTGGGACGATGATAAATGCGATAATGACCGTCGAAAATGACCAACCCCCTTGCCAAGTCACAGCGATAAAAGCCGATGCGGGCGTCAAATAGGCAATGATGTATTTTAAATCTTTGAGCATAATATAAATGGGACTGTCCAAATAATTGGATAGTCATAAGAATGTTCGGATCAGTTCAAATAGGGTTTAACTTTTTCCAACATGCCATTGGGTGGAATATCCTCTAACAAATACTGCTTCATCAGCTGGATCAAGTCGCTTATCATTTCCTGCCGAAAACCCATTTGAAAACCAACTTGGTGGCAAAGCACTTCTTCTTCTAATTCGACTTTTTGGTCGGCTTTCATCATGAAAAGTAGGTAATAGAGAATGGTCATCCGTTTGCTTTCGTCGGGCGGAGGTGCGATTGCATAATTTTCTGGAGCACGTCTGATGGCCGCTAATTCAGCGTCGGATAGGTGTAATGATGTAGCGGCATAAACCAAATATTTTTTTTCCAAATTGGTGAAATCACCATCAGATTGAGCTTGTTTGATGAGCAGCGAGATGATATAGCGTTTCATTGCCAGTTCTTCTTCCTGTGAGCCGAAATGCATTGTAATGTGATTAGTTTAGTGGTGATTGTATGATTCCCTTGCGGGGGATTTAAATGTCATTTTTTTAACAGCCGTCATCTTTGTGATGCCCATCCCGTTTTATTATTCTTGCAATAAAGCATCTCATTTTTGTGAATACTATATCTGTAGAAACCGGGGGACAAATATTATTTGTTTTAGTCGAAGGCTGTTTTTAGAAACAGATCATCAGCGTGAAAATAATGTATATCAATTATAAAGCAAGGTGGAGAAAGATGATTATTTGTAATTTTGTCCGGACTAAGAAGGCAAATAGCTTGATGGGTTGCATCGGCTAAAGAAGTAAACGGAGGTGTATAAAGCATAAAACACTGATTACCAGCTTTTTGTAAAAATATTGATATTTTGTATATTTTTTTGATATTCTTTTAGAATACCTAAATGTAGGGATGTTGAGGCAAGAGGGTATTTCTATTTTTGCACCAAATAAGGCGCACGCCAATCGAAGGTGCGTCATACATGAACATAAAACCGATTCAGGATAGCCCCCATCTTTTAGCTGTCCGACACGTTACAATCCCGTATGAACATGAACTCACGACGTTACCTGAAACCGATTATCCGAATATACTTACCAGCAAATTTCGTGGTCTCCCGCACTACTATTCCCGTGAACATTAATAGGACACAGTCCTTTCTGTAATTCCGTATTGAACTAAAGAACTAGAACAAAACAAAAACATCTCACCGGAAGCCAGAAAGAGCGCCTGTTTTGTTTGCGCCTTCTGAACAAAAACACATTTAAACTTAGGATGGGCAGCGGCTCGTCCTTATGGGTATTTTATATTTTGCTGTTTGCCATTAGCAATTTGCTATTGGCCTTTCCTTTTGCATGGAAATGGCTAATGGCTAAAAGCCAATGGACAGACAGCCCTAATTTTTTCACAAACCAAGCCTACTACTATGCTAAAGTTCAACACGACAGCGAGACTACGGGATCGCTTACACTTATCCTACGAACAGGTTCTTAAAGACTTCCCCAGAATGCCGAGGACTTTGAAGACCAGTTTCATGGCAGCAGTTTTCCTTTGTTGCCTTTCTCCACAATCTCTTTTTTCACAATGTAGCCCTGATGTGACGCCACCAACCGCCAGTTGTGTGGGGCCTTATTTCATTTCCTTAGATGGGACAGGTCAGGCGAGTGTCAATCCTAATGACATTGACAGTGGCAGCTCTGATAACTGCGGTGCGGTGACCTTAGCTGTTTCGCCAAGTCTACTGACTTGCGCCAACCTTGGCTCTAACCTGATAACCCTGACGGTTACTGACCTTGCGGGAAATACAAATACTTGTTTTACCCTTATCAATGTAGATGACAATTTACCACCAGTTGTTACATGTCCTGCCGATGTAACTGTTTCTTGCGGTGCATCAACTGCACCTGCTGCGACAGGAACTGCCACTGCGGTTGATAACTGTGGAGGTATTTTAGTTCCTACCTACATGGATACCCCGATTGGTTCGGGAATGGGCTGTACTGGTATTTCAAGGACTTGGTCATCGACTTATCCTTCCAATCCAAACCCATTTGCTCTGACGGGCTCTTGTGTTCAGACCATCACTATTTTTGACAATGTCGCTCCTGTAATTGACTGGAACGGAGCGTCTGCAGGACTTGGTTCTGGCCCAGGAAATACTAGTGTAAGTTGCATTGCTGGGCCACCTCCGGCGCTTACATTTCCTAACCCTCCAAGCATTACGGTTACTGATAACTGTGACCCTACACCTACGAGTACTGTTACAGATGTAAGCACTAAAAGTGCTGACCCAAATACATGCGAATATTCTCAATATACTGTTACAAGGACTTATAAAGCCGAAGATGATTGCGGTAACATGACGACCCATGTGCAAACGATTACCGTGAACAACGATTCGCCTGTCATCACTCCTCCTGCTACTATTAACCTCCCTGCGGGAGCTAACTGTCAAACCAACGTTTCTGCGGGGTTGGCAACTGCAACAGCATCCGATTGCACCCCTAATGTTAATTTGATTTTAGCTTTTGCTGTATATAATAATGTAAATGGACAACTGGTCAATTCTGGTAACGGCTTGAATGCTGGTGGAAATTACCTGCCAGGTAATTATACCATTATCTATTCTGCGATTGACCCTTGTGGGGCGACAGGTACTGGTAGTACGGCAATGAATATTATTGACAATGTAGCCCCGACTGCTATTTGTGTGGCAGGTACTATTCAAGTATCTATCCCACCTACTGGAACTACATCCTTGACAGCTGCCCAAGTTAACAATGGTAGCTTTGACAACTGTACACCTGCTTCGGGACTTACATTTTCACTAACAGGAGCTACTTTCACTTGTGCTCAAGTTGGAGGTGTTTTTCCTGATATAATTACCTTGACTGTAACCGATGCAAATGGTAACACCAATACATGTACTTCTTCAGTAGCGGTTGTGAACAATTCTCCGCCAGCCGTTTTCTGTCAAGACATTGTCCGGTCGCTTAGCTCAGGTCCTGCTTTTGGAGGAACTGTAACCGTTCTGGCTTCTGAATTAGACGCAGGTAGCTTTGATGCTTGTGATGACCCAGCGCCATTGGCTTTTTCTTTTGTAGAGATAAATGGAGAAACGACCATGCCTCCATTGAATACGAATCTTCCATCAAGCAGCTACACGTTTAATTGCTTGCATGTAGGCGTAAATACAGTAGTAGTTAGAGTAAGAGAATTTGATAATAACCCAGGGCCGCTCTTTGATTATACAAATGATGGCTTCTGTACTCAGACTATTACCATTCAAGACGTTACTCCGCCCGTTGCAACTTGTAATGATTTGACTATTGACCTTGGTGATGATGGAATGGTTTCTGTTTTTGATGCGGCACCTGTTCCCCCAACTACATATAATAGTACTACCTCTCCGGTCATTCCTGACAATGACCCGGCAGGAGTGAATTCTGTGATTAATGTCAGGCCAGTTGGTACAGTAGCCGATGTGAACGTTTCTATTAATATTACTCATCCTTGGGTCGGCGACCTGACCGCAACGTTGACTTCACCAGCGGGCACGACTATTACGTTATTTGATAGGGCGGGTACGTCTAGCTGTAGTGGTGATGATCTTGCTGTAACATTTGATGATCAAGCATCAGCTACTCATGCAACTTTTCAGGCTACCTGTGGAAACCTACCAGCAATTTCCGGTACTTTCCGTGCCTTGGTTCCGCTTTCTGCATTTAAAGGTGAAAACTTCAAAGGTGATTGGACGCTCAATGTAGCTGATGTTGACGCACTTCCAAATGCGGTTAGTACAATTGACAGCTGGTCATTAGAACTCACCAACTCCCTTGTAGATTTATTGGCAGCCGGTAGTACTGATAACTGTGATGTTTATTGGAGTGTGACACCAAACATGATGGATTGCAGTAATATTGACAATAATCCAAATGTTCCTGGTAATCAACCGCTTCCATATACTTTGACAGTTACAGATCCAGCTGGGTTGACTGCCTCTACGTCTGCATGTAGCATAACTATTGAGGACAATGTTGCACCCGTTATTACGTGTGCTGACGTTACTATCAGTGTTGGTGCTAATGGAATGGGAGAGGTAAATGTTTTGCCAACCGATTTTATTTCGGGAGGTCTTTATCTTTCTTCTGGAAACAATGGCTCTGGAACGATGGGAACAACTGATTTCAAAATCACCGTTCCGAATTTGATTACGTTTAGTTTCGATTGGAGTTATACCTCAAATAATGGTTCTCCAGCTTGGGATGCCTTTGGTTATTTCGTCGGCGGTACATTTACACAATTGACCAATGATAATGGGATATTGGCCCAAAGTGGTACTGCTACCGTGACAGTGACAGCTGGTCAGATGTTTGGTTTCCGCATGAATACACTCGATAATTTGGGTGAGAATGCGGAAGTTTGGATTACCAATTTTACGCCGACATTCAACGATGATTTTGCACCGGCCAATTGGTCACTGATGAATACCAATGCGGACGGCAAGCAGTTCTTCCACGATGCATGTGGCATAGCTCCTGCATCTTGTACTCCTTCCATGACTACTTCAGAATGGCTGATCAATGGGCTACCATGTGAAGAATATAATTGTGATAGCATCGCAACCGGGCCTTTCATCGTCACCATTGAAGCAACAGACGTAAATGGCAACACAGCTACCTGTTCTTCCACATTGACAATAGTTGATGAGCAGCCACCACAGGCCCAGTGTAAACCAGTCGTGATTTCGCTGAACGGAAGCGGCATGGCAACTGTACCTGCTACGGATTTTGACTTGAACAGTTTTGATGCTTGCTGTAACATGCTGGATTTTGAAGCTTCCAAAGACGGTGGCGTTACATTTAGCGATCCGCTAACTTTCAATTGTAATGATGTGAGTGCAACTCCCATCCCTATCATCTTGAAAGTGACCGACTGTGCGCCATCTGCCAATACTGCTTTCTGTCAGACGACTATTTCCGTCAATGACTTTCTACCGCCAGCCATTATTTGTCCTGCTAACATAACGGTCAACTGCTTGTCATCGGGCGACCCAACTGATCCGAATGTTACCGGTCTTGCCACAGCAACTGATAACTGTGTAAACAATACAGTTACTGTTTGGTACACTGATAACGCAGTCCCTGCAAACAACCCTCATTGTCAAGTCGTTACGAGGACTTGGAGGGCAAGTGATGCAACTCCTCCAAACGGTAACCCACCAACTAATGGAAATATTAGTGTTTGTTTTCAAACCATAACTGTACAGGATTTGATCGCCCCATCCTTGGATTGGAATGGCGCCACTGCTGGTTTGGGCACAGCCCCAGCCACTCCGATAAGTGCTGATGCCTGTAACGTACCTTCTGCTGCTACAGCTTTAGGTGTCGATAATTGTGCGTCACCTACACCAGTTTATACACAGGTGGATAGCCGTTTTATTGGAAATGTTAACCAATTCAACACTGGGCAATGTGGTTACTACAATTATTCCTTGACACGGACTTGGACTGTAACTGACAACTGTAGCAATTCATCCAGTCATACCCAGATTGTCAACGTGAGCGATGCTGCGGCTCCTACTTTTAGTTTCCCTGCCATGTTCATGTTCAACAATAACCCAGGAGTATGTGCTGGGACGGCGACCATTAACTTGTTGGATTACATTGCTGATTGTGCTCCCGATGCCAATTTGACTGTTACTTACCAAATAGGAATGGGGCCGATTCAAACTGGTACGACTATTAATACGATACTGAATGTTGGAACACACTCGGTTACAGTCACTGCAACTGACCCTTGTTCCAATATGTCTTCGGCCACGCCTTTCAACATTGTTATCAAAGACAATGAAAGTCCGATTGCAAAATGTAAACTTGGCCCTCAGCCGATTACATTGAACAGCAATGGCCAAGCGACGATCACTGCTGCGGATGTAAATAACAATAGTACTGATAACTGTTCTGTTGCCAGCTTGAACGTTTCACCAGCATTTTTCGATTGTTTCACGACACCAAATCCACATACCGTAACATTGACGGTTACCGATGGAGCAGGTAATTTTAATACGTGTACGACTACTTTCTTGATTAATAATGTTTCTGCGCCAACAATCGGCTGCCCTAGTGCGGCAACAGTTTCGTGCAGTGTTTTCGATGAAAATGATCCTGCTACCTCAGGTGGTTCTGCAACTGCAAGTACTGCTTGCGGACCAATTACGCCTACTTATGCTGACGTAGTTGTCACTCCAATGGGGATTAACAACAACTGCCGGACTATCACTCGGACTTGGACTGCCTCAACGGCTGGTGGCACTGCTACTTGCACGCAGACAATTCAGATTGAAGACAACGTTCCACCATCTTTGATTGGTGTTCCTACTGATCTTTTTGCGGAAGCATGCAATGTGCCTGCTCCTCCGGTTGTCACTGCAACGGATAACTGCTCTGCACCAAGTGTAACATACGGACAGACTTCAACACAAAATGCCGATCAGTCCATGTGTAGTCATTATGATTACGTATTGACCCGCACTTGGTCAACTACTGATGGTTGCAATTCGCCGGTTACAATGGTAAGGACAGTAACTGTCTCTGATAACACAGCGCCTGCTCTTACAGTGCCAAACCCACTGATAGTGCCAACGGACATAGGTAAATGTGAGGCCAATCTCAATATTGATTTATTGAATTATATTTCAGATTGTGCTTTAGATCAATACCTGTTGGTAACAAATACAGCCATCTCAGGAAATGGGGCCAACCTCATTAGCGGTATCTATGCATTAGGTGATTATTCAGTTACCGTAACTGCCGAAGACCCTTGTGGCAATTTCAGCTCACAAACTTTCACTTTGAGTGTAAGGGATTTGGAAGCACCACAAGCAGCATGTTTGTCAGCGGTAACGCTCATTTTGGATAGCAGTGGAAATGGTTCATTGACACCAGGCGACATTGATGATGGTAGCATCGACAATTGTGGAGCCGTTAATTTGAGCATTTCACCAAGTACTTACAATACATCAAATGTAGGTGTGGTAAATGTGGTGTTGACTGTGACAGACAACGCCACTCCTCCGAACTCCAGCCAGTGTACAACCCCAGTAACAGTCATCGAACGCGGTACCGTTAGTGCCGACATGGTTAATGGGGCAATGGGTACGACTGTATCCATTCCAGTATCAGTTACTGGTTTTGATAACATCTGTGCTTTGTCCTTCTCTATGCATTTGGTCGGAACAGCGGGTAGTGTCATGGGCGTAAGCGGATTTAATCTTCCGGGCATGACAGCAGGTGATTTCAGCATCGTTGGAGATGATATTGCCTTTAGTTGGGTATCTGGAGCACCCGTATCTGTGGCTGATGGAACGACTATTTTCAACGTAGATGTATTCCTGTCAGGCATAGTTGGTAGTTCTTCTAACCTTGTGATTGATGGCTCACCGCTTTCTGTAACAATGGCTCGTTGCGATCTAAGCACTGTTCCTGTAACGCCGATCGATGGCTCTGTTACCGTTGTGCTTACGCCAAGCAATGTCACCTTATCCGGTACGATCCAGACTGAAAATGGCGCCAACGTTCAATTGGTTGACGTAGCGATGGCGGGTTCTGTCAACTCAAGCCAGACTACTGGTGCACCTGGTACTTATAGCTTCTCAGTTCCATCTGGTAGCAATGAGACGATCACACCAAGCAAGGACATCAACGACTGTAATGGAATCAACGTTCTCGACGTTTTGACCTTACAACAGCATATTTTGGGTAATCCTGCTGGTCAGTTGCCAACACCTTACAGAAGAATTGCTGCTGACGTAAACAACGATGGCTTCATCAACGTATTGGATCGCCTTGAACTGCACCTCATTGTTATTTCACCTACAGGTTGCCCTGGTTTGTCGAACAATACTTCTTGGAGATTTGTGGATGCTTCTTATGTTTTCCCAGATCCTTTGAATCCATTTGCACCGCCATATCCTCAGAATATTCCTTACACTAATGTAATGACTTCGCAAGTTGGTGATTTCGTTGGAATTAAGATTGGTGACCTTACATTGGATGCTAACCCCGCTAACTTTAACGGAGGTGGCACTTCAGATGGAGTTGAGGGCAAAATGCTTTTCTCCATTGACGACTATGCTGTTTCAGCTGGTAATGAATACCGTGTAGACTTCAAAGCAAAAGATTTTGAGGACTACAAAGCATATCAGTACACGCTTGGTTTCGATCAAGAGGTGCTTCAATTCAAGCAAGTTGAGGTCGGAGCGTTGCCGCAGATGAATGTCCAAAACTTTGGCTTAGAAAAAGTTGAAGACGGAATCATTACATCCATTTGGTACAATGAGGAAGCAATTACGCTTTCGGACGACGAAGTCTTGTTTACGTTGGTTTTTGATGCAGTAGCTGATGCAAATAAGTTAAGTAGCTTATTAGAAGTAATTTCTGCTCCAGTCACTACGGAAGCTTACGCCAGTGATTTGAAGAAGAAAGACATTGGCATTGTCTTCAATAGCCTGACAGGAGTTGAGGATGTTTTGGAAAATAAATTTGCCTTGTATCAGAATCGTCCAAACCCATTTGGTACTGAAACGATCATACCTTTCTACGTATCTCAATCGACCCACACTACTTTGACCATCTCTGATGTATCCGGTAGGACTGTAAAAGTTCTGGAAGGAGACTTCAGTAGCGGAAGTCATTCATTTACTATCAATCGGGAAGACCTGCCATCATCAGGCGTTTTCTTCTACCGACTTGAATCAGAGTACGGAATGGCAACCATGAAGATGGTATTGCTGGATTAAAGAAAAATTGAAACACCTTGTTGGCATTTGCCTTCAAGGTGTTTCAACATTTTTGTTTAGAAGATTTCCAAAATCTAGTACAATAGGCTTGTAGTAGAGTTCCTGCACAGGAACTGAATACCCACTGGTTGTTCCTCATCCCCGCCATTCTAACCGAAGGGTGGGGAGAGGGATAAACTACCTAACGTTTTTTTAATACCGAGCCATAATCTACTTCATCAGGAAGAAGTTTTCCAAAGAGTATGGTGAACAAAGGTAATCCCAATATTTACCTTCCAAAATTGTAAAGCTGCTTATAGAATCGAACCTAACATTCTAAAAGTTAGCCAAATAAGTATTAGGTTTGGGGGTGATATAAATAAAAAAGAATATTTTCCTGTTAACCGATTAACACCAACCCAAGGAAGTTCCCAAAAACGATTCCCTTCGGTTGGGGTAAATAATTGAATAATGCGCAAAGTTTTACCACTACTCATTTTTGTTTTCTCAATATGGGTTGGAAGTTTAAAGGCACAAGTCAATTTTTCAGTACCTACCATCGAAACCTGCAATGCCACTGTGTCTGTTCCAATAATAGTAACTGGCTTTACAAACATCACTGCCTTTTCTTATTCCATGTATTGGGATGAAAACATACTATCCTTTAATTCTGTGGGGGCGTTTAATTTACAACATTTGAATAACCCCGATTTTGGCTTAACTCAAACTGGAAGTGGATTCTATACCTTAGCTTGGGTGGATGATGATGGATCAGGAGAAACCTTAGCAGATGGTACCACCATTTATACAATAGAATTTACTGTATTGGGTGGCATGGGGGATTTTTCAGATATTGAATTTTCGAATATGCCCACTCAGATTATTGTTGGATCTGGGTTTCCTCCAGCCAGTGTCCCTGTAACAACGACCAATGGTTTAGTTACGGTAGACGATACAGTTGATCCGACCATCTCCTGTCCCAGTAATGTTGTGATCAATACGGCTAATCCCAGTCAGGTTGTAAATGGCATTGCCCCTACGATGTTTAACGACAACTGTGGGGTGCCTACGATTACCTACTCGTCTACTGGAGCGACTGTTTTGTCTGGCAATAATGATATTAGTGGACAGTCGTTCAATGCGATGCCTAATAGTGGAGTTACCACCGTTACATATACCGCAACTGATGGAAAGGGAAATACGGCTGATTGTTCCTTTACCGTCACTATCAATCAAGTAGTAGCTGACTTATTGGTAACGGCAGTGAGCGATACAGCCTTCTGTCAGGATTCGGTTCTTGCCATTAAAATTGAGGTAGACAATTTTGCAAGTGTTACCGCATTATCGTTTTCGCTGCTTTGGGATGAAACCAAAATCAGGTTTGACAGCGTGGAAAATTTTAATCTCCAGCATTTAGACAATGGTGATTTTGGATTTGGGCAAACATCGAATGGTGTCCTGACCTTTGCATGGATTGATGACGATGGTTCAGGAGAAACCGTACCTAATGGAGATTCGATTTTTGTAGTATATTTTACCACTCTTGTGCAAACGACAGATCAATCTGATCTAACTTTTTCAAATACTCCTACAAGTATCGTTGCTGGGCAAGGTTTTCCTCCCAGTTCAATTCCGATAATTACAAACAATGGTGTTGGTGCAAAGGTAGATGACCCGCCGGTTTTCGATAATTGCCCAAGTAACGCCACTTTGGTTAATGATGCTATGGCATGTGGTGCTATCCACACATGGCCAACAGTAACAGCCATGGATGATTGTGATGGGGTGATACCCGCCACGCAAACTGCTGGTCCTGTATCTGGGGCTTTTTTCCCAGTCGGCGTAACAACCGTAACTTACGAGGCAACTGATTCTAAAAACCAGATTACAACTTGTACATTCACAGTAACTGTTACTGATAACGAAGCCCCTGTACCAGACATAGCGATGTTGCCAAATGTAACTGGTGAGTGCTCCGCAATGGCGGTTGCCCCAACCGCTACCGACAATTGTGCTGGAACGGTAACTGGTACGACGACCGACCCATTGACCTATAACACGCAAGGCACATTTACCATAACCTGGACTTATAATGATGGTAACGGTAACACAAGTACGCAGATGCAGACGGTCATTGTGGATGATGTGACTGCGCCCGTCCCTGATGTTGCTACACTGCCAGATGTTACTGGCGAATGCTCTGCCACTGTGTCCGTAACCCCAACCGCTACCGACAATTGTTCAGGAGCGATAACTGGTACGACAATCGATCCTTTGACTTACAATACCCAAGGCACATTTACCATCACCTGGACCTATGATGATGGTAATGGCAACACAAGCATGCAGACGCAAACGGTTATTGTGGACGATGTGACAGCGCCCGTTCCTGATGTTGCTACCCTGCCGGATGTAACAGGCGAATGTTCAGCCACAGTGACCGGAACCCCAACTGCAACGGATAACTGTTCGGGTGCGATAACTGGTACGACGACCGATCCATTGACTTACAATACACAAGGTACGTTTACCATAACTTGGACTTATGATGATGGTAATGGCAACATAAGCACTCAGACACAAACAGTCATCGTCGATGATGTGACTGCACCGGTTCCGGATGTAGCCATGCTACCGGATGTGACAGGCGAGTGTTCAGCCACAGTGACTGCCCCCACTGCAACAGATAATTGCTCAGGAGCAATAACCGGTACGACTACCGATCCGTTGACTTACGATACACAAGGTACGTTTACCATAACTTGGACTTATGATGATGGGAACGGCAACACAAGCACTCAGATGCAGATGGTTATTGTTGACGATGTGACTGCACCTGTCCCAGATGTAGCTATGCTGCCTGACGCTACTGGTGAATGCTCTGTTACAGTTAGCGCTCCTACCGCAACGGACAATTGTTCTGGAACGGTGGTTGGTACAACGACCGACCCATTGACCTATACGACGCAAGGCACCTTTACCATAACCTGGACTTATGACGATGGTAACGGCAACACAAGCACGCAGATGCAGACGGTCATTGTGGACGACGTGACTGCACCCGTTCCGGATGTTGCACGTTATCTGATGCTACTGGCGAATGCTCTGTTACAGTTAGCGCTCCAACCGCAACAGACAATTGTTCTGGAACGGTGGTTGGAACTACGACTGACCCATTGACATATTCCACACAAGGAACATTTACCATAACTTGGACTTATGACGATGGGAACGGCAACACAAGCATGCAGACGCAGACGGTCATTGTGGACGACGTGACCGCACCCGTTCCGGATGTTGCCACACTGTCGGATGTAACTGGCGAATGTTCAGCCACCGTGATGGAGCCCCGACTGCAACGGATAACTGTTCGGGGGCGATAATTGGTACAACTACCGACCCGTTGACTTACAACACACAGGGGACGTTTACCATAACTTGGACTTATGATGATGGGAACGGCAACATAAGCACGCAGACGCAAACGGTCATTGTGGACGACGTGACCGCACCCGTTCCGGATGTTGCCACACTGTCGGATGTAACTGGCGAATGTTCAGCCACCGTGACCGGAACCCCAACTGCAACGGATAACTGTTCGGGGGCGATAACTGGTACAACGACCGACCCATTGACTTATAATACACAGGGGACGTTTACCATAACTTGGACTTATGATGATGGTAATGGCAACACAAGCACACAAACACAAACGGTAATTGTGGATGACGTAACCGCACCCGTTCCTGATGTTGCTACACTGCCGGATGTAACTGGCGAATGTTCAGCCACAGTGACCGGAACCCCAACTGCAACGGATAACTGTTCGGGTGCGATAACTGGTACGACGACCGATCCATTGACTTACAATACACAAGGTACGTTTACCATAACTTGGACTTATGATGATGGTAATGGCAACATAAGCACTCAGACACAAACAGTCATCGTCGATGATGTGACTGCACCGGTTCCGGATGTAGCCATGCTACCGGATGTGACAGGCGAGTGTTCAGCCACAGTGACTGCCCCCACTGCAACAGATAATTGCTCGGGAGCAATAACCGGTACGACTACCGATCCGTTGACTTACGATACACAAGGTACGTTTACCATAACTTGGACTTATGATGATGGGAACGGCAACACAAGCACTCAGATGCAGATGGTTATTGTTGACGATGTGACTGCACCTGTCCCGGATGTAGCTATGCTGCCTGACGCTACTGGTGAATGTTCTGTTACAGTTAGCGCTCCTACCGCAACGGATAACTGTTCGGGTGCGATAATTGGTACAACGACCGACCCATTGACCTATACGACGCAAGGCACCTTTACCATAACCTGGATTTATGACGATGGGAACGGCAACACAAGCACGCAGATGCAGACGGTCATTGTGGACGACGTGACTGCACCCGTTCCGGATGTTGCCACGCTGCCTGATGCTACTGGCGAATGCTCTGTTACAGTTAGCGCCCCTACCGCAACGGACAATTGTTCGGGAGCGATAACTGGTACAACGACTGACCCATTGACCTATACGACGCAAGGGATCTTTACCATAACCTGGACCTATGACGATGGGAATGGTAATACAAGCATGCAGACACAAACGGTTATTGTGGATGATGTGACAGCGCCTTCTATCACCTGCCCACCTAACGATACCGTTGCCATCAATGCCAATTGCGAAGCAACATTGATTGACTACACTGGCTTGGCTACGGTAAGTGACAACTGTACGCTGCCAGCAAATATAGTCGTAACCCAGAGCCCTACGCCGGGTATTATCAATACCGAAACTGATGTGACTTTGACGGCAACTGATGAGGCGGGCAACGTTTCGCTACCATGTACATTTAAAGTTTTCTTGGACGATCAAATAAGCCCTGATGCACTCTGTTTTCCAGACACCACTGTTTATTTGGACAATATGGGACAGGTAACCATCGATGTGACTTTCGTAGATAATGGGTCAAATGATAATTGTAGTGGTATAACATTGAGCATAGATCAAACAATGTTCGATTGCTCAGATATTGGTGCTAATACTGTTACGCTAACAGTTTTAGATGCTAATGGAAATGACGCCACTTGCACCACTAATGTGATTGTGTCGGATTCCATTCCTCCTCAACTTGTACAATGTGCTAATGATACCTTTCTGATTGCTGACGCCAATTGTGAGGCGGTACTACCCGATTTCACGGCATCGGTAATTTTCGATGATAATTGTACCGCTTATGGTGATTTGAAAATCACTCAAGTGCCCCCCAATGGATCTATTCTTACCAGCGACACAACGGTTGCCGTTGTTGCTCTTGATTCGGTTGGCCTTATTTCAGATACCTGCTTTTTCTTAGTAGAATTACGAGATACGACTCCTCCTACGATCACCTGTCCTTCCGATACGATGATCGTGGCATCTTTGGATAGTTGCAATGCAATCTATGTTTGGCCGATGCCAATTGTCTCTGATAACTGTGGGATTGATACTGTAATTTGCAGTCCTGAATCAGGTTCATTATTTTTGGTAGGGAGTACGAAAGTGACTTGTACCGCTGTGGCATCATCGGGTGATTCTACGTTTTGTGATTTTATTGTGATCGTTAAGGACGAGCAAATCCCATATTTAGATTGCCCTTCTGACACAACGATTTTCGTTTCAACAGGCATTGTGGATACCATGATTTTCAATATTGGCCTGGACTCTCTCAGCGACAATTGCATGGTGGATACATTTTACCATAAACTGACTGGAGCCATGATGGGGGGAGGTGATGGTGATGCAAGTGGAACTGCTTTTGTTCCAGGTACGACTACGGTAACTTATTACGTAGAAGATGCATCAGGGAATATTGATAGTTGCTCTTTCGATGTCATTATCCTCCAATCTATTATCATAGATTTAACTTGTCCATCAGATTACACTGTGTCAACAGATGCTGGTTTATGCTCAGCAGTTGTTAACACGGATGCCCCTGGTATTGACCCAATCGCAGGTCTTGACACAATTTTTTATGTCTTGACAAATGCAACAACAGGTAGTGGGCCAGATAGTGTTCCTGACGATCAAGTATTCAATAAAGGCGTTACAACGGTTACTTATACTGCGGTGAGTATCACTAACGATACTTCAATTTGTAGTTTCTCGGTAACTGTTTTGGACCAAGAAGCACCTGTAATAAATTGTCCTTCGTCTGTGGTGACAGTCGATAATACGACAGATTCTTGTGGGGTTGTTTTTGATGCCAATCTTCAAACAGCGACGGCCACAGATAACTGCCCAGGGGTAGTAGTGACTTATAGCGTACCTACTGGCAATCTTTTGCCAATTGGTACAAATACAATTATCGCTACTGCTACCGATCAGGCATTGACATCTAATACAGCGACATGCACCTATCAAATTATGGTTAGGGATACCCAACCACCCCTCATTTCTCAATGTCCTGCCAACATCATGGTTAACAATGACTTTGGACAATGTGGGGCTGCTGTAACTTGGACGCCACCAACGGCAACCGATAACTGCGGTGTATTATTATTGGAGTCAACACCTTACGAACCGGGCGACTTCATTCCTGTTGGAACGGAGTTTATCACATATACTGCCGCAGATTTCGCAGGTAATGTTACAGAATGTATTTTCTCCGTAACAGTCAGGGATAATGAACCACCAAGTTTGAATCCTTGTCCTGGAAATATTTCGGTCAATACTCAGCCCGGGCTTTGTTCTGCCGTAGTTAGTTGGCCATTCATTCAACCCACTGATAATTGTAATGTCGTAAGTTTTGTGGTGATGCCACAATCAGGTACAGTATTCCTAGTTGGCCAAACTACCGTTCAAGCTGTTGCAACAGATGCTTCTGGAAATGTAACAGTATGTTCGTTCTCAGTTACCGTAACGGATAGTGAGTTTCCAACAATGAGCGGGTTTCCGGGCAACATGACGGTAAGTAGTGATCCTGGAGAATGTGGTGCGGTGGTCACCTGGGGTGCCATCACTGTGAATGATAATTGTGGAATCGATACCTTTTATTGCGATGCTGCTTCGGGCGACTTTTTTCCAATTGGCATGACGACCGTTGAATGTACGGTTATTGATGTGAATGGAAATGCTGTTAATCAGGACTTTGTTATTACGGTTGAGGATGATGAACTTCCAACTGTGGATTGCCCAGATAACATTTTAATATATGTTGACAGCAGTGTTGTAGTTGATCCGTCTGGTTTTATAAATAGTTTTCAAGCAGTAGCGTGTGATAGTTTGACTTTGAATTATAATGCAATCAACGCAATGGATAATTGTGGCGTAGCTGCGATTTCCCAAACGGGTGGCCCTGTTTCAGGAAGTACGATTGCGGCAGGTATGCAGACTCTGACCTACTTGGTTACAGATGTAAATGGTAACCAGTCAGTTTGTGGCTTCAATATCACTATTGAAGCGATATCCGATCCTGTAGCAATTGCATCTCCGAGTAATCCTTGTGAAGGTGGGGCAGTGGTATTTTCAACAGATACTTATCCAGGGGCAACTTATGAATGGAAAGACCCATCAGGTGCGGTCATTTCCAGCAGTCCTTCATTTACCTTGACGGGTGTGACACTGGCTATGTCGGGGAAATATGTGGTGACAATTAGTTTCCCATTCGATTGCGTACAAACAGCGGAAGTGGATATTACGGTTTTCCCCAACCCAAATTTAGGCATCTCACATAACGACTTGTTGTGCGCAGCTGCGGGAACTCCCTTGACGCTGGAAGCGATTGATTCTGCCAGTACAGGTAGCCTGAATTATGTTTGGTCAACGCCAGGCGGCGCCATATTTTTTGGAAATCCAGTAACGGTAAATAACCCACAGCAGGGCAATTATGCTGTTACTGCTACCACTACTAATGGCTGTACCGCTACCACTTCTGTCTTTATTGAAATCAGCGCAGTGCCCAAAACTCCTGATCTTAATGGTGATAAAACAGAGGCTTGCATTGGGGAGTCAATAATTTTGGATGGGGAGGAGTTTGCCGGACCTGGCATTACTTATCATTGGTCAGCCAGCCCTGACTTAATAACTGCGGGCATAAATGATATCAACAACCATGATAATCAGGCAAACCCGACAGTGCCAGGAACTTACATTTATTATTTTTATGTAACCCAGGGAGGCTGCGTTTCGGATTCAGCAGAATGGCAAGTTGTGGTAGAAGATTATCCTGATTTTACATTAAGTGTAACGGGGGAAACGGATTGTGTAGATGGAACCAGTGATATTACAATTGAAGGTGTGACTAATGTGGCCGGATTTTTTTGGTCTATTGACGTGAATGGAAATTGTGCTGCTTCTCAAGTGGATTCGTTGTTCACATTGACTGGAGTTACTGAGGATTGCTCAGGCCTTTATGAAGTAACAGCAACCTCTGCAATTGGCTGTGCAACTACTCAATCTGTTAACCTTGACATTACCAATAAACCGGTTACTCCAGTTTTACAGGTAACAGACAACGTGATCTGTATGGGTGGTTCAACAACTTTGTTCTTGACCAATACTCCTTTCGGAGCGAACATTCTTTGCTATGAAAATAATGTTCAGGTTTCTTGCGCAACGATGCTGGGAAGCCCTATACAACCAATGGCCACGACTGAATATGGTGTTCAATACGATGTTTTTGGCTGTCTATCCGATACAATCTTTACGACAGTAACAGTAGAAGCTCCATTAGATGTGGATATTAACAGGACAGGCGATATCTCCTGTGTTGATGGTACGGGAACTGTTACATTATCGACAATTCCGGGTGGCAACATTTATGAGTGGGATGGCCCATGTGGTGTTCAAGTGGGTGATGTTTTGGAAATACCAAATATTACACCTGCTTGTTCTGGACTTTATTCGGTCTCGGTAACCGGGGCTTTGGGTCAGTGTATCAGTATTGGCACATTGCAACTGGAGGTGACAGGTATGTTGGGGGCTGTAACGGCCGAATTGTTAAATGAGCCTTGTGATGGAGGAGACTTATCTTTCTGCGCAGAACCAGCAATGCCTGGGGCCATTTATACTTGGACAGATCCTTTTGGAAATGTTTTTTCCAATGAGCGTTGTCCTGTAACAGCAGCAATATCAGCTTCCACACCTTACTCTGTTACTGTAAATGTAGATGGTTGTACATCCAGCGATGATACGTTGGTTACGGTGATTACTGCACCAATAGCCAATGATGAAACAGTTGTAGGTATCGTAAATACTGCTCAAAGTTTCAATGTGGTCGTAAATGATGTATTGGCAACTGACAATTATACGATAGTAGTCAAACAAAATCCGTCGCATGGCAACGTATCCTATAATGGAGAAGGGGTGTTTACCTATACACCTCAAAAAGATTTTAGGGAAACCGATATTATGGCGTATGAAATATGCTATGATGAATGTCCTGATCTCTGTGACATCGCATTTGTAACCATCCTTGTTAGGTATCCGGTAGACCAATGTATTGCTACCACGGTTATTACACCTAATGGTGATGGCATCAATGATCCTTTCGTTGTATCCTGTTTGGAATTAGGTGGCTGTCCAAATAACCAGTTGTTTATTTTCAACCAATGGGGCGATCAAGTATTTGAAGCGGCTCCATATAATAACACTTGGGAGGGCACCTACAATGGCAAGGATGTGCCGGATGGAACCTACTTTTATATTTTCCAATGTGATGAATCGTCTCCTGCTGAAAAAGGCTTTGTTGTGATTCACCGATAAAATTTGAGGTTATGGTTTATGGGTTTGTGACGATATCACAAATCCATAAACCACAATCAAAACCCATAACTGATATGAATAAGATATTGACATTCGCTATAATTCTGCTGTTTTCTATCACAGCCTTTGGCCAACAGGAGCAGCATTACACCAATTTTGTCTATAATCAACAAATGTATAACCCAAGCTATGTGGGAAGTAGAAATACACCCTCTTTTACTGCATTGCACAGGAGTCAATGGTTAGGGTTTGAAGGAGCGCCAAATTCCCAGTTGATTAGTTTTCAGACACCTATAATGAAGCAGCGTGCGGGAGTGGGAGGAACAATTTCACGCCAAGGAATTGGTATATCATACACTTGGTTTGGCTCGGCTGCTTACTCTTACAACCTGAGAATTACGCAAGAAATTGACCTAAGATTAGGATTGCAGGCCACTTTGGAGTATCTTGGCATTGATTTTTCTGATCCAAGAGTAATAACCGTTACTCAAAATGACCCATCTTTAAGTGATGGTGAGTTTGAGGACAAATATTCAGGAAATGTTGGTGTAGGTTTGTATCTTACTTACAAGGACATTTTCTACTTCGGAGCCTCTTCCCCACAACTTTATCCCAACAATCTCGGTTTCAACGAATTAGTAGCTAATCAAGCCAAAGCATTCCCACACCGATATTTTACCTTAGGAGCAGTCATACCTGCAAACGACGACATTGAGGTAATGCCCAACATGTTGATTAAATGGGTAGATCATGCTCCACTTGATGCCGACATTAATTTTATGGTTCGGTATAAGAAGTTGGTTACAGGAGGAATAACATATAGGACAGGAGGCGGTGGGACTGTGTCAGAAGTTGGCGAAAGTGTTGATTTATTGGCATTTTATCAGATTAATCAAAATATAGGTGCAGGTTTATCGTATGACCTTACATTATCAGACATAAAAGACTACTCTTCAGGATCAATCGAGCTTATCGTTCGATACGACTTGAGGGATGAAAAAGGAAATCTTGAAAATCCCCGGTATTTTAAGAAAAAATAATTTAGAAGTCAGGTGCCTGTTTTCTTGGCTCCCCCCACTTGAATCTGGGTGTCTGTAAAACAGAAACACACTAGGACAACTATGAAAAAGAATTTTGTATTATCGGTTTTAGCATTGCTTCCCTTTTCGATTGGGATGTTTGCTCAAATACCTTTGTCGGAAGAATTGGTCGTTGTTAGCAATGAGCGCGGAGTCAATTCAGAAGAATTGGAATTCAGCCCTGTGTTTTACAAGGACGGGATTGTATTTATTTCAACAAGGCATGAAAGCCTGATTTATGAAGTAAAAGATAAAAATATTGATGGCAAAAACATCATGTCCATTTATCGTTCGCAGCGAAACGAAGAAGGGTTTCTCGGGGCCCCCCAACCATTGGCTGATGAATTGATCTTTAGGCTACATGAAGGCCCGGTTACTTTTGACCGAACGGCGAATACCATCTTTTTTACTCGGAATGAAAGTCAGGAACAGGCTCCAGATGGTTACAAGAAGCTCCAAATTTATGCAGCTAATAAGGAAGACGAAGTTTGGAAAAATATCCAAAAATTATCTTTCAACAATGTAAACTATAATTATTGCCATCCTACCATTTCACCAGATGAGGATATAATTTTCATTTCTTCTGATGTTCCTGGAGGATATGGAGGTATGGACTTATATGCCGTTTACCGCACTGATGGAAAGTGGTCGCAAATGATCAATCTAGGGGATAAGGTAAACACACCCGGAAACGAAGTTTTTCCATATATAGCGGCTGATAAAACCTTATACTTTTCCTCAGATGGGCATGGAGGACTTGGAAATCTGGATTTGTTTTTTACGACACAAAATACTCAAACTGAAGAGTGGAGGACCCCTTCTAACCTTGGTTCTCCATTTAACTCCACTGATGATGATTTCGGTTTTATCGTTGATCGGGACAATAAGAATGGCTATTTTTCATCTGACCGCAGTGGTGGTTTTGGAGGAGATGATATTTATAAATTCTATATTGAAAGCCAAAGCACTTCGCCAATCGCTGATACAGGTAAAAATTTAGACGGTTTAGTTGTTTTAGATGAGGATGGAAACCCAATGGAAGGTGCCCAGATCAGTGCCATTAATTTCAAGGATATTCCACTTTCAGAATCGGATGGACAAATGGTGAAATTGAGCCCTGGTGATGGCGATGGTAATTTCATCCTTGATGTCAATGCTAATGAGCTCGGAGAAACAGCAATGACGGGGGAAAATGGTAAAGCGGATATTCCGTTGAGAAGAGGGAATTATGTAGTGAAAGTCGCCAAAGAAGGCTACTTGCCGCAATATGTTGTAATCACACCAGATACTGACCTTGATAACCTTAATATTACTTTGCAAAAAGCAGTCGATTGTGTGTCGCTAACTGGCAAAGTGATGAGGGAAGGACTTGGGGCACCAGTCTCCGGTGCTGCTGTCAAAATTGTGGATGTAGACACAAAAGAAGCAATTACCGTTTATGCCGATGCCACTGGTTTTTACGAATACTGTATTGATTGTAAACGGACCTATTCTATCTATGCAGAAAAAGATAACATTACTTCTGCACCAAGTATTGTCAGCACTAAAGGTATACCATGTAATGTAGCGAATAGCCACATCGAACTTCCCTTATATTTAGGAGGTTCGCCCATTTATGCAGGTATGACCATCCGTTTACCGAATATCTACTTCAATTTTGATGATGCTTCACTCCGCCCCGATGCTTACCAAGATCTTGACGAGGTAGTTGGATTAATGAACAATTTCACAGGTTTGAAATTGGAACTTGCTTCTCATACGGATTCAAGGGGCGGCAAGGATTATAATAAAAACCTGTCTTATCGGCGATCCCAAAGTGTAATGAGGTATATTTCTTCAAAAGGCATCAATGAGAGCAGACTTGAGCCAATTGGATATGGAGAAAGCCAAATCAGGAATCGCTGTACTGATGGAGTTGCGTGCTCAGAGGCAGAACACCAGTACAATCGCCGTACAGAGATTAAGATATTAGAAATGGGCGAGTCATTAGAAGGAGTTGTTCCGGTGGCATCAGTCAAATCAGAGAATGATGATTACAGCGCCGAAACAGTTGCTTATGAAGAAGGAAAAGAAGCTAACAAGGACAAAGGAGGTCAACCTAGTGTAGCCCCACCGATTGGAAATAATAATGAAAACATTTCTGCGAAAGAGGAGGAAACATTAAAAGACGAATATTACAAAGAAGGTACTTATGCTGTAATCGCTGGTACTTTTGCCAATCATAATTATGCCGTGAGGCGGGCTTCAGAATTAATGGAGAAAGGTTATCTGGAATCAAGCATCGTAAAACAGGAGCGAAATGGCTTATTTGCTGTTTTTGTACAAACTTACAACACTAAAAAAGAAGCTTTCTCTCTGGTGAAAAAATTGGATAATCAGCAGATACACGCGTATGTTCTAAAACGATAACGAACCAGACTAGTTGGCAGAAATAAGCGAAGAGTTTCTGCCAACTACTCCACACCTGAATTTCTACACACATACTCATACCAACCCTTGTTGGACAGCGAACTTAACGAGTTCTGTGCTGGTATTGAAATCAAGTTTCCGAAGAATATTTTTCCGATGAGTTTCTACCGTATGCTTACTGATGTAAAGGGTTTTGCCAATCCCTTGACTGCTCAACCCTTTGCTTATCAATTCAAGGATTTCCTGTTCTCGACGAGACAAAGTAAGTCTTTTACGAAAGTCGTCATGCAAACCATTTAGACCTTGTTGACAGCTATCGTCAGATTGGGCATTGGCTGGCAGTGCAATAAAAGTATTCCCAGCAGTAACTGTTAAAATTCCTTCAACTAATTCTTGTGGGGTTGACTCCTTGGCAATAAAGCCCTTTACGCCAGCACTGAATAAGGACTTTACTAGGTCGGGAGTATGGTATTCAGAAAAGGCAATGATTTTGACCCAAGGCATTTGTTCTTTGACCCATTCTATGTTGTCATAAAAGTCCGTCCCAGGCATGTTGAGGTCGAGCATTAAAATAGTAGGCCTGACTTTGGGCAATAACCTGAACATTTCAACACTTGAAGATGCAAACCCCACAACCGTCATTTCGGACTGGTCCGAAACCATGCACTTGATACCGTGAATAATTACGGGATGATCATCGGCGATGAAGATTTTAATATGTTGCAGTTTGTTCATGGGAATGAGTTTTTGTTCAAATACATAATAATAGCATTACAATGTGCTTGCAACGAAATTTAGAAACCGAATAGGTGTGTGGAGAAGCCTTTGTTGAAAGAATCAAGCAAGGCGGAATGCAGTGATGTTTAATTAAAAATTACTGCATTTTAGGTGGGATGTATTTGTTAAATCGGTCTCAGGAAAAATCGTCGCAATTTACTCAATCGCGAATAATTAAGCAAGTTACTACGGCTTGGTCATTCAAATGTTTCGTTCCCCCTTTGTAAAAATGGACGGGGAGGTTTTCAAAATTTTTTCATTTAAGAAAACTTTAGTCAAATGATAGAAAATACCAAATCCAGCGAGCAATTGAATACTGAAATCTCGTATCTCCGGCAACAGAACCAAGCCCTATCTGCCGAGCTGGCCTTTCACCGCAAAGTTTTCAAGCAAGTGCATGTTGCCTTGGGGGCAGCCGATGAGATAAGTGGCGCTTTAAAGAACAATGAAGTTTTGAGGCAGTTGGCGGCAGAAAACGAAAAGCTAAAGAGTCAATTAAAATTTGCCCGGTTATCTGAAAGAGAAAAAGAAATAATAAAATTTATTGTGCATGGGTGCACGTCAAAGGAGATAGCTAATAATCTCAATATAAGCAAATTGACAGTAGATACACACCGAAAACATATACAGCATAAGCTTGAAGTATCCAATGTGGTCGAACTTTTAAAAATAGCAATGCAGGTCGATTTTAATTGATTTTATAATTACCTAAAACAGGGAAGGGGTGGCCATCAATATTGATGGCCACCCCTTCCCTGTTTTGGAGTAGATTTGCGTTTTTTTGACAATTGATTGCATTAAAATGGATTTAAAAAAAATAACTGCATATTGTGAAAAACTCTCATCTCCTCCAAGTGATTTGCTAATTCAGTTAGAGAGAGAGACTCATTTAAAAACACTTGCTCCACAAATGATTTCTGGCCATATCCAAGGGGCTTTACTTTCTTTGATCAGTGAATGGGTCCAGCCCCAAGCCATTTTAGAAATAGGGACATTTACTGGCTATGGTACCTTGTGCCTCTCAAAAGGTTTAAGGGAAAATGGGACTTTGCACACAATCGAAGTAAACCCAGAACTAACAGCTATTTCGCGTAAATATTTTCTGTTAGCTGGGATTGAGGAAAGGGTTCAACATTATATCGGGGATGCTCAGTTCATAATTCCAGCTATTGATGAGCTATTTGATTTGGTTTTTATCGATGCTGGTAAGCGTGAGTACCAGCTACATTACGATTTAGTATTTGAGAAAGTAAAACCGGGAGGCATTATACTGGCTGACAATGTATTGTGGAGTGGAAAAGTCAGTGATACTAGCAGTGATAAGGATACCGAAATATTAAAAGCATTTAACCAAAAAATAAAGGATGATAGCCGTGTAAGAAACTTATTGTTACCCATTCGTGACGGGCTCATGATTGCAATTAAAAATTGAGAGCCAGATTTAATGTTACTTTTTGCGCAGGGGGCTGTCTGAATGGGTGTAAAAAGAATGTCTTGAAGTTCAAGACTTTCTGCCGGATTACTTTTGTTATAGAAAAGCTATTTTTACTTTTGCGAAATCCATTCTTCAAACCAACAAGTGAAAAAGCTTCTACTTTTCAGCCGATCGGTTTGCGTATACTTATTAATTGATCCTTTGTGTTAAATAATCAAAAAAATTCATGTATGAAAAAGCCAACTATTTTACTTTTTATGTTTGTGTTAGCGGCTACGCTCGCTTACGGTCAAGGTGAAACCTTGCCTAAAAATCCTACTCCGGGTAAATGCTACATCCGTTGCGTAACACCAGAGCAATATGGAACCGATGAAAAGCGTATGCTTGCCCGTCCAGCTTACAAACGCTTGGAAAAAGTGCCTGCTGAATACAAAACTGTCGAAGAAACAGTTTTGATAAAACCAGCTACAAAGAGGTATGTGTATGTTCCTGCAGAATTTAAAACGGTAACAGAGGAAATTCGCATCGAAGAGCCTTACAATGAGATTACGATTGTTCCCGCAAAATTAGGTGTCAAGACCGAGACTATCGAGTCACGTCCTAAGGTTGCCCGTTGGGAATATCAGTCTTCTATGGAAAACTGTAGGTCTAATGACCCCCGTGACTGTATGGTTCTTTGTTATGTTGAGCACCCTGCCGAATTTAGAACTGTTACTTCTCAAACAGTTGAGTCTGATGCGACTTACACTAAGGCCCCAAAGGGTGGTAAGATGATGACCCTGTCCCGCCAAGAGATCGTTAAAGAAGCTAGTGTCCAAGAAATTGAAATCCCAGCAGAATACAAAACGATCACTAAGCGCCAGTTGGTCAAAGATGAGGCTGTGCGTGAGATCGAAGTTCCTGCTGAATACAACGTTGAGACCATCACTACTTTGAAAGATGCTGGTGGTGTTGCCGTTTGGGAAGAAATCGAATGTACGCTGACAGACTACAATGTGCTACCGATACTTTATGAATTTGGCAGTGCCCGTTTGACCTCTGAATCACGCCGTATCATTGACGACAAATTGTTGAAACTGATGAGAGACAAACCAAATGTCCGTGTTGAACTCAGTTCCCACACTGATTCACGGGGCTCATCAGAAGCTAACCAAGCTTTGTCTCAAGCTAGGGCAGAATCTGTTGTCAATTATTTGGTTTCAAGGGGCATCCAACGTAGCCGCTTGATTGCCAAAGGGTATGGTGAAAGCAGGCTGAAAAACAAATGCATTGATGGTGTTGAGTGTACCGAAGAAGAACACCAAGCAAATCGCCGTACTGAATTCCGCGTATTAAGCAATTAATGTGTGTCTCAACATATTTAAGCTAATGCCAAAAAGGCGGGCCTGTCTCAGGCCCGCCTTTTGTATTTTATGTAAATAGCTATTTCTTTTTTGATTCAAATTGTTAATTTAGGGCTGCAAACCAATTCACATGTCCCTCCTATTAAGCCAGATAGTTGGGGCGTCATCCTAAAATTAGAGAACCATGTCAGTCAAGAAGAAAAAAAGAAGAGAAGTTGTTGACAAACGCGACAACAAGAATTTTTTCACTATAGTAGGGATTTCTGTACTTGTTTTGATGGTGCTCCTATTTCTAATGTATAAGAGTATGTCATAATTTTATCAATAGGCGTCCCAAAAGGTTTTCGGTTCATTGGTTTAAGAAGGTTTCACCTGTTCTTCCAACCTGTTGGCAAGAGTTGTACGGGTTTTGGTCTCACCCTTTATTACTACAAAAACAAAATGAGCATGGTTGTATATTCTTTGGATAAGATCTTGGATGTCAGGATAAAAACTAATGCCTCAATAGATAGATTAAATGGTCTCATTGCCTTTGCCTAAAGGGTTGCATATGTCCATCTAATGGAGATTAGAACACACTCTATCAAACTGGTAATCAGATTATTACATTTTTTGACGGCGGCGGCAGCGAAGCTGCCGCCGCCGTCGAAAATTAGGGGAAGAAAATCGGCTTTCCGATTTTCTCCCTGAAGTTTTTTTGGCAAGGCAGGATTGGCGAAAGCCAATCCTGCCTTGCCATTTAATCCATACCTCACGTTACCTAATAAGATAGGGGGCATTGAAAGGTTGCTAGGAGGCAAGCTTGGATTTATTTGATCATGACCCCTTTTATCAAGCAAAGGGATGGGCGTGAAATTTTCCTCTGATATACTACCTCTTACGAATACGTACTTTTTGTCATACATATATCCCTCAAAAGAAAACTGATCCAAAATTCGTTGGCAATATCAAAAAGCTTAGTTTGAATAGGCTCTAATAACATTGCAGATTGAGGGGCAATTTCATTGAAAAAATGGCGGAGTATGGTCGTTTTCATGGGCTCTCCTTCTACCTCGCCATAGCCCCTGGAATTAACAAGAACATTCTCAATAGGTTCTTCTTTAAGGTTCAATACGAACACATCCCAGAGGTCATTATCAACCAGACCATTCTCTACCCTTGGTACAACAGCGATGGCCAAATCGGCCACTTTATATTGTGGAATATCTTTTTTCATGGGTTCACGGATTCGCAAGATTGGTGCGCTTTGGTGAATGAAGAAGGTTTTTGAAAAGCTTTTTACTAAACCTTTAAAGTTGAAAATTAAGACACAAACTCAAAGCCGAATAAATTTGCAAAGTGGGTTTTTAGCTTTCCTTTTACTTCGTTTATGTCAATCTCTTTGCTCAATTCAAACGCTAAAGAGGTTACGTCTTTGTCTTTGTCATTGATCCCACATGGGATAATGTGGCGGAAATAGCTCAGGTCGGTATTGATATTGAAAGCAAAACCATGCATGGTAACCCATCGACTCAAATGCACGCCAATTGCACATATTTTACGCTTCGGTAACATTCCTTTTTCGGGCAACCAAACACCTGTATAATCCTTGATCCGAAACCCTTCGATTCCATATTCCGCCAATGTCAAAATAACAGCTTCTTCCAAATATCGGACATAGCGATGGACATCTGTAAAAAATCCTTCCATATCAAAAATCGGGTAGCCAACTATTTGGCCATGTCCATGGAAGGTAATGTCACCGCCCCGATTGGTTTTAAAAAACTCAATTCCTTTCTCCAGTAGCCCCTTTTCGTTTAACAGCAAATTGTCAGATGAACCACTCTTTCCCAATGTATAAACAGGAGGATGTTCACAAAAAAGCAGATAATGTTGGATAGGTAAGAGGTCTTTGTTCTGTTTAACCAAATCCCTGTTTTGCTGCTTGATGGCGATGATACCATTCCTAAGTTGACCTTGGAAATCCCAAGCGTCTTGATAGGAAATGTTGCCTAAATCCTTGAAAACAACTTGCTGCATAAGGCACTTTTGTGAAAAGTGGTGCGAAGGTAAGGATATTGATTTTAAAATGAAATCATTCCTTTTTGTCGAATAAAATCAAAATGTTACCCCCTCCTTTAATGCCAAGAAGTTCTATTCAATCAATAAGCCCTCGCAAACAAAATCCGCCCTTTTGAAGGTTTTCCAGTCAAAACACATTTTCCCTCTTCAACTTCGGCATCGTTTGGAATGCAGCGGGCAGTTGCTTTGGTCAGTTCTTTGATTTTGAGTTCGGTTTCAGTCGTGCCATCCCAATGGGCTGAAACGAATCCGCCCTTTTCATCCAAGGCATTTTTGAAGTCATCAAAATTGTCTACGGAAGTAGTGCGATCTGCACGGAACTTAACAGCGCGGTCAAACAAGTTCTGTTGTATTTCATCCAAAAGATTAATGATATAGGATGCGATGCCCTCTACTGGTTGATTGCTCTTTTCTTTCGTATCCCGGCGGGCGACTTCAACTTGCCCGTTTTCCAGATCCCTCATGCCGATACCAAGACGGACAGGTACGCCATGCAATTCATGTTCTGCAAATTTGAACCCTGGCCGCTTTTTAGGGTCGGTGTCGTATTTTACGGAAACACCTTTTGCCCGCAACTCTTTCATGATCTTTTCTGCTACGTCATCAATTTCTGCACTCGGTTTTGGAATAGGGACGATAGCAACTTGTAATGGTGCCAATTTCGGCGGAAGTACCAAACCATCGTCGTCGGAATGTGTCATGATAAGGCCACCGACTAACCGAGTAGAAACACCCCAAGAAGTGGCCCAAACATATTCTTCTTTATTGTTTTCATTTAAAAATTTCACATCGAAGGCTTTGGCGAAATTTTGCCCTAAGAAATGGGATGTACCTGCCTGCAATGCTTTTCCATCTTGCATAAGGGCTTCAATTGTCAAAGTGTCCTCTGCTCCGGCGAAGCGTTCATTGGCCGTTTTTGATCCCTGAATCACCGGCATAGCCATCCATTCCTCTGAGAATTGGGCATAAACCTTTTGCATCAGCTTGGCTTCTTCAATGGCTTCTTCCCGGGTAGCATGAGCCGTGTGGCCTTCTTGCCATAAGAATTCAGCTGTGCGTAAGAACAATCGGGTCCTCATTTCCCAACGTACCACGTTTGCCCACTGGTTGATCAATAAAGGGAGATCGCGGTAGGAATTGATCCAGTTTTTATAGGTATCCCAAATAATAGTTTCTGAGGTAGGGCGGACAATCAGTTCTTCCTCAAGTTTGGAAGATGGGTCTACGATGATGCCATCGCCATTAGGGTCATTCATCAATCGGTGGTGGGTAACAACTGCACATTCTTTTGCAAACCCCTCTACGTGTTTGGCCTCTCGGCTCAAAAAACTTTTGGGGATAAACAATGGGAAATAGGCATTCATGTGTCCCGTTTCCTTGAACATTTTGTCCAACTGGTCTTTCATTTTTTCCCAAATAGCAAAGCCATGTGGCTTAATGACCATGCAGCCTCGCACGGCTGAATAGTCGGCCATGTTTGCCTTGGTCACGATATCAACATACCATTTTGAATAATCTTCTGATCGGGAAGTGATTACTTTGGCCATGAAATTTAATACTTGTACTATTAGCCGATAACTTGAACAATATGAGGCTAATAGCATTTTAACATAAAAACCAACTGTAATAGCTCAGTTTCGATGTTATAGTTGTAGTTTTAAGAAATTTTTAAATGACTTTTTTCTAACGGAGCGTCTTGACAATGAGTTTCATTTTAGACTTTAACAGTGCAGAAATCGAAATTTAGCTCCTCCTTAACATAAAAAGTGGGGCAAAGCTAATAAATTCGTGTCTGCAAATTCGATTGGAGAGTCGAAGTAATTACACTTAAAAATATTTGAAAAATGAAAAGGAATAAATTGAATGTTTTCTTGGTAACGCTCGTAGCCCTTGTTTGGTCCAACTTGGCCATGGCTCAGTACGATGATTTATACTATGATCCAGATACTGATGCGGGGTACTACTATGATGGTTCGTCATCATCGTCAGATGACTATACGTATGATGAAAAAGATTACGAGTACGACGACGATGAATATGAGTATTATGATGATAACGATTACAACTATCATTATACTTCCCGAATTCGACGCTTCCACCGTCCATATTATGGGTTCAATTACTACGATCCTGTCTATGTAGACATGGCATATTATGACCCATTCTGGTCACCAGGCACTACAGTTCTAATCTACGACAATTACTATTCTTACAATTCGTGGAGACGTTATAATAGGTACAACCGTTGGAATAGTGGTTTTGCATGGAATTCGTGGAGCGGACCAACTTTCTATGCCTCATACAGTCCATGGGGTAATAGCTGGAACAATCCTTACTATGGTTATGGCAACTATGGATACGGTAGTGGATATGGCGGTTATGGAAATTATGGAGGTGGGTATTACAGCAATTACTACTGCCCACCATCTTGGGGTAATAACAACTACGTTTACAATAATACGACAAATAACAACTACTATGGAGCAAGGACTGTGAGTGGTAGCCGTCCAACAGGCAGTTCCTCTAACAGGGGAGCGCTTTTTACCGAAAAGCCTGCAAGCCGCTCTTCGTCTGGTACAAGGACTAACCGCGGACGGAGTTCATCAGACACCAACAGTCGGTCAACGGTTGGAGAAACTCGCCGTAGCCGCAACTCAACTAATGTCTCCCCTGAAAGGAACAGATCATCAAGGGTAAGTACTCCTAGTTCTGACCGCAGTACTCGTTCAAGTTCATCCCGTTCTGGAGTTGGTAGAAGTGGAAATACTTCACCAAGCCGTTCAGGTTCTTACAATAATAGTTCATCTCGCAGCCGCTCTAACAGTACGTTCAACAGTGGAAGCAGCCGTAGCCGCTCTAACAGCAGCTTTAATAGTGGGTCTTCTCGTAGTTCCTCTCCAAGCATGAGGAGCAGTGGTGGGTCTTCAAGGAGTTCGTCTGGAGGAGGTAGTAGCCGTTCCTCTTCTTCTTCCTCTGGTTCTAAGAGCAGAAGGGGTAACTAAGAGAACGCAGATTAGTAAAAATTAAAAGAAAAGTGGGTGGGTTGGTGAACGGCCCACCCACTTTTTTTATTTGTAAAATATTGAAAACCTTATCTATCATTTTATTCTGAAAAACAATCATGAATAGACTCATTCCAGCCCTTTCCTTACTTTTTGTTTTTTCAATAAATGTCTCGTCACAAGTCTTGACCGATGCTGTTCGGTATTCATTATTGGATGTTGGAGGCACAGCTCGTTCTGTCGGCATTGGTGGAGCGATAGGCGCTTTGGGGGCGGACTTTTCGGTTCTGAGCACCAACCCTGCAGGGGCAGCAGCGTTCAGGCGTTCAGAATTTACCTTTACCCCAACGTTAGAATTATCCTCTGTAGACGCTACACTAAATGGCAATGATACCACCGACACCAAGACCAATTTCAACTTCAACAATATCGGTGTCGTATTTTCGGGTAGCCCACTCAGTTCCAAATGGCGCACTGCTGTGTTTGGGATAGGGGTAAACAGAATGGCCAATTTTCACCAAAATATTTATTATGAAGGAACTACCTATGGTTCTATCACGGATCGTTGGATAGAATTGTCAGAAGGAGTACCCCCTGAACAGTTAGATGACTTCGAAACTGGACTTGCCTTTGATGCAGGAGCAATATATGATTATGACCCTGATTATTCTCCTTCCTATGTGTCAGACTTTTTAGACGCCAATTTCTCTATTGGAAACTTTTTAGTGGATAAGTCACAACAGATCAAACGAAAAGGCTCCATTAATGAGCTGGTCTTTACGTATGCTGGTAATTATGATGAAAAGCTAATGATAGGAGCAACTCTAGGTGTGCCCATCCTGAACTATGAAGAGACAAAAACATATAGGGAAACTGACGAAGAAAATCGGTTAGAAAATTTTGATGAGCTTGAATACACAGAAAGGTTAAAAACAAAGGGCTCAGGAATCAATTTCAAATTGGGCCTTATTTATCGCCTAAGTCAAATGATTCGTCTGGGAGCTGCTATCCATACCCCAACCAGTTTTGGGCTGGAGGATACCTTTTCTACTGATTTATCCTATCGATATGAAGATGGTAACGGCATCCAACGCCTTGAAGCCTCCTCTCCTGAAGGTACATTCGAATACCGGATGCGCACCCCATGGCGCTTTATTGGTAGTGGCGGTGTTATCATCCAAAAACAGGGTTTTCTGAGTGCGGAGTTAGAATATGTAGATTACACCAACGCTAAATTGAATTTCAACAGCACCTCTGACCCCGGAGATAAGGCAAGAGAAGAAGAGGTGAATGGAGAAATAAATACGCAACTCAAATCAGCTCTTAATATCAGGTTCGGCGGAGAATATGCTTTGGAATCTTATCGCTTGCGGGCAGGATATTCATTGATGGCATCCCCTTATGCCGATATCGAAGAAACAAACGGCTCTTTGAGCCTTGGTGCCGGTTATAGGGGAGAGGGCTTCTTCATTGACTTAGCATACAAGCGGTTAACAAGTAACTCTGAGTACCGTCCTTATTTACTAAGTGAATCGAATATTGACATTGAGCAACAAATCGATATAAAGGATATCAGAAATCGCTTTATGCTAACCCTTGGCTTCAAGCTCTAAATGTTTTTTATAGAAACAGGCAGAAAAACACTGCCTGTTTCTATAACCCTCAAAGTAATCTTGCCATTTTATTATTGCAATCCACTATAAATCAATCCCCTATGTAATCACGGGTAGCTGACAGAAGGCAAATAACGTCTCAAAAGCTGGCTTATGGTTTGTTAAGTAGAAAAAACTTATATAACTTTCCTGTCATTTTTATTGAGAAAACTTAATAGACCCAGCCATGCTCATGCCTCATTTACAAAGGGCTTTCTTCTGTTTAGCTCTTTTCATTTCTTTCAATGCTGTGGCCCAAAGAGAGGGCACTGGTTTCTTTCAGCCGGATGAGAGATTACTCATTGAATCCAAATGGCGCTACACCTATACGCTTCATGCTGAGTCAAATACCATAATCCATAAGGCCGAGAATAACTACGATTATTATCTGTATTTCCGTTATGATTACAGCTATCAAGAATTCCTCAACGATCGGCTGAACATTGGTGAGTGGAATCTGAATGGCGACATTTTGAACTACAGTTTCAAAAATGTGGATCAATTCAAGGTAGTGGAGTTGAATAAATCCGTCCTTACGCTAGAGTTTACCCAGCCGAATAGCAAAGGCACTTATCAATACCATTTTGTTAAAGTAGATAGCAAAAACTCCCCATTCCCAAAACCAGACAACGAGCTACCTGAAGTTCTCGTAGAGGCTGAAGACCCCAATGCACCAATTACCAAAATCCGGAAAAAGAAACGCGGATTTCTGTCCCGGATTTTTCAGAAAAATAAACTACAGGAAATATACTTGCCAGAGGAAAATTTGACCTATATCAGTATTGAGTTGATCGGAGGGGGCTATTATGGAGGGATTGATCCAGTGCTTAAAGATTTTATTCTCATCAAGTCTGACGGGAGATTGATAAAAGAATTTCAAAGTGTTCAACATGGATTAATTGTTACTAAGAAATATGTGCCCCGATTGGAATTGGAAATGTTTGCCGATTATATTGTCAAACAAGGTTTCTTTGAAATGGAACGCTTATATGATTGCACCGACCCTGCCTGTATGAAGCGGAAAAGCCAAAAACCCAGGCCCGTCCCCCTCCGTTTATCAGTGGCCTATGGAGACTTAAAAAAAGTAGTCACCATCGCTATCTGGGGAAAAGACAACCTAAATGTCAATTACTTAGATTACCCTCCGGCGTTAGACCATATTATTGATGCTATCCAAAAAATGGCTAACCGCTTGGATGATCCGATGGTGAAAAAATAGCTTTTTTTTATTGTAAAATTAGCGTAATAAGATGTGCATATAATACCTGTATAATTGGCTCATGGCACTTGTCAAAAAAAATAGCTTAACAATTAAAAAAGCAAATCATAAAATTATTTTCGTCTTACCTATTTCGATATTCAATCAAAAATTTCATTCAATATTTTACAGAGCTCAAAACTAAATATAATTGTTTTATTACTTTCCCAATTTGAATTTAATATTCGCCATTTATTAATTGAATGTATTTATTTTAATGGCTTTCAACTAAGATTTATTATTTAAATAAATAAAGTTTTGGCGCACTGACTAAATATTTGACTAAATATTTGACTAAATATTTCGCAATTATATTTTCTTTTAAGAAGTGTAAAAAAAATAAGCCTATATTTTTATTGACAGGTAATTATTTTCATTAAATCTTATCCATACAATTCTATTATTTTTTCACAAGCTTTATCCAGCATTTTAAATACCTTCTCAAAACCATTGTCATCCCAATAGGGGTCGGGGACATTTTCGTTTCGTCCGGGGTTGAAAAAATTCATGATAAGATGCACTTTCTCTTCTTGTTCTTTTGTGAAAGCATTTCTAATTATATTTTGGTAATTAGAACTATCCATCGCCAAAACAAGATCGAATCGGTCCAGGTCGGTAGGCTTGAGTTGGCGTGCCCGCTGTTCCGAAATATCAATTCCATACGTTCGGGCTATTGCAATAGAACGGCGGTCGGGCTGCTCTCCGATATGCCAAGCACCAGTGCCTGCCGAATCAACAGACCAGTTCAATTTATTTTCTTCAATCTTTTTTTTCAAAATGCCTTCGGCCAAAGGGGATCTGCATATATTACCGAGGCAAACCATTAAAATATTCATCGCTTAAGGTGTATTTATTTCTGTTTAGAAATGGCCCGCATTTAAATAGTCCATTTATGACTAAAAAAAATAAATGGTGTTTTATCATAAATCCTACTGCCGGGGCAGGAAGAGTCGGCAAATTATGGGCAAATATAGAAGCAGCATTATTGGAAGCGGAAATCAATTTTGAAGTATTGTATTCCGAACAGAAAATGCATGCCACCGAATTGGCAAAAAATGCCGTTGAAAATGGAAGTCGCCATATCGTAGCGGTGGGAGGTGACGGTACGGCCCACGAAATCGTCAACGGCATTTTTCTACAAAATGTTTGTCCAACAAAAAATATTACTTTTTGCCTCCTGCCCATTGGCACGGGGAACGATTGGGTGAAAACGCACCGCCTTCCTGAAAAATTTCAAGAATGGCTGACAGTTTTTAAAAATGGAAAAACGGTATTTCAAGACGTTGGTTTTATTATTTTTCAAAAAAATAAAAAAGCAGAGAAACGCTATTTCATAAATGTTGCAGGTTTGTCTTATGATGGCTACGTTGCAAAAAAATCGGAAGGTATAAAAGCGACATTTTTCAATTCTCTTTTCTATCTGGAAATGATGACTCGGTGCCTGTTTAATTTTAAAATACCCAAGTCGACAGTTTTATTCGATGGTCAAAACAAGCAAGGAGAGTTTTTCACGATCAACATTGGCATCTGTCGCTATTCGGGCGGTGGCATGCAATTAGTGCCGCATGCCCTTCCCAACGATGGGCTATTGGCATTGACCCTTGCAGGAAAAATAAACCCTTTTGTAGTGTTGCTTGTTTCCCCGTTGTTTTATTTAGGAAAAATAGGTTGGCATCCGAAAGTTAACTTTTTCCAAACTAAAAAAATCAAGATTGAACCACTTGATGACGAACCAATATGGGTCGAGGCTGATGGTGAATTTTTAGGGGAAGCGCCAGTAGAAGTAGGCATATTGCCCGGCTCTTTAAAAATCATTGTCCCTTGATATAAATTACATCTTTTCTTTTCAAAAAATATTTAAATGAAAAATTCACCTATCCAAGTTGGCGACCAATTACCCAAATTCTCCCTGCCCAATCAGCATGGTGAAATGGTATCCATCGAGCAATATTTCGGAAAACCATTTGTGCTTTATTTTTATCCAAAAGATGATACACCGGGGTGTACCGCGGAGGCATGCAGTTTCCGTGATGCTTACGCCGAATTACGTGGACTTGAAGCGGAAGTGATCGGAGTGAGCGCAGATAGCCCCGCTTCGCATTTGTCTTTTGCAGAAAATTATAACCTTCCTTTTGTGCTGTTGAGCGATGAAAAAAACGAAGTGCGGAAATTGATGGGAGTGCCCGGCAGTATGTTCGGTTTATTGCCCGGTCGAGTGACCTACATTATTGATGAAAAGGGGGTTGTCAAACATTTGTTTGATTCCCAATTGCAGGCCAAGCAACATGTCCGGGAGGCACTAGAACATTTAAAGGCATAAAATCTCGTAAGGAGAAGTCCTTTATTATTCTCACCTTTGCCGATCTTTTACCAAACACAAATTAATGAAATATCAATTATTACTCGGACTGGTAGTCGTTACTATGATGTCCTTTGGCTGCGGGGACGCAGCCCCCAAAACAGAAGGCGAAGGTGCTGATGCATCCGATAACAGCACTGCTTCAACAGAAATTAATTTCGACGAAATGGCGGAAGGGTTTTGTGCTTGTATGCGGCCTATGTTCGAATTTCAACAGAAAGTATTCCAATTGGCAGAGGAAGGTAAAGAGGATGAAATCGAAGCTTTCCGCGAACAAGCCATGCAAGTGCAACAGGATGGAGAAAGTTGCATTGCAGCCTTGGAAGCAAAATACGGTGTGGTGGAAGGCGCCGAAAACGAGGCCAAAGCAACCGAAGCTTTGAAAAAAGCCTGCCCAGACATTATGGATTTAATGGGTGCAGCTGCTGAAGGTTATGAGGAATAATCGATACTCTAACTTCACCAACTCCATCTTTTTTATTCCATCCTAATTGGGGCTCAATTCGGGATTGTTCTCAACTCTGCCAGCACATCTGCTGGCAGGGTTGTCACTTTGGGCTCAAACCAACCCTTTAAAAACTGACAATCCTACCTGCTTTTTTAACCAGTCCTGTTTCAATGCCTACCTGTCATTCATTTTTCCGTAAAATCTGCCATTTTGACCGCATTAGTCCAGTGGCAAACATATTGATGTCATGCGGGTTTGGTGCAGGTATGCGCTGAATTTTCATTGAACATACATCCGGATTCTCGTTCGGATAGAAGTTTTCATAAAAAATAGAATGTTTAAAAAACTGAGAGATATGGCCAAGAAAAACACTGCCCCCGATCAGGAGCAAGAAACACTTCACAACAATGTGGATGAAATGGTAGCTGAGAACCTGGAAGAGGCTACATCCAACGCTGGGCAGCAGGAAGATGACCCCATTGATGAAAATGTGGAACTCCGCCAACAAGTTGGCGAATTAAAGGAAAAATACATCCGTCTAGTTGCTGAGTTTGAGAATTATAAAAAACGTACCGTTAGGGAAAAACTGGACTGGATGAAAACCGCTGCTCAGGATACCATCGTTGCCATGCTGCCTGTCCTCGACGATTTTGACCGGGCCAAAAAATTTGCGGATGGCGACGGTGAGGGATTAGGTGAAGGGGTAGAGCTCGTTTACCAAAAACTTTATACTACGCTAAAAAACAAGGGCCTCGAACCAATGGAAAGCACGGGCGAACTATTTGATCCAGAGCTCCATGAAGCAATCACTGAGATGCCCGCCCCATCGGAGGAGATGAAAGGGAAAGTGTTCGATACCATTGAAAAAGGCTATCGCTTAAATGATAAAATCATCCGCCACGCCAAAGTAGTGGTCAGTAAATAAAAAATGGTGAATGGCTGGATGGTTGGATGGTTTTAAACCGTTTAGCTGTTTTACCTATTTCCATTGTCAATATGGCAACAATGACTAAAAGAGATTTTTACGAAATACTGGGAGTGCCAAAAAATGCTGATGATGCAACCTTGAAAAAGGCTTACCGCAAATTAGCACTCCAATACCACCCCGACCGCAACCCCGATGACAAGACGGCAGAGGCCAAATTCAAAGAAGCTGCTGAAGCGTATGAGGTGCTGAGCAATGCAGATAAACGCGCCCGTTATGACCGCTACGGTCATGCAGGGGTTGACCCAAATATGGGTGGAGGTGGCTTCGGTGGCAGGGGCGGCATGACGATGGAGGACATCTTCTCTCAATTCGGAGATATTTTCGGCGCAGGCGGCGGTAGCCCATTCGATGAATTTTTCCGGGGCAGCAGAAGCGGCGGCGGTAGGCCACGCGGACAAAGGGGCAGCAATTTGCGCATCAAGGTAAAATTGACCTTAGAAGAAATCGCATCTGGTGTCACCAAAAGGATAAAAGTCAAGAAGCAAGGTGTCTGTGAAACCTGTGGCGGCAATGGAGCCAAAGACCGTGGGTCGGTAACTACCTGTAGTTCTTGCCGTGGATCGGGTGTTGTACGCCAAGTGAGGAATACTTTTTTGGGACAAATGCAAACAACCACTACTTGCCCGACCTGTCAAGGATCAGGTGAAATGGTAACGGCAAGTTGCCCGACCTGCAAAGGAGATGGCCGTACTTACGGTGAAGAAACGATTGAAATTGAAATCCCAGCAGGTGTAGCCGAAGGTATGCAACTATCTATGTCGGGTAGGGGAAATGCCGGGGCGAAAGGAGGCCCGAATGGCGACTTGCTCATCAATATCGAAGAGATACCGCACGAGCATTTGCAAAGGGACGGCTTCAACATCGTGTATGAGCTATTTGTCAATTTTGCCGATGCAGCTTTGGGCACTTCTGTGGAGGTGCCGACCATCGAAGGCCGGGTAAAAATAAAAGTACCAGCGGGGACACAAGCAGGGAAAATTTTCCGGTTAAAAGGAAAGGGCCTGCCCTCTGTGCAGAGCTACGAGCATGGCGACCAATTGATCCACGTGAACGTCTGGACACCGAAAAAACTGAGCAGCGAGGAACGCGAGTTGTTGGAAAAAATGCGGGACATGCAGAATTTCAAACCCGAACCCGGCAAAGGCGAGCGGGGGTTCTTTGATAAAATGCGGGACTATTTCAATTGATAGCTGATAGGCCCGTTGATAGATCATTTGATCCAGAGCGGCTTGGTGGGATGTTTCCTGCCAAGCCGCTTGTTTTTTAAATTCATTTCTGATTACTCCTTATCAAACAAACCCTTCCCCCATTCCTCACCTTTCCCATTTTTTGCATTACTTTTGAATAAAATTAACTATCAGCCGTTAAAGCTGAACAATTTTGCCTGGTAAAACTTGTCAAATATTCTTGTCGTTGGCTCTTGGCCGAGAACCAATGGCCGAAAATTAAAGGCCAAAATACCGGGACATCCCGTGAACTGATTACAACCCATCATGCGCCGTATTCCACTGCTCATATCTTTTTTATTTATCATAACTGCTTTGCCGCTGGTGAGTCAGAATTGTGGCTGTGCAGATGACGAAAATTGCCCTTTCTCCTTTACCCCCAACAGCACAACAACGGTTTGCTACGATATCGAGGACGCTTTCAACAATGACTTAGCCAATCCAAATCAAGGGGTTTGTGGCGTCTCGTTGTTTTTTGAAGATGACCAAATAGGCAACCTCAATATAACTTTGATTTCACCAAACGGGACACAAGTGGAATTGACGGGCACAAATGGCAATTGCACTAATTGGACGCCCCTTTCCACTTGGGATATTTTGTTTGTCCCCTGCGCAGAAGATTGCCACCCCGACACCATCAACGGCTGTGAGTTGCCTTGCGTGTTTAACAATTGCCCGGTTGATTGTAATTGGCCCAATGCTTTTATGACGGGCATTTACCAACCCTTCAATGGTTGCCTCGAAGATTTCAATTCTGGGCCGGTAAACGGGCAATGGTGCTTGGAAATAGACAACAATGCACAATTCTATCAAGGGACAATTTTCGATTTTGAAATTATCCTTTGCGACCAATCTGGTTTTTCTTGCTGCGATGCCGACGCCGGCAATTTGGCTTTTGAGCCAAACGTGAGTGCCTGCGAAGGGGACAGCGCCCTACAATTGACACCCAACCCGCTGTACGGGGCCATTGTGCCAGATCCAGCTTTATATGGCTATACTTATACTGTTTTTTCAAATGGAAACCTTATCGCTTACGATAGCCTGACGGATTTTCGGACCTATTCACTAGGCACTTATCAGATATGTGGACTATCCTACCTGCGGGAAGATTCGATGCAATTGCCTACTATCGGCACCTCTTTGTCAGCCGTCGATATTTACAATAACCTATACGGGCCAGCGCCTGGGTTTTGTGGAGACATTGATACCAATTGTATTATTGTAAATATTGCAGCTCCACCACCCTTGGCTAACCTGGCGGATACCATTTGTCTGGGGGAAGAATTTTTTATCGGTACGACAGCCTACAGCACGACGGGTTTTTTCATTGACACCATTCAGTCGGTGGCCGGATGCGACAGCATTGTTCACTTAGACTTGACCGTCCTTGATCCCGATACGACTGCGGTGGTAGAAACTATTTGCTTTGCTGAAGAATACATTGTTGGGACTGATACATTTGATGTGTCGGGCGAGTTCGAAATACTGATGCAAAACCAATTCGGTTGCGATAGCTTGGTGATGCTCGACCTGACCGTATTGATGCCAATCGAAACCTCTTTAACAGAAACCATTTGTCTGGGAGATACGATATGGGTCGGCACCACTCCCTACACCGAAACGGGCATTTCCTCTGATACCCTCCTTACTGTTTTTTCAGCATGCGATAGCGTTGTCAATCTCGACTTGACAGTAGTGGAAGTCACGTTATCAATGGATTCTGCCGACACGTTAACTTGTGAAACGACTACAGTGACTTTGACTTCCAACTCAACCACGACTTTAGGGACGTTGACCTATCAATGGACGACCGTAGACGGTTTTTTCACAACTGGAACCAGCGCACCAAGCGTTGGGGTAAATGAACCGGGTTGGTATTATTTATCGGTCGAGGCAGCCAATTGTACCGTAGTTGATTCGGTACTGGTGGAGCAAGAAGCGGATTTGCCAGTAGCAATTGCCTTGGCAACCGAACCTGATTCGCTGACCTGTACAGTCCTCTCTGTTCAGTTGAACGCTACCACTTCCACCGGTGGCCCCAATTTGACCTTTCAATGGACGGGTAATGTCTCTGATCCGTTTTCTTCTACTCCTACTGTCACAGAACCCGGCATCTATGAAGTTTTGGTAATCGATGAAGACAATGGCTGTACCGATACGGATATCATTGAAATTTTTCAGGACATAGAAATCCCAACTGCCGATGCTGGTGAGACGGATACCCTTTCTTGTCAGATGCCAATCATCATTCTTGATGGCTCAGCGTCTGAACCCATGGGTAACATTTCTTACCTATGGGAAATAGTTTCTTCTGGAAATATTATACCCCCCGCCAACATCCCCAACCCGCAAGTGGACGAGCCTGGTTTTTACCAACTCACTGTGACCAATATAGTCAATGGATGTACCGATACGGATTTGGTAGGCATCAGCAACGATAATTCTTCCCCTTTGGCTATCGTCGAAATCATGGCCCCACAGGTGCTAAATTGCGTGGTGGATACTGTTTTTTTGAATGGCAGCAATTCCCAAAACACACAAAACACCACCATCGAGTGGTTGGGCAATATCGTCGAAGGGCAGGGGACTTTTGTGGCAGCCGTTACGGAAGTAGGACAATATTCATTGGTTATCACAAACACTCAAACAGGCTGTTCCGATACCACGACTGTAACCGTTAATTCCAATTATAACACGCCGAATGCAGATGCCGGAATCGGGCCAGATGCGATCAGTTGCCAGAACACTTCGGAAGACATCGGGGGCATTGGGTCTACACTTGGGGCAAATATTACCTACCAATGGACAAGCTCTCCGGGTGGGGCTTTTGAGCCTCCGACTAATGGCCCGTTTGCCGTTGCCACTGCGCCCGGCACTTATTACTTGACTGTCACCAACCAGATCAGTGGCTGTACCGACATCGATTCGGTCGTTGTGGACGATGCGATTGAACCGTTGGATGCAGTGGTGGCGGTGAGTCAAGGGGAGTTGACTTGTGAACAACTCACCTTTTTATTGGATGGGAGCAGTTCCGTTTTACCGCCATCCGGAGCAGTGATCAATTGGTTCGATTCATCAGGTAGCAGCATTTCCAATCAGCTGACGGTTGAAATCGACTATCCAGACTCTTTCTGGTTGGTGATTCAATTTGGAGGCTGTATCGATTCGGCCTTGGTAGAGGTCATCGAGGTTTCCACCGTTCCCTTTGCCGATGCTGGTGCTGATATGTGGCTCGATTGCAATACTGGCCAAGTTACGCTCAACGGCAGCAATTCAGAATCAGGTACAAACATCGCTTACCAATGGACGAGCTCTCAGGGCACTATTTCATCAGGAGGAACGACTGTTTTTCCCGTAGCCGAAGGCGTAGGGGAATATATTTTACAAGTTACTAATACGCTTACAGCATGCTCCAGTTTTGACACGGTGCAAGTCTATTTGGACACTGCGATCTGCATGCCAATGGCCGATGCCGGAGCGGATGGGGTAGTTTCGTGTTCTCCCATTTTCACCAATCTGCAAGCGAGTGGTTCTGTCGGGCCGAACTTTAGCTACGAGTGGACAATGCTACCCGACTCCATTTTACCAGTGACGACTTTTACCCCCTTGGTAACGGATGGCACTTACGTTTTTTGCGTGACCAATAATGCCGTTGGGTTAACAGCTTGCGATACTGTCGTGGTTGTTCCCGATACCGTTGCACCAATCGCTAATATCAATCCTTTCTTGTTGGCATTGTCTTGTCCTGAGTTGGAATCCTGCTACCCATTGGATGTAACGGGCACTTCACAAGGGCCTAACATTATTTATGAATGGGCCAGTCTCACGGGTGGCTTTTGCACTCCTAGCGATGTGTTAAATGCGGAAATTTTGGGGCCGGGCACTTACGAATTGTTCGTCACCAACACCACTAACAACTGCACCGCCATCGACAATGTCATTGTCCAATTGGCAGATACCCTCGTCAATGCAAACATTGCTCTATCCAATCTCCAAATGCCATGCGGCGATACGACTGCCATCATTGATGCCATGGTGCAGCCGTTGGGTGGCAACCTAACTTTTTCATGGACCTCTCCTACCGGAGAAATTATTGCTGGGCAAAATACCCTCACGGCAACAGTAAATCCCAGCACCCCACAAAGCGTTTTTTATTTTACCGCCACCAACAATATCAACCAATGTGTGGATATGGACTCCATCAATGTCTTTGCCCCTGTGAATTGCGAACCGACCTGCGCAGCGTCAGCTTCTGGTGACTTGGATTGCAACAATAGCTCCGTGACGTTGAGCGCCTTGGGTTCTTCCACCGGCGCTGACATTTCCTATTTATGGACGGCCCTTTCAGGAAACCTTTGTGGTGGGGAAACGACGATGATGGCCTGCGCCGATCAGGCAGGAATTTACCGACTGACCGTTTCGAGAACCTACCCCAACGGCGCTGTTTTTTCCACGTTCTGCGACGTAGCCGTGGACGACAACAGCGACTTGCCCGCAGCCGAGGCAGGGATGAACGATGACTTGAACTGTGTGGATGAAAACTTAGAACTGGATGGAACGGGTTCTGCCGTTGGCCCCAACATCGTCTATCAATGGACGACGGTGGATGGTAATATTTTGAATGGGGCTACAACCCTTACCCCCGAAGTTGATGCCGTTGGCATTTATGAAATAATGGTAACCGATACTGCTACGGGTTGCTTCTTTAGCGATTTTGTTGAAATAGGTTTGGATGAAAATTACCCAGATGCAGATGCTGGCCCAGATCAAATAATTACCTGCGCAGCAAATACAGTTTTACTCGACGGATCGACTACCCTGACCAATGCCGTCTTCCTTTGGACAACCACCAACGGCGATCTTTGCAGTAACCCCAACACGGAGGACGTTAATGCCTGCGCCGCTGGAAACTATTATTTTACAGTGACCAACCCTATCAACGGGTGCAGCACCACCGATAGCACGACGGTATCGACGGATAACAATTTCCCTTCCGTTGATGTTGGGGACGACCTTTTTTACACTTGTGTGGATACCGTTTTCACCATCCAGTCCGTCATAACGGCACAAGGCTCAGGTGCGTTGGATTTTAGCTGGGCCACCACGGATGGCTGCTTTATTTCCCAACCAATATTTTGCAACCCACTGTCAATTGTCGGCACTTATGTTTTGACGGTGACGGATTTGGTAAACAATTGTGTTTCGGTGTCTTCGGTTACTGTTTTGGACGCAACGACTCCACCCGTTGCTGATGCTGGTGCCACTGCTGAAATCAATTGCAACAACCTCGCCCCGCAATTGGATGGCAGCAATTCAACCCCTCTTGGCCAATTGGACTTCGAGTGGTCAACCCTCGACGGCCATATTCTTTTCGGAGAAATGACTGCCATGCCGACCATTGACAGCGCCGGGGAATACCAACTGATCGTCACCGATCAATTCAACCAATGCAAGGACACAGCTTCCGTTGTGATTACCAGAGACGCCGATATTCCGCCGGTAAATGCTGGTGCAGACACATCCCTGACCTGCACCCTCACGGAGTTGAACCTAAACGGAAGTGGCTCTGCCGTAGGGGTCGATATTATTTATGAATGGACTGGGCCGGGCATTGTTAGCAATGCCAACTCGTTACAGCCACTGATCAACGCTACTGGGACGTACATTTTGGAAGTGACCGATACGAGCAATGGCTGTGTAGTGACCGATACGGTCGTGGTTAGCTTGAATACTGTCGCACCAGACGCTAATATCACCGCTTCGCAAACGCTCTTGATTACTTGCCAAATAACTGCGTTGTCACTGGACGGTTCGACTTCTACCCCTTCGGGAAATGTCAGTTACCAATGGACTACCGTTGACGGGGTTATTGTAAATGACCCAACCAACCCAACCGCGACCATCAGCAGTGGCGGCACTTATGTATTGACGGTCACCGATCTGACCAATGGCTGCACCAATCAGGAAAGCATTTCGGTGGCTGAAGATTTGGATGCCCCGTTCGTGCAAGTGATGCCAGCACCTCCCCTGACCTGCGATTCTACTTCCGTTCAATTGGAGGCATTAGCACCGACCAATCAACCGATTTTTACATTTATGTGGGATGGGCCCGGCCAAATTTTAAATAAGGATTCGGCAACCCCAACCGTATTTGAAACAGGTGTTTACAACGTCACCATCACCGACCTGACCAACGGCTGCAAAGGGGATAGCAGCGTCGTTGTCACCAAAGATACCAGTCCGCCAACAGCAGTAGCCAATGCCATTGGTGAATTGGATTGCGACAACCTGACAGCCACCGTCTCAGGCGATGGTTCCACGGTTGGACAAGTTACCTATCAGTGGACAACGATGACCAACGGAAACATCAGTACTCCGAACAATCTGAATTCACAAGTGGACGCCGCTGGTGAGTACTTTTTGATTGTAAAAAAATTATCAAATGGCTGTGCGGACACCGCCTCCGCCATTGTAATAGCCAATGCGCTGCCCATCGACGATGTGCTGCTTTCTTTCCAACAACCGGATTGCATCGACTTCGAGGGATTCATTTTCATTGATAGCGTTTTGGGCGGAACACCCCCTTATTCTTATTCATTGAACGATAGCATTTTTGTCACCTACCCGCAGTTCAGCTTCCTTGACCCCGGTGCTTATGACTTGTTGGTGGAAGGGGCAAACGGCTGTTCTTGGCAAACGACGGTTTCCATTTTCTTCCCCAATGATTTACTCGTCGAATTGGGGGATGACATTTACATCAGTCAAGGCCAAAGCGCTGACCTTCTTGCACAGCTCAGCCTGGATACTGGGGTAATTTCCAACGTGATTTGGACCAACCTCCCTGATTCGGTTGAATGTCCGCCTTGCCTCGCTCAGGTTGTTTTTCCCAATGAAACAACGACCTACCGAATAGAAGTCTTCGACACCACGGGTTGTTTCGGCACGGATGCCGTTACTGTTATTGTCAATGAAGAACACCCCTTCTTCGTCCCTACTGGCTTCACTCCCAATGGCGACAACGTCAACGATCTCCTGATTTTTTATGCTGGAAAAGATATTGAAAACGTCCCCTCTTTCTCCATTTATGACCGCTGGGGCAACCGGGTTTTCCATCAGGAAAATTTTCAGCCCAACAATCCCAATTTCGGATGGGATGGAAATTTCGAGGGCCGACCGATGAATCCCGCCGTTTTTGCCTGGAAAGCTGTGGTCGAGTTTTTGGACGGGAAACGGCAGGTATTTTATGGGGATTTGACTTTGGTGCGGTAGGAACAAATAAAAAGTTTACAAAATGCGGAGCAGAGTGATTATCGCTTTTTGGGACTACCCAACAGCTTGCCCCGAACTTGCTTCGAGGTGCTCCTCAAAGGTTTCAAAGGGGCGGCATCGTCCCGATGCATCGGGACGATGCCGCCCCTTTGAAACCTTGACGGGCCGAGCAGACCGATGATAGGGGCTTGAAATATCCTTCGGCCCGCATAGAACACAAATATTTTAAAACATCGCCTGCAACCCCTCCATCACCTTATTCGCTGCCCAAAACAATACCCACAACAGGAGGAAGAACATTCCTAAAAGCACGACCAAAATGCCGATGACAACTGGCCAAGCACTGCCCCGGTGCGCCCCTTCCCGGTAATGTTCTGCCAAAAGCCGATAGTTTCGGCGGTTCGCCTTATACTGCAAATCGAACAAATCCCCCAATACCGGTACCGACCCGACCGTAGTATCCAACAATATATTCCACAACATTTTGACGACGACCATCCCGCTGGCTCCGTGCCGGGCCATAGCCACGACCATCAAGCCCGAAAACCCAAACGTGACCAAGTCGCCAACGAACGGCACCAGCCCGATCAGAAAATCAAACCCAAAACGGATGTCCGTGCCGGGGATGCGGAATCGGCTGTCCAATAGGACGGAAGCTGAGTCGAGGTATTTGAGTTCGGGGAGATCGGAAGGTTGATTGTTCATCAGTTGAAATTTGAAAAAGGAAAAAAGGGCACGCCGTCAAAACCAAGCTGCAATATTATCAAAAGGAAAGAGAGTCGTTTTGGTTTCCCGTAAATTTTGGGACGGTGTACGGGAGATGCCCCTCGGAGGGGAATTCCCTTTTTTGCTTTCTGCGGCGCCCGTATTATGGTTGGCCTCTTGCAGGTGTGTCCGCAGTGGATGGTGATTCCGTGGATTGTGCCTTCTTTGTTGGGGGTTGCTTATTCGTGGTGTGTGAAGAGGAAGTGTTGGGTGGGGTGAGGTTCAATCATAAACATCCCTCGAAATCTACTATATTTTGAAAATAAAACAGATTTGTCCAAAATAAAAATGACTTGCTGAAAATGAAAAATGAAAAAGGATCGGCATCTCAGAAATATAGCTTGGAGGGGTAGTTGGATCGGGGGGATGTCTAATTTTAGCTATTTTACTCATACCTACTTGATAAGTACTTGAGGCGAAAAGAAATATGGAATATTTTAATTGACATATCCTCGAGGTTTGATTTTATATTTACAATAAAGGGGCTTATCAGATATATTATAGCTGAATTATGATCTAATATTTACAATAGGGGCGAATTGAGTTTGGAAATAATTTTACCTATCATGTTTTTTATTTCTTGAAATTCATTCTTTTTCTCTTTTTTAAAATTATTTATAAACATCTTGTGAGTTGCTTCTATCATTATACCATCTGAGCTGCCAAATATGACCTCAGCAAATTTAGCAAATTTCTTTTTTGTTGAGCTTTCATTTTGAAGTTCTAACATAAATTGTTCAAGCTCATCGCCTGAGATATTAGCATCTAAGTGGTTTCTAGCAAAAGACTGATCCCAGATTATATCTTCTGGAATCCTATTTGGAAGATAAAACACATTGTTTAAATAAAAATCAGCATATTTTTTAAGAAGATCCAATTCTTGGTCTATCCGAGAACCTCCATCGCCTCCATCAATTGAGAATTTAATAATTTCAGATGTTTGACTATTTAATAGTTGTTGGATATTTTCTTTAGTAGAATCTAATACAGGCAGGGTTCTCCAATCCAAATGGCCTGAAGTTGGCTTTTGATCACCATCAAAAACCACATACTCATGTGGATTTCCATTTCTGCAAAATACTGGAATAAATTCTTTCTTGATCACCGATTGTCCGCCTGGATGAAAATCAATTTGAAATAAATTTTTGGCTTCTAATCCAATATCTTCAAAAACGGCTAATAGAATCTCTTTTGCAAGAGAATCTTCCACGATTATTTTATTTTTTTCTACCTCATATCCAATATGATAAAATGCTTCATCTGGGGTTAGGCCTTCTTTTACAGAAAATCTATTAGTACGGATGTTTTGATAAAATACCTTAACGGCTTCTTTTGGTAAATCTTTCACAAGAATTGGAGAATGGGAAGACAATATTATTTGATGTTTCTTTCGCTTAATTTGATCTAATAAAAATGTTTTCAATCTACTTTGAGCCCCCGGATGAAGAGATACCTCTGGCTCGTCTAATAATATCAAGGAGTAATCATCTGCTTTTAAAATTTCTTGCACAAGTCTGACGACTGCCATTTCTCCGCTACCGGCAAATGCTTCAGAATATTTAGCCGAATCTGTTTGAAACCAAATTGAATAGCCTTCATTCCTATACAGCTCATGAAAAACTGATATGCCCCTAATATAATTTCTTCCAAGAATAAATGAAATGTATTTTAGTTCTTGTTGAGTAAATTCTTCTACAAGTTCGTTCAGTTTTCTTTTTGAAGAGTTTATAAAATCCTTTTTTTTGTCTAAAAGTTTTTTAAGAGATGCTGACTTTCTACGAATGAACTCTTGTTTACTTTTTGACTTGATATTTTTTACATTTCCAAAATAAAAGAATTTATCAAAAGCACTCAATTCAGATCGAAAATCTAGATAAACAACATTCTTCGTTATAGGTGCATTTCTTTTTCCTCTTTTCATTCCAGCCCAAGATAATGGTCTACTTGTTTCCCAGTAATTAGGATCATCTGCTCTTTTAATCCTTGCCTTAACAACTTCTCTCTGTTTTCCTTCGCCATCAATATATGAATACCAAAATGAGTGCCTTCTTTTCGCATCGTCATAATACTCAACTGGGTCTACTTTTGTATCAAACCAAAAATTATAAGGAGTATTACCTTTTACAGAACCAAATAAAGCATGTAAAGCAGAACTCTTTCCGCATCCATTCTGTCCAATAAAAACAGTTAAAGGAAAATCAAAATTAATTCTTGTATTTACTTCTATGTTTCTATAAAATGGGAACTGAATGAAATCTAAATATTTTTCAAATTTATTTTTTAATTTCAATTGTTTTAAAATCTTTATGTCTCTATAAAAGGTATCCATTTAAACTGAGTTTTAATTGTATTTTTTTTTAATACAGGCAAATAAAAAACAGTATTTGTCCATAAATCTATATGAATCAATGTTACCTGTTTCTATATTGAGTATATTTTTATTTTTGATAATTTAGTACTGTCGAATGAAAATAGTTGAGCCTTATAAATAGTAAAAGTGAATTCAAGCAATTAGGTCATCAATTTTTTATAATTTCAGAAAATATTCACCAATTCTTTTAGCTAATTCAGGAGGAACTGCGTTTCCTATCATTTTTGAAATTGAAGATTGACTATTAGAAATAAATTGGTAATCTATTGGGAAAAGATTGAAGTGTAAGCTTCTCTCAAGAAACGGCTAGAGTTCTGTTCAGGATGAAGTCGCATATCTGCCGTTCGAGGTATATCTAAATTTTGTAGTAATAGTTGGAGAAGGTTTGTCCCAAAACATCCGGCCGTAAACATCACTTAATGTCCTTTATTGTGTTTGTAACATTTCAACTGTAAAGCTTCATCGTTTTCCCACGCTCTTCTATGCAGGATTGTAATTAGCCTTTGAAGATTCAGGTCGGATAATTTTGCCGCAGAATGGATATGTGAAGTTAGATCGATATGCCCTGCGGGAATAGGTGGGAAATTCTTTTTATCTCCAATAGCTTCTCTTACCGTTTTTACAGTTCTTTTATCTTCTTTCGGAAGGCAAATAATTTTTGAAACTCTTGAAGCAATCAAAACATAACGCCGCCTATTCTGTGGAACGCCAAAATATTTTGCATTTAAAATACCATCATCAAAGCAATAACCGTTTTTGAGTAAAAATTCTTTAAACCTGAATAAAGGTGTTTCAGCTTTTTTGTTTAAACCTGGTACGTTTTCTATAAATACATATCCAGGTTTAAAATAATCTACAAATTCTTGGAAGTTCTCAAGTAGCAATCGGGTCTTTTTTGATTTTGTTTTATCGGTTTTTAGGTTAGTGAAGTATTGGCAAGGGCTACAACCAATGAATATCAATTCATTATCATCTTTTCTAATGCCCAAGCATTTTGTTAAATATAAAAAAGATAACTCCCCAATATCTTTATTAATAAATATTGCTTTATTATTTTTTTCGTAGGTGCTTTTACATGAAGAATCAATATCGATTCCTCCTAACACTTCTATACCAGCCTTCTTAAAGCCACAAGTAACTCCTCCTGCGCCGCAAAAGAAATCTACGGCTTTTAAGGGTTTTAATTTTAAGGGTTTTGATCTCATTTTTTGTTATAAAGCAAATGCCATTTTGCATGTTCCATGCAACAAAGTAGCAAAGATATATTGCCAACCTATTTGAGGCAAGCATTTATTCGAGTATTTCAAACAATTAAACTTCCCATTCATTACCTCCCCCTCCCCAAAATTCCAATTTCCCCTCCCGAATAATTACCTTTGCGCCCAAAGGCTTAAACTAAGTAAAAAGGCTAGCGGTCATTGGCTGTTAGCTATTGGCGCACCTCACAAGATTCCCACCCGGTTGTCTTGGCCAATAGCCAACTACCAACGGCCAACAGCAACAAACAACCCCGATCAGGTCCGCAAGTGATGGTGGCTGAAAGATAAAACCCCCAGCGGGAATCGAGCATGGCGAAGAAAAAAAGCAATACCAATCAATTATCCCTCGACTGGAGCAAGGACGAGCGCATCCCCAAATTGGTGGGGGTGATCTTGTTGTTGTTGGCCGTGTACCTCTTTGTGGCCTTTTCCTCCTACCTCTTCACCTGGGGCATCGACGCAAGCGAAGTCAACGAACGGGATTTCCTCGAACTCTTTACCGGCGACTTCGAAGCAGCCAATCTGTTGGGCCGCTTGGGGGCGTGGGTGTCCAATTCCTTTTTCTATTGGTTGTTCGGGCTGCCATCGTTCATCGTGGCCTATTTGCTGGCCGTGTTCGGTTGGTCGAAGTTGAAGCGGCACCCACTGCGGGCACACCGACAGCTGCTGATTACGTCGGTGGTGCTGATGCTTTTTCTGGCGGTATTTCTGGAGTTCATTTTTGGCAATGCGGAATTCCCTTGGGGCGGCGCTTTCGGTGAAGCCATCAGCTCTTGGATCACGGGTTTTGTGGGGCATATTGGAGCTGCGCTGTTGTTTATCTCAGTGTTTGCGGGTCTCATCATCTGGATGGTGAACCCCAATTTCAACGAACTGACCTATGACAAAGCGGTGTATGAAACGAAGCTGTGGTTCAATGATATTTTCAACCGCCGTTATTCTACTCGCCGCAAGAAGCCAACGACCTCCAATGTCGGTACAGTTGAAACGGTTCAGCCAAAAAGCAAAATACCACCGCTGACGCCTATCTCTCGGCCTGCGGAAAAAGTGGAATCGGGCGAACCGTTTGATTTTAATTTAGGCAAATCAGAAAAAGAGGATAAACCGAAAACCCTCCGTCCCGGCGATTCCGATTTCGAAATTGAAGAACCTATTTCAACTCCTGATCCTGAACCAGCCGACACGCTTGAAGTGACCGATACTACGGTTGCCCCACAGGCTTCCTTATTTCCCGAAATCGAAGCGGCTAAAGGCAATAAAAATTTCAGTGAGCCTTACGATCCCACCTTGGAACTTTCTTCTTATGAATACCCGGTCACGTCGCTGCTCAACGATTACGCCGATTCGAAAGTCGAAATAGACCGGGCGGAACTGGAAGAGAACAAAGACCACATCGTCCAGACGCTGCTCAATTACAAAATTGAGATCATCAAAATCCGGGCGACCATCGGGCCGACGGTTACCTTATACGAAATCATCCCAGCTCCCGGGGTGCGTATTTCCCGAATCAAAAACTTGGAAGATGACATCGCCCTGAGCCTTTCTGCTTTGGGCATCCGGATCATTGCACCGATCCCTGGCCGGGGAACCATCGGTATTGAAGTACCTAACAAAAACAAGCAGACCGTTTCGTTGAAGGAGGTCTTGATGTCGGATAAATTCAAGCGCTCCAAAATGGACTTGCCGATTGCGCTGGGCAAAACCATTTCCAACGAACCGTTTGTGGTTGACCTCGCCAAAATGCCCCACTTGTTGGTGGCCGGGGCAACTGGACAAGGTAAATCGGTTGGGGTCAATGCGATCATTTGTTCCCTACTTTACAAGAAACACCCTTCGCAGGTCAAGCTCGTTTTGATCGATCCGAAGAAAGTGGAATTGTTCCCCTACGGGGCGTTGATGAAACACTTCTTGGCCGTCCTGCCGGATCAAGCCGAACCGATTACGACCGAGACTAATAAGGTAGTTCACATCCTGAACTCCCTGGTCATCGAAATGGAGACCCGCTACAACTTGCTGAAAAAAGCGAAGGTGCGCCACCTGAATGAATACAATGAAAAGTTCATCGCCCGGCAGCTGAACCCCAACAACGGCCACGACTTCATGCCGTTTATCGTCTTGGTGATCGACGAGTTTGCGGATCTGATCATGACGGCTGGTAAGGAGATCGAATTGCCGATCGGGCGTTTGGCGCAGTTGGCCCGTGCCGTGGGCATCCACCTCATCATCGCTACGCAGCGGCCTTCGGTCAACATCATCACCGGGGTTATCAAAGCCAACTTCCCTGCTCGTATTGCCTTTAAGGTATCGGCCAAAGTGGATTCCCGCACCATCCTCGATGCCAGTGGCGCCGAACAATTGGTCGGACGTGGGGATATGCTCCTCTCCATTGGTGGTGATATGATCCGCTTGCAATGTGCATTTCTTGACACACCGGAAGTGGAACGGATCATTAAATTCATCGGTGACCAGCAGGGCTACCCCGAACCGCACTACCTACCAGAATACCACGGTGAGGACGACGAAGAAAAACAACCGGGCGCATTCGACCCGAACGATATTGACGACATGCTTGAAGATGCCGCCAAATTGATTATCCAAAGCCAACATGGTTCCACCTCCATGATCCAGCGCCGATTGAAGCTCGGTTACAACCGCGCTGGCCGTATCATGGATCAGTTGGAAGCCATCGGAGTGGTCGGCCCGGCAGCGGGCAGTAAACCTAGAGAAGTTTTGATATATGATGAAAGAGAGTTGGCAAGATATTTGGAAAATCTTAATATTAGGAAATAGGAGGCATCCTTGAACGTGTAAGATTCGTCAAGGATACAATTTTTAGCCCGACCGGTAGCTCCGGTCGGGCTTTTTTGTTTTAGCAAAAAATGGAAAATAACACTACCCTAAAATATTGAAAATGTGACATTTATAAAACACCTTATACACTCCTGTTTTTATTTTCCAAAAAACCAGTGGCAAGCAACAGCAAAATTGAGGTAGGTTTTTTCTGTTTAGAAAAGAAAGAAAATAGGGGAAGAAAAAAGTGCTGTAAAATGAAGTTGAAATAAAAAATTATATAAATGTGTTTTTTTGATAAAGTATAAGTGTTCAAAAAATAATCTGGAACCTTCTTCCTTGAGGGAGTGAATTGCAGGGTATCAAATTAAAAAGTAATAAAATGCGGAGCAGGATGAGTATCGCTTTTTACAACTTCTCAACTGCCTGCCCCGAATTCACTTCGGGGTGCTCCTCCAAGGGTTCTAAGGGGCGAGCAGACTGATGGCAAATGTTTGGACGATCATTCGGCCCGCATGAAAAGCAGAAGATTTTTCACCCAATTTATCACTTTTCAATTTTTCAGGTCAAAATTCTCACCCTCGTGGAAGGCCGCTTTACAATCCCTCGTACTTCACCTCCGACAAAAACAGCCCCTCCGGCGGCACACTCCAGCTTTTTTCCAATAGGGTTTGTTGATCTAAGGCAGCTTTTACTTTTTCGATGGCTAATTTATCAGCCGCCACATTGATACATGCACCGACGATGAGCCGTACCATCCCCCGGAGGAAGCGGTTGGAGGTGATGTGGAAGACGAGCCGCTTGTTGTTTTTGTCCAGCACCCATTCGCAGCGGGTCAATTGGCATTCCAGCGTCTGGGCATCATGGTGGGTTTTGCAGAAAGGAAAAAATTCCCGGTAGGTTAAAAAAAGGGAAGCTACTTCGTTGAGCTGACCGGTATCCAATTTTTGGGCGAGGTAATATTGCCACGTCGTCTCAGTCTCGAAGGGTGATTTCTCAAAAACGATGTGGTATTCATAACTTCGTTGGATGGCATCAAACCGGGCGTGGGCGTCATCTTTTACAGGAAATATTTTACGGATGGCAATGTCTTTTGGCAAAAACAGGTTCGCCCGGCCCACGAGCCTTTCCGGTAGCTCCGCATCGAAGTCAAAATGCAAAAAATATTGACTGGCATGCACTCCCGCATCCGTCCTCCCACATCCAACAACTTCTATAGCAGTGTTTAAAATAGTGGAAAATGCTTCCTCTATTTTTCCCTGTACGGATAAGGCGTTGGGCTGTTTTTGCCAGCCGTGATAGCGGGTGCCGTTATAAGCCAATTCGGTGAAATAGCGCATGGGGCAAAGTAAGCGCAAAAAGGGAAATGTTAGGAAATCAAATCCTATATTTTATTGAAAGGCGAACGGCAAGTAGGCGAGGAAGGTGAAAGTGATGCACCTGCAACATCACATCACAGGTGCATACTCCATAGTGGAGAGGAACATAATTTTAATTAATAATGGATTTGTCTTTCGCCAAATTGCCTGCATACATCCAAGCTGCCCCTGCTAGCGACAAATCCTTCAAAAAATTGGTAGCATCGCCAGCCATTGCAGAACTTGCATGCAAGATCAAAGCAAAAAGCAGCAGCATGATCCCTAATAGAGTAGCCGCCAATTTGTCATATTTCCCAATCAACATGCTAACACTCGCTGCTATAAGGCAGAGGCCGGTAAGGTATACGACTGGGGCGCCGCCGGGAGCCATTCCTGACAGTGCGTCGGTAGCGGCAAAGTGAAAGATTCCAAAAACCGCAAATGGAACTGCAAAAAGATACTTGCCTAAGTTGAGAAGTCCGTTCATCATTCAAATTTTTAAAATTGGTTAATAAATAGGTCTTGGATAGTGCAGGTGGGATATGGTAGGTGAAGATAATATGGAAATTAGACATTAGTGGTATTTTGCAACAAAAGAAGATTTATATTTTGCGAAAAATGAATAATATGGGCTTTTTATTTTTTAATTGGTCGAAAATGCAGAATAAAACAAAACGGGCAGAGGCCGAAAAATTCTGCTTTAGTGGCATTAAATCCCCCCTTTCCCCATATCCAAATTTGAAACGCCGCTGGCATTTTCTTTTACGATACAGGGGTAATTGCTTTAATATTGCAGCCTTACGCACTGCTTTAAAGTGGTGTTATTGTTGAAAATGATAGCCCATTTCTACTCTTAAAAACCACCTTATCATTTTACCGTTTCAAAATATTTTACCATGAAATTAACCAGCTTGGTTCTGCTCCTTGCCTTTTCCAACTTCTTGCAAGCCCAACATTATACTTATATCAGCGACCGCCGCTTCTTCGAACCAGCCGATATGATCGGGTACGATTTTAAGCCAAGCGCCATGGAGATTCCCGAAGAAGAAAGACAGGAAATCGACCCGGGGGAATATTCATTCGGCATTACTGCCAACAACCTTTATATCAAAGGAAAAGGGATCGAAGGGGTTTACAACATCAACAATATGCAGCCCCAAGAATATGGGTTTAAAATCTTCTTGATGAATGCCCGGAATGCCCGTTTGCAGGGCCATTTAAAAGTTATCCAGAATAAATACGGCATGGTGGAAATGTTGATTTTCAAACGTTCTGCCAACGACAAGGAAATCATTTTTTATTTGGCGCCTATTCCGGGAAGGGTGTTGGACCAAGAAAAGGAATATTTTACGGATAGGGGCGAGCTCGTCATCCCAGACAAAGATTCCATCTGGGGCACCACTATTTACCCTTTCCTCATTTTACACAAACAGGAAAACATCCAGCAGCGGCTTCAATTAGCAGACAGCACCTATATCACTTTCACGGAAGAAACGACTATCGTGGAAAAAGAGGTGAAAAAGAAAAAGAAGAACAAAGACGATGTAGCGACCGAAGAAGAAGGTAATGAAAACGAGGAAGTGGAAACGGAAGTCTCAGAAGAAATGGAAAGCGATAGCACAGCTCTCGATGCTCCCGAGATAAAAGTAAAAATCACCACCGAATACTTCCTGACCATCCATTCTTACATTTTAACCGATGGAGGTGGGCGTGAAAAAAAGACCCATCAGTATCCCATCCGGAGGATTAACGAAAAAGAAGACACCTCAGCAGGCATGCAAGAAGAACGATTTATGTGGGAAATCGCCAACGATAAAAAAGAAATTATCAACCTCTATCTAAACGGTGACCGGACAGTCAGCACCCTTGAGGTTGGCGATAAGAAATATTTTATGAGGGGTTTTTAGGGGTTTCATGGTTTCATGGTTTCACGGTTTCCTTGTTTTGCCATGAAAAACGTCTTAATCGTTTTTAGCAAGACGGAACAACAGTGAAGCCATGAGACAATGAAACAGTGAAACCATGAAACCATTCAAAAAGAAAACCCAATCGATGTTTGGATGGAAACATTCCGGTCGTTGTCGTTGCGGGTAATAAACTGCCCGCTGCTATCCAAACTCTTCAGAGAAACATCGGCCTCCTGTTTGGTAATATCGGAGAGGCCATAATTGATCCTACCAGAAATAAATAAGCTACCATTTAAAAATATGGAGACCCCAGCTACTGCGCCGAGGTCAATGGCCTTGTATAGGTTGCCCCGATCTTTGTCGAACTCATAGTAGACGCCAGCAGAGGCGGGGACTTCGGCAGTGGTGCTACCACCGACAGACACTGTGGTGGGAGGGTTGTCGAATATCGCCCTGCCAGGCTTGTCAGACAAATAATTACCATCAATTTCGTAACGGAATGGTTCAATCCCTGACCCTGCAGCAGTCATGCCCCCTGAATAATCTACTTCGCCAAATACCGAAGCCGATACCAGAAAACCCACGCTGGCTCCGGCGAAAACTTCGAACCTTTGAATCGGTCGATAATAACCGACCACCGGTATATCAATGTAAGAGGTGGTCAGGTTGAGGTTTTGCTTGCGGTTGCCATTGGAGGGGATTTTTACCCCGTTGTTGGTGGTGAGCGTCAAATAAGACGGGCCGTCATAACTGCGGCGTCCGCCCTTTTGGTTGTAAACCAATTCGCCCCGCACGCCCATGAGGTCGGTGGCTTTCCAATTAAAAGTTGCGGCCACATGGAATCCGGTATTGCTGGTAAAATCTTCCAACTCGGCATTCCCGTCCATTTCACTGTCACCTTGTATGCGGTTGAAATTGAGGCCAGCCCGGAAGCCAAAGCCAATTTCCTGAGAGAACAAAAAAAAGGTTGCACAGGTAAATAAGATCGTAAGGAGATTTTTCATCATGTTGAACAAGTATTTTTTGGTGAAAAAACCGGGCGCAAGATAGACCGTTTTTCCTCAATTAAGGTAGGGGCAATCGGAGTAATGGTTGCCCATTGGGAAGGCATCGGTAAATTTTTCCTACAATTTAATATGGCTGCACTTATCTTTGCGCCTTCCTTTCCAAATTCAATATTTTTCAAACAAAACTTGTTGAACCATTTTAGCTGATTGGCTTTATCCGTCAATTGCTAAACGTCAACAATCAATATTTAGAAAAAATGAAAGTTGCAGTTGTAGGCGCCACCGGGTTGGTGGGCACCGTCATGTTAGAAGTTTTGGCAGAAAGAAATTTCCCTGTAACAGAACTGTTGCCTGTTGCCTCGGAGCGCTCCATCGGGAAAGAAATAATATTTAAAGGAAAACCATTCAAAGTTGTCGGGATGCAAGCCGCTGTGGATGCCCGCCCGGACTTAGCCATATTTTCGGCAGGCGGCAGCACTTCGCTGGAATGGGCGCCCCGGTTCGCTGAGGTTGGTACAACAGTCGTCGATAACTCCTCTGCTTGGCGCATGGATCCCGATAAGAAACTCGTCGTTCCCGAAGTAAACGCAGATGCATTGACTGAAAACGATAAGATCATCGCCAACCCCAACTGTTCGACCATTCAAATGGTCGCAGCATTGGCACCGCTGCACGAACGTTTTACCATTAAGCGCCTCGTCATTTCCACCTACCAATCCATTACTGGCACCGGTGTAAAAGCGGTCAACCAGTTTCACAAAGAAAGAGATGGGCAACAATTGGCCAAGGAAGAAATGGCCTACCACTACCCAATCAATGAAAACTGCATCCCGCACTGCGATGTGTTTTTGGAAAACGACTACACCAAAGAAGAAATGAAATTGGTGCATGAAACCAAGAAAATCCTCGGCGACAACTCCCTGCGCATTACTGCTACTGCCGTGCGGGTGCCTGTTGACGGTGGCCACTCAGAAGCAGTCAATGTTGAATTCGCCAAACCGTTCGAAGTGAGCGAGGTGAAAAAAATATTGAGCGAAGCGCCCGGCGTCATCGTGCAGGACGACGTGGCCAAGAATCAGTATCCAATGCCGCTATTGGCCAAAAACAAAGATGAAGATCGTGGGCCGCATCCGCCGGGACGAAAGTATCGACAATGGCCTCAACCTTTGGATCGTAGCTGACAACCTCCGCAAAGGGGCGGCGACCAACGCTGTGCAGATCGCCGAGTATTTAGTGGCGAAACAATGGATTGGGGAGGGTATTGTATAGTTTGAATTGGATAGAAATGAAAAAAGGCCGCAGTGAATCCACTGCGGCCTTTTTGTTTCGGGGTATTTTCCAACTAATTCAACGTGAGTTATGGATAAGAACAGCATGTGACAACCCACAATCCCAGTATAAAAGCCGGAGGTTACAAACCTCCTCTACGTTGGTTTCATGGCCAGGTTCACCGCTGGAAGGGGCATTGGTAGAGGAGGTTTTGCAACCTCCGGCCTATCAAGCAGCAATGAACCATTGAAAACGTACCAACAAGCTGTGTAAAATATTGACTGTCAGTTGATTTTATCCATAATTCACGTTAATTCAAATTGCGATGAATCAAGCTTCATTAATTCCGCCGAATGGTGTTCAGATCATTTGTCATCATTCTGCTCGGCCCAGTGGGATTTTAAGGGGGGAACAGGCTTCCCGTTCCCCCTTATAAATCCTGAGGCATCCCGGCGAGTACGGGACAGGTGTTGGGCGGTTGCCATGAAACATGACTTACCCTGCCCCGCATTTCTTGGACTTATAATTTATCGCAATTTGGGTTAGCTACTTTATGATCGTCAGATCCCCTCATACAAAACCACTACCCCGTCAATAAATTCGATCTGTGCATAATACGCAAACACGGCTTAGTCCAGCTTGCCCTTGAAAGTGCCATCCACCCTTCCAATTCAACGCCGGGGGTGAGGTCAAAGCCATCGAAAACCATTTCGCCCCAGCGGTCAAATACACGGAGGCGTTTGATGATACGGCCAGCTCGACCAGTATACGCCGTGAAAAATCATTGAACCCATCGCTGTTGGGGGAGAAGGCGTTGGGGATGTAAACGGACGTTTCAAATCAACAAAAATAGTGAGGGAATCAAATGCGATACAGCCCGTGGAATCCACGATGAGGATGTTGTAAACGGTCGTGCCAAGAGGCAAAGCCGTTGGGTCTTCGCAGTCGTTGCAATCCAATGTTTCCGAAGGAGTCAATGTGTCTACTGGCCGGAACGGCGGGGAAATCACAGCGTTGATATTGGCTGTAAAACCTAAATCGACCGTCTGGTCTGGGCCAGCTTCTACGGTGAGGAGGCGGCTGATTGACGATGCCCTCAATGGTATAAATACAATTTCTGCTGTCCCGCACAAAAACGGTGTAAGTGCCAGCGGCCAGCCAGTCAGATCAGGCGATAATTGGTAATCTGCATTGTTTGAGGCTGTATTCATAAGGCGGCGTGCCGCCAGTCGCAGTACGGAAATGCTACTAGAAGCATCGCCTGCACAGAACATCCAGAATGCTTATGTCCAAACTGATCGAATCCGGCTCAATGATGTCGGCAGAAAGAATTTCAGAACAACCGTTCTCATCAGTTACGGTCACCAAATAATTGCTTGGTAAAGATTATCAATGGTGGACGTTGTTTCACCATTGCTCCATAAGTAGTTGTAGTCACCCGTGCCGCCCGTGGCGGTAACTGTTATCGTACCATCTGCTTCCCCTAACAACTGATGTCGGTAGGGTCAATAGTCACAACCAACACCGGGAAGTCTTCAACGACGATGGTAAAGTTGCCTTCGCAGCCCTGCCCGTCCACCACTTGCACATTGTAAGTGCCGCTTGGGGATGCCGCTCAGAGTGTTGCTGGCTTGTGGGCCGTTACCAAAATCAAAAGTCACGGGCGGGTTGGATATTTGAATAGAAACGGAAATGCTGCCGTCAGAATCGCCATTGCAAGTAGGCGGGCTGACAGGGTCAACCCGCCTGCAAACTCGAGCCCTCGGGGATGTCGAAAGTAAACAACTGGGTGCAGCCGTTAGCCCCCATGACCACCACGGGGTAAGTGCCGACGGGTGAGATTTTCCATCGAATCAACAGGGTGAAATTACCCGTAGCCCCCAGTCATATTGATAGGGGCGTCCATTCCAACAGGTTCTAAATAAATAGCACCAGTGGCATCGGCAGGCCCACAGTAATCGGCCACGATGTCAACATCTACATTTGGCACTTCCAAAATTTCATATTGTTGAATGTCGGTAATGATACAGCCCGATTCATCCGTAATGGTCAGCGTGACGAACTTGATACCCGTGGAGTTATAGCTTACACGTGTGAGGAGCAGCGTTGGTAGCGCAGGGACAGCACCTACGCCAAAGTTCCATTCGCAAAGCGGCTATGCCTGAGATGGACTGCGACGCATCGGTAAAAGAGATGACTTCATTCTGACAAGCCTTGAGCGGAGGAGCTGAAGTAAATTCAGCCGTCGGTCCTGAAAAGTACCAGTGCCAAATTCGATGGTAAAGCCATTTCCAGTATTACTGAAATTATTGATAATGAGCATAACTGACGCGGGAATATGTCGATTGGGGCGACAAAATTATTGTTTGGTGGATTGCAGCCCGGCTGCTCATCAAAATCTGTTTCGCCTGCTTGCAATCCGGTTGGACCAGTACAAACTTCCCAGGTAGAAAATGGCTGGCCGACATTTTCACCAGCAGCCTCACATCTTATTTTTATTTTGTTGGAACAATCATCAATCCCGTTTGGCAATTCAAAAACGGCAAATCAATATCACGGAAGGGTTGGTTGGGCTAATGGTAAATTCCAGTGTACCTGCGTCTTTGTACGTCCACCGATAAACCGGATGCAAATTCGGTTTGGATACAAATGTTTGGGTCTATTTCTATTGTTATTATTACCTGTGCCGACAAGGCTTTCCACGTAGAAGATTTATCACAAGGATCACACCAGTCGGACAATCACCGCTTCGGGTCGGCCACGCCGTTGAAATTATTGACATAAAGCTGAAAAGTCCCCGTATCCCCATTTCTACCATCTACCCTGATGTAATAAATCTGTCCACGGTCAACGGCCCAGCAAATGTCTCTACAATGTTATCGTTGAAACCATCGGACGCACAACCCAAGGCCGTCAACCGCTGGCGCAATCCCCCGTATAAATCGCAAATTGCGGAGCGTTCAAAGTGCCACCAGAACCAGTTGGGCCGCCCGTGTTGCCGACCACCGTTACTTGCAACGTCGCTGCAGTTGCGACAAAGAAAACCAAACATCGTTATTGACACCCGGGAAACAAGTAGGTTGGATTTGATTGCTCGGGCTTACCAATATTATCAAACTCGCCAGAAGCGGAGCAGTAGTTGCTCACGTTGCTGAGCATGGTAGCAGTGGCATTCATCCGACTGGCTCATCAGGGAATTGGACAGAAAAATAGATGAGAATATGATTAGGGTTGGGAATAATTTCCTCATTGATCAAAGTTTTAGATTAGCATGCAAAATCCTTTAAAAAAGGCAGGTTCAAAAATAACGTTTTGCAAGAGGCAAAAGTACTGTTTTGCTGGCTGAAAGCAGACATAACGACGTTATGGCGCTGTTAAAGGGTTGGGTGAATGGAAGGTTAAAAATGTTACTTTGCCTTTCCTTGTGCGGCAGTATGGTGTACGAAGAATTTTATTTATGATTTTAGGCCTGCATCATGGGTTTTCAAGACTTAATTCGGTGCAATGCTGCAAATTATTTTTTCCAACGCTTTAAGAAATAATGAAAAGGCATATTCCCAATATCATCACTTTAGCCAACCTCTTTTTAGGGTTGCTGCGCCACAGCCAGTGTGTTATATGGGCAACTTGTCCAAGCCTTTTATTTTTTCATTGCCAGTGGCGTTGCTGATTATCTTGACGGGGCATTTGCCAGGGCTTGCAAGTGAATTCAAGGATCGGTAAAGAATTGGATTCGCTGGCCGACATGGTTTCGTTCAAGGGAGGTCTAGGGTGTCATCTTGTATATGTTGTTGGTGAAAGGGTTTGCGGGGATGGAGGGGCTTCCCATTGAGTTGACATTGGCCGCTTCGCCTGCTTTTTGGTGACCCTGTTTTCTGCGCTGCGCTTGGCTAATTTCAACATAGATGCCCGGCAGTCGGAAAATTTCATTGGTATGCCAACGCCGTCGGTTGCCATGTTTGCCGTCGGATTAATGTTGATTTTCACTACAACTCCTTTGGATTGGCCAGCCTCGTGAGCGCCCCGTTGTTCATTTATTTGTCCATCCCTGTACTATGCTGGTTGATGGTTGCCCAGTTCCCGATGTTCAGTCTCAAATTCAAAAAGCTCAGCTGGGCAGGCAATGAGATTCGGATTATCTTTGCCGTCGTAGCTGTATTGATGGGCGTCTGCTAAAAGAAGCAGCTTTTGCAGCCATCATCATCGCCTATCTTTTCTTTACGATAATAGACAATTTTATAAATGGGTGGACGGTTGACGGCAGCGCTTATCCGCCACTTTTCACATGAAAAAGCATGAAATCAAATCTCTGAATGCACAGTGATCTGACTTCTGATATTTCCACTATATGCTCCACCTCGTTCCTACTCCCATCGGCAATTTAGAAGACATGACCCGGGCCGTGCGCATCCTCAAGAAGGTGGACAAGATTTTCGCAGAAGACACCCAGGTGACGAAACGGCTACTCGACCACTACGGCATCGAGACGCCGCTGACTTCTTACCATGCTTTTAATGAATAAAATAACGGAAGGCATTGCCAACCAATTGGCAACGCAGCCCATTTCGCTTTGGTCACCGATGCGGTACCCCGGGCATTTCCGATCCGGTTTCCTATTGGTTCGGGAGTGTATGCAGCAGAATGTGAAAGTGGAATGCTTGCCCGGTGCAACAGCTTTTGTGCCTGCCTTGGCGGCATCGGGTTTGCCATCGGACAAGTTTTATTTTGAGGGTTTTTTGCCCCATAAAAAAGGCCGGCAAACGAGGGTCAAATATTTAGCGGAATTGCCGTGTACTTTTTTATTTTATATGAATCGCCGCACCGCTTGGTAAAATGTTTGGAACAATTAAAAGAAGTTTTTGCGGAGCGGAAAGACAAGCATGTGTGGCGAGGAAATCAGTAAATTGTACGAAGAAATAAAACCGCAACCCTGGAGGAATTAATTATTTATTTTAAAGAAAAAAAAGTTAAAGGGGAAATCGTGGTGGTGGTCAGTGGGCAATCGTAATTTCTACAATAATATTGAAGCGATTTAAACTTTTTTCATTGAGGAAGATTTGGCTCAAAAACGTGTCGGACACTTTCTTCTGCAATAGACTACGTTGCTTAATTTCCTCTAAGGAGGCTATTTAACGAAGTGTCCGACACGTTTTCCCTTTAAAAAATAAAAGTTTAAATCGCTTCATTATCTTTTTCTTTTTCAATGAAATATTTCACATTCTTTTTTATTTCCATTTTAATTTCCTGCCAACCTGATAATAGCCTCCGCAATATCGAGGAGTATTATTTTCCATTAAAGAAATTAAAAGACGGTAAAATATATGAGTACCAGTCTATCGGGAACGAGTACGACCCGCCTATGTACTGGTATTATAAATCGATGAAACAAGGTGGAAGCCAGTATTTATTGGGGACTGGATACGATCCAGAATTTTCGCCTGACCAATTTTTGAGGGAAGAAAAAGTGGACAATGGGATGCTGTTGATTGATTTTATTATTTACGAAAAAACTGACTCCGCTGCGGCCAAATCATCGACACAAGCAGAAATAGTCGCTGGTAATATATTTCCATTTACCGTAAAACAGCCTGCTAATGTGTTGCTCACCTCTCTCCATTGGGAATCCCAATTGGACAGCGCCCGCATCAATTTAATCCGCAACCGGCAATACGACAGCGATACGGTCATTATTTTTAATAATAAAGAAATACCGGCGATTAAATTTAAAACCATCGAATTGATCGAGCACGATAAAGAAGGGCGACTGCCGCTTGAATTTGATGGGATGGAAATTTATGCAAAAGGCATTGGGTTGGTTGGGTTGCGGAAAAATATTACGAAAGGATATCGGTTGGCTTATGAGCTGAAAGCCATTTATTCCATGGAAGAGTTTGAGGAAAAATTTAAAAAGAAAATAGAAAAGTAGTTTACTGATAGGAACTTACACATTCCCCCCACGTTCTTACATTTGCGCCTCGCAAATTTTTCATTAAAAATAAAGTTGTCATTTGTCATTCGGCCAAAGCTGCCAATTGCCAACTGCCGACTGTCAACCGAGAAATGTCTCAACCAGTAGATCAATTCAAAAAACTTGTTGCCCATTGCAAAGAATATGGGTTCATATATCAATCTTCAGAAGTTTATGACGGCCTCGCCGCCGCTTACGACTACGGCCCTTACGGGGTTTTGTTGAAAAATAACATCAAGGAATATTGGTGGAAATCCATGGTGCAGATGCACGAAAATATTGTCGGCATCGATGCGGCTATTTTCATGCACCCGACCACCTGGAAAGCTTCTGGCCACGTGGATGCATTCAACGACCCGCTCATCGATAATAAGGACAGCAAGAAACGCTACCGGGCCGATGTGCTGTTGGAAGATGCCGCTGCCAAAATTTTGGCAAAGGCGGACAAAGAAGTGGAAAAAGCCAAAAAGCGCTTCGGCGACAGCTTTGACGAGGCCCTTTACCGCCAAACCAACGAACGTGTAAAAGGATATATGGACAAGGCGCAGGAGATCATTGACCGCATGAACGATCTCCTGAAAAAAGAAGATATGGCAGGTTTGAAAAGCCTGATCGAAGAACTGGAAATCGCCTGCGAAGTGAGCGGCTCAAAAAACTGGACGGATGTGCGCCAATTCAACTTGATGTTTTCCACCCAGCTGGGAAATGTATCGGGCGAAGAAGGCAAACTGTACCTGCGGCCAGAAACGGCACAAGGGATTTTTGTCAATTTTCTAAATGTTCAAAAAACGACCCGCCAGAAACTGCCATTCGGTATCGCACAGATCGGTAAGGCTTTCAGAAATGAGATTGTTGCCCGCCAATTTATTTTCCGCATGCGGGAGTTTGAGCAGATGGAAATGCAATTTTTCATCCAACCTGGTACGCAGCAGCAATGGTATGAGTACTGGAAAGAAACCCGTATGAAATGGCACTTGGCTTTGGGCACGCCTGCTGAAAAGCTCCGCTTCCACAACCACGATAAATTAGCGCATTACGCCGATGCGGCAGCGGATATTGAGTTTGAATTTCCTTTTGGATTTAAAGAATTGGAAGGTATCCACTCCCGGACTGACTTTGACTTGAGCCAGCACGAAAAATACTCAGGTAAAAAACTGCAATATTTTGACCCAGAAACAAAAGAGAGCTATGTGCCTTACGTGCTGGAAACTTCCATTGGCTGCGACCGGATGTTCCTCGCCATGATGGGGCATTGCTTGCAAGAAGAAGCAGTTGGAGGTGATGAAAATAACCTGCGGGATGTGTTGAAATTGCACCCAGCCTTGGCTCCGATTAAATTTGCCGTGATGCCGTTGAAGCGCAATGAGCCGCAGTTGGTAGAAACTGCCAAAAATATTTTCCACCAATTGAAATTTTCTTTCCCCGGCCAGTATGATGACACTGGTGCCATCGGTAAATTGTACCGCCGCCAAGATGCCATCGGTACGCCCTATTGCATCACTGTTGATTTTGAAACCTTGGAAAATAATACCGTGACTATTCGTGAGCGGGACAGTATGGAGCAAGAGCGAGTGTCCATTGACGCATTGGAAGGAATTATTGGAAAAAGAGTAAGCATGAAAGATTTGTTTGTGTGAAAAATACCAATATGCAATAGTCTTAAAGGCGATACCTTATGAAAGGTATCGCCTTTATTTATTCATTAATTATTCAAACTTTCCGATAACATGTATAATAAGGAAAGGCATTTATTGTAATCCAAATTTTCGTAATCAATCCCAATGTGCAGATTTTTATAATAAGCTTGTAAATTATTATAATAATATTTCTCTGATTGGATGTTCCAAGCTTTTTGACCCAGTTTTTCTGATAGAAACCATTTCTCTAATAACCGAGCCGCCCTGCCATTTCCATCCTCAAATGGGTGTATTTTTAGAAACACCAATTGTATCATTGCTGCAAAATAAAAAGACTCTTGAATAGTCAAATCTATTTCTAATAATAAATCAATATCAGCAAATAATTTATTCGTCTCGGCACGCACAATATTTGGATGAGCCGCCACATATACGATTTTGTCGTCTTTGTCTAAGATAAACTCCATACCCGTCCGAATTCTTCCCCTCGCAACTTTCCGTAAAAAATTGGCAGATAATAATGAATGGGCTTTTAATAGGTTTTCAAAATTGAGTTTAGCCTGTTCGGCAAATTGATAAGCAACTAATAAATCGTCGGTTTTTTTAGTGTAATTTTTTTTGAAAACCCCTGGTTTCATTTGGGATTTGAGATAGGAGTCCACCTCAATTTTTTCTCCTTCGATCATTGAAGAATAAGCAGCTGCAACTGATGTATAAAAACTGAATGTTTCTGTCGATAATTGATGTGTGAAAGGCAGATCAGAAAAGGCTTTTGACAGGTCAATAACCAATCCTTCCTTATATCCGCTAAGGAATTTAGGGCGAAGAATTTGCAATTGATCGAAAGTATGCTCATCCATGCAGTAAAGTTAAAGGAAATAAACTTTATTATTTTTACCTTTTGCCACCCTGCCGAGTGGTAAAACGTCGGCAAGGCCCAAAACTCTTAAGAAGTTGTGACTATTTGAAAAACAGTTTTATGAAAATCATCACCGCCGAACAAATAGAATCCATTTTCTCTTATCGAGGATTTATCCCTTTTTTAAATAATTATTTAACTAAAAAAATAGAAGTCCCGCAGCGCAATCATTTTGATATTGGAAATAATACATTGTTATTAATGCCAGCTTGGACAGATAAATATTGCGGTGTGAAAATAGCAACAGCATTTCCCAATAATAGGAAAATTGGTAAGCCGACTATTCATGCTATTTATATATTGTTCGATGCAATAACGGGAGAACCGCTCGCACAAATAGATGGTAAAACATTGACCAATAAAAGGACTGCCGCAGCCTCTGCGCTGGCCAGTCAATATTTATCAAAAAAAGAAAGTGAAAATTTATTGATGATGGGGAATGGAGCGTTATGCCCTGAATTAATAAAGGCTCATGCGAGCGTCCGGCCGATTAAAAATGTGGCAATATGGGGACGGAATAAAAATAATGTGCAAAAAGTTATTACAGAAAATAATTGGGGAGAATTAAATGTCCGCATTTCAGAAAACATTAAAGATGATTTTTCTTGGGCGGATATTATTTCCTGCGCCACGAGTGCTGTCGAGCCAATTGTTTTTGGGAAATATATTGAGCCCGGTACGCATATTGATTTGGTCGGAAGTTACAAACAGAACATGCGGGAAGCAGATGATGATTTAATTAAAAAATCGAATATTTATATTGATAACAGCGCAGCTAAAGAAGAGTGCGGCGATATTTTTATCCCTTTAAAAAATAATATAATTAATGAAGGTTTTATAAAAGGCATTTTAGCCGATTTGGCCACACAAAAAATAAGCGGCAGAAATTCAACAAAAGAAATAACTCTTTTTAAATCCGTCGGTTTTGCATTGGAAGATTTGGCTGCGGCGGAATATTTATTTGAGAAAATATAGCCTATTTTAAATGTTGATTTTTTTCAAGCGGTCCAAATCCCGTTTGTTATCTTTTTCTTTGATGCTTTCCCGTTTGTCGTAAGCTTTTTTACCCTGAGCAAGTGCTATCTCAACTTTCACTAAATTTCTTTCTGAAAAATAAACCCGGTAAGGGATAATGCTAAAGCCTTTTTCTTTCACCCGACGCAATAACTTTTTAAGCTCTTGTTTTTTTAATAATAATTTACGGTCTCGGCGAGATTCGTGATTGGCATATCCTGCATTATCGTATTCTTTGATATATAGACTTTTTACAAAGAGTTCGTTGTCTTTGAACAGGCAATAAGCATCGGAGAGGTTGACATGCCCACTCCTAATTGATTTTATTTCTGACCCTTGCAAAACAATTCCCGCCTCATATTTTGAGTGGAAATGATATTCATAAGTAGCCTTTCGATTAATAACTTCTTTAGTATTTCCCATATTCAGGTTTTGGTAAAAAAAAGGCCGAGTTTAAATAGGTTCCGGACTGCGTAGCCTTCTTCTACTCTTTTTAAGTTAATGTCGGGAATATGCAGACCCGAACCACCAATACAACACCAAAAATGATAAAAGCGATCCCGACAATGCGCCTAAACCGAAGAATATAATGGGGCTTAAGCCAACGCCTGATCAACTTGGCCAAAGCAACTTTCGTGGTGTCCGTGACAACCAATGTGCCGATCAGGCCACCGTAAAAATACATGGCTTCTGCATCAGTCGGGTTTTTGTTAGTGAAAACAAGGCCGGAAATGCCTGCCCAAAAAAGGAAGGTGAAAGGATTGATAGTATTCAGTAAAAAACCTTTCATCCAAAGCGATAGATATGAGTTTTGGCGTATCGCTTTCTCTTTCATGTTTTCTATGACGGGGGGCTTACTCATGAGCGACCCCACCCCAAGCAAGATAAGGATGGTGCCACCAACTATGCCAAGAGTCAGCTTCAGTCCTCCCCATTGGGTGATCTCAGCTACCAATGATAAGAAATAGTAGGTTACTGATACAAACAAGATGTCGCTCATCCAAATCCCCAAACCGACCATCCAACCCGCCCGGAAACCCTCTTCAATACTTGTTTGAATGAGGGAGAATAGCAGCGGCCCAATGAGAAAACTTAACCCTAGGCCATACAGCATGCCTTTCCAAATAAGCTCCATGAAGAAAGGGTCTTTAAAATTAATTTAAAAAAATAATTCTATACAAAGCATTGACGATCTGGTTTTTACAAGAATTATTTTATTTTTCAGCTCCAGACAGTCGCAACCAACCTACGTCTTCCTCCGTTATTTCTGAACTCACACAGGTATATTCCCTGCCAAGTGCCGAGGTTCAATTTTCCATTTGAAATCGGCACGGTGACGGAGGCGCCCACAAGGGCAGATTTGATGTGAGCAGGCATGTCATCCGAGCCTTCAAGGGTGTGAGTCAAGTAAGGCTCGTTTTCAGGCACAAGTCGGTTGAAAACGCTTTCAAAGTCTACCCGGACAGATGGGTCGGCATTTTCATTGATGGTCAATCCAGCAGAGGTGTGCTTAATGAACAGGTGTAAAATACCTGTTTCTGGCAACCTTTCAAGTTGATGGACAACGTGGTTCGTTATCAAATGAAACCCCCTTGGAAATGCAGGGAGCGGAAATTCAATTTGTTGTGTCATGCTTTTATTGCTGAAGGGCAAAAGTAGGCATTTAGGCCTTGGTATTAAAGGGGAAACGTGGGCAAAAATCCAGCAAATGCAATGGTTTGGAGATGTAAAGCAGGACTATTATAGTTTAGGTTCTGTGACACAAATTAGTTTAAAATGGCATGTTTTTAGTGGAAATTTTTTTCGCCTGCCAAAAATGTCTCGAAACCCCTTTATTTATTGACTTATTAATAAAATTAATATTTGATTAAACGGTGCATTTAACCTTCTTTTTCATTTAGCACTGGACTTTTTCATACAATCTTCCGTACTTTTGGGAAAAATTTCTTTTAAACAATCACTTTGGATAAGGCTATAACGAGAACACAAATCACGTAAGACGTAATGCTGAAACAACAACTTAGTCACAAGTTACAACAGAAACTCTCGCCACAGCAAATCCAATTGATGAAGCTGTTGCAAATCCCGACAGCAGTTCTGGACCAGCGAATTCAAGAAGAATTGGAAGCCAACCCTGCCCTTGAAGAAGGCGACGACTTCACTGAGGAAGATGAAATAGCAGAAATCATCAGGAATTCGGAAGAGCAAGAATCCACTGAGCCTTCGGAGTCGGAAGACAATATGGACGACCTTGAACGGGATGAATTGCCACCCGATGAGGAAGTTTCGCTCGATGATTACCTGACCGATTACATGGAGGACGACGAGTCTAGTTATAAGACAAAGGGGGACAACTACAATGCAGACGAGGAGCAAAAAACATTGCCGCTTGCCGTTGAAGATACTTTCCACGAATACCTCGAACAGCAATTGGGCATGCTCGATATCAAGAACGAGCGGGAAGAAACCATCGCCAGACAAATCATTGGCAGCATTGATGACGACGGATATCTGCGACGTGAAATAGATGCCATCCTCGACGACCTCATTTTTTCCCAAAATGTGAATGCAACAAAAGAAGAAGTAGAGCTATGGCTTAGCAGGATCCAGCATTTTGACCCACCCGGTGTCGGCGCTAGAAACCTGCAAGAGTGTTTGTTGCTGCAGATTGACGGAAAAAAAATGAGGGATGATGTTTCGTATGAAACGAAATTGATCTTGCCAATTTCCCGCAAAATCATTTCCCATCATTTTGACGAGTTTACTAAAAAACATTACCAGCGCATGCAGCGCCAACTGAGTTTGACGGAAGATGAATTGAAAGAAGCGATCGATGAAATTTTGAAGCTCAACCCCAAGCCTGCCAGCGGTTATGTATCCAGCAGCAGGAACGTCCACTATATCGTCCCTGATTTTATCATCATCAACAACGATGGTGAACTGGAACTCAGCCTTAATACCCGCAATGCGCCCGACCTCCACATCAACAACCAGTACCGGGACATGCTGCGGGCCTACAAATCAACCACAAAAGGACGCAGGGCTACCAAGAATGAAAAGGAGGCGATCATGTTCATCAAACAAAAAATTGATAGTGCCAAGTGGTTCATTGATGCCATCCGTCAGCGGCAACAAACAATGTTTAACACGATGTACGCCATCATGAATTATCAGTATGACTTTTTCATTTCAGGCGACCAGAAGACTTTGCGCCCAATGATTTTGAAAGACATTGCAGACATTACGGGCTTGGATATTTCGACGGTGTCAAGGGTAGCCAATAGCAAGTTTGTACAGACGGAATTTGGCACCAAGCGCTTGAAAGACTTCTTTTCGGAAAGCCTGCAAACCCAAGACGGGGAAGAGGTTTCTACCTTAGAAGTCAAAAAAATACTCACAGATATTATTGGTGGCGAAAATAAGCGCAAGCCGTTTTCCGACGAAAAATTGAAAAACCTACTGCGGGACAAAGGCTACAACATTGCCCGCCGTACCGTTGCCAAATACCGAGAGCAACTGAACATCCCGGTGGCAAGGCTGCGGAAAGAATTATAATTGTTGTGCCTTCATCAATGAGAAAGGGAGTGGGCCGACTGGCGGCTCACTCCCTTTCCGTTTTACAAAATGTACGCCTTACTTTTTGGTCCTTGCGAACACCCTGTCAATATATTTGGCAAAAGCATCTTGGCTGATTTCCCTTCCTCCTCTCGATTCGTCCACCTCTAGCTTGCCGTCTTTTTCCGTCAGAATGAACTTAAAAATGTAATCGTCCTCATCTTCGAAGCCTTCTTCAAAAGACCCATAACGAAGGTCGTTTAACTGGAGGCGGCCGTCTCTTCGGACGATGATATTGTAATAATCCTTGGAGAACCACTTCAGTATTTTTATGTCCTTTTCGTTTTCCAAATGAGCAATCAATTCGTGGTGCTTGGGCAAAACACTGAATTTTTTGATGATGGGTTCTTTGTCAAAAAATGAATAGTAGCCATGATAGTAAGCCGTGTCACCTTCAGCTACGCCCAACCACAAGAAGTTTTGCAAAATGGTTGGCCCGCTCATAAAACGGCTATACTCAATCCCCTCTTTAGCCAAGGAAGCCTCAAATATTTTGTTGAATTGGGCTTTATGATAAAATGTGAAAACCATATAAGCCGAACTTAGCCCAATGCCGATCCAATTGGCAACCCTTCTCATTTGATTGTTCCGGGAAATGAAGGAGGCAATCAAAACCCCTAGTAAAAGTGGGACAGTATAAATAGGGTCGGCTACTGAGATATTGTCCCAAGATACCCGCAGGTTTGTAAACGGGAGGAATAGCTGTGTGCCAAAAGTGGTAAAGCAATCCAAGATGGGGTGGGTCACGATAGAAAGGAAAAACAGCAAAATCCATCCTTGCCGGGTCGCTTGGACATCGTTCATTTCTTTTGATAAATAGGCCGACCAAAGAAACCAACCGATGGCCAAGCCACCAACGGCCCCGCCAATTAGGACCACGGAGGATTGGAATATCATGTTCATCCCCAAAATCAACAGTGTATAAATGGAGAGGATAAAAAATATTACGAACCCTTTGTAGCGGCGCTTTCGGTAAGTGCCCGATCGGTACAGCCATTCTACCAGCCAGCCGAATACAAAAGCCATCAGGATGGAAAAAACAATGGAATGCATAAAGCCTCTATGAAAAGCAAGAGCAGTTATTTCGTCGGTAAAAAAACGGGCAAAGACATCAAAGTCAGGGAGTAGCCCACCAAATGCCCCCCAGACCATGGCTCGGTTGCCGACTTTTTTCCCCAGAACGGCTTCGCCTACGGCTGCGCCCAATGTTAGTTGTGTAAGAGAATCCATTGTTTAAGTGAACTGTTCGCCAGCTTTTGGCCTAGATCGTAGGCCTAGTTATTTGAACTCAGAATAGAGCGTCCCATGTCGGTACTGTTTCAAGACATGGCGGACTGTTTCAGAAAGATTGGAAGGAAGGTTTTCCAATGAAAACCATGCAACACCCTTAAATTTGTTTGGTTCACCAGTCTTTATTTTCCCTGACCATTTAGTCGCTTTAAAATACAAGGTGATCCGCTGGCTTTTAGTGCGGGGGCGTTTATGAAGGACATGAGCCAATTGGAGGTCTTCCTTTTTAATGACCAGGCCAGCTTCTTCGTTTGCCTCCCGAATGAGGGCTTGCCTAGCGAATTCCGTGGTTTCGATAGTCCCGCCAACAAGGGTGTAGTTGCCTCCTTGCAATTTCTTTTGGCGCAGCAAAAGGATGCTTCCACGGCTGTATAAAATCAGGCGCACTTTTAATTGAATATCTGCCATTTATCGTTCATGTTAGTCATTAAGTAGTGGGCAAAGATATATTTAATTCTTCCACGCAAAATAGTTTTCGTGAAATGGCCGGGGCAGTATCGGAAGTAAACGCAGCTCAATAATTTGGTGTTTATGCAATTGTTCTTTTACCAAATAGTAACTTCAAGCATAGCCACTGTGAAAAACGAAAAATTGGAAAGAATAAAGGCTGGCCAACAAAAATCAGTATCAGGGGCAAACGGCGTCACTTATTTTATAACCTACTGATTTTCAATTATAACCGCCTTAAAGTAGGAATCCTCAAAAATCCAGACTATTTTTGCAGCCGTTTTTAAAACAGGCCTGTGACAAAGTCAGCTTACAGGCAAATTTCTTAGCATTGAGGGAAAAATAAAATGAACAAAGACTCCCGTAAGTAACTGACTACCAGTTTTTTAACTTTTTACTTTTGCCTTCTTTTTTTATTCATATTTAATTTAAATGACAGATCAAGTGACTTTCGAGGATTTGGGGTTGTCCGAAGACATCCTACAGGGCCTCGCTAAAAAAGGATTTAAGATACCTACCCCAATACAGGAGCAGACCATTCCATTGCTCATGAATGGCGAAAAAGATATTATTGGTCAGGCGCAGACAGGTACCGGCAAAACAGCGGCCTTTGGCCTTCCCATTATTGAAGGGATCACTCCCGGGCTACGTAAGGTCCAAGCTATCGTAGTGGCCCCAACCCGTGAGTTGGCCAGCCAAGTGGCGGTGGAGCTGGAAAGCTTAAAGGCAGATAGGGATATTCGCATTCTGCCTGTGTATGGAGGGCAAGGTATGGACATCCAATTGCGCCAATTGAAGCAGGGGGTGGACATTGTGGTGGCGACTCCTGGCCGGGCTATCGACCACCTGAAAAGAAAAACATTGAGATTGGATGATATCCAATTTGTGGTGTTGGACGAAGCGGATGAAATGCTGAATATGGGTTTCATTGAGGACATTGAAGAAATCCTCTCTCATTGCCCAGAAGAGCGGCGGATGCTGCTTTTTTCTGCAACTATGCCGCAGCGTATCAAGAAGTTGGCAGAAAAATTCATGGGTGATTATGACATTGTGAAGGTGAAAACTGAAACAGAATCTGCCGATACAGTGGAGCAAGTTTATTACAGTGTTTACGAGAGAGATAAGTTGCGGGCTTTGCGCCGACTGATTGACACCGAACCCGAATTTTATGCCCTCGTCTTTTCCCGCACAAGGGTCGGTGCGGATCGCTTGGCAGAGAAGCTTAATAGTGCCGGGTTGGATGTAGAAGCGTTGCATGGGGAGGTTTCGCAAGCACAACGGGAGCGAATTTTGGCAAAATTCAAAAGAGGTCATGCCAGTATTCTTGTTGCAACGGATGTGGCAGCCAGGGGTATTGACATCAATAACCTTTCGCACGTAATCAATTTTGATTTACCTGACAACCCCGAATCCTATGTCCACCGGATCGGTCGGACAGGCCGGGCTGGCAAACAGGGCAAAGCCATTTCTTTTGTTGCGCCAAAGGATCGCCATAAGATTAGGCAGATCATGCAGATCACGAAAGCACCTATCGAAAAACTGACCTTGCCGCATGGCCAAATGGTGGTGGATCAAAAAAAACAAGCCATGATTGAGCGGGTGGTGCTGACCTCTGAGGATGATATACCACAAGAATATCACAACATTGCCAAAGATCTCTTGGCCTCCAGCAAGCCTCAAGAAATGATGGCAGCATTGCTCATGATGCACTTTGGCGGTAAGCTCAACCCCGATTCCTATCCAGAATTGCAAGACCCTGACGCAGGCAGATCTGTTTCCAGGCCAACCTCTTCAAGGGGTAGTATGGGAGGTGATCGGGAAAGGAGTGGCAGAGGTAGAGATAGGGATAGAAGAGGCGGAGGCTTCCGCTCAGGCAGAGGAGAAAGAAGTTTTGATAGGAATGAAGAAAGAGGAGGAGAAGAGCGCAGGGAAGGTAATAGCCAGACTCGCAGAGCAGAAAGAAGGTCCGCAATCCGAAGAGACGACGACCGAAATGTTAAGGTTCCTTTCAAAAAGGTCGAAGAAAAAACTGAGCAAGTTGCCAGCACAGAAAAACGGAAATTCGGGCGTGAAAAGCCCGAAAATACTGGCGGTTCAGAAAAAAGAAAGTTCGGCCGACCTGAAAAAGAAAAGAAGAAATTCACCAAGAAATTTGAAAAGAAAGACAAGTTTGAAAAAAAGGAAAAATTTGAAGGCGTCGGCAAAGCTGACAAGCCCAAGAAGAAATTCAAAAAGAAAAAAATCAAGGCGTTTGGATAATGCCTTGTAAGAAGACTGCAAATTCATTTTGAATTTCAAACGAACCAAAGGCAGGTGGCTGATTTATTTTCAAAACATAAATTGGCTCCCTGCCTTTTTTGATTTTAGATAGACTTGCCTACGACTTTACAACTCAACTTCCCATTTTAACAACTCACCTGAAACCCCTTCCTGCTTTGACTGTTTTCTTCTTGTTTTGTAGCTGTAGCTATTTACATCACCTCCACCATGAAGTTTAAAAAACGGTATTTGACATTTATCTTTTTCCTTGGCCTTTTCCTGACCTGCCAATCAGCAATGTTTGAATTCCGGACAGAGGCGGCCACTATGGAAAAAAGAATATTGGCCAATGGTGATGAAATACCCCATTTCCACGACTATGAGGTCGATGGGCGGAGTATGCATTATGTCCACGTTGGGTCGGACAGCCTGCCTTTGGTTATTATGGTTCATGGTGCGCCAGGCTCTGCCGATAATATGCTGGGGTATTTGGAAGACCAAAAGCTGACATCCATTGCGCAAGTGGTAGCTGTTGATCGGCCAGGCTATGGTTTTTCTGATTTTGGAAAAACAGAGCCCTCCGTCGAAAAACAGGCCGCTGCCATCAAGCCGATCATTGAAAGGCACCGTAAATCAAAAGACCAAAAAACCATTTTGGTGGGCCACAGTTTTGGCGGGCCTGTGATTGCTCGGATGACCATGGATCTCCCCGAGTTAATTGACGGCCTTGTGATGGTAGCGGGCTCAATCGCACCAGAACTGGAACCTAAGAATTGGTATCAAAAACCACTCGACTGGCCATTCGTCCGGTGGATGCTCCCTCCGGCGGTGAGGGTTTGCAATCAAGAAATAATACCTTTACCAGAGGAGTTGGAAAAGATGCGGCCACTTTGGACCAATATTAAATGCCCAGTCGTTTTGATGCATGGAACAAAAGACAATTTAGTGCTGGTGGGCAATGTTGGCTTTGCCAAAAAAATGCTGGTGAATAGTAGGCAAGTCACAATCGATACTTTGAGTGGCCAAGATCATTTCATACTTTGGTCACAACAAAAACTAATTGTAGATCGGATCGTTGAATTGATAAATAAATGAGTAAAGCAAAGGAAATATTAGGCTTTGATGACAAATGGTTTATGCTGTTCGGCATACCAATAGTATCCCTATTGATCAATGCTATGATTTTTACGGATTTAATGGTCAGCTCTCCTTCTGCTTTTTTAGGGAAATGTTTTCTTGTCGGGCTGACTTATACTGCAATATACTGGATCATTTTACGGCAGATGTTGATTTTTTCTAGAGAAAAATTTCCTTCTACTAAATATTATGGGCGGCGTTTAGCCCTGCAGGTAATCATTGTTTTTGCGGTTTATTTTATTATTAAAACTATTCTCGACCCGATCCTTCACCCAATGGTTGATTCCTATATTGGAGACCATACCGCACATGCTGTCAGTATGACAATTGGTGGACTAACCGTTACTTTTTTAGTGTTGGGAGTTTATGAAACGGCCATGTTTTATTTCCAATTGCAAAAATCCATGTTGGAAAAAGAGCAATTGATGAAAGAAAATATGCGGAGCCAATTGGAGGGATTAAAAAATCAGGTAAACCCCCATTTCTTTTTTAATAGTTTAAATACGTTGGCCTACCTGATTCCGGAAAATCCAGTTAAAGCGGAAAATTTTGTTCAAAAATTATCCAAAGCATATCGGTATATTTTAGAAATAAGGGAGCAGGAATTAATGCCATTGGAAGATGAATTAAAATTCCTCGATTCTTATACTTGCCTGTTAAAGGAACGCTTCGGCGAGAACCTGCACATCCATATAAATGTGCCTGATATTTTTCTACAAAATAAAATTGTCCCGCTCTCTTTACAAATGCTTTTTGAAAATGCCATAAAGCACAATGTAGTTTCTTCAAAATATCCATTAACCATTGAGGTAACTGCAGAAAATGGCAATCAATTAATGGTGAAAAATAATTTGCAGCGGAAGAACCAGCTTAATAATTCAACAAAAGTTGGTTTGGAAAACATCAAGCGGCGCTACCGTCTTGTAGCTCAAAAAGAAGTGCAGGTCATTGAATCGGAAGATACTTTTATTGTGATTTTGCCATTAATAAAAAATAAAATATTGGCGGAAAAAATGTTGTAAAATACCAATAATATTTATGTATAAGAAAATAAATCCCACCTTCTTTTTCTTGTTTTGCTTTATTTATACGGCTATTTTAAATGGGCAAAACCCTTTACTTGTTAGTTCCTCCAAAGGTATTATAAAAGTCAATTTTGAAAATATCCAATTGGCCAAAGGGTCAATAAAATTGGCGCTGTACCGATCAGCCGAAACATTTCTGGATACGGAAAATGCAGCGGGGTTTTATAGTTTTAAAATAAATGAAAAGGGAAGCCTTTCTGCTACAATAAATGATCTCGAATATGGCGAATATGCTATCGCCGTTTTTCATGACGAAAATAGTAATGGCGAATTAGAGACTAATTTACTCGGCATCCCGACTGAGCCCTATTGCTTTTCAGGCAGTGGCCATTCCAAATGGAAACCACCTGTTTATGAAGACGCAAAATTTGTGGTTTCGGAAAATGAAATTACACTGACACTTCGGTTAGAGAAATGGAAATTGTGAATAAAAATTTACCGTTGGCAATAGAGGGAATATAAAACAATAATAATTGAATTTATTCACCTCTCACTTTAGAATGGTGGACGATTGGCCTTTTAAATAGTCCACCTATCTACTGATACTAATCACACTTCCTAATATGAAAACATTAATCATTGAGGATGAACACCCCGCAGCAAAACGGTTGGAAAAATTATTGACAACATATTGCCCAGACTGTGAGATCATCGGTTTTTTGGAAAGTGTCGAAAGTGCTTCCAACTGGTTGATTAATAACCCTTCCCCCGACCTTATTTTTATGGACATCCAATTGGCAGATGGATTGAGTTTCGATATTTTTTCCAAAACGGAAATTACAGCTCCCGTTATTTTTACGACAGCATTCGATCAGTATACGCTCCGGGCATTTAAGGTTAACAGTGTTGATTATTTATTAAAACCCATTGATCCAGAAGAGTTGAAACAGGCTATTATAAAATATCGGAATTTTTATCAACAACCCGATACCTATAGTAAAAATGGGATTGAAAATATGTTGGCTTCCGTTTTACAACAGCAACAATATAAAGAACGCTTTTTGATCAAATCTGGCCAACACCTGAATTATGTGCCCGTGAAAGATATTGCCTATTTTTATTCAGAGGACGGTATTGCTTTCGCCCAGTGTCTCAACGGCAAAAAACATATCATCGAATACACTTTGGACCAGTTGGAAACCTCCCTTAACCCATCTGATTTTTTCAGGATCAACCGACAAGTCATATTGCGCCCAGAGGCGATCCATAAAATAGCGACCTGGTTCAATAGTCGCCTCAAGGTAGAGGCTTTGCCGGAGAACGATCTCAACTTTATCGTTAGTCGGGACCGAGTTGGGGAGTTCAAAAAGTGGTTGGATAAATAGCCCTGAACCACACATGGTAGGCTTCTCAAGCACTTTATCGTCATTTGTCAAGCCCTTCTTCCATTGGTGATTTTTAGCAGGATTGCTCAATAAATTTTGTACCAGCGTATCAATTTGCTATTTTTGCGCAAACAATAAAACTTCACTACTTTTTTCTCGTACTAAGGCTGGATTCACCCAAGAAATAACACAAAGGCACTTTTAGCTATTTATCCTTATTCAACCAAAACTATTATGTCCCTGATGAGAACGAAAAAAACGACAACCCAACCGGACGAAATAATCGCTTTCGTGCTTTTTATCATTTGTTGCGTCATCTCCTTTTTTAGCCAATCTGGCAACGGTAGTATTCCTTTTACGATTATCAATTAAAAAGTATTCAATGGCTTGCCATGTACTTTGTAAAGGGTCGACTCATGTCTCCGTGCCATCAATTAATCTCTGTTTTCTAAATAGTTATAGATTAATTGCATTTCTATAATTGATTCAATTGTTTCAAAATTACACCTCACAGGGTGTCTTGCCAGAGTTGCCCCAACCTAAATTTGTCATCCATTGACATTCTGACGATCTTTTTTTGCCAACCTAAGCATTCCATCTACTGGGATTAATTTAATGCTCGTTGCGGCACAGTACATGAAGCCTGACAACCTTTGGTCTGTCAATATACGTAATCACAAATCTACTTTTTCATTAGTAAGTCTTGAGGTGGGGGCTAAATACCTTGAGGCTTAAAAAGAGCAGTTTTGGGATGCCTCTTTCCGTTGCAGAAAGGGGCATCTTTTTCTGTGATATTGCCAAAAAATAGTTGCTATACATAATGCCCAAAAGATGCTATTCGGTTACATTTGAATTTTGAAAAAATGCTGTTATGAAAATACCCCTTGATAGGGAAACTACGCTATACTGTACCTTCCTATTTTTTATTTATTTTATTTCAATATTGTTTACGGAGCCTGTTGGCAATTTTCCAATCGGAGATGATTGGCAATACAGCTACCCTGTAAAAACATGGATTGAACACGGGGTGATGGAATTTAAAGGGATATTTGCTCCGAATGTTTTGCTCCAAGTAGCCTGGGGTTTTCTGTTCTGCAAAATAGCGGGAGGGTTTGATTTTACTTGGTTGCGGGTTTCTACATTAGTAGCTGGGATGATTGGCCTTTTTTATTTTTTTAAAATATTGAAACAATTAAGCCTCTCAAATAAAGTGGCTTATTTTATAGTGTTTATTTTAATGTTCAATCCTTTGTTTTATTATTTGTCTTTTACATTTTTTACTGATATACCTTTTTCTGCATTATTTATTCTTTCTGTTTTTTACTTTTTAAAATACCTCCAAATACAAAAAATAAAATTCCTCACTTGGGCTGTCATTTTTGCGGTAGGCAGCTTTTATATTAGGCAACCCGGCTTATTGCTGATCCCTACTTTTGGTATTTATATTGTTCTGGAAAAACAGTTCTCCAAAAAATCAATACTCATTGGTACGCTATTTTTTTTCTTAGCATTTGCCGTTTATTTTAGTTTGGAAAAATGGGTAAAACCAGCACTGTCCATTTCCGATAATTTTGTGCCAGTAGGTGGCCAGTTTTATACGGCCATCATCAAAACCCCTTTGTTTACAGCCCTTGAGTGGATAAAAAAAGGCATTAAGACATTTGTATATTTAGGTTTTTTTGGTCTGCCTTTCCTTCCTTTTGTATGGAAAATATGGGAGGCAAAAAAAATGTTTAATAAAATAAATATTTCCCTCGTCATATTAATAAACGCCGCATTATTGTTATCGCTGGTTTATGTTGGAAAAACATTTCCGTTCGGTGGAAACATTTTATTTAATTGTGGGCTTGGTTCGGAATTGTTGGCCGATGTATATACCCAAGGGTTGCCCAACGTCCCCCGAATGCCCAATTGGGTGATGTTGGTTATTCAATTTATTGGTCAATTGAGCGCTTCTTTTTTATTTATTTTAATCATAAATGGATATAAAAAATTGCAGCCACTGCAAAAAAAAGTAATTGTATTTCTGTTGCTTTTCAATTTAATTTATTTGCCAGTAATGTCGATTACCAGTTTTTTTGATCGTTATTTATTGCCTACTATTATTTCCTTTTTTATCATTCTCTCTTTTTTTGTAGAAATAAATAAAAATGAGAAATCGGCCTGGAAATTTTTACCGCTCATTTTTATCTGCGGATTCAGTCTTTTGGCCACCAAGGATTTCATGGCGTGGAACAGGGCAAAGAACAAGGCATTTCTTTATTTGACTAACAAAGGTGTATCCATTAAAGAAATGGATGCAGGTTACGAATACAACGGTTTTTATAATTACCATTTCCCCAAAGAAGAAAAAGATGGCCGTTCGTTTTGGTGGGTTACAGATGATAAATATATGATCACCTTTGGCCCAGTGAACGGTTATCGGGAAATAGCAGCTTTTCCTTTTTATCGTTGTCTATTTTTCAAGCGAGATAATATCTTAGTCGTACAGCGAATTGATTGATTGTCCGAATATGGACACAGCCCGTTCGAGGACGCACATCAAAATTGATTAAAGGTGTTTATTGTTATTTGTAACTAATTGTAAAACAGGTATTTAAAACTAATGGCATGCCCGTTGCAAAATGTTTTGCACATCTGACTGGATATGCTTTATGCAAAAATTAATAAGGCGTTCAACGTAGATAAAGGTTTTCGGATTTGGCAGTGGAAATTCCCAAATCAAAATCCAAAAACCTCAAACCAACAACAATGGACAAAAAAATAGAGAAGAAAAATTGGACCTGGCAAAAGATCGCCATCTATGCCGTCGTCGTGGTGGGTGTGGCTTTCCTTTTTTCCACGATTTGGAAAGATGCTGGGACTTCCAAATTGAATGTTGAAACAGAGCGCTTGTTGGTGGATACAATCCATCAGGGGGTTTTCCAAGAATTTATTCCAGTTACAGGCATCGTTCAACCTATCAAGACAGTCTTTATCGATGCAATAGAGGGTGGCCGGGTAGAAGAGAAGTTTGTGGAAGATGGTGCCATGATGAAACAAGGGCAACCCATCCTTCGCCTTTCTAACCCTGACCTACAATTGAACTACCTTAATCAAGAAGCAAATACCGTTGCGCAAATTAATCAGATCAGGAATACCAGCCTGATGATGGAACAACAAAGCCTCAACCTCCGGGAACAGGCATTGGACGTGGAGTACCAGATAGATCTTTTTACCAAACGCAACCAACGCAACCAAGAGTTGTACTCGGCGAAAGCTGTTGCCCGAGTAGATTACGAGGAAACCACCGATCAGTTGGAGCACTTGTACCGGAGGAAGAAAATGCTGGCCATGACCATCGAAAAGGACAGCATGTCCCAAGCCCTCCAGCAGGAGCAAATGACCAATTCGCTCGACCTAATGAAACGGAATCTTGGGATTGCCCGTCAAAGTCTTGACAATCTTGTAATGAAATCACCGATAGATGGCCAGCTCTCCGGCCTCAACACTGAATTAGGGGAATTGATCAACCAGGGCGAATCCATCGCCCAGGTTGACGACCTACGCAATTTTAAAATCCGGGCACGTATCGATGAATATTACATCAGCCGGATTTTTATTGATCAAGAGGGCTCTTTCCAATTTGATGGAAAAACTTATAACCTGAGCATCAAAAAGATTTACCCACAAGTAACCAATGGCTCTTTCGAGGCCGACCTCGTTTTTACCAACGAAACACCGAAAAATATCAAGCGTGGCCAATCGGTTTCCATTAAGTTGGAACTGAGCGCCGAAGAAAAAGGCCTTTTGCTGGCGAGGGGAAGTTTTTACCAAAAAACAGGCGGTAACTGGATTTATTTGGTTGAGCCGGGCTCAAATGTAGCCCGCAAACAAAACATCAAAGTGGGCCGCCAAAACCCTAATTTTTACGAAGTGTTGGAAGGGCTGAAACCCGGCGATGTGGTCATTGTTTCCAGCTACGATAATTTTGGGGATAAGGATGAACTGATATTAAAATAAAATAACCGGTAGACGGTGGGAGGTAGACGGTGGACGGGGTTTCCCGGGGCATCGTCTACCGTCTACCGTTGGCCGTCAACCGTTACAAAATGATTCGCACCAACAACCTAGTCAAAGTCTATCGCACGGAAGAGGTAGAAACCACCGCCCTAAACGAAGTTAGCATTGAAATTAAAGAAGGGGAATTTGTCTCCATTATGGGGCCTTCTGGCTGTGGCAAATCCACCTTGCTCAACCTCTTGGGAATGATCGACAGCCCGTCAAGAGGGGAGTATTATTTCATGGACGAAGAGGTCGGGAACCTTCCGGAGCGCAAACGTTCCAATGTCCGCAAACACAACCTCGGCTTCGTCTTTCAGAGCTTTAACCTCATCGACGAACTGACTGTTTTTGAAAATGTGGAACTACCCATGCTTTATACCAAAGTGCCGGGTGCCGAACGCAAAAAACGGACAGAAGAACTCTTGGAGCGCATGAACATGATGCACCGTCGCAACCACTTCCCACAGCAGCTGTCCGGTGGTCAGCAGCAACGGGTAGCTGTGGCACGGGCCATCGTCAACAGCCCTAAGTTGATCTTGGCGGATGAGCCTACGGGGAACCTCGATTCCTCCAATGGCGACGATGTCATGAAGACCCTCGCTCAATTGAACCAAGAGGGCACAACCATCATCATGGTGACGCACTCGCCTTATTGTGCTGAATTTGGTAACCGCATTATCCGGTTGTTGGATGGACAGGTGGTGACGGAGAATTTGGTGCAACAGTATCTTTAGTGTTGAGTGACGAGAGCCAAGTGCTGAGTGATTTTAAATGAAGACCAATTTTAATAAGCCTCCAAAAGTTAGGAATATGAGTATTGCTTTAATGCTCATATTCTTCTTTTTGGTTAGGATAGAACTGGTTAGCATTTTGAATATTTCTTCCGTATCAGCGTAAAGGGAGTTGAATTCTTTGTCTGAAATCAATTCAACAGCTCTTAATAATTCCAGCCAATATTGAGTCTCTCCAGTTTCCTTTTTTGCCACAGATAATTTATGGATAAAATCGCTGCCACTTTCAGCGCTATTAGATTCCCGTACCATGGCACCAGGATTCGTCCCCGATTTCATGATTTGTTTGCTAATAATATATTCCTTTTTTTCATTCACTAAATATTGGTTCAATTTGTAAATCCTCACTGCAAAATTGAATGTCTTCTCTCTCAGAGGGCTGGGAGTTGCGTTAAGTTTTTTCATAATCAAAGCGTTTTAAAAAAAAATAAAAAATAAAATTCAACATCTATCCCCCCCTATTCCCTCCGCTCTCAGCGTTTATCACTCAGCACTATTCATTCTGCATTAATTAAAGCTGGCCGCTGCGACATTTCGTGGTAACAGATCACTTCTTCACAAAAATAGTGAGCGACCATGCTTTTGCGGGTAGCGCCTTTTTCGGTAATGGGCGCGCCTCCGTGCAATAAGTTAGCATGCCAAACCAGCACATCGCCCTTTTCGGCATGGAAATATGCCTTTTCCAAACAAGCGTCTTTTAATACTTCTTCCACTTTATCTTCATATTTTTTGTTGCTTTCCCCCAAAAAGAATTTGGTATTCCCCGAATCATAATCTTGCGTGGTCAGGTAGGGCAAACGATGGCTGCCGGGGTAATAAAACAACGGCCCGTTGCCTTCGTGTATTTTTTCCAGTGCAGTCCATGAGGCGATGAGGTAGCCGGGTGGATGCGTTGTCATGTGGATGCTGTCGGAATGGGCTCGTTGTTCGCTGCCCTCGATAAAATTGATCGTTTGAAAAGGGATAATTTTTTTGCCCATCAAAAATTGGAGTAGCTTTAGCAGGCGCTCATTTCTAAAAAAAACTTCGTCAATCACTTCAGAAAAACGATAAGCATCCATTATTTTTTTGCCAGTATAATTAAAATCCGTTTTGTGTTCCTTCAGCAAACGTTCCACTTCTGTATTCAGGGCAGCTACTTCTTCATCGTTGTAAAAACCTTTTAAAATGAGAAAACCATTTTCAATAAAATGCAAAATCTGCTTTTGCTCATCTTTGCTAAACTGCTGGAATTCTGGATTTTGAGGAAGGGTTTCTGCAATGCCCGGCAGATCCAGCCAAGGCGGGCTGCCAGCCAATGAATAGCCAAAATCCTTGCTGCCGATCGGCGCATAAATACTTTTCTTAACGCCGAATTTTTTGTACAGCTCTTTGTTGTGCTGCAATTTTTTAGCGTTCAACCAATTGTTGACAACATACGAGAGCTTCAAACCCCGTAAGAAGCCCGTCTGTTTTTTGAATGTATCCCTGAGTGAAATCATATTTGGAAAAGAGTGTTTGACTGCTTTAGTTTTGTTGCGGTAAAATTAGTGATTAGTTGATTAGTGATGAGTGATTAGATGTGCAGCTTTGCTTCCCGTGCCATTCTGGTAACATAAAAATGACAAAGGTTAAAGCCATATTTGATGCACATTTAGTTTTGGAGGCGGAAGAAACGAGCTCTACCCAGATGAGATTGAACGCAGATTAAAAAGATTGAATGCAGATTATTATATGAGATTTAAGTAAAATCAATGAAAATCATTTTAATCTGTTCGATCTGAGTTCAATCCTTTCTGTCTGTAAATGGATAGATTGTTTTTTCTACTTTTCTTATGTCATTATATTTCAACTCAGTGCAGTTCTAATCACTAATCACCAATCACTATTCACTGAAAACATGAAAGTTACTGACTACTTTGAGAATGCCAATGGGCAGACCCTGATCTCCTTTGAGGTGTTGCCGCCGTTGAAAGGTGGGAGCATGCAGGCCATTTTCGATACGCTCGATCCATTGATGGAATTTAAGCCCCCTTTCATCGACGTGACCTACCACCGGGAGGATTTTGTTTATAAAAAAATGCCGAGCGGTTATTATGAAAAAATAGCCATCCGCAAACGCCCTGGCACGGTCGGCATCTGTGCCGCTATCATGCACCGCTACGGTGTGGACGCTGTGCCCCACCTGATATGTGGTGGTTTCTCAAAAGAAGAAACGGAAAACGCCCTCATCGACCTCAATTTCCTCAATGTCAATAATGTGTTGGCGATCCGAGGCGACGCCCGCAGCTTCGATGGCAAATTTGTCCCAGAGCCAGATGGCCACGAATTTGCGCTGGACCTGGTGAAACAAGTGGCAGATATGAATAAGGGGAAATACCTCGATTCCAATATTGAGAACGGTGCCAAAACGGATTTCTGCATCGGGGTGGCGGGCTATCCGGAGAAGCATTTTGAATCACCGAACCTCGCTATTGATCTGGAATTTACCAAACAAAAAGTAGCGGCGGGCGCAAGCTACATCGTTACCCAAATGTTTTTCGACAACAACTATTATTTCAAATATGTGGAAGAGTGCCGCAAGGCCGGCATCAGCGTTCCCATCGTGCCCGGACTAAAACCGTTGACCAAAAAATACCAGGTCAACTCCATCCCCCGCCACTTCTATATCGACCTGCCGGAAGAATTGTCGAAAGAATTAATGAATGCCAAAAGCACTGATTCCCGGAATCAGGTGGGCATGGAGTGGTGCATCATGCAGTCCAAAGAACTGAAGGAAAAAGGTGTGCCTTGCCTCCACTACTATACCATGGGCGACGCAGAGACGATCCGGAAGATTGCGGAAACGGTTTTTTAGTGGTGAGGGAAAAGGGCTGAGAGGAAAGTGATGGGGAGGGTTTTAATGAAGGTGGGAAAAATAATACAGGCACAAAACCTATTATAGTGCAGTGTAGTAGTACCAATAAATTTCCGGGTACTGCTTTTCGATTTTGAACTTCATTAAGCGATGGTTAGTTTTGTAAATAAATATTTATCAATGAGCCTGCAATTATCTTTTTCCGACCTTATTAAACGTGCCGCCGATCTAAATTTAGAGGAATATGAAAAATTCATTTCCTCCGTGAACAAACTGAGAGCGAAAAAGCGACACAGCAACGTATCCGAAGAAGAATCTGCCCTGTTGACCAAAATCAACAAAGGATTTCCAAACGAAAAGTGGCAGCAAATCCAAAAGCTGGATAATAAAATGGAGGCATCGGGCTTATCTAAATCCGAACATGCAGAATTAACCTCCCTCACCGAAGAATATGAAGAATACACCGTCTACCGTCTCCGACTGTTAAAAAAACTGGCACTGCTCCGTGGCATCAGTTTAGAAGAAGTCATGCAACAACTGGGCTTGCAATATGGCAAAGTCTAAATTCTCCGATGAAAAACGGGCTTTTATTGAAGATCGGGCAGGTGGGCTTTGCGAATATTGCAAAGCTTCTGTTGTATTTTCCCCTCACCGCTTTACCATTGACCACATTAGGCCTCCGATGTTTGGAGGGACGGATGAACTCGACAACTTAGCGCACTCCTGTTTTGGCTGCAACCGCTGCAAGCATGATAAAATAGCCGCCATTGATCCCTTTAGTCAGCAAGAAGCCCCTCTTTTCAATCCACGAATCCAAATCTGGAAAGAACATTTTGTCTGGCATGCCAGCTTCATACATATCCTTGGCTTAACGCCAACCGGCCGGGCAACGGTTGCTGCGCTGCAATTAAATCGATCACAACTGGTTCGTATGCGGAAAGAGTTAATAGAAGTGGATCGGCATCCGCCTAAAGAGGATTGAATTTCTTAAAGGTAAAAACGTTTTTTACCCCTGAAGCTATTGGTCAATTATCTACATCAGAAATAAAGACTTTGCCGACTACATCATCCTCTAAGCCTCCAACCTGGGTAACCTCCTAAGAGGCATCCGCCGCATTAATATTGAACTGGGGATTTTATACTTTTTATGTCAATCCTTCAAAGAGAGGTGTTGGCCCCGCCGGGCTTGGTAGTCAGAGAGCCTGTTCCGAAATACATCGGGCTGCTTGATGAGGCGTATCGAGTTCCGCTGCACTAAACTTGAAACAGCTTTTTTATACTTGGGACAATTGGTTATGCCAATGCCCTAAATGATTTTAACCGGGCCCTCGAATTAAATCCAGAAGCCGCCAACGTTTATGTCAACCGGGCCAAAGCCCATTTTAATTTGGGCAATAAAGAATTGGCGTTAAAAGACGTTGTCCGCGCCCGGGAATTGGGTGCGACGGTGGATCAAGGGTTTTTTAATTTGTTGCAGTGATGGGAGCGGGGGGGGGGAGGCATCCGCTCTGAGCTGTGGCGGCCTATCTGATATAAAAATGATGGCTGCTGGTGAAAAGGGAAGGAAACATTGGGGTTTGGAGGGGTACATCTAAGTAGTGGAATTGCTACTATAACAAAAAGGTCAATAAAGGGTTTTATAAGAAAACCCTTAAGGTCAATAATAAAGTAAGGCCAATAAGATTGACTAATTCCTATCTTTGTACATCAATATTTATTGACTATTATGAATTCAATCAATCGCCCCGTTTTCTCCGGTCATGAATCCTTCCAATGCCGACATCTTTGGCTTAAAAAAGGCTATGATTTTGTACAAAAGGAGAAGTCTTTCAGCGCTGATGATACTGTTGTCGAATTAGGAGTTGGTAAAAACATGGCATCATCTATCAGGTACTGGATTCGTGCATTTAATCTTTCAGAAACGGGAAGTGAGTTAACTGAATTTGCTCACCGACTATTTTCAGACGATGGTTACGACCCTTACTTAGAAGATGATGGAAGCCTGTGGTTGCTGCATTATCATTTAGTTAAAAAAGGGTTTGCTACATCTTATAGCCTTATTTTTAATGAACTGAGAAAAGAAAAAATCGAATTTTCAAAAGCGAATTTTGTTCGTTTCATGCAAGCAAAAGACGCTGAGGGGCTAAATTTTAATTTTAACAAAAATACTATTGAAAGCGATTTTGATGTATTTACTAAGCTGTATTTTGGAACTACAAAAGGGGCGAAAGACAAAGAAGAAGTTGTTGCTGGAATTTTGCCTGATTTACAATTATTGAAAATTATTTCAAAAGGTAAAAACGCTATTTACTATATTGAAACAAACGAAAAGGAAGAGCTTCCTGAAGAAATAATATTATATGCATTGCTTTCTGATGAAAATATTGGAAAGTCAATCAGTTTAGATGAAATGGAAAGAGGCTATAATAGTATAGGTTCAATATTCGCCCTGAACCGTTCGGGTATTGTGACAAAAATTGAGCAACTCGTTTCCAAATTTGATTTTCTTGTGTACAAAGACGATGCGGGAGTGCGTGAACTTCAATTTAAAAGCAAACCAAACCCATATAAAATTTTAGACAAATACTATAATGGCAATTAAATACACCCCATCCATAAATATTTTACGGGACAAGGATGCAAAAATAAATTACATCCCAACACCAAATGCCCGCCGTGTTGCAAACCAAATCGGTACTGAATTCAAAAATGGCAATCGGTCATTTAATATTATTGGTTCTTATGGTACAGGTAAATCTGCTTTTTTATGGGCATTCTCTAAGACATTAAAAAGCCAGGCCCATTATTTTAATATCAATGGTTTAGAAGATTTAAAAGTCGAAGTTTTACCGCTTATTGGTTCATATAGTTCTGTCACGGATTTTTTCAATTATCATTTCGGAAATAAAAACAGCCAATCAACTCCCGAACAAATTTTTGCGGAAATATTCCACCATTACCATAAATTAGGAAAGGGAAATGGGCTTTTGGTTTTAATGATTGATGAGTTCGGGAAATTCCTAGAATATGCAGCCAAAAACAATCCTGAAAAAGAATTATTCTTTCTTCAACAACTTGCCGAATTTGTAAATGACCCATCATATAATATAGCCTTACTCACGACGCTCCACCAAAATTTCGATGCCTATTCTTTTGGACTGACTCCCTCCCAAAGACAAGAATGGGCAAAAGTAAAAGGGAGGTTTAAAGAAATCACATTTAATGAACCTGTTGAGCAATTATTGTTTCTTGCAGGGGAGCGTTTGAGCCTGAACGAGGCAAAAATTGATAATGTCAAAATAAATAAAGCTGCCAACCTATTTATTCAAACAAAGGTATTTCCTTTTAACCCTGAATTTGCCAATCAGCTTGCCCTTAAACTTTTTCCGTTGGATTTATTTTCAGCATCTGTTGCAGCGTTGTCCATGCAGCGGTACGGGCAAAACGAAAGGTCGCTTTTTTCTTTTTTGGAAGGAACAGACTACACAGGGATTAATGCTTTTGACAAACACACAAATCCATTTTACAATCTCTCCAATTTATATGATTATCTGATTTTTAATTTCTACTCTTTTCTTACCTCAAAGTTTAATGCTGATTATTCTGCATGGTCGGGAATAAAAGGGGCATTGGAAAGAGTGGAAAATGATTTAGAAGGAAATGTCGCATTTGATTGCCAAAAGCTAATTAAAGCGGTTGGTCTTTTAAATATTTTCGCAAGCAAAGGTGGAAATATATCTCCAGAATTCCTTTTTGATTATGCAGAGAATTGTTTAGGAATCAACGACCCTGATAGTGCAGTTGAAATATTGGTTGACAAAAAAATATTTCTTTATAGGAATTACGAAAACCGATTTGTCATATTTGAGGGAACGGATATTGATATTCAAGGTGAGTTGCAAAAAGCAGACGATCAAGTCGGCGAGATCGAGGATGTAGTGAGCCTTCTTTATCGCCATTTTTCTTTTCCTGCCGTGTTCGCCAAAGAACATTATTATAAAACGGGCACACCACGCATATTTGAATTTATTTTTTCCAATGTGCCCAAAAAAGAATTAATACCGGAAGAAGATACGGATGGTTTTGTGAATTTGATTTTTAATGAAAAAATCACTGTCGAACAAATTATTAATTTTTCAAAAGAACAAGCCGACAAGGCTATCCTTTATGGTTATTATAAAAATTCTTCGGTGATCCGAAATTTATTACGGGAAATAGAGAAAACCAGAAAAACAAAAGAAAATGTGCCGGATGATGACCGAATAGCTCAAAGGGAATTGAGCAATATCCAAGAACATCAAGAAAACTTATTGAACCACTATATTTTGAACAGTTTAAATAATAAAGGCAACGATGTTGTTTGGATTTTTGCCGGACAAGAACTTGATATAAAATCTAAAAGGGAGTTCAATTCTAAGTTGTCCTATATCTGTAAAAAAGTATATTTTAAAGCTCCGGTATTTCACAGTGAATTGGTCAATAGGAGTTCGTTGTCATCATCCATATATACAGCAAAAAGAGCTTACTATAAAAACCTTGTGCAAAATTGGGAGGATGAAGATTTAGGTTTTGAAAAAGATAAATTCCCGCCAGAAAAAACCATCTTTCTTTCTTTGTTACGCGAAAATGGTTTGGTTTTCAATCCAAAAAATCCGCTTGAAGAAATAAAGCCAAACACCGATTCTTCTTTTATCCCTCTTTGGGAATACGGAGAAGATTGGTTGGAAAAAACAAAAAAGAACCGCCTGCCCCTGACTAATCTGGTGGAAGGTTTTAAAAAGCCACCGTTTAAATTAAAACAAGGATTAATTGATTTTTGGTTGCCCACTTTCCTTTTTGTCAAAAGGGATGAGTTTGCCCTTTTTGGCAACGATATATATATTCCTGAAATAACAGAAGGCACACTCGAATTACTTGCCAAAAACCCAAAAGAGTTTTCCATAAAAGCCTTTGATGTGAAAGGTGTTAAATTGGAGATATTCAATAGATACCGCCAATTTTTAAATCAAAGCCCCAAAGAAAAAACCGACAATCAAACTTTTATTGAAACGATCCGGCCATTCCTCAATTTTTACTCAGGTTTGCCAGAATATGCCAAGCAAACGAAAAGGCTGAAAAAAGAAACCATCGCCATCAGGTCGGCTATCGAGAAAGCAACCGACCCCGAAAAAACATTTTTCGAGGATTTTCCGACCGCTTTAGGCGTGACCCTTTCTCAATTAAAAAAGTCGCCTGAACTATTGGCGGAATATATTTCCAAATTGCAAAATGCTATTCGTGAGATAAGAACCTGCCACGAAGAATTAATAAACAGGTTTGAAGTATTTATAAAAAACGAAGTGATATATGAAGATGTCGTTTTTGAAAAATACCAACCCAAAATTAAAAAACGCTTTAAAAACGTAAAGCAGTATTTGTTGCTCCCCCACCATAAAGCGCTTTTGATGCGGCTCACTTCCGATTTAGATGACCGCAACAGTTGGTTGAGTTCTATTGCTCAATCTGTCGTTGGCAAAACATTAGAAAACCTTCGTGACAGGGACGAACCTTTGCTTTTCGACAAATTCAAAAATTACATCTTGGAATTGGATACTTTTTCCCAACTATCCAACAAAACAATTGATGAGAAAAAGGAGGAAGTTTTAAGTTTGGAAATTATTACCTTTGGCCAAGTCGAGAAAAAGGTAATACGTTACCCTAAAAAGAAAAAAGAAGAAATCAAACGCTTAGAAGGATCGCTCCGGACGCAATTAGGCAATGACAAAACTCTAAACATTGCAGCTTTGGCAAGCCTATTGAAAGAATTTCTAAAAAACGAATAATGGCAGTACGGCACCTATTAGGTATATCAGGTGGAAAAGACAGCGCAGCTTTGGCCATCTATATTAAAAGCAAATATCCCGACATGGATATTGAGTACTATACCTGTGATACGGGAAAAGAATTGGACGAGACCTACCAACTGATCGAAAACCTCGAAGTGTTCCTCGGCAAGCCGATTGCCAAACTCCGGGCAGCAGAAAGCAGTCATGAAGACCCGTTCGATCATTACCTGAAAATGTACGGCGGTTTCTTGCCCTCTTCCATGGCTCGGTGGTGTACCAAAAAACTCAAACTTGAACCGTTTGAAAAATTTGTGGGTAGCGACCCCGTTGTTTCTTATGTGGGGATCAGGGGCGACGAAGACCGAGAGGGCTATATTTCCAAGAAAACAAATATCCAATCCATTTTCCCTTTCCGGAAAAATATATGGAGCGAGGATGTCATTGATAAAGCATTGGCCAACCATAATCGGGAGGCACTGCTCGACCTTTATGGCTCACTTGACCTCTACGACAAGAACGCCCGCTTTGAGGAATTGCTTGGCCAACCGCTTTCCCCATCATTTACGCAAGGGCAAAAACTGAACATGCTGCTTGATCTCCATGTAAAAGATTTCAACCGCTTGATATTTAATTGGCTGCAAAGCACAGGCTATCCTTTGGCCGCCGAAACTTATTTCCCTTTGATCGAAAATGATGAGGTATTGGTGAGGAGCGATATATTTAGGTTATTGGAAGAAAGCGGTGTCGGCGTACCGGCCTATTACAATAAAATGCCTTTTGAAATCAGTGGTAAAAAAGGACAATATGCCCGCAGCCGCTCCGGCTGTTTTTTTTGTTTTTTCCAACAAAAAATAGAATGGGTTTGGCTCTATGAACAGCACCCGGAGCGCTTCCAAAAAGCAGTCGAATATGAAAAAGACGGCTATTCGTGGAATCAGAATGAGACTTTGGAGGAATTAATAAAACCGGAAAGGATAAAACAAATAAAAAAAGAATATTTAAAAAGAAATACAAATGCTGACACCAAATCGCCTTTTCTGTTAGATATATTAGCGGAAGGAGAGGGAGTGGGGTGTGCGGCGTGTTTTATATAAATGATGAGAGAACTAAAAGCAATATCAGTTAAAACCCAAGTGAGACGATTGAAGTACTTTTCTGTTTTCAGTGAAATAATTGGCAAAAAAGGATGCAATATTGAATTGTTAAGGATAATGGTAGATAAATGGTCGGATGATCATGAATCGGATTTTCAATCATACTTTTCATTGACAGGAGAAATCAACCAGAAAAAATTAAATAAAGCCACAGGGAGGTACGAAAGGAAAAATAAAATAACTCAAAGCTTAAAAAATTATTTAGATGCCTCCAAAAGCCTTTTTCTTACATCTCAAGAAAAAGGTTGGATTTACCCATCTCGTATGATGCTGATATTGAGGGAGGCTACTCAAAATTTTAACCCTTTAAATGCTTTTGCATTAAACAATGTTGAAAAAGTATTTTTCCTTTATTCTTTATTGCTACATGATAGTGATCGGCTTCTTTCAGTTTACGAGCTGATACGCGATAATCCTGGTCAATCATTAAAAGAGTATCAAAAAGATTTTAAAAATCATTATTTATTATTTTTAGAAAAAAAAATCAACCAAATAAATACTTCTTCTATAGTAAAAGAAAAATATTATGAAGCCTACAAGAGGGTAAAAGAATGGAGAAGTCCAGAAAGATATAGCGAAGATATTGTTCCACCGAGAATAAATTGGTGGCTAGATTTGGGCTTTATCAATACAAAGCTTTTTGTAGAAAATAAGGTTATTATTTCTAAGCATATAAATCAAGATTTTTGTTCGCTTGAAGATACTTATTTTAAAAACTCCATTTTGTTAATTGAGGGTGGCAATCTAAGTTTATGGCAAAATTTAGAAGAAGAGAAAAAAGAAAAACTGGTTTCTTTTTATTTAATCCGTGCCAAAGCATTGTTCGGGGTATTAAATTTGCCAAGGTTACCTCTTAATGACACAATGTTTTTTTTATGCTTTAAGCTATTTCAAAAAGAATCAATTATAGCTGACATGTCCGAAATTGTGAATTGGATAGGTTTTGAGAAACAAATAAATGGAGTAAAATTAGGGATAAGAAAATCAGGCAGAAGTTATGAATCATATCTTTATTTAAAATAATGGCAAGTAGAAAATTAGAAATATTAATTGACGCAAATTCTTTGTCACATTTATCTCGAATAGAAATAAATAGGCAAAAAACTGACAAGTGGCTTTGGAAATACTTACAGGTAATGACATGCAAATCTGTGAGAGACGAATTCTTTACTAAAGTAAATGAAAGAACTTCGACAGAACGTTCGATATGGAAAAAAATTGACAAGACTAAGAGTTCTGTCATCAGTGTTAAGCGAATTATTGCACTAGAAAAAAAATGGCTTAGTCAGGATTATTACAAAAAGAGTTTGAAAAAAAAGGATGAAGGGGAAAGGCACTTGATTTGTGCTGCAGTAGAAGTAGTTAAAGATAAGATATTTAGTCAAATGGTTATAGTTTCAGATGACTTCACTGCTCGCAACTACTTTATGGATAAAGTTCTTGAGGACATTCAATTTGGACAAATTTGGAACACTCCTGATTTGTTGAGTTATTTATTTCTTATTCACGATGATATAAGCTATGAAAATGCAGAGAATGCGATGATTGATTTAATTGCAATAGAATCAATGTCTTGGAGAAAATTTAAAGATAAATATGATACCCAGCAGGATGCAATGATTAAAATGAGAGGGTATTATATTAAAAAACTCCAAAAAATTAATAGCCTTAAACAAAAATATTAAATCATGAATTCAATAAATTGGCAGAAATTAGGGTTGAAAAAAAATCCTTTTAAAATTGTACCTGACAAAGAAGGTGAAAAATTGGTTTGGGCGGGATTTAAAGAAAACAAAAAGAAATTCGAAAAAATTATAACAGACAGCGTTTCCTCCAATGGGTCTAAAGTGATTTTAGTTGTGAGTAGATATGGGGGAGGAAAAACACACTCATCATACTACTTTTCTAATAGTGAAAATATTCCAAATATCTCAGATGGATACCCCAGCCCGATTTCCATTATTGTTACTTCTCCTATGAAAGGAAATGATGCAACCGGAGAGCTTTTTAAAAACATTGTCGAAAAAATAAAATGGAGAAATATAGAAGGTTCAGTTAGAGGGCTTAGACAAGCTTATCAAACTGATGCTGAAAGTCTAAATGTTTTAGAAAGTTGGACAAACAGTGAAGATTTAGCTCGTTTATTATGGTTGATGGGGGACGAAAATCCAGATATTGTTTTTTTAGCTCAACAAGCTATTTTTGGACAAAACACAACAAGCCTAAAAAATACTCTAAGAATAAGAAGGGTAGTGAGTTCAGATACAGATCGAGATAACGCTTTGAGTGGGATTTTCATGCTTTTGGCAAATTATGCAGACGGGAAAGCATTTGATACAAAAAGACGTATATTCTTATGGATTGATGAATTGGAGTCACTTATTTACTATACTGCTAAAGAATACCGCCCTTTTACTCAATTTCTGAGACAATTATATGATGTTACTCCAAACTATTTGACCATGTTTTTGAGTTTTTCTTTTTCAGATCCCTCCGATTTTCAAAATATCGAAATAGTACTTGGGCAAGCCTTGATGGACAGAACCTCTACCAGTATAATATTTGATGAAGCAACCATTGAGCAAGGAAAAGAGTATTTATCTGAATTGCTTTCTAAGTACAGAAATGATGGATTTGAAGGAGGCAAATATTCGCCATTTACTGAAGATGCAATTGATCTGTTATTAGAGCGTGCTTCGGCTATATTAGAAAAACCTATAACGCCAAGAACAATCGGTAAATTAAGCCTGAATATAATTTCGGAAGCTTTTAATCAAGGAGTATTATATGAAAAACAAATAGATGCAAAATTCATTGATTCGATCAAATTTATTGAAGATTAACGTTAGGATAAATATTATACTTAATGGAAGCATTCAACACTAAAAGATAACTTCCAATTTCAACCCAACGCCGCCATCAAATCCACCGTCCCAAAATGCAAAATAAATTCCGAGTAATAAGAGTCAAATAAGACCCGAAGATAAGTACCCAAATCTACTTCATCTTCTTTTTTATCTACAGTTTGCACGATAGAATATTTTTTATTTTTGATAATGGTATAAAGAAATAGCGAATGGAAATAAACAGATGAAATATATTTTTTGTCAGCAATTTCATTTTGTTCTTCCGAAATAGCCTTTTGTTTACTTTTAAAATTCATTAAAACAGTGCTGTTCATGTTTATATAAATCTTCTCCAATAAATCTCCAGAAGCATCGGGGTACATGACGTTTTCATACTCCATATCAATTCCTGATGCACCTAATTCATCCCAAGTCAGCCTTCCTTCGCTTTTATTCCTGTATACCAAAATAGGAGCAGGCAAACCTGGCAGTTCAATATTTTCTTCTTGTTTAGGTTTCTCAGTTGGCTTAGCTTTTGGGTCAGTTATTTTTACCCAGAAGATTTGGTCATGTTCCTGTCCGGGCGCATCGAGCGATACTTTTACTTGAATGGCATCGCCCACTTTGACATCTTCTTTAGGTTTGAAAACAACCCTTATTTTTCCATCCGCAGGGCTCGTGGTTTCAACGTCAAGCACATCCTCCACATTATTCGGAGTACCTGCTGCATCGCCACCTTCACTATCGTTTTTGGTAAAATTGAGCAAAGCAATTTTCAAAGCCCCCGGTTCATCTATCCGATCAAAATAGTCATTCTGCACATCGGTCTCGAACTTCAAGGTTTTTTCCCCGCCTAGAGGGATTTTAGAAATGTTTTTTCCTTTGCCATCGGTTTCGTTGAGTTTGAGGTAAGTGGGGAAGCGTTTGGGAAGGAAAGGCTCTTTTTCTTTTTTATCTGTATTGCTTGTATGGTGGGGCCTCTTTGGTTTTTCTTTTGGTTTCTCATCCAATTTAAAAGCATCGCCAAGCAGGCGTTTCAAGTCGTCGCTCATCGGCAGGTTTTGGGTGAAATTTTTTAATAATTCCTGCGTGTTCTCGCCCGATACCGTAATGGAAGCCTTCCGTTTTTTTTCGATTTCAGAAAGCCGACTGCTTGCCGCCCCTAATTTGCTTGCCAGAAACTTCCGCAACTCCCTCGTTTCATCGCCATCCTTCAAGCGGTCACGGGAAGCCATGAACAGTTCTTTCCGATAGTCATAATTCATGTTGGTGCAGTCCACATGGATTAATAAATAATCTTTGAGGATATTCATTTTTAAGGAGCGGGTAATAAATTCGGAAGTATAGTGGCCATGCACTTGACCGTTCATGGAAAATAAAACCGACATGCCATTCTTAAAATATCGGCTTCTTATTCGCTCCTTTGTTTTCTTAACGTCATATCCTTTTGATTTAGCTTTAAAAACAAAGCAGGTCACTTTTAATTTGCCAAATGGATCAGCGGCAAAATCAACGGAAAACGATACATCTAAATAATCCTTGTCCTCATCCAAGCGGCGTTTTAAGCCATACAAATCCAATTCAAGGACATTGTTATTTGGGTATCTGGTTTTATTATCAACAGTTAATACAGGCAGTGCAGGTTCAAAGAGATATTCATTGATACTTTGGTTCAAGTCTTGTGCGAATCCACTATAACCTGATGGAAATTGATAAGAGTAAAGTTTAATAATTGTACCTGTCTTAAATTTTCTATTATGGAGTTTTAAATCAAGTTCATCAATTGGGAAAGAGGGGATTTTGTCATTAATTTTTAAATATTCATACCACGTATTTTTTCTTATTTTTTCTTCTTCTTTGGTCAATTGATGCTGCCGGATCAATGTAAAGCCAAATTCACCTGTACCATCAAATCTTTTTGAAGCAATTAATTGGTAGCGTTTTTTGCCACAAAAAACAATAGCCCCACTGCCACCCATATTGTATTTTCCCTGCACAAAATGGATTTCATTTTTATTGCCCCGCAAAAGGGAAAGAAAAGTATCTTCAAAATCATTGGGGTGTTGTCCTTCGCCATTGTCATAAATAATGACAGACGTATTACGAGGTGGGCCATCTGCCACTATTTGAATGTCCTCTGATTGTTGGCGGCGGAATTTTTGCAATTCCCAATATTTATGGTTCGGATAAAATATTTTAACCGCTTCTTCAATGGATTGAGGAGCACCTTTGCTCTTGGGATCAATGCCCATTTCCAAACAACGCTTCATTAAAAGCGCATCTATGGAATTGGTTATTTTTTCAATCAATGATGCAATTGGAGCGCTTTGCTGATTTTCAATAACGCCGAAGCTGTTTTCGTTCCCCCCAAGAGGCTTCCAATTTTTTTTATCATTAAATATTTCGGGAAAAGAATTTATGGCAGCATCCAATTCCTGTTCTGTGGATGCATTAAAAAGCTTTTGAAATAAGTCTTGATAATTGAAAGTAGTTAAAGAAGAAAATAGGTTCATATACTATATATATTTTGGGTAATGACTGTGCGATATTTGCAAGTCATAATTTAATTAAAGCCCCCACTATAATTTAATAGAATAGAATATTCGTGTGCGTTTCCGCCTGCAAGTAAAGAAAAATCCCTAACACTAACAAACAATCCCTTCAACAAGTCCTCCCCTTTCATCTTTGCTCGATCCACCTTTTCCCCCAACCATTTTTGCATCCATTTTTTCCTCGGCACATCAAATATAAAACTGATAAATATTGACGCAAAAACGTCGGCAGGGTGCCGAACCCTGCCGACGTTGGCGTTAGCTACGATTGTTATTAAAATTGGAAAAACACCAGCCTTGCATTTGATGCACCTCCATTTTTTCAGCAGTGGATTAGTGGCATCAGATAGTTCGAGGGAGATAACAAGTTCGTCAAGGCTTGTATCAATAAACTTGCTGGAATGTCTATCGCTTACAACTCCCTAATCTTCACATTCCGAAACCAGACCCGATCCCCATGATCCTGCAAGGCAATATGCCCTTTCCTGGCCTTTCCAAAATCCGGCATATCTTTGAATTTGGAATTGGCGATCATCTGGGCCCAATCATCATTGAACATCTCAAACTCGACGAGTTTACGGCCATTCAACCACTGCTCCACCCGGCCATTGTTGATGATGAGCCGGGCCTCGTTCCATTCGCCAGCAGGTTTTACCGTTTCATATTTGCATTCGATCATATCGTACAAGTCACCGGCCCGGTGTCGGGGGTACATGGCATCGGGGTGGCAAGTGTTGTCGAGCACCTGCATCTCTGGCCCGGTCAGCCAGACGTAGTCATATTTTTCGTCTTCGACCACATTGTAAATGATGCCGCTGTTGCCACAGGCACCGATTTTCCAATCCACCCGGAGTTCATAGTTTTCGTATTGGCCGTCGGTGATGATGTCGCCGCCGTCGGCAGCTTGCCAGTGGCCGTCGGGGTTCTTTTTAGCGTTCAGGTGGATGGCGTCATCGTCGATGACCCAGCCGGTGCCAATGGTTTCTTTGTTGAAATTATGCCAGCCGTTCATCGTTTTCCCATCGAACAATAATTTCCAGCCAGCCGCTTTTTCCGCCTCGGTCAAGGTATTGGGCGGGACGAGCTGCGCCGTGCGTTTTTCCCCTAAAACATTTTTCGGGATATTATTCAAGGTGTACCAACACTCCGTTGACCAAAGCTCATGGCCATTCTCGCTCGTCCAAAAAGAAGGCAAGCGGAGGTACACGACATGGTTGGGTTGCAGACCATCGAGTTCAAGGAAAATCTTTTTGCGGTCGGCAGCAACATTGGCGGAAACGATGCGGAGGTCTTCGAGGTCGAGCTTCGGGCCACCGTAATTGGCAGTTGGCTGGTACCACCACTGCTGGGCAGTGTACTCGGATTTGTCCCAACCAATGCCCGCTGGCAGCGGCTCGGTCAGCTCGATTTCCATGCCGTTGGACTTCGCCCGCACGGCCAGCATTTCAAAGGTCGATTGGCCGTTGTATTTCAACCGTTGCAGGCCGTACCAGTGGTTTTGGCCATGCTGCCAGTTGCCCGTGCTGCCGACCCCGCCCACGTAGAGGCCACCATCAGGCCCCCAAACCATGCGGTTGATCCCTGCCTCCAGACCTTGAATAAAACGGAAAACAGCTCCTTGGTACTCGCCATTTATTTTTTCCACAAAAACCCTTTTCACGCCGCCGTGGGTCACTTCACAATGGATCATCTGCCCTTTGTACGGGCCGTCATTGAGGGCCAATGGAGTGGCAGGTGAGTTGCCGATTTCGTCCTGCGGCAGCCACACGACGGGTTTCTTTTCGGTCAAATTTTCCGTGCCCGCAAAATCCACGGCCCGGCTACCATAAAACGACCCTTGGGTGATGTGGACGATCTTACTCGCTGGCAGCCAATCGCCTTGGTTGTCAGCATTAAAAATTTCGCCATCCACCCCGATGCCGATGCCGTTGGGCGTTCGCAGGCCGGAAGTGATAAGTTCCATGCTGCCGTCTGCTTTGGAGATTTTAAAAGTACGCCCCCGGTCTTTCGGCTGCACTTTTGCGCCAGCGCCGCCGGGCAAAATATCAGTGGCGAGGCTGCCATAAAAATGGCCGTCTTTGTAGGCGAGGCCGAACGCAAATTCGTGGAAATTACCACTGACGCCCCAAGCGTTGCAGTGGGTGCGGTACTCGTCTGTCAGCTCATCGCCGTCGTGATCGATGAGTTGGGTGAGTTCTTGTTTTTGTAAAACAAAAATCTCGTCGTCCACCACTTTCAACCCCAGCGGTTCGGCGAGTCCAGCTGCGATTTTTTTGGCAGTCATCTGTGCTGGATCACCGGAAGCCACATTGTCGATGATGTAAACACCTCCCTCGGCATCCCACAAACTAACCACCAACCGGCCATCCGAGAGAAAGTCCATGCCCCCAACTTTTGGGAAAAAATCATTTGGACGGGCCTGACTCAAGTCATAGCTCGGGTGCACCCCTTCGACGGGTATTTTATCGCCGGGTACTTTTTTGCTGCTGGCAAATGGGACTGGGTTGCTATGCTCAGGTTGGTCGTCTTTTTTGTGAGACAGCACCGAAGCCGGAACGATGGTAAAGCCTGCGTTTTTATCATCGAAAGATTTCCACTGAAAAGAAATATTGTTGCCGCCGCCGCTTTCGAAATAATCTACCCGGAATGGGTGGTAGCCTTCTTTGAGGGCGACTTCCCCATCTTTGGCATCGCCACCGTGCAGCCCGTCGTGGTCAATGATTACTTTGTTGTCAATGGTCAATTTTGAACCATCGTCGCTGATGAGGCGGAAAGTGTAATTATTGTCTTTTGGTATTTTCAAATAACCCTCAGTGACAATGCCAAAATTGTCATCCAAGCCGATCAGGTCTTTTTCTTGAGCGTGCAGGGTTGGAATAATGCCTTCATAAATGGGTTTTGGGAAAGGGGCGAGATCTGCCAATTTGCTCAACGTCCGGTCGTATTTATAAATCCTTGCAATAGCTCCTGGATAAATGGCGCTCGCCTCGATGCCTTCGGCGCCGTCCATCAATTGAAGTTCGGCCACGTTCACCTCTTCTGGCTGACTCGCCTCTTCCAAAGCATCCAACCCCATGATGTATTCGACCATGTGGCGGAGGTCACTGTCGGGTAAATCGGCATGTGGCGTCATGGCCGCTTCGCCCCACACCCCAGCGCCGCCATTTTTCACTTTATTGATCAGCGTCAAAACATTGTCCTCGTTATTGCGGTAGCGTTTCGCTACTTCCACATAAGCTGGTCCGACTGTCGCCACATAGGTATTGTGGCATGTCTTGCAATCCGAACGGGCGATGAGGCGCATGCCCAAGGGTAAGTCTTCTGCATCTTCCGCACCCGTAATTTTATTGGTATTTTCAATCAAAGGCTTTTGGGTAAAATAGGCGGTAAAAGTTGTTGTACCATTTGTATTTAAAGCCAAAGAACCTTCGAGGTCAAACCCATTGATATTTTTATAGGTGCGGTCTGTTTTATTGGAAACCGTCCATTGGCCGTCGGTGGTCACGTTGGTTTCTAAAGCGATCGAACTCAAATTTGTGAGCAAAACAACCTGTGCGCCTTCGGGCACATTAGCAGTGGTAAATGTCCTTTCCAGCCCAGTCAGCCCGTTACTGTTCGTCACGTACTCTGGCTGTTCGGTTACGTTGATGAGGTGGCCGTCCGGCAGGATCAGTTCGAGGTTGAAGACCACATGGCCATTTCCGAAACGGTGCCCCCGGTATTGTATTTTTGGAGATAATTCTTCCCCGTTTTTCACCACCTTCCACGGCGAGGAAAATTTACCAACAAACCATCCGTCCCCGAGGCTTGAAGGCTGCGGGCCATGGGCAGTGGTATAAACTGCCCCATCGAAGTTGACGCCGCCCTTCCAAGCTTTGTAAATAGCCCCTGTTTGCGTTTGGTATGCCACGTACAGGTCATCGTGCAATGCCGCCGTCACCATGCGAGGAAGGGAATCAAGTACCGAGCGGAACACCCAAGGGGAGTGCGGGCGCTGGATGTTTTCAGAACCATCTTTTTGGCAGCTAAAACAGTGAAGGAGGATAGCAGCAAAGGTTAAGGCTTTTAATGTCTTGCTCATGTATTTTCTATGTGTTTGGTGGATTTTATTTGGATAGGGCGGTAAAGGTAGAAAAAGAGAAGTTATCAGTAAAAGGGTATTTTTAGAGAGAAAAAATTATTTAAATACTGGAGCAGGCGCACCAATTTTTTTTAACCTATAACTGCTCGCTTATCTGTCTGTCAATAGGTGGAAGATTGTGGGTTGAAATAATTGATTTTTATTTTAAAATGCACGATGTGTTTATACTATTCGAGAATTGAATCTTTAATGATTACGTACTATATAAATTGCAAATTAATAATTTTAGAAAAGCTTAAATATTAATTTTAATTGGTCGGAGCGATGTGATTATTTGTTGTGAAATGTTTGGCTTTAGGAAACATTAAATTTCTATTTCCAAAATCTCAAACCCAGCGTAATCATTTTCCAGTTTTTCAAAATCATTGGTCATTCCCAAAATAAAACCACCGCCGCCTGCGCCGCATATTTTTAATTTAAAATAATTGCTGTCCATGCCCGCTTGCCACATTTCCAAAAAATCAGCCGGGATTAGTTTTTCTAAATAAGAAAATTGAAATGTACTAATTGCATGAAATTGATCAAATAATAAATCCCACGCCCCTTTTGTTAAATAATCAATAGCGGCATCTACGGCAGGTAAATAATCTGCATTTAATTTTTTATTAAAATCAGGGTCTTTATTTTTTTCTAAAAAATATTCGATTTGAGTGGTGGCTGACCTTTTTAAATAAGTGTCCAAAAGAAAAAAAGTAAATGGCGGTTTTATTGCTGGCAGTTCAATTTTTTTAGCTTCATTTTTACCTAAAACAACCGCCGCATTTAGATAGCAGATCAACGGGTCGGTGCCACTACTAGTGCCGTGAAAATAGCTCTCCATTTGCGCCAACGTCTTTTTCAACAAAGTCAAATCTTTCCCTTCCCGAACCATGCAATATCGGTCGAATATGGCGGCTACCACTGCCCCCGAACTGCCGATGCCGTAACCTGTGGGGATATTGGATTTAAAATACAACCCCTCTGACAATTCCTTTTTAAATCGGGCGACATCCAATTTTATCAACAAAGGGGCGCTGGCCAAATAATCGGCGAAGTCCAACAGGTTTTCCGGCCGAGGATTTTTGGAAAAGACCCAGTGCCCGGAAAACAACGGCAACGGCATGGCTAATGCCTGCGAACCAAGATTGACGGTATGCTCGCCAAAAAGAAGGAGTTTTGCCGGGTATTTTTTCATGGAGGAAATAAAATTGAACGTAATATAATTGGGGGGTAAAAAGTAAAATGGCAAAAGTGCTTTGCCCTGCCAATACTTGTTACTTTTGCACTTTAATTTTAGCTGCCCATTTAATTTGAACAGTTGGCAAAACTAATCACTATTCAACTAATCACTAATCACGAGACTACATGCAACGAAAAGCCTATCGCCTCAAAGCGGGCAATGTACGCAATCTGAAAATAATAACCGAAAACCTACCCGATCCGGCAGCCAATGAAGTGACGGTGGAGGTCAAGGCCATCGGCCTCAATTTCGCCGATGTGTTTGCTATTTGGGGGCTGTACAGCGCTACGCCGAAAGGTGAGTTCACGCCGGGTCTGGAATATTCCGGGGTCATCGCCAAGGTCGGTGCCAACGTGACCAATGTAAAAGTCGGCGACCGCGTTATGGGCGTCACCCGTTTTGGCGGCTATTGCACGCATCTAAACATTGGTTACCAATATGTGATTCCAT
>JAWKLX010000059.1:0-46382 GCA_041392505.1 Saprospiraceae bacterium | reverse complement strand
CTCGACCCACCTGCCCCAGCGGCGGGTCAGGATGTTTCAAAACTCAGTAAAAAACAACAAGTAGATTACCTGAAAAACCAGGTGAATCAATTGCCCGTAGGGCAAGAGACGCAGGACAAAATCAGCGGGGTGAAAAACGATTTGGCGGCAGCCAAACCCAAACTCGGTCTGCTCAAAGGGGCGTTGGGGTTGCTCAATTCCCGCTTGGGGACTTTCCTGCCGGGGCCATTGGGCCTAGTCGGTAAAATGAAAACCCTCAACGATGCGCTGGGGGTTTTGAAAAATTTTATCCCAAAAATTTCCGTGCCGGGCTTGCTCTCCAAAATTGGCAACTTGTTCAAACGTGGGAAAGACCTTGGTGACAAGGCAAAGGATTTGGCGGATAAATCCCAAAAACTAAAGGACAAATACGATGACATTTCCAAAAAAGCGGATGGTTTGCAGGTCAAAATTGCGGAGCGGGAAAAGGTTATTGACCAACTCCAAAACAAGCTGGACGAGCTCGCTAAGAAGAAGGACGAATTGACCAAACAACTCGAAGACAAGCCCAAAAAGATACTCGATGAATTGCACAAAAAGGTAGGCGACGTGAAAAAGGAAGCGGGCGACCTCGTTGATGACGTGAAAGAAGAGACCCAACTCAAAGATGAATTATTGGACCAATTGGAAGAGCTCACCAAAGCCAAAGACCAAGTGCAGGACGAGTTGGACAAATTGGAAAATGAAATGAAAGACCTCGCCAAAGACCAGGAGGAGCTGGCCAAAGAAACCAAAGACGTGGAGCAAGAGGTCGAGGAAGTGAAAAAGCAAGAGGAAACGGTTGACAACCTGAAAAAAGAGATGGAAGAACTCAAATCGGAGGAAGAGCTGAAAGGGGAGATTGCCGATTGCGAAAGCGAACTAAACAAACTGCTGGCGGAGATCACGGGCATGGACCAAAAGCAGGCAAAGGTGAAAAAGAAATTGGGTGGCTTACTTTCTTTGCCCGGCAAGCTTGCGGATAAAGTTTCCAACTTGAAACTCTTTCAGGACAAACTCAAGCTCCCGCAAAACGGCATCCCCGTAGCCGATAAGACACTGGCCAAACTGGATGGCCTTTCTGAAAAAGCGACAGCCATCGGTTCTATTGTCGAAGTTTTGACAGGCAAAAAATCCAAGTTGCAAACAACTGTGGAAGGTTTGGATGCCCAACTCGAAAACATCAAAAACCAGTACGAATCCAAAACGGCCAACGTTGAGGAATTGAAGAAAGAACTCGTTGCCCTCATCGCCGAAAAATCAGGAATCAAAGGCAAAATGGACCAGGGGGTCGAAGATGTAAAAGCGCTCGAAGCCACCGTGCGGGACTTTATTGACCGCTACAATATTTTTGATAAAAAGGCCGACTGCGATGACAACAAAGAATTGGAGGATGAAATAGAGGACACCAAAAAAGAACAGGAACAGACCGAGCCCGAAGTGGACGAGTTGGAAAAAGATCTCAAAGATGCCGACCAGCAAACGGACCAATTGGAAGAGCAAACTCAAGAAGTAGAAAAAGAAATCGGCGAGCAAGTCCAGCAAGAAGAAGAACTGAAAAAAGAGGAGGAAGCCATCAAGGAAGAGTATGGCGCAGATGTAAAATTAGAGCCTGTCACCGTGGAAGAGTGGGCCGAAAGTTTCGAGGTGGAGCGCCCCTATTGGGAGGCTACTTTCCACCCCGACGACGAAGTCGTGGAAGGGCAAAAAGGCCGCTACTTTGAAGTGAAACTAAAAGATGCCGATAAAAATGTGAAGCTGTTGTTTGGCCCCGGCGAGTACTGCATGAGCAAAACCGAGTTCCGCAAAAAGTACGGCTCGACGATCGGTTCTTTTGTAACGGAAGCCCTGCATGCCATGAAAAAAGCCGACCAATCAAAAGTAAAGTTGTTCATCCAGGGCAGTGCCGACATCGCTGGTCATACGACCTTCTCCGGCAAATTGAACGAGCAGTTTTTTTACGAGGACATCAGCGTTTTACCGCAAAGAAAAGACGACAACGAGCGGTTTGAAAGCACCCCCATCGAGAAAGAAATTCCTGACCGCAATTTCCGCAACAACCACCTCCCCGATTTGCGGGGGCAATACCTTGCGGAGATGATAAAGGTATATTCCAAGAAATTTGAGCCCATCGTGTTGGAAGGGGCGGTCAAAGACTTTAAGGATGAAGAAGAAAGGAACGCTATCATTTATCTGTTCATCCCCGAGGAGTTGGTTTCTGAATATGGGAATTGATTGGGGGTAAAATCATGGCGATAGGCCAATCAATTCTTTATTATTTCATGTAAGTCCCGGAGAGCCTGCCCCGAATTTACTTCGGGGCAGGCCCTCCGGACTTGGCACATTTGCCACACCACCGAAATTTTAACCCATTTTGTCAGCAAGTAGCCTGTTGCGGATTATCATCGTTTTTGATAAATACTATGCCTTTATACTTTCGGAATTAATCCTTACCTTTGGCCATCTTTCATCATATAGGCTCCCAGTCACTCATTTACACAAGGTTATATTTACTCATTCTAACTACTAAAGTCACTTGCATTGACGAGTGACTGACGATAGTTGAACACTCGTTTAAAACTATGAAAAGCGATTCGGGAACGGCCTCTCCATGGATATATTTTCTACTATTCATTGGGGTCGTATTATTTTTTATCAAAACTTATTGCTTTTAGCCGATGCTAAAACAACTACAAACAAATTGATGGCTCGATTAGGGGATTATTGTAAAAACCCTATCTTCACCGAGCAAATTTCTACCAAGTTCTCCCCCCACAAAGTGCCTCAGGTTTTCAAGACTGATAATTTTTACCAGCTGATTTAGAGGCCCTGTTATTTATACTAAAACGAAAACATTATGAACCCATCTTCCAACCTTTTGACCAAGGGGCTGATCACTACATTTGGCCTTTCTTTCTTTCTACTTTTTCTGGGAAAAACAACAGCACAGCCTACAGGCTTCACCGACCAACTCTTTATGGGTGGATGGGATGAGGTGTCCGGTTTCGTGTGGGACGCCAATGGGCGCATGTATGTCTGGGAACGGGACGGCCGGAACAGGCCAAGTGGAGAACGGCGTCAAATCAACCAACCCGCTGCTCGACATCAGCGATGAGGTGGAGCGGCTGGCGTGAACTTCGGTTTGTTGGGGTTTGCTCTGAATGTTTTTTGAATTTCTTGTCAAATGGCTATTACTACCTGCTTTATGTGGTGGATCGCCACCATTTGCTGTACGCCGGAACACCTCAATACAACCCCAACACCAATGAGTATTTCGCAGCTACCATTGGCCGGATTACCCGCTATCAGGCCGACATTGCTACCAATTTTACCACCACCATCCCTACCAGCCGTTTTGTTTTGATTGGGGAAAATGTTCAGGATGGCCCGGCCATCTTGCATGAATCGCATGGGACGGGTTCGCTTGTTTTTGGTGATGACGGGACACTGTTGGCGACTTTGGGAGATGGGGCCAGCTACAACAGCGCTGACCAGGGCTCAGCTTCGGAAACTTATTGGCAACAAGGACTGAACGACGGCATTATTACCCCCGCGGAAAATATTGGCGCTTACCGCTGCCAGACACTCGATAATTACAATGGTAAAATTCTTCGCCTGAATCCACTCACTGGGGAGGGGCTACCTTCGAATCCATACTGGGATGCGAACAACCCAAAATCGCCTGCTTCCCGCATCTGGGCGAGGGGCGTCCGCAACCCCTACCGCATGACGTTGGTGCCCGAAAGTGGCAGCCATGTCCCCTCCGATGGCAATCCCGGCGTTTTCATTTTTGGTGATGTTGGTTGGGGGAGCAGGGAGGAATTGGACATCGTTAACGGGCCCGGCATGAACTTCGGTTGGCCAAAATATGAGGGCATGACCTACCAGCCGGGCTACAACAACAGCAACTATTTGCCAGCCCAGCACGATCGGCCCAAAGTCGATTGGCGGACGGGCAGCCCCCGTGGTCTGGTGAACGGCAGCATCGTCAATGTCGGTTCAGCTACCTTGCCCGGGCCAACTTTTAATGGCAATGCCAGTACGGGAGGGGTTTGGTTTCACGGCCACGATTTTCCGAGCGAATGGCACGACACTTATTTCCACGCAGACTACGGTGCTGGATGGATCCGTAATTTCCGATTCGATGCGAACTGGAACCCCGTCGAGGTGAAGAATTTCATCAATGCGGCTGGCCCCTGTATTTTCCTCAACACTGATCCTTTTCAGGAAAGTCTCTACTACGTCCGTTGGCCAGACCAGATCAGGCAGGTGTCCTATACAGGGATAACCCTGCATACGCCGGTGGCGATCGCTTCCGCAAATGTAGTGTCGGGAACGTCGCCACTGACGGTTAGTTTTTCTTCCTTAAATACCTACGATGAGGACGGCGACCCGCTCAGCTTGCTGTGGGATTTTGGGGATGGAACGACCAGCACCTTGCCCAACCCCTCGCATACTTTTACCGGTTCGGGGGCTACGGGTTTTAATGTAACGCTGACGGCGACTGACCTGGGAGGGTTGACAGGTGTGGCGAACTTGAACATTTCCCTAAACAATGCTGCGCCCGTTATCCAATCCACGAGTGTGGATGCGATCAATACATTTAACCCAAATGCGACTACCAATATATCGCTCAGCGCTACTGTCGTCGATGCCAATCATTCTGCGGGGCAGTTGAGCTATTTATGGGATGTTCGGTTGTACCACAACAACCACAACCACCCTTTGGAGTCATTTACCACGGCCACCGCCAATACCAATTTGACAGCGGTGGAATGTTATGCGGCCAGTTATTGGTACCGGGTCAACTTGACGGTGACCGACCCGACGGGCGCTTCTGATTTTTACCAAAAAGATATTTTCCCGGCCTGCGCCGGAAATGGGCAGAGCATCAGTTTTTCTGCGATCCCCGATAAGACAGTGACGGACGCCCCATTTACCCTCACGGCCACGGCAACAAGCGGCCTGCCCGTAACCTTTTATGTAACGGATGGCCCGGCCAGTGTTTTGGGAAATACCCTGACCTTGGACGGTGTGCCCGGCGAGGTAACCATCGCTGCCACCCAACCGGGCAACGGCACTTTTGCCCCAGCTTTCAATGTGGAGCAAAGTTTTACCGTTACCGTTGGGGTAGTAGGCAACTGCCCCGGTACCGGCCTGATTTCCAGGGAAGTATGGACGGGGGTGACGGGCGTCAACGTTTCCCAAATCCCGCTCACTTCACCGCCTAATATCACCGATCAATTGACCATTTTTGAAATTCCGGTCAACACCTTGGACAATTTCGGGACACGGGTTCGGGGGTATGTTTGTCCGCCCATTTCTGGCAATTACCGTTTTTGGTTGGCCAGCGACGATGGGGGAGAGCTGTGGCTCAGCACCGACGACAACCCCGCCAATAAACAACTCATCGCTACCGTGCCTACGTGGACCAACTCAAGGGAGTGGGGGAAATTTCCCGAGCAACAATCCGCTTATATTTATCTGACGGCTGGCCAGCCATATTACATCGAAGCGCTGCAAAAAGAACAAACGGGCGGCGACAACCTTGCCGTCGGTTGGCAGTTGCCCAATTGGTCACAAGAGCGGCCCATCCCCGGCAACCGCTTATTGCCTTTTGGTGGAAATGTGCCGCAAGACCAGACCATCAATTTCCCCATCATTCCAAACAAAGAAACGGTCGATGTGCCATTTACCATTTCGGCCTCGGCAACGAGTGGCTTACCCGTCAGTTTTCAGGTCGTTTCCGGGCCAGCTACCCTTTCGGGAAATACCGTTTCCCTGACTGGTCAGGCGGGCACGGTCATTATCCGGGCTACGCAAAGCGGCAATGCCCAGTGGAACGCAGCGCCTTCCGTCGACCGGACTTTTCAGGTGACTGCCCCAACTGGTGGTGGCGAGATCGACCTGTCCCTGAGCGTCACTTCCAACCCTTCCTCTTTGAGCGTTTACAATAATATTTCGTTCACGTTTACAGTGGAAAATACGGGTGCGTCCTCGGCCAGCGGGGTAGAGGTTTTTGTACCAAAACCTGCTGCCGTAGTGTGGGTTGGGGGAAATGAATTTACCGCTTCCACAGGCAGTTATAATTATTTTGGCAATCAAATTTGGACCGTTGGAAACCTGCCAGCGGGGGCTTCTGAGACGATCACTGTTAATTGGTACGTCCTCGCATCTGACCCTTTAAATGCTTGGGCGGAGGTGAAAAAAGCCAATGAATCCGACCCGGATAGTACCCCCGGCAACGGCACTTGCTGTTCCTCGAATGAAGATGACGAGGCCGCCCTGACGGTCTCCGTGCCGGGGCAGGGGCCGCAAAACCAGAGCATTAATTTCCCCACCATACCCAACAAAGAATCGGACGATTTGCCGTTTGCGATTTCCGCTTCGGCAACGAGTGGGCTGCCCGTGAGTTTTCAGATTGTTTCCGGCCCAGCTACTATTTCCGGCAACACCATCACATTGACTGGAACGACCGGAAGCGTGACCGTCAGAGCTACCCAAACTGGCAATGCCAATTGGAATGCAGCCACACCTGTCGAGCGGACATTTTTGGTAAACGAACCCGGTTTGGATGACCAAACGATCACGTTTGCATCATTGGCCAACAAGCAGACGACCAGTGCGCCGTTCACTTTGAGCGCAACGGCGACGAGTGGCTTGCCCGTTAGCTTTTCGATTGTTTCCGGCCCAGCAACTATTTCCGGAAATACAGTGACGTTGGATGGCGTACCCGGCTCGGTCACCGTCCGGGCCAGTCAAGGCGGGAACGCCCAATACAATCCGGCTGCGGATGTGGACAGAAGTTTCGTCGTGACGACGCCCGGCGGCAGTGGCGGAGTGGATTTGGAACGACAATGGCTGCCAGCCCCGCTACGGTCCGCCCCAATGAGGGACGATCGCCTTTACGCCACGCTGACCCGGCAACGGCGTGACCGCCGCCAGCAATGTGCAAGTTCATTTCCCAAAACCCTGCCAGCGTCGTATTTGTAGGTGGAAATGAGGTGACCGTTTCCGAGCGCCTGATTGCCAGCAGCAACCAGATTTGGACGGTTGGAAATATGCCCGCTGGGGCTACCGAGACCATCACGGTCAATTGGTTTATTTTGGAAAAAGCTGCACTAACAGGTTGGGCGGAAGTGGCTTGCTTCACGCCCTCCGACGACGACAACAGCACCCCGGCAACGGCGCCGTTGCTGCTTGTGGGGACAGCGAAGCCTCCTTCATGGCCACTGTCGCGCGGGCTTTACTGGGATCAATCCATCAATTTCCCAACCATTCCGGACAAAAGAATCCGATGATTTGCGTTTACCATTTCCACTTCGGCGACGAGTAGCTGCCAGTGAGTTTGGCCATTGTTTCTGGCCCAGCGAGCATTGCGGGTAATACTATCCTGTACACCTGACTGGAGCATTGGGACAAGTGACTGTCAGGCGCAAACGGGCAATGCCAATTGGAATGCGGCGACGCCCGTGGAGCGGACTTTTTCCGTCAATGTGCCGGGGCTGGATAACCAAACCATTACTTTCCGAGCATTTCCAACAAACAAGTCACGGATGCCCCGTTTGCCATTTCCGCAACAGCTTCCAGTGGGTGCCGGTGATTTAGCATTGATGCGGGTGCGGCGAGCATTGCTGGTAATACGATCACCTTGGCTGGAACGGTAGGTCAGGTGACCGTCCGGGCGAGCCAATCTGGCAACGCCCAACCCAGCGCCCGATGTCCTACGCGTTTGCCGTGACCCAACCGGGGCAGGGTGGGCCGGACTTGGAAGTGACCATGACGGCCAGCAGTCCAAAATTATTGATTTGGCAAAATGTGACGTTCAGTATTTCCCTTACGAATGCGGGCGACGAAACAGCCAACAATATCCGCTTGGATGTGCCGATCCACAGGGTTTGGCTATACCTCCAGCAACCTTTCCCAAGGCAGTTATGACCTGTTTTACAATGAATGGGTGGTTGGTTGGCCAGCGGCAGGCGAGACGGTGACTGCCGAAATGGTTTTGTTCTGTCTGCAAAACACCACGGCCTTGCCCTACTTCGTGCAAGTCATTGCTGCCAGCCCTGCCGATCTGGACAGCTCGCCGGACAACAATCCGTCGGGGATACCAGCGGAGGACGATGAGGCGCTGGTCACTTTGGCTAGCTTTCAGCAACCCGTTGGTAGCGATTCCCGGTGCTATGTTTTCTTTAAATGCCAATAAAGTAGGGGCGATCACCTATTTGTTGTGGATATCCAATCTCGGCAAAAACGGGGTGGAATACATCATGGAACGGTCGGCCAATGGCTACGAAGTATGGCAAGCTATCGGTTCACAGCCCAATACGGTCTTTGACCAGACCCGGGAGCTGTTTGAAAATGTCGATGACACCCGTTGCCCGGGTGGAATTTCTACCGCATCCGACTGCTGCAAACCGACGGGACTTCCCTCTTTTTCAATGTCGTTATGTTGGAGCATTGGGACGACCTCTACGATTTCAAACTGTTCCCCAACCCCGCCAATGAATACGTGGACGTCAACCTCTTCGGTGCTGAAGGCCAACGGGTGCGCCTGTTGCTCGTCGACCGCATGGGGCGTCTGTTAAAAGAGATGGAAGTGGAATACGCCTCCTCCGCACCGCACCGCATGGAATTGGACGGCGTGCCGGAAGGCTGGTACGTGCTGTGGATACAGGCCGCTGGGCAGAAAGCGAAAGCGCTGCGGTTGGTGGTGGGGGAAGAGGTGATGGGTTGTGGTAGGGTTTACTTTGTTTTTTACACAATTTTAGTTGGTGAGTATCTCTAATTTTTGTGTTATGCATATCCACCTTACAGATTGGATATGCGTAATATTGCGTGTATGGGGTAGTTATCTGATATAAAATAAAGAAATGAAAATCGAAAGATACTTGGAAAAGTAGAAGAAAGTAGATCAACCATAGTTGACCTTTCAAAGTATCAATTATCAAAAATTCCAAATAGGCTATTTAACCTCGATTGGATTGAAACTCTGTATTTTGGTAAATTTGTTAATTATTATGAATACGAATTCTATGGCAAGACTCCTGTTGTTTAGAGAAATTCCAGAATCCATCCTACACCTTAAGAACCTTAAAAACCTATCTTTGTCAGGAGGACTTTTTTGGTGGAAGTGAGCCTCCAATGAAATTTCAACCTTCTCGGAAATCTAAGATCGCTTGAATCATTATATTTATATAATTCTACTCAACTAAGTGAAATTGAGTTTATTACTCAACTTCCTAAATTAAAACACCTTCAAATAGCATACACGCAAATCAAAGATTACTCACCCTTGATAAGGAGTTCAAAACTTAAAGCCTTTATAGTAGCAGTAATCATATTGATTCGATTGAATTCTTAAAGAACCAAACTGGAAATGAAGCTCTTAGTTTAACAACAAACAATTTGACTAATATTGAAACCTTGTCTCAATTAAAAAAAATAAAGAGGCTTTGTTTTATGTAACAATAAAATTGAAGATTATTCAACGATAGCAAAATTAAAAAGAATTAGAGCATTTATGCTGTGGCTCTAATCACGATTTTGAAACAATCAAGAATAATAAAAAACTTTCGGAATTAGATCTCAAAATCCTCAGCAAAAACCAATTAGGCCAATTACATGGTTTTAACAATCTCAATAGAATATTTATTCGCAAATTTGAAGGAGAAATACTCGATTTATCAAATTTGAAGAGTGCTTCAACAATTCATGTATATGGGGATTTTAATTGTGTTCGTGGCATGGAAAATCTAATTAATCTTAAAAGTGTCTCTTTTTAGCTCATATAATCTTAAATCTTTGCAACTTTAATGCCAAAGTTAACATCAATAGCGATTCCCGAAACTTCAATTTCCGACTTGAACTTTTACTCGTCTTGGGAAAGCATAGAAGAATTAGATATTGGATGGACAAACATTTCAAGTATAGAAGCTTTAAGAAATTCAGAAGAAATTTAAAGAAACTATATTTTGGAAAACAGAAATAAAAGATATATCACCAATCCTAAAATATATCGATAACAATTTTCAGAATTAATTTTAATGAATCAAGTATGCCCAAAAATTTGTGGAACTATTTGAAGAATTTGGAAATGAGGGAATACATAAATTCTATAATGAATATGGTAGATAACAGGGTTTCAAGCATTCATAGTCAACAAAATCTGGGCATTTAGTCGGTATAAACAATTGCCAATCGTTTAGAACAAAGAAATGGAAATAATCAAAAAAGCTAGATAACCCTGTTTGTATTCATTGAATGAAACCCATGAAAATCTTTCCATAGAGATATGATGGTATAAAATTTTACCAACCAAATTATTGTTCTTTTGGCGGGCGCATCGACCATAATATGGCTAAAATAGGCATTGAAACCTACGCCGTATTGACCGGATGATTTTTATATAGTTGGTGACAGACCATCTTTTACCGACAAAGTTCAATTTGAAAAAGAATTGGTTTGTGATCAAATGCTGTTGAATCAACCAATTAACTTTGTGATTTCCGAACAAATAACAGAGCTTAAAACGGGAATTCAAAAAGCGATTTGCTTGACTTAGTAAATTTAGTTCAACCCGGCTATTTTAAGGCAAGACATCAGAATTGGGAAACTACTATGGTATTTATAAAGACAATAAGAATTGATAGCAGTAACGGGCGAAAAGAATGAAAATGGAAAAATTTACCGAAGTAAGTGCAGTAGTAACCCACCCTGAGCACACAGGAAAAGGTTATGCTAAACAATTAATAAAACACGCTACTGATCAAATATTTAAAGAGAATAAAATTCCGTATTTACACGTTGCCGAATCAAATATTGGAGCAATTAAACTCTATGAAAGTTGGGGATTTTCAGAAAGGAGAAAAATAAGTTTTTGGAATTTAATAAAAAGATAAAAATGAAATGCCAACATACTCAAAAAGCAAAACAGCAATAGCCTCTATGCTGGACTTTTAAGGTTTGGACAAACAGAAAAAATGGAAATTAAGCACCTCATTTTGATAATGATGTTAATTCAATTCCAAATGGGATACAGCCAAGAGATGAAAATGAAACCTCTCGAAGAATTGATAAATATTGAAGAACCAGGTTGGAATTAGTCCGAAGAATGGATGAAAGAAGCTAAAAACGAAATTGAAATTTTAGAGAAAGATTCGACCCAAGCAGATTCGGCTCTGTATCGGGCCAAGTAACAACAAGGTCGCCAATGGGTGCGATAATTTATGAGACAAGGAGGAATACTTGTCGATAATGGGTGGATAAGAATATTAGGTTCAGGTTCAAATAAATTAAAAAGGAATTTGCCTGAATGGAACAAAGGGAAGTCTTTTGAAAAATACGGACAGGCCTATCCATTTTTGTTAATTGCAGACGATGCAATCGGAGGGTTTTTCGCATTAAATGGTGGTGGTTTGGCAACCAGGATTTAGGGAAGGTATATTATTTTTCACCCGACAATTTGGAATGGGAGCCTCTCAAAATCGGATATTCAGACTTTGTTACTGGACATTTATGGGAGAGATAGATAAATTTTATGAAGGGTTGCGCTGGAAAAAATGGAAAAAGGAAGTCAAAGAAATGGGTGCAGATAGAGCAATGAATTTCTATCCCGTTCCTTTTCACCAAATACGATGACTTAAGAAAAATTAAGTCGAAAAGATGTGCCGATAGAAGAAATGTGGACAATGCAATTGGATATAAGAAATCAATTTATTAAAAAGAATTCAAAGAATGAATCGAAAAACACAACTTATCATAATGCTCCTGTCAGTTTTTCGGATGCAAAACTCAGCAAGAAATTGCGGTATATAATAGCACTAACCTAAAAGTAGAACAATTAACCAAAAACACATTCAGACACATTTCTTATTTATCAACAGAAGATTTTGGAAAAGTAAGTTGTAATGGAATGATCGTTATTGATGGAGGGGAAGCATTAATTTTTGACACACCAACCAATGATAATGAATCAAAGGAATTGATTGATTGGGTTGAAAAAATCTAAGATGTAAGGTGGTCGGCGTTGTTGTTACGCATTTCCATGATGATTGCTTAGGCGGGCTGAATGAATTTCATAATAAACAAATTCCTTCCTACACTTCTTTTAAAACTATTGAATTAGCGAAATTAGAGGATAACCCAGAACCGCTGAATGGATTTGATGATTACTTAGAATTAAAAGTTGGGAATAAAAAAGTCATCAATCAATTTTTAGGAGAAGGGCATACAAAAGATAACATCGTATCCTATTTTCCCGCTGAAAAAGTCCTTTTTGGAGGGTGTTTAATTAAGACATTGGGAGCGAGTAAGGGTATTTGGGAGATGCGAATATTAATGAATGGTCTAATACAGTTTCGGTTGTAAAATCAACCTATAAAAATGTAAAAGTAATTGTTCCCGGACATGGAAAACCTGGCAATTCTGAACTTTTGAATTACACTATTGAGCTATTTGAAAATGAATAGGATTGTTCAAAAATAAAAAATCTCAAAACTTTGTGCCTCCTCTGTGTCTCTGTGGCAAGTACCAGTTATTTCACAGAGAGACACAGAGGAGGCACAGAGTTTCACTAAGTGTATTTTTGAATTTATGAACGCCTTTAATAAAACCCAAAATATTGTATTTGTAATAATGCTCCCCCTAAACGGTCGCACAACATTTAGCCAATAAACCAGTTCATTTGGTAAAAAAAAACTCAATGCAAAAAAGGAATTGGAAAAAATACGCCATGGAGTTTGTCTCCATTTTTATTGCGGTCATCTCCGCATTTGCGCTAAATAATTGGAACGACAACCGCCGAGACGAACAAGCAGCTGCCAAGATATTGACGGAAATATCCAATGGTCTCCAAAGGACTTGGACGATATTAAAATAAATATAGAAGGACATAAAATTGGAATTAATTCCTGCAAGTATTGGCGGAAAATTTTTTATATAATCAGAGTTTAATGTTGATTCGTTGAGCACAAATTATTTGAGTTTGACGAGGGATTTTTATCATCCCAAAATATTCCGGCTATGAAACCTAAAGTCAAGGGCTTGAATTAATAAAAAATGATGCTTTGAGTTTGATATTATTTCCTTGTACGAATACGATTATGGAGCATTAAAAACAATGGAAGAGAACTATTTTGAGATGCAGTTCCAAGAGAATTATTTCAGGGACTTTAATCAATTGATTGCGCCAAATTTTGAATTTGACGACGAAGGTTCTATCGTAAAAATTAACCTTCCACTAAAGATGAATGACGACGAGAAAAAAATATTGCTGGCGTATTTGTGGAAAATTCAAGTCAATAGAAAATTCATACTTTTATATTATGCAGATATGGAACAAAAAATTCAAGATTTGACCCAGCGAATTGAGAAAGAAATAAAGAATGGACGTTGACAAAATTTAAGATCATTATTCTCAATTCTTATCAGACCTCTCAGGCCAATACCTTTATCCCTTCTTCGCCAACTGCTTAATCTTAATACTAAACGCCTACCGCAAACAACAAAGTCATAAATGGGCTGAGGTAGTTGAAAACCGCATAAATGAAATAATCAAAAACGGATACGCCCATTACCTGATTGGTAGACATGCTGGGTATTCCAAGGTACCAGTGCTGAAGTCACGGTACCGCTGTCTTCCAATGTCCGGCTGAGGTTTTCGGGGGCAAGGCCCCGTTTCTCATAAGCCTTGGCAAACATTTTTTCAGGAACAACGATGGCGAGGTATTGATCGGAAGCGATTACGTTCAGGGCGAGGCAGCTGGCCACCGTACTGGCAAAGACCAAACACTGAATGGGCCATGCTCAGCAGGGCGCTACTGATCCGGCTCAAAGCCCCAATCGCATCCATCACCCCCGCCGAACACCATCGCACACATGATGAGCCAGATCGTACCCATCATCCCGGCCATGCCTTTTGCACCGAAAAGGTCTTGCAATAATGCTGTCCGTTGCGACTGTGGTGCTTCCGTCATGGCGATCATCACGCCTTTAGCGAGCGCTTGTGAACCCCAACGTTTCAACTCCTGCGATAGCTTTCACCACATCTGGTTGGAAAATAATGGCGAACACGGCATAGGAGCAAACTGCCGATCAATAGCGCAACGATGGGTTTGTTTTTTTAACAATTAAAAGAATGACGGCCAAAGGCACGAGGAATAGCCAGCCATTGATATTAAAGGATTGCTCCGATGAAGCCAGAATGGCGGAAGTATCGGCAGCGCCGAAATGTCTTAATCCCAAAATTTAGGAAAATAAAAACAATCACAGTGATCGTAATACTCGGTATCGTCGTGAGGGCCATGTAGCGGATGTGCGTGAACAATTCACTGCCAGCCATCGCCGGGGCGAGGTTGGTGGTGTCGGAAAGAATGGGGACATTTTATCGCCAAGTAGGCCAGCGCAGAATGACGCCCTGCGACCATCACTGGCATCGCGTGTTTCCCAATGCCGATCAGGGCAATGCCCACGGTGGCGGATGTCGTCCAAGAGCTACCGGTAGCCAAGGGAAATAATGCTGCAAATGACCACGGTGGCTGGTAAAAAAATACTGGGGTGAAGAATTTGCAAGCCGGCAAATCATGGCGGGAATAATGCCACTGATCAGCCAAGAACCCGCCAGTGAGCCTACCAACAGGAGGATGATGATGATTGCCCCCGACATTGGAATGGAAATTTTCGCCGACTTCCTTGATCATCGTTTCGTAACTCACCTTATTGAAAAAGCCGACAACGGCAGCGACTGTACCGATCAGGAGGATAAACTGGTTCGAGCCACTGAGGCGTTGTCCCCGAACACCCAGACATTGTAGGCCAAGAGGCCAACCAAAACGATGACAGGAATAAGCGCTTCCCAAATGTTGAGTTCTTTGTTTTCGATGATCCGGTTATCTTCTTCCATGTGCAATTGGTGTTGATTGAATGAACGGCCAAGGTAATTTTTTTCTGGGAAATGCAGGTGGTAGGGGCTGGGAAGTTAGTGGTAGTTCAGTGGTGACACCTTTCTGACTGCCGAAAATTGAAAATTAAAATTTCTCGTAAATAAGCCGGAGGTTGCAAAACCTCCTCTACATTCGTTTCATGGCTGCCTAGGTATGAGGAGGTTTTGCAACCTCCGGCCTCCTAGCGAAAACGAATTATTAAAAACTTATTTTCGGCAGTATGAAACGTGTTACCTTTGGGTCTCCAATCATTTAATACTAAGCACTTTCACTACATTTTTGAGCTCAAAGGTTAGGGTCAATTCTTTGCTTTTTTCATCCCAATTTGACGTCGTACTTGGTGGTGTCACCTCTTTAAAAGTCTCCAATCCGTGCACCACCACCTGTACTTGCCTTGTCTCCGGTTTTCCTTCATAATCATGCCCTTCCGGTGAAATGGTCAGGTCCAATTCCCCATTGGCGAAGCGGGAAGAAAACTGTAGTAGTTCATATTTCTTTTTAGAAATGGCATCCTTCGTTTTTCCATCGTCCTCGTACATCTGACCCATACTGGCGCTGATGGAGGCATCATGGAAATAATGAACCGTCAATTTTTCCGAAGTGTAAGTTGCCATGTTTTTGAAAACGGGGGTCATTGGGACAAACGAACCTGCCTTCACAAAAACGGGGATGTTGTCGAGGTCCACGGGGACGGAAATAGTCTGCCCGCCACGGTGGTGCTCATCTGTCCAGAAATTGACCCACGTAGCATTTTTGGGTAAATAAACAGGGTGGGTGGTCGCCCCTTTTTCCACCACGGGGCTGACGAGAAAGGCATCGCCCCAGAGGTAGGTTTTGGTATTTTCAAATAAGGCCGGGTCGTCGTCCACATAAAAAAGTGGACGCATCAGCGGGATACCTGTAGTCGCATTTTCATACAACAAGGTGTAATTGTAAGGCGTCAGTTGGTAGCGCAAATCGATATAGCGGCGGACAATGTCCTTTGTTTTGTCATCCCAAAAAACGGGTTCTGGCGGCACCATTTCTTGCGCATGGGTGCGGTAGATAGGCTGGAAAACACCATACTGCAACCAACGAGTGTACAGTTCGGCATCCTTGTATTCACCCGCAAACCCACCGAGGTCGGAGTGCATATAAGCAAGCCCTTGTAAACCCATCGTGAGCGCAATTTCCACCTGTGGTTGCAGGCCACCCCACGAGCGGTTGACGTCGCCCGACCAGGGCACCATGCCGTAGCGCTGCGAACCCACAAAACCAGAGCGCATCAGGATGACTGGTCGCTCGTTGGGGAAGTCCTTGGCAAAGCCGCCAAACACGGTTTTGGCCCACTCGTGGCCATATAAATTATGGAGTTCGTCGGCCCGGCCGTTCACGTGCAGCAGGTCATCAGGGTGGACTTCCGGTTCGCCGAGATCGCCCCACCAGCCGTCGACGCCAGTGAGGGTGTGTTTTTTGTAAATATCCCAAAACCACTGTTGTGCCTGGGGTTTAAAGAGGTCGATGAGCAAGGTGTTGCCGAAATAAAAGTCGTAGTGGTAAGGCTCGCCGTTGGCCATTTTTCCCACCAGTTGCTGCTCCATGGCTTCCTCATAGGTAGCCGAATTTTTGATGATAAAAGGCTCGGTAATCAATACCGTCTTGATGCCTTTTGCCTCCATGTCATCCAACATTTTTTGTGGTTGCGGGAAGGAATCCAAGTGCCAATCAAAATTGCCCAAATGCCCCTTGATGTCCGGGCCGAACCAAAAAAGGTCGAGCACCACACAGTCGAGCGGGATTTCATCTTCCTCGTATTTTTCGATCACCTTTTCCACCTCCTTTTGGGAATGGTAGCCCATGCGGCTGGTGATGTTGCCCATCGCCCAACGGGGCACCATCGGCTGCCGCCCGGTGAGTCTGGTAAAGTTTTTCGCCAGCCCCGGCCAATCATCTGCTGCCACGATCAGGTAACTCATCCTTCCGCCTACCGCTTCGAATTGGAGGACGTCTTTTTCGGTAGCGCCAAGGTCGAGGTAGCCGCTCGCGCCATTGTCGAAAACGAGCATATATTTTTCGGAGGAAATGACAACGGGCATGGAATAATACATCAAATCGGCGTGGGTTTCATAGCCGTAACTGGCCTTATTGTATAGTTGCATACGCTTGCCCCTACGGTTCATGCCGAGCACCCGCTCGCCGCCGCCAGTGAGTTTTTCTTCGGGGTTCAAATGAAAACGGAAACCCTTATTCAGGCCATCATCGAAGTAGCCTTGTTCTTCAGCCAACAGGGCTTTTTTTTTATAAAAATAGGAAAGCTGAAAAGGCTCTTTTTGGATATGGATGGATATTCCCTTCGTTTGATAACTTATTCTGTTTCCGATATTTATAAGATCAGTAGGTAAATTATCTAGTCGCTCTTCAAGTCCTTTATTTTCAAATGGGGGAGCGATGGCATAAGAAGGTGGGTTTTCTTCACCAACAGGCACAAATTCCACCTCCAGAGTGCTATTTGAATACATGGTCAAATTGATTGTCCCGTCAGATACATTGATCCGCAAACCAGTTTTGGTCGGCTCAATGGATTGAAAGGTGCGCTTTTCCTCGGGTGCTTTTTCTTCGAAAATCAGCACCTTGTACGCCCACGGCTTTAGCTCCATGGTCGAGCGTTTGCCCAGCGTGATTTTTTCTTTGGTAAAATACTCCCGGTAAATGCCCGTCCGCTTGCCGGGCTGCAGGTTGGCGGTCAAAGGCGTACTGGACAGGTTGGCGATCAGCACCACTTGGTTGCCGTCTTTTTCCCGGCTGAAAGCGACGACCGATTGCGCTTGGTCGTTCGGGATTTCTTCGATCCAACCGCCCGCATCGCCATTCCAGAGGGCGGGGTTGGTGGATTTTAGAAAATCCAATTGGGTGTAAAAATCCACCAGCGGATAGTTGCCCCATTCGATCGGGTCTTTCTCAAAAAATTTTAACCGCTTCTTCATCCCCGCCTCTTGACCGGAATAGATAAGGGGCATACCCGGTACGGTGAACATCAACGTCGCAAAGGCTTTGTGGCCATCGCCGAGCCGCTCGAAGACCGTTCCCTGCCAACTATTCTCGTCGTGGTTGGTGATGAACTGCATCGGGTAACTTCCGGCGGGGTACTGGTTTTTTATGTTTTCAAAATAGTCAAAAACCTTGTTGGCGGGGGTGTGCCCTTTGGCAATTTCGTTCATCAGGTGGTGGAAAGGCCAGCCATAATTGGCATTGAAAGCTTTGTTGAGCAAAAAGGTCTGATCGGCATTTTCAGCCACCATCCAGATGGGTTTCACGGCGTCCAGTTTTGCCCGGGCATCCTCCCAAAAATCGAGCGGCACTTCCCCGGCCACGTCACAGCGGAACCCATCGATGTCCACCTCTTTTACCCAAAACAGCATCGCCTCGGTCATGGCTTGGCGCAGGTAATACATGTCGTAATTGAGGTCGGCCACATCCGTCCAGTCGTACGGGGCGATGATTTCCCCTTTGTCGTTTCGGTTGTACCAATTGGGGTGCTGCTCGGCCCAGGCATTGTCGAAAGCAGAGTGGTTGGCCACCCAGTCGAGCACGACTTTGAAGCCCATGCCGTGGCAGGTTTTTACCAATTTTTTAAAATCATCCATCGTCCCGAATTCAGGGTTGATGGCCGAATAATCCCGGATGGAGTAATAAGAGCCAAGCGGGCCTTTCCGGTTCAGTTCGCCAATCGGTTGCACGGGCATGAACCACAAGATGTCAACACCCATTTCCCGCAGGCGGGGCAAGTGTTCGGCAAAGGCATTGATCGTGCCTTCCTCCGTGTATTGGCGGATGTTCACTTCGTAAATAGTGGCTGGGTGGGCCCATTCCGGTTCGAAGGTTTGGCTCTCGGCGAGGGTAGTAGGCGGCGCTTTGAAATCAGGTTTTTTGAAATAATAAAAAATGTCCTGTTCGCCTTTTGCTTTGCCCACCTTGCTGCCGTCGGCGTTGCGGAAGACAAAATTGAGGGCAAACACATTTCCCGCAGGAGGGACACCATAGAGTTCTGAAATATTGAAACGAAGCTGATAGGTGTTGTCACCCGTTTTGGTGAGTTTCAGCTTTTCAAGGTTTTGCCCCCAGTCGGCGACCACGTTTTTCCAGTCGCCGGGATGGGAACTTTCTGCGGTGAGGAGACCCGTGTGGGCGTAAATGTCGCAGTCGCAATCGGCCAATGCGCCATTGCCTTCGTCCGCTTTATAGGTCAGGGTAACTTCTTCGGTGAAACCGGGCTTTTCTGGGGAAAGATAGACTTGAGCATGAAGGCTCAGGAATAGCAAGCTGAAGAACAGTAGGATGGATGATTTTTTCATGTTTACCAAAGCTTTTTTCGAGAATGATGATTTGGTAAAGGTACGGCAGCGTACACTTTTTCAGGTGGGAAAACACATTCATTTGTCCAACAGGTTAGACTGATTAAGTCGCTGGTTTTCATTTATTTATAAAAAAATGCCCACCAAGTGAAATAGGCTGTTTGGTGAGTAGACTATCCGCTTTTCGGGGGAGTTTGGTAACTTGTGCCAGAATAGCCCCTGTTTTTAAATGGCAATTGACATGAAACGATAAAATGCGAAAACCCAATTTCCTCCATATCTTTTTTTCCTGTGTTTTAATGATCATTGGTGTCACCGCTTTAAACGGTAACACCAATGAAAATGTGCATATCACGACCCTGATGGACAAAATCACTTTTCGGGTAGACATGCGTTTGCAGTCGGTCAACGGTGGTGCCTACATCGCAGGGAGCTTTATGGATCAGGTGGGTTTGCCGATTTGGTCGCAGGTGGCCATGTGCGACATTGGCAATGATATTTACGAAATCTCTTTCACTGGCATTGCGCCCGGTCTTTATCAATACAAGTTTTTGAATGGCCCCGGTGGCTGGGAATTCAACGGCTTCGGCGGCCCCTGCACCAACCCCTTGGACAATGAAAACCGCTGGCTCAATTACGGCGGCGGCATGCACGTGGAAGGCCCGTGGTGTTTCAGTACGTGTGATTTGTTTTGCAGCGGTTTGGGCGATCCCGGCTCTTCCGACACCAATCCCCCGACTATCGACGAACCTGCTCCCGCCAATACTTCGATCACTTGTGGTGATCCATTGCCTGCTGGCTCCACTTTATTGGCTTCCGACGGCTGCGACTACAATGTCACTACCATGACGGGCCTGCCAACCGACGACATCACTGGTCTTAGCGTTTGCGGCACGGGTGGTGTGATCCGAACTTGGGGGGCAGAGGATTGTTCGGGTAACACCGCTACAGTCACCCAAACCATTACGATCACGGACAACGTCGCCCCGACAATTGATGCACCCGTTCCCGCGAATGTTACAGTGCAATGTGGCAGTTTACCCCCGGCTGTTTCCCTGCCTGCTTCCGATGGCTGCGATGCAGGGGTAACAACAACCGGCATGCCCACGGACGACAACAGTGGACTGAACCCATGTGGTTTAGGGCAAATTATCCGCACGTGGGAGGCGAGCGATTGTGCGGGAAATATGGTTTCCGCTTCGCAAACGATCACCGTGGAGGACAATACTCCTCCAGTACTGGCAACGACACCGTCGGCCACCTTAACGGTGGAGTGCGGCAATATCCCCGCAGCCACAGCCATTGCAGCCTCTGATGCTTGCGACCCAACAGTGACTACCACTGGCCCGCCTACCGAAGACAACAGCGGCCTCAATCCCCAGGGGTAGGGCAGATCACCCGCACGTGGGAAGTGAGCGATTGTTCGGGGAATATGGTTTCCGCTTCGCAAACGATCACCGTGGAGGACAATACTCCTCCAGTACTGGCAACGACACCGTCGGCCACCTTAACGGTGGAGTGGCAATATCCCCGCAGACAGCCATTGCAGCCTCTGATGCTTGCGACCCAACAGTGACTACCACTGGCCTGCCTACCGAAGACAATGCTGGCCTCAATGCTCCAGGCCTGGTGATATTATCCGCACGTGGGAAGTGACTGATTGTTCGGGAAATACATTTTCCATTTTCCAAACGATTACCGTGGAGGATACCCAAAGCCCTGTGATTGTTGGAGTTGTTCCGCCCAACGGACCATCGAATGCAACGACCCCTTGCCGATTGGAATGCCCTTGATGGCGTCCGATGGTTGCGATATGAATGTTACGACCAATGCGCCAGTAGATAATTTAAGTAATATTGGCATTTGCGGAACGGGGCAAGCCTGCCCGTACTTGGGAGGCAGCTGGATTGTTCGGGCAACACAACCACTGCAACGCAGACCATTACTATCGAAGACACTACTCCGCCGATTATCACTGATCCGATTCCCGCTAATATCTCGGTCGATTGTATGGGTATTCCCCTTGGCGCACCTCTCGCTGCGATCGACGGCTGCGATGGTGGGCTATTGGTGACTGATTTTCCGATAGATGACTTGAGTGGCCTCAACAATTGTGGCCTCGCACGGTGGTTCGGACGTGACGGCTTACCGACTCGTAATGGCAATTCGATCACCGCTTCAACTGATAACCATCGAAGCACAATTGCTGCCAACAATAACCTCAATCCCCGCTGATGTGACGTCGGTCGTTTGCGAAAGCGTTCCTGCCGCTGCGCCACTTACTGTTGCGGATGACTGCGACGGAACAGTCGTAACGACGGGTCTGCCGACCGACGATGTTAGCCTGGCTTGAGCGCTTGTGGCGTCGGCGTTTTGGTGCGCACTTGGACGGCGATGGATTGTTCGGGAAAATGCCATTTTAGAAACCAAGTTATCACGATCGAAGACAATGAACCGCCAGTTTTGATGATCCCCGCCGACGTCAGTTTGGATTGCAAAATAACATCCCAACGGCCACTGCGGATGCTCTGTTACCGATAATTGCTCGTCCGCCAATGTTTTTTATGATGGGGAAATAATTGTCGGGGCGGCCGCCCTTAAGTGAAATTCACCGCACGCTGGTCGGCCTTGGATGAATGCGGAATACCAGTTCCGCCACCAAATCATTACGGTAACCGACTTGAAGCGCCCGTTTTGGGAGCACCTCCATGGATGTGACGGTTTGCCAAGGAGCACTGCCTCCAGCTGTTGACCTTGGTTGGATGGACAATTGCGATGGCATGGGAAATGTTCCTCCTACCGATGTGAAAGGACGGGTACGACTGACCCAGAAACGATCACCCGTACCTGGACTTATACCGACAACCAGGCAACTCGGCCAGCGTTTCTCAAACAATCACGGTCATCAGTGCGCCTGCGGCGAATGCGGGCAATGACCAGGCACTTATGTGAAGGTGAAATCGCTTCCCTGTCGGGAAATGTGTCAGGTGGTTTCAATTCACCTGAATGGACGACCAGTGGCGACGGCATTTTCCAAAACCCAACCAGTCCCAATACTGACTACACACCCGGGGTCAATGACCTGTTGAACGGCTCGGCAACAATCTATTTCACGGCGCAAACCAATGGGGTAGGGGCTTGCAGTGAAACCTCCGATTCACTCGTTTTGACTTTTGTTGTTTCACCTACGGCAAATGCGTGGGCTGCCCCAACCATATTACCTGCGAATTTCCCCTGGTGAATCCCTTGGAGTGGGATAAAGCCTCCTCTTCCGGCAATGGTTTTTCCTACTCAATGGAGCGGCCCCGCATCAACATGGGCAACATGGCACCTGAGCAAAGCCCCGAAGTGGATCAGCCCGGCAATTACACTTTAATGGTCACGGAAACGGGTAGCGGTCAGGAATTGCACCGCCTCCGCCACCGTGCTGTTTTTGAAAATACTACCCTGCTAATGGCCGACGCTGGAGCGGATAGGATGCTGACCTGCACGGAAACGTCCGTTACATTAGATGGAAGTGCTTCTTCCTCGGGTGCAGGTTTTGAATTCCTGTGGACATACCCGGTATCACCGCTGCGAACGAAAAAATTGTCCAACCCAATAGTCAGTGAGGGTGGGATTTACACTTTAGTAATAATTGATACAACCACGGCTGCACCGCTTCTCCTGATGAAACCGAGGTGAGCCTCGATGGTAATTTTCTGCTCACTGCAGATGCTGGGCCCAATCAGTCTATTACCTGTGATGTTACCCAAGTGACTCTTGATGGAAGCAATTCCTCCGTTGGCCCTGGCATCGAATACCAGTGGTTTGATCCAAATGGACAACCTTTGGGGGTGGGCCTTACGCAGAGCGTTTCACAGGAAGGCATTTATTCTTGAACGTCAATGATACCAATAATGCGGGTGCGAACTCACCGCCACCGTAGAAGTCGTTTTGGACAACCTTCCACCATTAGCCGATGCTGGACAGGACACAACGCTTACTTGCAGTCAATCGTCGATAGTGCTTGATGGCAATTCCAGCATGGGTGCTGGGCTGGAATACGAATGGACTTTGAGCGGCATGGTCATGGGTAATAACCCGACTTTGACTACTGGCCAATCCGGCGTATTGTGCATTTGAACTATTTTAAATACTGGAAATGGCTGTACGGCTTCCGATGAAGTCGAAGTTTTCCAAAATGCCGACCTCCCCACTGCCGAAGCAGGGACTGACCAGCAACTCGATTGCGGCAATGCTTCCGTCACCCTTGATGGTTCTGGCAGCAGCAGCGGTGCTGGCATCGAATACGAATGGACGGGGCCTGGTTTCTCAGCCACCGATATTAGTCCGCAAGTGAGTATGGTTGGGCTTTACTATTTGACTGTCACCAATACCTTAAGCGCTTGTTCGTCAGTGGATTCTGTGGAGGTGACCGCAGGCGCTGACCTTCCGATCGCCAATGCTGGGATGGACACAACGCTGACCTGTTTTGCTCCGCAAATATTGCTGGATGGGAGCAATTCTACTCAAGGGGCTGACATTGATTTTGCTTGGCTAAATAGTGCTGGTTTGGTCGTGGGAAATGGGGTGACATTGTTGGTGGATGTACCTGATGTTTACACTCTAAATGTGACCAATAGCCAAAACGGCTGCATGGCCACGGATCAGCTAACGGTTGGTTTGGATAATCTTGCTCCCACTGCTTCAGCAGGCATGGATATGCAATTTACCTGTGCCCAAACGACGGTAGTATTAGATGGAATAGGTTCGTCTACTGGGCCGCAAATCAGCTATTTATGGGAGGGGCCTGGCACCATTGGTGATGCCACTTTGTCTTATTGCGGAGGTAAGGAAATTGGCGATTATCAATTAAATCGTGACCAACGGAAATGGTTGCCCGGTTACTGACGAGGTCGTTGTTTCCCAAACCCCGACGTACCAACGGCGTTTGCCGCTACCTCTCAAGCACTCACTTGTTTGAACCTAACGGTAACTTTGGAAGGCGATGCCTCCATCCAAAATGCAACTTACACATGGAGCGGCCCCGGCATCAATGCAGCTAATGCGAATGAACAAACCCAGTGGTCAGCGAGCCAGTATTTACACCTGACCGTTAACGACCAGCTACAGGCTGTGATTCGCCACCTGCACAGGTCGAGGTGGTGGGTCAGCAAGACCCAGTACTCTTGGCGACAATTGGAGGGTTAATGGAATTTAGATTGCCAGACTATTATGGTGTTGTTGGATGGGTTTGTCTGGCACAGGGTGATACGATTTGTATCAATGGCTTTTGAGGACGATTTTAGCTACTACCTTGATGATACGGCTATTGAAACTTGGTACTTACGAAACTAATTGAAGCTGAATACAGTTACAGGCTGCCAATCATCCGATTTGGTGGGAAGTGATGATGTTTCCGTTTTGCCACCAGCTGAGATCACAGGGGCAAAATGATATGCTCAATTGTTTAACGAAAAACAAGTACCTTTACAGAAATAGCTGCTAGCCATGATTTAATGTTCTTGTCGTGGGGATTAAAGATTTTGCAAGAAACTTCAAACGAAATATTGGTGAACGCTGTCGGTGGGTGCCTTTTGTGGAAGTGGACCGACCGAGCAATGGCTGCGTCAATGTTGATACTGTTTTTGTCAAGGTGATTTTGCAGCCTCCTTAATTGTTGTTGATAATCTTTATTCCCTGGGTTGTTCGCGCTGAAGTGTACGGCGAAAGTAACGCAGCATCAAATGACTTATTATATGAGTGGTCGAGCAGATTTACCGCTAAACAGGTCTCACTAACTGTCACCCAAGCAGGTCAATATGATTTGGTTGTAACCGATAATGAAAATTTCTGGATGCTCTGCCACGGCATCCGTTGAAGTCACATCGGTTGCTGGGATCGAAAATGTTTTGTTCACGGCCATTTCTCCGACCTGTTTTGGCGGGGCGGATGGCATTCTCCAAATAGATTCGGTGGAGGGTTTCAGCCCTCCTTATTCCTCGTTTTGGGAAATGGAGATCCGGTGGAAACTTTCTATTTCAGCGGACTTTCGGCAGGTGGTTATACTTTATTGGTCGTTGATGCAGAAGGTTGTGAAAAGGAAGTGGAGTTTACTTTGGATGAACCACCTGTGCTGACTGTGGAATTGGGACCCAATATGGAAATCACCTTGGGGAATCTGTCGTTTTGTCTCCCGATGTTTCCGCTCCTGTGACGCAATATATTTGGACAAACACGGCCACCCTGAATTGTGAGGATTGCTCCTTCGCCAATTGGGGCTCAGCCAATTGAATCAACGCTTTATTCCTTGACCGTCAGCAATGACGGAGGCTGGTGAGGCAACGGATGAGATTTTGATTCTTCCGTAAAGGAGTCAGGTGGACATTTCGACCCAATGCCTTTTCACCCAACAATGATGGCATCAACGATGTCTTTCACTATTTGGTGGTGCGCAGGCCGTAAATATTAGCAGGTTATTGGTAAATTGATCGCTGGGGCAAAAGTGTTTGAAAGTTGATTTCCCAATCAATGATGTATCATACGGCTGGGATGGAACGCATAAAGGGCAGTTGCTGGGATGCAGGGTTTATAAGTAATATAAGATTGCTTTGGCGAATGGCGAAGTTGTAAAAATGAAAGGGGAGGTTTTGTTGATCCGGTAATTTTTTTCACGGTTTTTGCTAAGAAGGGAAATGTTCCTATTTTAGCAATTCCTTTTTGGCAGCTTAAATTGCCCACTTTCCCAACCACCGAGTTTTCAACTAAAGATTGAAATATATAACAAGAAGACGGTACATGAAAAACTGACGCAAAAGTTGCTCATTTCCGACAACTTGATAACTCGAATACTCTAACATTTTATAATCCTTTGGCATGACTTACACAGGTACTTTCCTTTCGGAAAACATTTCCAATTTTCGGTTATGGATGAAGTTGTTGCTAAAAGCAAACTGCTTTTAGATGTAAGTCAATATATGGAACTTAACTACATCTCATGAAAAAGAATCTTTTACTTTCCTTGTCGCTGGTGTTGGGCGTTGCCCTTTTGCAAGCGCAACCATTTTACCTCCGGAGCACAACGGGCCAATGCGACTTTGGCAACTCCAACGCTTCCTGTGAGCTTTCCGATGTCGGAGGTGGCGTGTATGAATTGGTCACTGACTTTGGTGGCGGGGCAGTTGGCTTCAACGAGTTCAAAATTCAGACGCCGGGCGGATGCTTGGTATTCCGCATGCCAATGCTTGGTTCAATCACTTGGGCGGCAATGTGACTTTCCGTTTTAATACTGGACACACCAAGCCTAGCGGCTGAATCAGTTTCAGCCAACATTTCCAGTGCCGGTGAATTCACGTTCCCAATTGGGACCAACACCTCCAATGGTCGATATGGGTGGTGGCCAATGGTGCTATACTATTGCCAATTTCGCGGGCAGCTACCAATGGAATCGACTAATTGCGGTACTTGGGGTTCTTGGGGAGTTGGCATTGGGAAAGGAGCATGAACTCCTCCAATTTTTTCATCCAAACCAATGCGGCTAATGAAACAAGTTTTCAGTGACTTACGATGCTAATACGGGTAGGTCTCTTCTTCTTACGCCACCTCCAACTGGCTATTATTTAAGGGGAAACGGCTTACCCTGTGGCTGGAACGATGTCAGCCCTCAATGAATTAACGGATCCAGACAATGATGGCATTTATGAATTGTCGTTCGATTTTGGCGCATCACCCATCGGACGCCAAGAATTCAAAATCTATCATGCAGCGACTGGCAATTATTACCCCGGTGGCGACAATGCGTGGTACGACCACCAAGGTGGAGTGGTTACTTTCCGTTTCAACAGCAATACCAATCAGGTGCAAGCCACTGAAGGCTATGGTCTGTCGATTTGCGCACCGGGTGTATTTTCTGGCTGGGATAATTCCGCTTCTATGGTCAACAATGGCGGCAACCTGTTTTGCTATGTGATCCCCAATGCAGGCACTTATGAGTGGAAACCTACCTTTTGTGGGCGTTGGGATTCTTGGCAGCCCGGCTCTGGCGAAAGGAGTACCAATGCAGGTAATTGGAGCATCACTACTACTCAGCCCAATACAGAATTTTGTGTCACTTACGATGTCGCAACTGGCCAGGTCAGCGAGGCACAAGTATTTGCAGTGCCAACGATGGGCCAATGGGCGATGATCATATTTACCTTGCTGATGGTTGCCATGGGTATGGTGATCGTTCGCCAAAACCAAATGACTTTGGCGGGTGCTGGAACGCAAGGATTCAATTTTTCTTTGCGCCAGTTGCCTTTCGATAAAGCTGTTTTCAATAAAGCACTGATGTTGTGTGGCTTGGTGATGGTCGCTTTATTCGCAGTTGCGATCACCTTCTTTGGCTATGAAATGACGAATGCCGATGTGCCGGGCAGTTTGCTGTCCTTGCCTTTGGCAGCTTATATAGTAGTGCTTTTGCATAAAGGGGAGTAAGTAGCATATTGTTTATTTTACTAATCTTTTAAAACATTAGTGGTGTTAGCGCTGCCTGCGCTAACACCACTTTTTTTTGAAAAAACGCCACATCAAAAGGTGGCGTTCTAATTTAAAGCATATTTACTTTAGGAATAAAAGCAAGGATGTATTTTGAAAGGCGTGTTTTCGAGGTTTTGGATGCAGGCAAAATTCACTCAACCTTATTAACCAAAGGTGAATAAAAGATGATGGTTTTGTAATAAAATAAAAAGGGTATGCGTGAGATGTTGAGGCCAGATTGGTCGGTTTGAATGGAGGGAAAAAGGCACTTGCCGTCAGCTAGAATATTCATTTTTCGACATAATTTCTATTTAAGAGGATGAAATAGCAGTTTCGGCGGTTAACATTTGGAAAACCAATTTGTTATTTCCGAACTTCACCGATTCATAATAAAAGAAGGATTTTGAAATTAGGTATAAGGCATATTGAAAAGTGGATTTTGCCTGAGCTAACCACTTGACATATATCTAATCCTAAAATACTACATATTAGCATTAACAACATGGCAAAAAAAATACAGCCCAAAGATCCAATGGACAAAGATCCCGAAAACAAAGGGTTTTTTGGCAAGGGCTTTTCGTGGATATTTTTCCTCCTCATCGGTTTGCTGCTGATGCAAGTTTTGTACACTTTCATGCAGCCCAAACCTGAGGAAATGTCACTGTCCAAATTTCAGCGGGTAACCTTGGCCAACGGTGATATTGAGAAAATCAAAGTCATTAATAAAGAAATGGCAGAGGTTTTTATCAAGAAAGATCGCTTGGGGACAGGAGCTTATTCTGAAATTAAACCCACGTCGGAAGGGCCTCATTTAAAAGTGAATATTGGCTCTTTGGAAAATTTTGAAAAAGCCATTGCAGATGCCCAGTTGAAAGCGAATGGTGACAATAATTTTGACCTTGAGTATGAAGAACGGACCGACTGGCTGGGCGATGCCCTTTCGTGGATGTTGCCTTTCCTGCTCATTATCGGCATTTGGGTTTTCTTCCTCAATCGGATGCGGCCCGGCGGTGCAGGCGGCATGAATCCTTTTGATTTTGGGAAATCCTCCGCTACCGCTTACAAAAAAGAAACGGGCAGTGTCACGTTCGATGACATTGCAGGTTTGGAAGAAGTAAAAGTGGAAGTCCGGGAAGTAGTGGACTTTTTGAAAAGCCCAGAGCGCTACACCAAATTGGGCGCAAAAATCCCTAAAGGCGTCTTGTTGGTTGGGCCTCCGGGCACGGGTAAAACCCTTTTGGCCAAAGCAGTGGCAGGTGAAGCAGGTGTCCCGTTTTTCTCCATGTCTGGTTCTGAGTTTGTGGAAATGTTCGTGGGGGTAGGTGCTTCACGGGTAAGGGACTTGTTCCGCAAGGCCAAGCAAAGTGCACCGAGCATTGTTTTTATTGATGAAATAGACGCCATTGGCCGCAGCCGTGGGCGGGCCGCTTCTTTTCAGTCAAATGACGAAAAAGAGAACACCCTGAACCAATTGTTGACAGAGATGGACGGCTTTGGTGCCAACACGGGGGTTATCGTTCTGGCCGCCACCAACCGCAGTGAAATTCTCGACCGGGCACTTCTTCGTCCCGGCCGTTTTGATAGGCAAATTTTCTTAGACCTACCGACCCTGCAAGAACGAAAGGCGATTTTCCGGGTGCATACCAAGCCACTTAAACTTTCCAAAGATTTTGAGCTGGAAAATATTTCGCAACAAACCCCGGGTTTTTCAGGGGCGGACATTGCCAACATCTGCAATGAAGCCGCTTTGATTGCTGCCCGTAAAGGCAAAAAATCAGTCGGGATGGCCGATTTCAACGATGCCATTGACCGGGTTGTCGGAGGATTGGAAAATAAGACAAAGGTCCTTTCTGATGATGAAAAGAATATTGTCGCTTTCCACGAAGCAGGCCACGCAACGGCGAGTTGGTATTTACCTCACGCCAATAAATTGTTGAAGGTATCGATCGTGCCCCGCGGCAAATCATTGGGGGCTGCTTGGTACTTGCCACAAGAGCGTTCCCTTTATTCCAAAGCCCAATTTGAAGACCGCCTTTGTGCGGCGCTGGGTGGACGGGCTGCCGAGGAAGTCGTGTTTGGGGAAGTGACCTCTGGGGCATTGGACGACCTCGAAAAAGTGACTAAGCAGGCCTACACGATGGTTGCCTATTACGGCTTGAATAAAGAGATTGGCAACATCAGTTTCTATGACAGCTCAGGCCGAAACGAAAACGCCTTTACTAAACCTTACAGTGAGGAAACGGCTAGGAAAATCGACCACGAGGTGAGCAAAATGGTAGAAGCTGCCTACGAAAGGACTAAGCAATTATTGATCGAACATCGGGAAGAACTCGATAAACTGGCAAAGCTGTTGCTGGAGAAAGAAGTGGTGCTGAAAAAGGATTTGGAAGAACTGTTTCATGTGCCAGAAGGGAAGGAAGTCAGTCATGCTTCCAATTAGGTTTGCTTTTGATCGTTGATCATGCTAAGCTAAAATGTCACTCCAGTTTTAATATGGAGTGACATTTTTTATAAATCAAATTTTATTGCAAACAGAACATAGTTCTGGATTGGCGTGTTATGTTTATGTTCTTCCCAATTTTTTTATAAGATCTTTATATAATTCGGGCAGATGTTTTGTTTTTAAATGTGACCTGACAATGTTGCATCGTCTTTATTGCATCTTTTACAAAATGGCCTCTGAACAAAATAAGATTATATAAGGCCCGAAAATATATTCCACTATTACACAAAATTATTTTAACACATCGCATCACAAACCTTTTTTTTGGAGGGTAGGTTCGTCCTCCGAAAAAAACTTTTGTTGCGCAATCTTACGTTTACAGACTTAATTAAATTTTGCAGCTAATGCGCACTAATTTCAAAAATTACGATGCCGTCGATTTGTTGGAAACAGTAGAGAACGACCTCGGTGTCAACCTGAATACATCTTGTCAAAGGACAGAATTTCCGTTGCCTAATAAAATCGGCAACGGAGCCATAACCACCTATCTTTTCAAAGATGGCCTTGCACTTTTTTTATTCAATGGCACTCTGCGGCAAGATTGGGAATGGGCATTCAATTGCGATGAAGATTCCCCTGTCTTTATATTTTTCTCGTTAAGCGGTGTCATTGAAGACGCTACAAAAGGCAAGGCAGAAAAATTTGTACTGAAACCGATGGACACCCTAACGATTGTTCATCCCGGGGGCATCGGCCGGAGCATGATTTTTAAAAAAGAGGAACCAATTTCACTGGCCGTACTTCGACTTGATTACAAAAAATATTTTGAAAATAAGGCCTGTGGCCTCAAAGACCTTCCACAAAAAATGCAGGTGTTGCTGTCTCTATCAGGGGAAGAAATCAAATGCCTGATGAAGCCAAACAGGACAACCCCAGAAGTGGTGCAACTGATAAAAGAGATGATGGACTGCCCCTATCGAGGTTTGGTGCGGACATGTTTGGTCGAGGCGAAGGCCAGGCAGTTTTTGGCGCTTGTCATGCAACGGATGGAGGAGGAATCCATGAAAACGCATGATTGCGAGCGCTTGAACTCGGTTGATTATCAGAAAATTCAACAGGCAAAAGAAATACTGACCATTGATTTGAGCAACCCGCCAACGATCATGGAGCTTTCCAAAAAGGTAGGGATGAACCGTCAGAAACTCAAACAAGATTTCAAATTGGTTTTTGAAAAAACTATCTACCAATACTTGGTATCCGAGCGGATGGATGCGGCCAAAGAGATGATGATGAAGCAGCCGATTCCGGTCCTGCTGGTTGCTAAAATGGTGGGCTATGAAAATGCCAGCCATTTTGCCAAACGATTCAAGCAGCAGTTTGGATTGTTGCCCAGCGAGTTCCTATCGATGGCCTGGCGCAATGTTCGAGACAATTAATAATCTTCCGATCAGGGTACAAGTATTTCCGAATGCGGTAGTTACTTGGATGACGGCGGGGCTATTTTTGCACCCGCAAAAGGGCGACTGTAAAACAACTGTATCCAATTCCATTCTAAAAACTGCTCAAACGAATAAACTCAAAGGTTAATACCTTTTTTAAGATTTGGTTTTTTGGGGTTAAATGACGGCTGCCCATTTATGGGTAGTCGTCTTTTTTATTGACCATACCTCCCTTTGCCCTAATCGTCTTACACCAAAGATTTTTCTCGAAGCGTTTCGGTGCCTGCCTGCTTTGTGCAGTGCGGGCGCTTTTTTATTTTCCAAAAAAAAAAATCAGGACTGAGTACAGGACAAAACTTATTTTCAATTATTTGTTTGTGCGGGTTCACCCCCCTGCCCCTTGTACTGCCGAAAATAAGTTTTTAATAATTCGTTTTCGTTAGGAGGCCGGAGGTTGCAAAACCTCCTCTACCTAGGCCCTTTACTATCGTTGGGTTGCAGCCATGAAACGAATGTAGAGGAGGTTTTGCAACCTCCGGCTTATTTACGAAAAAAATATTAATTTTCATTTTTCGGCAGTAGAAGGGCAGGGGGGTGAACCCGCTTAGTCAGATTAAGATTTTTCATTTTTTGTCCTGTACTGAAAATCAGGATTAAATCAGTAATAAAAAACCCGCCGGAGGTATCCGACAGGTAAATAAACCATAAGCTTAAGACCCCCATTATTTTTCTCGAAGTGTTACACTGATTTTAGCGGATTATCAATCATTCAGGCACCATTGTCCAGCCAACACGCTTGATTTGCCCCAATTCCTGACTGCTCAGGCGCCAACCCTCCGGCATGGTCTGCCTGTCAAGGACTTTTTGAATTGCCCATTGTTGACATAAGGCTTGAGTTTGCGTAGGACATCATGTCGCCATGTCGGCCATTATGCCGTGACAACTTGAACCCACCACAACTTTGCCGGATCAGGGGCTCAATGGCGCTCCGTATAGGTTACTGTGGTGCAATCGATGTTGGCCGCGACTGATGTTTTTCTTTGACAAGCGATGAGCAAGAACTGGATCAAGAGGCTGGAAGCAAATTTTAGATTTCATAAAATTGAAGGTTTTGTTGATGGAAAATAGCCCTGATTGGAAGGTCAATGCAAGGTTGCTTTAGATGATAAGTACAGGTTCTTGCTATGTAAGATGTGTTTTGAAGTGATCGTATGGATACTCAGACAAACGTGGGGAGGGTTTCCCTAAAGGCAGGAAAAATATTATTAGTAGGGGGAAATACCGTGGGTCTAAAGTCATTTATAGAATGCGGAGCAGAATGGTGATCCCTTTGGGCTGAGCAGCCTGATGCCTCAAAGTGAAGTGAAATTTCCGGCCCACATGCATGAATGAAAATGAAAAGAAATTTATATGCTTTATTTTTTTACAGAGTGTAGCAAAAAGAGTTATACTAAAATTTTACCCCATAATAAACTCCCCTGGCATAGCGGGCGGCTGACAGGTTTCAGCTCGATGGATTTGATGCCCGCTTCGTATTCCTGCCGATAAAACGCTGGGTTTTTCTGCTGTAAGCATTATAAAGGCTCACCTTGAAAGTATGCTCGCTTTTCTGTTTTTTTTTAGAAAATAAGACAAAGCCAGGTCAAGTGGTGGTAGGGGATGGAGCGGACTGGTTTCCGGTAATGGAAGACCGAGCCCGGTTCAGGGAGTTGGGGGTCTTGTCCATGGTGTTGAGTTCGGAATTGGTTGCTGGTGCGTATAATTGAGGAAGCGGTGTCCCGTACAGCCAGTTCATGCTTACCTGCCAGCGCTCTTTCAATCGCTGATAGAGGAATATTTTAAGGTCGTGCCGTCGGTCAAACGTGGAAATGATGGGAAGTTTGATCAAAATTATCGGTGAATTCCCGGTTCGATTTTGACAGGGTATAACTCAGCCACCGCCTGTGCGGCCTTTTGTTTTTTGCACAAAAAACTCAACGCCGTAGCTCGACCCGTGCTCGTTCAGAAACCCAGCTTTCGTTGAATCGGATCAAAAACGTACATGTTTCTCATTTGCTTAACATAGCCCTCCATACTTACTCTGGTAAACCAATGGCAGGTTGCTCTCTATCCCCAGCGTCGACTGCCATGAACTCTGTGGCTTTAAGCTATGGTCGACGGGAGCCAAACGTCCTCTGGCAAGTTGATTTCATTGAACAGGAGTCGGTGCAGCACTGCACATTTCGGGTAAGGGAAGCCGCCAGGCCGATCCTTTCGGTCAAATGATAATCGCTGATCAAGCGTGGGTTCGACATTGTAAAAATCATCCTCGCCAAAAAATGCGCTCAGTCGCACAAGGTTGAAATGCCATTTCTCGCCCACTTTAAATTCATCCTCCACATAGCACTCTACCTCATCGGCGTAGATGGAAAATTCATCGCCAAAGTCTTCAAAGTCCACCAGCTTGAGCGAATTTATTTCTCCGTAATTCGCCATAACGAATTGGTGGTTTGGTTGTTTGGTATAAAACGATGGTTGGTAAAATGCACCACCAAAACGCCAATAATGTCTGGCATTTGTAGTAAGGTCAGGTCGGTCCGCACTGCCCGGTCCCTGATGTTCGACCCAGAAAGTTGGTATTCAAAATACTCCCGGCCTTCCTCTTCTTCCTCATCTTCTGGGGAAACGGTAAACAGCTCCTCACTGGAAAACTGGTAGCGGCTATAAGTCAGGGTGGTGTTGGCAAATAGTTTTGGGCTGAAAACGTATTCCAACGGAGGGAGGAAATGGTGTTGCCCCAGCGGAGTTCCACGTTCGTGTTTTGTTCAAATTCAATATACTGCTGGTCGAGCGAGTCTTCGAATGACCTTTCAAATTTCCCGTTAAAGAAATCTTTCCCTTTATAAAAACTCAAAAAGACCCGGTCTTTTTCCGAAAATTGGTAGCTGGCCTTCGCATTAAAGTCGTAGAATTCAAAATCGTTTTTTGCATCCACCAATCCAAAAAAAGCCTTTTGCCCCAGCTCATTTAACAAAAAGTCAGAATGGGTGATGCGCCCAGCGAGTAGGATGCTCCCCTTCGTTTTGGCAAAAGGCCCTTCCACAAAACCCTTTCCACTGATGAGGTCAGCGCCCGCTCCGCCGCCCCATTTTCGGGTGCTGCCTTCCTTGGTGCGCACATCGAAAATGGAAGAAACCCGGCCACCATAGCGGGCGGGGAAACTGCCCCGCAAAAATTTTGCACTTTTCACCGCATTGGTATTGAAAACCGGGAAAAATGCCCAACAGGTGATCGGGTTATAGACGGGGACTCATCCAGTAATACCAAGTTCTGGTCGGCGTTGCCGCCCCGCACGTGAATCCCCCAAACCAACACCTACACCAGACTCCTGGACGCTTGGGAAGCAATTGGGCGATCCGCATCAGGTCACTTTCGCCGCCGAGGTCGGGCGCTGCTTTGAAGTCATCGGGCCGCAAATGTGTGCCAGTAGGCAGGGAGGGCAGCAGTTCATTTAAAGTGCTGTCGGGGGTGGACGACATTTGCCAGGGTCAAGGAAGGAAGGGGACAATTGATAGGTAATAAATAGGTTTTTGCTCAGCTGCAAAGTATTTTTTTCCTCTTGATAGCCGAGGTAGCTAACGATGATCTCGTCCACGTCCTCCGGCAATGTCAGACTGTAAAAACCATATTCATTGGTAATAGTGCCGATGCCTGTTATGGGCAATAGACAGCCAAGCCGCTATCAACCGCTCCCCTGAAAGAGCATCCTCCATAGCCGCTGACTGTAAATAATTGGGGTTCTTTTTAGGCGCTTGGTACAACACGATTTGACCGTCTATTTCCTTGAAGTCCACGCCCGTATTTTTTTAAATCAACGCCAATATTTCCTCACGGTTGATCCGTTTCCCGCAGGGTAATTTTTTTGTTTTTATCAAAATGTTTCGCTAAAAGCCAATTCGACCTGTGCATTTTGCCCTAATGTTTTTAGCGCTTGGTGGGATACTTACTTGCTGACAACGATGCTGACTTTTTGATCGAAAATGGATTGGGCCGAGGTTTTTTCCCAAAAACACCAATAGAAATAGGAGGCAAATGGGAAGCCATCCCTGTTGGCAAGGATGGCTTTAAAATGAGCTATGTTGATTTTTTTTTCAAAATATTTAATGGTGAACAAATTTTATGTGCAGCTACAAGTTGTTGTTTGTTCGTTTTTATTTTCAATTTGTTTTTCTAATTCCGAATTATTTCAACTTCATTTCCATTAATTTTCATTAAAACATACTCAGGAGAATTTTCAAGTGTTACTATCACTTCTTTTTCACAAGCTATTGAAACTGATTTTAAGTAATCAATTAATTTGTTGTGGTCGTCCAATGATTTGAATTCTCTAGGGTCGATATCATTTTCTATTTCCGAGTCATCAAAGAAATGAGCATTTACTTGAATTTTATCCAAAAATATATTCGCCGTTGAACATAAATCTCCATTTCCATCCCAATGCTCCTTAATTACATCGAATTTAATTTTATCCTCCGATTGGCTTGTTTTACCGTTATACCAATTTATTCTGTATTTTTCATTTACCAAACCTATCCACTTTTCCCAATCTTTTAATTTTGTATTCTGTACATAAATATCCCTCCAACTTCCGTCCCAAAAGTAAATTTCGTTTTTTAATGTCTTCCAATCCATTTTGAAATTGGTTTTTCTTTTTTCTAATGACACACAACGAACTGATCTTGGCCAAATAAACAGGTTTTAAATTTGCTTAAATCCTGTTTTCTAAACGGGAATCCCAACCCTATTATTTTTGGCACTTTCCTCCTTTCAAAACATATTCCCCTGTTGCCAATTGTTCCGATGATGCGCCCAGCAAGGTAGTCAAAGTTTCCAAAACGGTCCCGATCGGTTTGTTGTCGAAAGTGGCGGTCAGTGGGCAGTTTTCGAGTTCCTCATTTGCTATTTGAATTGTAACGTGGTAAAAATCCTGAATGGTCAAAATAGCCGAACTCAAAGAAGTGTTGTCAAAAACAAGTTTTTTGGTGCGCCAGGCAAGCTCATTCAAATTTTTGGAATCTTCCCGGATCAGTTCGGAATTGTCTGCATTGTAAATCCCTTTTTCGTTCGGGAGAAGGATGATGGCACTGTCGCTGCCTTTGGGAGATAATTCTACCTTACCGGTAGCGACAGCGACTGCTACCTGGCCGAGGGTTTTTTCCGAAACGTTGAAAGATGTTCCCAGCACCGTCACTTCACCCGATGGCGTTTCCACCACGAACGGTTTGCTGGCATCCTTGGCCACTTCAAAAAAAGCTTCCCCTTCCATTTTTACCCGCCGCTCATTTTTGACTGGCGTTGTAAAATAAGTGAGTTTGGTTTCGGCATTTAACCAAACCTTCGAGCCATCTAATAATTCGATCGGCGCATCGGATGGCTGGTCGGTCGTTGCGGCAAGGGCATAAACAACGTCTGTGGCGACAAAATTTTCCCAGGCAAAACGGCCAATGATTAACAACAAGATTACCGCCGCTACCCTCAACAATACCCGACGGGGAATCAAGGTGCGAATCTTAGCTTCTTGCTGCCAATGTACCCCCAGCTTGTTTTCTATTTTTTGGAAATCAGCCTCCAGGTCGAGGTCAACATCTTGAGAAAATCCTTCGCTGAGCGTCCATGCCTTTTGGATGCGCTTGGCCACCCGTTGGTTGTCGGCAGAGGCCAGCCAGCCATCGAGCAGGCTTTGCTCGTGAGGGGTGATGTCCCCGGTGAGCTGTTTTTGAATTAGCAATATATACTGGTCGTCATTCATATTTGCGGATTTGCATTCAATCCCAAGACAACTGAGCAAGGGGCTTCCCCTACCCAATTTTAAAAAAATAGCAATATTAAAATAAGCAACTCCTCCCCAACATAAGGCCCCAAAGCTTTTCGCAAAATGACCAGGGCACGCGTCATTTGGTTCTCGACGGTTTTGGTGGAAATGTCCAGTTGTGCGGCGATTTCCTTGTGGCTGAGTTTTTCCAAGCGGCAAAGGGTAAAAACGACCCGGCAGCGCTCAGGCAAGTTGGCAATGGCATCGTGGATGATTTTTTCCAGGTTGTCGGCGTGGAGCTGTTCGTCGTGGCTTGGCGCATCGGTAACGTTTTCGGGCAAGTTTGCCGGATCGTTGAAATCAATCCGGCTGGCCTTGATGTAGTTGAGGGTTTTATTGACGACGGCCCGGCGCAGGTAGGGTTTGAGCGAGGAGGAGATCAACAGCGTTTCCCGTTTTTTCCAAATTTCAACAAAAACGTCCTGTGCCAAATCCCTTGCAGCGTCGCTATCACCCAATACATTGAAAGCGGTGACCACCAAGTATTTATAGTACTGGTTGTAAATGGCTTTGAAAGCACTTTTGTCACCTGCTTTTAAAGCGGCCAGCCATTCTTTTTCTTGTTGGTTGACTTCCATTGGGTCGGTTGACAGTTAACAGTAGGCAGTTTACTGAAGCCCTTCATTTTAATTGTATTGGCTTAAATACTGTGTAATTTAAGTATGTTTAAAAAACGCGGAGCAGGAAAAGTCGCTCTTGGCAACGCCCGACAAAGGTACGCCCCGAACTTGCTTCGGGTGCTTCCTCAAGCGGGATTTTTAGGCGGCGTCGTCCCGATGCACGGGACGACGCCGCCCTTCAAAATCCCGTTGGGCTGAGCAGTCTCATGCCTCAAGGCGGGGTGAATCGACCGGCCCACTTGCAGGGGAAAAATTAAAGCAAATTTAAATTACACGGTATTAAAGGGTTTTGCAAATAAAGAGGTTAAATCATAAATGGGGAAGCGATTGGACTTAAATCTAAAAGGGGCGGGGCATCCTTTGGTTGATATAGATTAAAAAATAATAACGCTGTTGCTATTTAGCAGTAGTCGTTTTTAGTCAAGTTTTCCGCAGTATGTAAAAAGGTATTATAAAAATGGATGGGTAATAAAAAGAGCCATAATTTATTAAAATTAAACGGGAAACCAAACCTATCGGAAAATGTTAGGTAGTTCTAATTTAATTCAATGAAAAACAGCCACTTCCGCCTGACCCTCCGCATCGCAGCCATTTACAATGTTTTATGGGGCGCTTGGGTCGTCCTTTTCCCCAACCATTTTTTCGATTTGTTGGACATGCCCCGCCTCAACCACCCGATGATCTGGCAGGGTATGGGCATGGTGATCGGGGTGTATGGGTTGGCCTATTGGTGGGCGAGTTTCGACCCGGTCAAGTTTTGGCCAATTGTTGCCGTCGGTTTTTTAGGGAAAATATTTGGCCCAGCGGGTTATGTCCTGAACCTGTTGATGGGCACGGCCTACCCCCAGTTCGGCTGGACACTGTTCACCAACGACCTGATCTGGTGGATCCCGTTTGCGTGGATGCTGTGGGAAGCGAAGAAGGAGGGCTGGCCTTTGTGATTGTAGAGGTAGAAATTAAGCGTTTCATTTTCACGAATCTAATTTAGAAAAGACAACGCCAAGCAGTTGAAATGTTTTGTCTTGATTTACATTTCACAATATGGCTGTAAAAAAATAATCTTCATTAATATCCTCTCTACTACCTTTCTTCCTAATCTAAAGCACTATTCTTGGTTACCTAAACCAAGGCTAAAAAAAAATCATTTTTTGCTTTTTGTGCCCTTTACTACCTTTGAAAATCACAAATGAACGAACCATATGAAATTTTCTACTTACTTATTTACCCTAACCCTGTTGATCCTCTTTGCACCTTCCTGTGCCAATTTCAAATACAACATCGCCGATGAAGCCAAAGGCTGGGAACAAAACTTCCCCGATCCTTCCCTGAAAATAGAGCACACCGTTTACCTGGTCGGCGATGCGGGCAAGGCCAATTTGGGGGAAGTGCCTCCTGCTTTGAAATGCCTGAAAGCAGCCTTGGCCAAAGAGTCGGAAAACAGCTCCGTTTTGTTTTTAGGGGATAATGTGTACCCATCTGGGCTGTTGGATGATGACGAAAAAGGCTGGGATTTGTCGGAGCATCGCTTGAAAGTACAGTTGGAAACATTGGAAGAATATAAAGGCCACCCAATCTTCATGCCCGGCAACCACGACTGGGGCTCCGGTTTGAAGGGTTTGAAAAGACAACAGAAATATGTCGATAACTACATCAATAAACTGCGGGGCGTAGAAGACAAAGACGATAAGAAATGGGAGGATTATTTTTTGCCGGAAAATGGTTGCCCAGGGCCAGAAGTCATTGAGATTGGCGACAAGCTCGTCATCCTCGTGGTGGATACCCAGTGGTACTTGGAAGACTGGAGCAAACAGCCCAAAATCAACGATGATTGCTTGGCCAAGAGCCGGGAAATGTTCGAGTACTTTTTCCTGAACGCCGTAAAAAAATACCGCAGCCGGAACATCGTCATTGCGGCCCACCACCCGCCTTTTACCAATGGCCCGCATGGCGGGAATTTTACCTTCATGGAGCACATTTTTCCCCTGACCACAGTTTCGAGCAAACTGTACATACCTATGCCGGGTGTGGGGACGATTGCTGCGCTGATTCGGGGATCGGTAGGTTCGAAGCAGGACATGTCGCACCAGCTCAACAAAGACCTGATGGCCGGGATGCTCCGTAGTGCGAATACTTTTGGCAGCTTCATTTTTGTCTCTGGCCATGAGCACAATTTGCAATATTTGGAAAACGGGCAGCAGAAATTCGTCGTAAGCGGTGGCGGTTCGCAGAAAGACGCCAGCCGCCTCGGCAAAGGGGCCAAGTTCGCTTATGGCACAATGGGTTATTCTACCTTGGATTTTTATGAAAATGGGGAGGCGTGGGTGCAGTTTTGGCAGCCCAATGCGGACGGGACGGAAGCTAAAATTGTTTACCGCCAAAAAGTAAAAGACAAACTCGAAATTATTGAAGAAAACATCCCGACATCATTTCCCGAATTTGAAAAAGGGATGGACAGCGTGGAAGTTTTTGCCATTCAGACCAAGGTGCCGAAGGCCGGCCCCGTCCACAAGTTTTTTCTTGGCAACCACTACCGGGATGTTTACCTGAACAAATACAAATTCCCAACGCTCGACCTGACCAAATTTGACGGCGGGGTCGAGCCAGTAAAAAGGGGAGGGGGGAGCCAGACCAATTCGCTTCGGCTCGAAAACCCGAAAACGGGAAAGCAGTTTGCCATGCGGGCGCTGACCAAAGATGCCTCGCGGATTTTACCTTATCCGCTGAACAAAATGACGGCGGCTGTTTTCGTATTGGAAGATAACTTTTTGTCCTCCCATCCTTTTACGCCGACTGCGATGCCGCCTATGGCAGATGCGGTCAATATTTACCACACCACGCCCAATTTTTATTATGTGGCCAAACAACCTGCCCTTGGTGTCAACAATGACATTTTTGGCGGCGGCGTTTATCTAATAGAAGAAAGGCCAGCAGGGGATTACAGCGGGGCCGACGTGTTTGGTGGCTCGGAAGACATCATCAGCACCTTTGATGTTTCGGAAAAAATAACCAAAAACAATGGCCATAAGGTTGACCAACCGTGGGCGCTCCGTAGCCGTTTGTTCGACATTTTGCTCGGTGATTTTGACCGCCACGACGACCAGTGGCGCTGGGCTACGTTCAAGGAAGATGGGAAGAAAATCTATCGCCCCATTCCTCGTGACCGCGATCAGCCGTTTGGTAAATACGATGGTCTGTTGATCCGCCTGGCCAACTTGGTCGATCCGTTTGCTAAACAGTTGCGGGTCTATGGGCCTGAAATTAAAAACATCAAACACTTGACTTTCAGTGCCTTATCGTTCGACAATTCTTTCCTCAATGAGTTGGAGTGGGCCGATTGGGAAAAGGAAGTCAAGTTCATGCAGGCTGGCTTAACTGATGAAATCATTGACCACGCCTTCGATGTTTGGCCCAAAAAAGTACAGGAACTCACAGCCGACCATATCAAAATGTCACTCAAAAAAAGGAGGGACGATTTGATGAAGCATGCCCGAGATTTTTACGAAGTATTGTCCAAAGAAGTGGACGTGTACGGAACGGATGAGAATGAGCTGTTTGAAATAGATCGCTTGGACGATCAGCGAACGAAAGTGACGGTTTGGGAAATTTCAGAAAAAAAAGGAAAGAAAAAAGAAAAAGTGTACGAGCGCACTTTTGAGAATTCGGTCACCAAGGAGATCCACCTTTTTGGCATCGGCGATGAAGACCAGTTTTTGGTAAAAGGGGACGTAAACAAGGGCATCAAAATCCGTTGTATCGGAGGCCTCGGTGAGGATGAGTTTATGGATGAATCAAAAGTGAGTGGCTTGGGCAAAAAGACTTTTTTCTATGACGACCTGCGGAAAAATGACCTAAAACTCGGTACCGAGGCCAAAGACAAACGCACCAGCCAACGGGAGTACAACCTTTACGACCGCCGCTCCAGCGACCACGATTACGATATGTTTATCCCCCTGCCCATTCTTGGCCAAAACCCCGATGATGGCTTTTTGTTGGGTTTTGGTGGTGTGCTGACAACCTACAAATTCCGGAAAGTGCCTTACTCGACTTTCCATACTTTTCATTCCAGTTATGCCTTTCAAACCAACGGACTCAAAGTTGATTATGTGGGCGATTTCTTAGAAGTTTTTGGGAAGTGGGACTTTTACCTGCAAGGCATTTTGCATACGCCATCTTATGCTTTCAATTATTTCGGCGACGGCAACAATACCCCTAAAAAAGTGGATGGAATCAACTATTACCGGACTCGACAGAGTAAAGTCTTCATTGCACCAGCTTTCAAAAAACGGATTGCTGGGCAGGCGGGCTTTTTCCGGATTGGGCCAGTGTTTGACCTGACAGATATTGAGGGTACAGACGGCCGTTTCATAACCGATGTTGATAATGGCGGCTTCGCCAAAGACAGTGATATTTTCAAGCCGAAATACTACGGCGGGCTTGAGCTGGGATTTGACTATAGGAGCGTTGACAATTTTTTCAACCCCAAACGGGGGATCATTTTTATGTCCCACATCAATTGGTTGACCAACCTCAAAGACCAACCCGGTGAGTACCGTTCCCTCAACGCGGAGCTGTCTCTTTTCCAACCCGTCAACAGCAAGGAAACCCTCATTTTTGCTACCCGGCTCGGCTTCGGCACCAACCTCGGCAACGAGTATGAGTTTTTCCAACAACAACGCATCGGCGGCGGTATTACCTCCAACTTACGGGGCTATCGATCCGATCGCTTTTTTGGGAAAACGGCCTTTTGGCACAACCTTGATTTACGGACCAAATTGTTCAGCAGTTACAACCGGACTTTGCCATTTACCTTAGGCTTCTTTGCTGGGTTTGATTACGGGAAGGTTTGGATCGAAAACGAGACTTCCGATACTTGGCACTATGATTATGGTGGTGGCATTTACATCGCACCAGTGGACCTGTTGACCATGTCATTTGGCTTGTACCAACCGCGGGAGGACAACGAAGATGGCCCAAGGTTTACCTTTAAAATGGGAATGGGTTTTTAGAATGTAAAATGTAAAATGTAAAATGTAAAATGTAAAATGTAAAATGAGGAATGTAGAAGGCCCTTTTACATTTTACATTCCTTATTCTACATTTTACATTTCAAAACCTCTCCCAAGCATTTGATTTATTTAATTGACCAGCAACATGAAAAAAATCTACACTCTTCCGTCCTTGCTGTTTTTTTTCTTTTTTTCGATGGGGGCTGCACTATTCTCCCAAACGGTTCAGCATCAGGTTTTTATGTTTGGAAATTTTGCTGACATTGAAGACAAACCTGCCTTTACCCAAGAGTTGGATCAAGTTTTTAGCGAGGTGAAAACGCCCTTTACCCTTATCCTGAACGGTGACCTGGTCAATGTGCCAATAGATGAGTACGACCACCAGGAGCAGATCGAACCCATTTTGCGGGTGATTGATTTGGTAGAAAAATATCCCGATGGTCAGTTATTGGTGTTGCCCGGTGACCGGGACTGGAACAGCGGCAAAAGGGGAGGGGAGAAGAGCCAAAAGAATGTTGAAAAGCGGATCTCAGAATACATCAAATCGAAAAAATATAAACGGTCGGATTGGGCGGTAGAGGATGGCTGTCCGGGCCCCGAAGTTTATGAGGTGGATAAAAGTTTGGCCATCATTGCCCTCAATACCCAATGGTGGAACCACCCGTTCGACAAACCCCGTCCCAGCGATGCCAAATGTGATGGCCTTTCGGAGGAAAATTTGAAAGAAGAATTGGAGGATGCCGTGGAGGAATTCCAAAACAAAAATGTGCTGATCGTTGGTCACCACCCCTTCGTTTCGACGGGGAATTATGGCGGTCAATTTTCCTTCACGGATCACTTTGTGCCCTTGCCAGTGGTGGGTCTCTTTACGACTTCTTTTCACGCCAATGCAGGGGATCAGTACGACTTGGCGAATGCTCGTTTGCACCCGTTTATCAGTACCATGAGAAACCTTTTTTATTTCCATGAAAACCTGATCTACGCATCGGCGCACGAACACAACCAGCAAATTTTAGAGGGTAGCGGCAATTATTGTATCAACAGCGGTGCACCCACCAAACCCAAATTTGCAGGCAGTAGCAGGCGGACGGTTTTTAGTGAAAAAATAGCGGGCGTGATGCGGATTGAATACTACGACAATGGGCAGGTGGATGCCACTTTTTTGCAAAATTTAAACGGTCAACTACAACCACAAACCAACCGCACCCTATTTCAAAGCGCGTGCTTAGATGAGCCTCAGGAGGGTAAAAAAGGGATAGAGAATACCTCCTTTGCTCCCTGTTTGGCAGGTGCCCGAGCCACTGAAAAGATGCAATTCAAATATTCGGTGAAAGCAACTATTCCCGGTGGTGAGGGGTACGAGGCACATGGGATGAAGCGCTTCTTGTTTGGCAAACACTACCGCACCACTTGGGCCGAACCCGTCACCGTCCCGTACCTTGATCTGGATGAAAACTACGGGGGATTGACCATCTTCAAAAAAGGGGGAGGCCGTCAAACGACTTCTTTGAAATTCCATGCTGGTGATGGTACGGTTTACACCTTTCGGTCGGTGGACAAAGACCCGACCAAGGCGCTGAACTATATTTTAAAAAATACCATAGCTGCACCTGTTGTGCAGGATTTTACCTCTACCCAACACCCGTACGGGGCGATGGTCGTAGCGCCGTTGTTGGAAGAAATCGACATTTTGCACGCAACCCCAACGTTGTACCGCTTGCCGGACGATGCTAAGTTGGGCCCGTTCCGGAAAAAATACGGCAACCTCTTTGGCATGTTGGAGGTGAACCCCGGCAATAAAGACAACGAGGGAAAACATTTTGCAGATGCCGATGATATTGAAAAAAGCGTGGACATGTTTCAGCGTTTTTACAAAGATCAAGATGCCTATGTGGCGTTGGACGAATTCATCCGGGCAAGGCTTTTTGACATTTGGGTAGGCGACTGGAGTAAGCATGAAGACAACTGGAAATGGGCCGTTTTCAAAACGGATCAAGGCCGTAAGTACCGTCCTATCCCCCGTGACCGGGACCACGTGTTCTCCCGGCAGGATGGCCTCATCAATTGGCTGGCCGACCGCAAATTCGGGATGCAGAATATCGAAAATTTCGGTTACGATTTTTCCGACATCCGTTCTTTGACCTATCAGGCCCGCAACATGGATCGCTTTCTCATGCAGGAGGCGACGCATGATATGTTTATTGAACAGGCGAAATACATTCAGGAAAATATTTCCGAACAAGACATTGAAGAAGCCATTAAAAAATTGCCGCCCGAAACAATGGCCCTGTCGGGAAATGAGATCGAGCAAAAATTGAAAAACCGCATCAAACACCTGCCCGAAGCGGCTGAAACCTATTACACCCTGCTCAATAAAGAAGTGGACGTGACGGGCTCAAAAGATGAGGAATATTTTGAAGTGGCGCACCAGACCGACGGTTCGGTGCGGGTGCAAATTTTCAATGTGAAGGGAAATAAAAAAGGGAACAAGCTCTTGTACGACCGCACTTTTTTCCCCAACGAAACCAAAGAAGTACGGCTCTGGGGACTGGCGGATGAAGACATTTTTCACATCACTGGAAACGGTACGGGCGGCAAGATCAAGGTGCGTGCCTTCGGTGGCCCCGGCGATGATGTTTTTGAAAACGAAGCGGCTGCCAAAACGCTTTTTTATGACAAAGGGCTTGGCTCTACTTTTAAAACGGGCAAACATGCCAAGGTGGTCAAATATTGGAACAAGGAGGTTTACGAGTACGACCGCCAGCGTTTCAATTATGACTATTTTTTGCCCTTGCCTTCGATTAGCTACTCCCGTTACACGGGTTTTGGGATTGGTGTCAGTGGAAGTTGGACGCACCGGAATTTTACAAAAGACGAGTACCAGAGCAAGCACAAAGTGAATGTGGGCTACACAACCGAAGGCAACCTGTCGGTAGGCTACCTCGGCCGTTTTCACCAAGCGGTGCAAAGATGGGATTTCCTCATCAATGGCTTCGTAGCGCAACCACAATTGCAAAACCGTTTTTATGGCATCGGCAACAGCTCGGTCAACAATGATGACGAACTCGGGACAAGGTATTACGAGACCGCCGTGCACACCCAGCATTTTTCCCTTGGCCTTGCCCGCTCGTTTTGGCAAAAAAGTTCTTTTCAAGTAACGGCGGGCATTGAGCAGAATAACTCCCGGCGCATGGCCAACACCTTTCTGGATGAAAATGCCGACCAGATTTATG
>JAWKLX010000058.1:0-46568 GCA_041392505.1 Saprospiraceae bacterium | reverse complement strand
AAGCTTGCAGGTGCGCAAGCTGATCCCCTGGATTTGCAAAGCAAACAAATCCCGGATTCGGTCATCCACCGCTGCGACCGTAGTGATGAATTGTTCGAAATACATGATTTTCTGGACAAATTGGCTGCAAAGAAATCCACCGGGCCATTCTTCTTTTTTGTCCATGAAAAAAGTGAGGCTCGCCCCTTAAGCTTGATCAAGCGGTTGGAGGTATATGGCGCATCCGAGTTTTGCGAGGAATATTCGAATTACAATGCCGAGGTTTTTATTTGGAAAAACTTAAAGCTGCCGCACAGGAAGCTCCTCCAACAAGCAGGGCGCTGCAAAAGCAGGTTGTTTGAAATTTACGACGCCGATCTGTTTAAATGCCCCTTGGACGAAACCAACAATACCTTCACCTTTTTGCCCAGCGAACACGGCGATAAGGTGTTCCTGATCCACCACGACCTGACCGAGCTGGAACTCGAATCGGCTGCGGATTTAAAGCTGTTGTTGGAGTTTTATATGGATGAGTTTAGCCGGAAAGTCAAGTCCGAACTCGGTGCAAGGCTGGCCATTATATTTTCCTGTCAATACATTGGGGATCGGGATGATTTCAAAACGCTCTTCGAAGAACTCTCTAACGATGCCCGTTTCGTCAATAAAGTGAAAAACCTGACAGACATGCTGCCCATCAAAATTACCAACGTGGTGGCTTGGAAGGAAAAAATATTTAAAGACCGGAATTTCCCAATCCCGCCCGATACGAAAGATTTATTTCCCTTTGAGGAAAATGAGAAAAGGGACATGAAAGAAGTGCAGGAAATTTTAGTCAAAAAACTGATGGAATACAACCAGCAGATCAGACAGTAGGCAGTTGACAGTTTTCAGTTAGCAGTCGGTCTCTGCTGGAATTCGGAAGATTGGGTTTTATAAAATTGATCTAAACCATTAGCTAAATGACTGATTTTCAAATTGTTTAATTCATATAAAACAATGGACAAAAAAATGACCCGACATGCGGGCCGGAAAATCGTCCAAGCCTTTTGCATCACCCTGCTCGGCTCCCGAAGTAAATTCGGGACAGGCCCTCCAAGGGTTTCTAAGGGGCAGCGTCGTCCATTAGAAACCCTTGGAGGAGCATTTTGGGGTGTTTCCAAAAAGCGAGAATCATGCTGCTCCGCATTTCATGCGTTACATTGTCCTTAATGCACGTTCGATAACAACATGCCGCAACCAACGCCGCCGCACATATTGCCCTTCCATCATTTGATGAGGATGCTGAAAATGAACGGTTTCATTCTCGGCGTTGATTCTTATGTCCGGGTGGTCGAATATTGGCAGCAAATGGTTGGGGAAACGGAGCTAATCCGGGAGGAGGCTAAGGCCCAATTGGGGGCACTATTGTGTCGATCGGAGGAGCAGCAAATGAGGTTTGGGCAGTTGTTCGACACCTTTTTACCACCCAACCTCCAACCGCTCGATGATAGGGAGGACACTCCAACCGATGATCGCCCAAAGCCTCAAAGAAGCTCGGGTCGAACTGACTCCAAACCTGCATCACCGCCACCGCCTGCTGTTCCGCCGCCACCACCGGCCAGTACCTCCAATTCAGAATCCTTGGGCCAGTATTGCCGCTCCTCAATTTCCTGTATAACCCCTCCGGCCCGAATCTCGCCGATGGGCCAAAGCGTTGACCCTGCTGCAGGAAAAAGTTCAGGTGACTCTTTAGAATGGGATGCGCCAGCTACCATCCGGCCATCATCAAAGCGGGCGGCTACCCAAAATTTATTTTCAAAAACGGAAATATAGCTGCCCCGCTATTTGGTTATTCCTCATCGAACAGCAAAGCCCCTGCGACCATTTGGCGGGCTACGCTGCCGAGTTGGTCAAAGAAATCAACCATCGGGATTTGAAGACGATATTTTTTTGATAAAAAACCCTGCACATTGTTGGAAGGTGCAGCGGATCTGTACACCCACAAGGCAGAGCATCGAATTGCTGAAAAGTGAATGGAGTGGGGCGAGGTTGCTGCTTTTTGGTCATGCTTCCCGTTTTGTCAGACCCGCAAAATGGCATGCCCAGCAATTTGGCGTTTGACCTGCCCGATGATTTTTCACAGGTTGCCTTTGGCTTCCAACCCCAGCGGAGTGGGGGGCATCAGAGCATTCGTTGTCCAGTTTGATGCCGGTGTTGCCCATGAGCGTGGAGGGCTTGTCCAAGCTGATGGGCATTTGGAACGGTGTCGTTCCGCCCAGTTTTGCCGATTGGCAAATGAACCTCGCCGAACCCGTGCCGCCTGATTTTTCTGATGGCTTGTGGCACCGGAAACCGCAGGAGATTTTCATGGAATTGTACCGCTACCTCGGCAAAGATGCGTTCAGGTGGCTCTGCGCCTGTGCCGTTTACCCCGAAATCTATTTCGAGCTTACCTGCATCCTGCACGATGAAGCCATCCCCGTTTCCGCCGACCTTTCGCAATGGGAACGCAACGAAAAATGGAACAGAGCGCTACGCTTACTCAGCCGCCTCGAATGGTTCCGGCGGGGCTTCCTGCCCGATTCCTTGACCGATGATTTGAAGAAAAACCTCTCGCCCGCCGACCTCGCTTTGGTGGAAGGGGAAATCCGCCGCATCCTTGCCATTTCCAAAAACAGCGTTGGCAGAAACACCTATGCCGCTGAGTTGCGGAAAGAGATGTACGACTGGTTGGCCGACCAAAATTTCCGGGTACTCTGGATCGACGACCACCCAGAAAACAACGAGCGCTACATTTCCTCTTGGTCAAAATCATTGGGCATCGTTTTCCGGCAAGTCACCAGTACGGAGGCTGCTGCGATGATTCTGGAGGAGGAACGTTTCGACTTGATTATTTCCGATATAGGCAGGGAAGGGGAGGAGCGCACGGGCTATGTCACGATGGAAATGGTGGGCACCCGTGTACCTGTGGTCTTTTATACTAATAAGCGTGGGTTGAATTTGCGGAACGCTCTGCTCGAAGTGGGGGCATTGGACGTAGTGGCTTCCATAGGTGATTTGCGGGTGCTACTGACGGATGAGCTGCGGAAAAAATTCCCGTTGTCGGAAACCCCGCCACCACCCGATGAAGAAATCCTCGCCAACCAAGAACGGTTGAAAAAACTCGGTTTTTATCATGGCGAAATGCACGGGCAAAACAGTACGGAATGGCAGGAAGCCATCAAAGCCTTCCAAAGCTCGAAAAACTTGGCTACTGATGGCATCATCGGGCGACAGACGCAGTCGGTCATTATGCTGGCTTTGGATGAATTGGATGCCATCGAAGGAAATGTGGGGTATGAAGAACAGCAGCAGACTTCCAGCGCCCAGCCTTATGGATATATCCGTGATATGATCGGTGAAGGAGACGTAGGAAAAGCTTTGCAGGAGATGAGGGGTAGATGGCCGCAAAACAATGAGCTGGTCATGTTGATGGGTAGGTTCAGGGAGGTTGAAAAGAGCCTTTTTCAAGGAGTAATTTCTAATGCTGAGCACGCTGAGCAAATAAACCAAATCAGGGCAAATTGCTTGGAGCTGCTGCACCAATTGGAAAATGAGAATTATACACAAGCCGCCAATGCTCCAAACATACAGCAAACATCCTCCACTAATAATCAGACGGACTATATCCGTGATATGATAGCCAATGCGGAAGAAGAAAAGGCCTTGGAAGCTATGGCTGAATTTTGGCCGGAGAACAAGGAAATGATTTTATTAAGGGAAAGATTGCGAAAGGTCACCAACGACTACAGGAACAATATCATTTCAAATGAAGATTTCAGTTTTGAAAGGAACCGGATTAGGAGTAATGTATTAGAGCTTTTAAATGACTTGGTGGCTGGAAGGACAAGTGGAAGCGAAGAGCAGGCTGAAGAAAACACTTCAATTAAATTTACCAAAAAAGACATCCTCGACCTCATTCTTAAAGATGAAATCGAAACGGCCATTGAAGTCCTTCAATTAGCAACCAATTCAGGAGACGACATTATTTTACAATCTGCTCGGTGGAACAGCCTCAAAAAGGAAATGAATATGGGGGTGATCGGCGAGGAAAATGACAAATTGACCAAAAATCGTATTGTCAATGGACTGCTGAACATCGCACAAGAGCTGCCAGAAGATATTCTCATTGAAATGCCCAGCGATCCGACCAGCTCTACCTCCGGGACAGGCGACGGACGGATCAAAATCTTCCTTTCTTACGATCAAAAGGATAAGGAATACGCCCTTCGGGTTAGAGCGTTTTTTAGAAAAAGGGACATTCCAGTGGTGATCGACTCGGAGGCGATGAAAGCAGGGGAAGACATCCAATCATTTATGAATAAAGCTATCCGGCAATCAGACGTCATCATTTCCCTGGTGTCCACGAACAGTTTGCTGTCGGCATGGGTGGGCATGCAGACCACGAATTCATTGGTAGGTGAGAAGATTTCAGATAAAATGTTTATCCCTTGTGCCGTTGATCCGAGATATTTTGAGCGCTCATTCGTTGATTATGCATTGGATGAAATTGATAAAGAATTGGAAGAAATCAACAAAAGCATCCAGCAAAGGTTGGATAAGAAACGGGGCATAGAGGATCTACAAGAAGAACGTGCCCGCTATAAAGAATTAAGTTCAAATTTACCAAACATTGTCGCCAACCTGAAGGAGCGACTAACGGTTGATATCAGTGGGGAAAATTTTGAATCGGGGATGCAGCGGGTGTATCAGACCATTATGCCAACGGCTAGCTGATGAACGCTGTTTTTAAGTTCAATCGTAACAAATCCGAAGTGTAAAATGTAGAATGTAAAATAATGAATGCAAAAGGAGGGGCGCTGCGAATAGATAGTATCATGCATTTTCGATCACATTCCCCCTTTTACATTTTACATTCATTATTCTACATTTTACATTCAAAACATCCCAACCATGGCAAATCTATTCGCCCTTCTCGTCGGCATCAATGAGTACCAACACGACGGCCAAGGCAACGTCCCCAACCTCACCGGGTGCATCAACGACATCAACCACTTGCAAGCCTATTTGGAAGAAAAATTTCCCAAAAACCAAAGGCACATCAAGGCCCTGAAAAATGCGTCGGCCACTTATGACAATGTCGTCAAATATTTCGGCCCGGCCCACCTCGAAAAAGCAGAGGAAGGCGACGTCGTGCTGTTTGCTTACAGCGGCCACGGCAGCCGGGAAAAGGCAGCGCCGGAGTTCAGTAAATATTTCCCGGAGGGGATGATGGAAACGCTCGTGTTGTCGGACAGCCGGATGCCCGGCAATTACGACCTGGGTGACAAAGAACTGGCGGTGCTCATCGAGCGCATTGCCAAAAAAGGCGCACACGTGGCGGTTATTTTGGATTGCTGCCACAGCGGCTCGGGTACCCGTGACCTCAACGATTTTAAATTGGGCACAGCCCGCCAAGCTTCTGACCGGACGAATCCGAGGGCACTAGGGGAATACCTGAACGGTCATTTTGCCCAAAATCCTGACGACTTTTACCTGCCGGCCAGCCGCCATATTCTGCTCGCCGCTTGCGACCGAAGGGAAAAAGCTTACGAGACCAAAAACAGCCGGGGGCTTTTTTCCACCCTGCTGATGAGCGTACTCAACGAGCCCCATTTTGAAAAAGGCATTTCTTATACCCAACTCTTCACAGAATGCCGCGTGCGGAGCGGGAGAGTGGCGGACAACCAGCACCCGCAGTTCGAGACGTACGGCTATTTCAACGGCTTGCAGGGCTTCTTGGGGCTCGGCAACCCCGCACCAGAAACGCCGGTGAAGGTCTTCTTCAAAGACGATCAATGGAACGTGCTGATGGGCGCCGTGTCTGGTCTGCCAACCACCAAAAACAGGCCGGCGACTTTTGAGATTTCAAAAAACGGGAAGGTCTTGGGAAATGCCAGAACGCTGATGGTCGGTGTGGACGAGAGCAGCATTCAGCTGGAATTTCAGGCCAATGCCAATGAAGAATACGACGCCCGATTGACCAGTACGCCCGAGCCTCCTTTGGATTTTTATCTAAATGCCCTTGCTGACAAACAGGCTGAAGTTTTGGCTGCCTTGAAGAAATTTCAGCCTTTGTATTTTGCTTTGCAGCCCGATTTGGCGAATGCTCCGTATGCCCTCGAAATGGGCGATAACGAGTTGCGACTGGTGCGTTCGGCTGATCAGGTTTGCCTCCGCACCATGCAGGGCGACGATTGGGAGGCCATGTACAAGGATGCTTTTGAAAAACTGGACCTCGTGGCCCGGTGGGAGAAAACCCTGCAACTGGACAACCTCGATACCCGGTTGATGCAGCGAACAGACGACCCTTCAAAACCCCTGAAAAAAGATGTGCAACTCATTCTCTCAGAACTGGATGAAAACGGAAAGCTCCTTTTTCAGCACACAGGCGAAGCAGCCATTGTTGATGTTTTGATGGAAAACAGTAAAGAGGTGAAGGTTCCTTTCAAATTGGAAATCAGGAACAATGCCAGCAATAAAAGGTACTGCGCCCTGATGTACGGCCCCGACAATTACACTTTGATCAATGCTGGTTTTAATGAAGAAATCCCGGCGCAAAGCACGGCGGTTGCCATGGAATTTGACCAAAATGGCAATCGGGAAACGCTCGGCCTGGACGGCAAACCGGAAGATGTTTTTACCTTAAAATTATTCGTCAGCAACCGCCCCATCCACCCCGAACTCTTGGAGCAACGGAAGTCTTTTAAATTATTCGAAACGGTTTTCTTTTGGAAAACAAGGGATGTGAACCGGGGTGATATTAGGTTGGCGGGTAAGAAAGGGATCAGTTCGTTGAGCGAGAAAACCACGCCAGAGCAGGAAGATTTGCACGACTGGTACGCGGTTAACATGCGGGTCAGGTGCGTTGCCCGTGCACCGAACGTGGGCGAAAAAGAACTTCCCCTGGCCAATGGTTTTATCAAAATAAAAGAACACCCATCGTTCCGGGCCGGGGTCAACCTTTCGGCTGTCCATTCTGGAGGCCGGGGGATCGAGCCGATGTCGGTCGTGGCGGATTTGGCGAAATACGAAGGGGCAGAAATGCTGTCTTTTGGGGAAAGTACGAGGGGGGCGGCAGCACCCAACACCATCGAACTGACCGATTTTACCAACGAAGCAAGTTTGGCCGAACAGCCCCTGCAAATCGAAATCGCTGCGGATTTGAAGGAAAATGAGGAGTCGGAAGACCTACTGCTCCCGCTCACGTTCGATGGCGAATTTCTGCTGCCCATCGGGGAGGTAGAGCGGTCGGCGGACGGTTCGGCCATCGTTAGTATTTCCAAACTGCCGGACACCGTGGAGACCCGTCGAAAGAGCATTGGCAAGGCGTTGAAGCTCTGTTTCTTAAAATTGGTTTTGAAAAAAGAAAAAGTCCAGACCCTGAGTTGGGTAGATTATTCTGGTGCAAAAGCCAAACGCCAAACCAAGGGACTGAAGACTGAAGTGAAAAAGGCCAACAACATCGTCTTGGTCATCCACGGCATCATCGGGGATACCATCGGGATGGCCGAATGTATGCGACAGGCAGTCGAGCTGGGCCATGCCGATCTCATACTAACTTTTGATTATGAAAACCTGAACACTTTGATTCAGGACACGGCGGGCCGATTGGGTGAAATGTTGCAAGAAGAAGCAGGCATCACCCCTGAAAGTGGCAAAAAAATCACCATCCTTGCCCATTCGATGGGAGGGCTGGTGTCCCGTTATTTTATCCAAAACCTTGGTGGCGACCAAGTAGTGAAACACCTCATCATGGCCGGGACGCCCAATGCCGGTTCAGCCATTGCGAGAGTCACCACTTATCGGGATAATGCCATCCCTTTGCTCACCCTTTTAGTAAACCTGCCTTTTGGGCTTCCCGCTGCCGCCACGGTACTTGGCATTTTGAAAAAATCACAAGTCATTACCCCAACCCTCGCTCAGATGGATTACGACAACGATCATTTTTTAAAAAACCTGAACAAGGGCTCTCTGAAAGGTTTGCGGTGCAGCATCGTCGCTGGTTATTTGGACAAATATTTAGCAGAGAATGCCGACCGGCGCAAATTGATGGACAGGATTTTTAACCTCGGTGGCCGATTGTTTTACGGCAAAGAAACACCCAATGACGTTGCGGTGAGCGTGAAGAGCATCAAGAAACTGCCGAAGAAAACCAAGGCCGTTAAGGTGAATGTAAACAGTCACCACCTATGCTATTTTGATGAACCGGGTAGCGTGGAAGTGCTTATGAAGTTATTGAAAGAACCTGCTTCGGCCTGAAAGATTTCACGAGCCAGACCAATTTTTAGGAGTACGCATTTTCTAAACGGGCCAATTAATGGGGATTCATTTTATGATATTATACTGCTTCCTCTTGTTAGAACGCAGGTCGTAAAAGCCTCATAAACATTGAATTATGGACTCTTCACCCCTCATTTCCCAACTCAACCTTGTCGTTGCCCATATACTTGCAGCGGACTACACCGACGCCCTGTCTACCCTCCATCAAGCCGCCGAACTTGCTTTCGACCGGGAACAAGCCCAGCCTCTCCTCGACCGTTTCCACCTCATCATCCGTTACGAACAATATGAGCGTATGCCCGGCGAAACCAATATTTTCATCACTGATGTGGCAGTGCGAAAAGAAAAAACGGGCGGCCTGCCCAAAAAGCAACCTCCCCCACTCACTCCGAGCGGCAACCCGGAATTTGCAGCATTGGAGCAATTCCTTAACGCCCGCCTGCAACAGTGGGAATGGCGCTGTCTGCGCAATCTGCTGCGGGGCAGCCGTTTTGCCCCTGATGTATCGGGCATCGCCAGTATTTACCAAAAGCAGCTGCGGGTATGCAAAGAGTTGTTTGAAAAAGGGGAAATCCATGCAGCCATCTTGGCTGCGGAATTTTGCAGAATGGCCGGAGCGGCCAAAGAGGCAAACGACTGGCTCATGCAAGCATATAACAAAGCCACCGAGAAGAATGACCTACTGAGTTTGGCAAATTGCCACCTCATGCTCGGCGATTGGTTGGCGGCGCCTTATTCCAACCCAATCCACTGGAATTTCGCCTTAGAATCCAGCAGTTCCCAAAGCAGCAGTTTGCCCGCCACGGTTGAATCCATCGAATTCACCATGGCCTCTGCGGATCATATTTCGCAGGCCCGCCAAACTTGGGAACAGGCGGAGGCTTATTTCCGTCAGGGCAATTTTGCACCAGGCGTCGGGCAGGTGTTGTTGAGAATGAGTTACTTGGCATTTCTACAAGAAAATTTTTCGGAAACGCTTTTGAAAGCGCAACAGGCAAAACAAATCTATATTGACAATGCTGATAACCTGAATGCCATGCTGGCCACGACCTACGAGATGATGGCGTTGATCCTGTTGAACAGAATCAGCGAAGCACGAACCTTAGCCCAGCAAATTGGAGAATGGGGACAACGTACTGGCAACGTTTCTTGGTCTGCAGGGCTGGGCTTGCTGGCCAGCCGCCTTGCCCGCCATTTGATGCTCCGCAAGGGCATGGCAGAACAAGCACTGAAAGCCTACTCCATCGTTCGTAAATTTCAATTGGCGGTGGGCGCCAAATACCACGCTGCCCAGCACCTGACCGACATCGGCGAAGTTTACAAAGCGACCGGACAATCGGAAGCGGCCATCATCCATTTTGAACAGGCCGTGGATGAGATCACTGCGGTACTCGATGGTGATTGGGAGGGTTTCCAAGATCAACTGAACACCACCATTCATACCCGTACGGGAATTGCGATGCTTATGTCTGATAATGTCATTTTGGCCATCCGGCGCATGGATGCCGACCTGATTGATAGGAGCATCAGCCGGATGCAGGCGATTTGCGAACGGATTAAGGAAACGGCCACACAGGAACAGTTGGCCGAGCTGCCGCAGGTGGGTCAGGTATTTGGCTTGTACGAAAACTTCGGGCACAAGCATCGGTACTCTCCCCTCTTTTCCGGGCAAAGCAGCGCAGGGAAACCGGTGACTTGGCGGGTTTTGAAGAATTTTGGAAAAAATCTGAAACGGCATTACTGCAAACTTCGCCTGAGTTGCAAGGATTGCTGGGGTCTTCTGTTTACGGGATGAAAAAGGATTGGGAACGGGCAGGGGCATCTATCCGAAAGTATCTCGAATTGGGCGGGGCTACCGCCGGATTCATTGGGGAAATGATGAAATTCATGGAGCAGTTTGGCGATCAGGGCAAAGAAGAAATCCGTTTGCAACAATACCGTTTCCATTCGCAGGCCTTTTCCGGTTTGGTGCGCACCCGGCAATTTGCTGATGCGCAAACCCACCTTGAAGCGCTCAAAGAAGCATTTGATGAATCATGGTGGAAGCGGGAAGATTCGCCGTGGCATGCCCTAACAGAAATAGGTGAAATGTGGGAAGGCATGGGCCATTTTGACAAGGCGCTCGCATCATTCGACCATGCCCTTGATGAGTTGGAACTTCGCCGCAGCCAGCTCAGCCGGGACGAATTAAAAATTGCGCTGTCCGGCTCGCAGAACACCCATTACCTCTACACTTACGCCGCACGAGCAGCGATGTCGGCCAACCAGCCAGAACGGGCATTCAGCTACGCCGAAAAAGGAAAGGCCCGGGGCTTGCTCGACTTGATGTCGGAAAACCGTTTTTTCGCCACCAATGATGTGGGGACAAAACAAATGCTGCTGCAACTGCGGGAAATAGACTCCCGGTATTCCTTGCATGTTTGGCAACTGGCGAAGGAACGTTCCGTTTCCCAGCCAAACGAGTCATTGGTCAATTTGATCGGTGGCCAACTGGCCGAACTGGAAGCCGAACGCTCAAAAATTGAACAGGAACTCAGCCAACTCCTCCCCGATTTTAACAAAAAATCACAACCCGTAGCCGCTGTCTCCACCGTCGAATCGGTCGCTTCCCAACTTGATAATGATACCCTCTTAGTTGAATACCTTTTTATGGGTGAGGATTTGATCATTTGGGCGATTAATAAAAAAGGGATAGTGCATGCCGAGGCATTTAAATTGGAGGATTGGGTGCTCAAAGGAGAAATAATAAAACTGAGGAATCAATTGGCGACCCGTCGGGCTTGGCGGGATGCTGCCGCTGTTTTATCAAATCGTTTACTAAACCCGATTGCCGATGCCGTGCGGGAGCATGGCAAAATCATTTTTGTGCCGCACGGAGCGTTGCACAGCCTACCTTTCCAAGTGCTGCCATTCGATGGCCAACCATTGGGGCTGAGTAAGGCCATCAGCTTTTTGCCGAGCGCCAGTGCGTTGGAATTCCTTGAAAAAACGATCGGCTTGCCAACCGCCAACGTATTGGCCGTCGGCAATCCCACGGGTGATTTGCCTGCTGCCGCGGTGGAGGCCCTTTTCGTCGCCAATCAATTTGGTGAAAATTCAAACCATTTTATTGGCGGGGAAGCGACCGAACGGTAGTTCGAAACATTTGCCGGAGGCAACGCTGCTCCATTTTGCCACGCACGGCAACCTTTCGGAAGAGGCCCATGCAGTCCTCGATCTGCTCGCTGATGGGGAATCGATCACGTTGTACGAACTGATGGGCATTCAATCCTGGCTGATTTGGTGGTATTGAGCGCCTGCGACACCGGACGGGGGTAATTCCATACCGGCGGCGACGACGTATTGGGTTTGGATACGGGGATTGATTTTGCTGCTACGCCAAATCGGCAATGGTTTCGCTTTGGCAGGTCAATGACGTTTGACGGGCCTGCTGATGGGGCATTTTTACTAACAATTGAAACAGGGCTATCTCACTCGAAGCCCTTGCGGTTGGCACAGGTGTACCTTTCCAGTTTGGATCGAGACCAGCAGTTGGCAGCATTAAAAAAGATGGAATGGTTGTTGCGGATGAATGGTCAGGGGCGGTCGCTCAGAGGATGACACTGTCCGTGGCATTTCCAGTTTGACGATGCACGAGGAGGAGGTAGCAACTGGGTACGACCATCCTTTTTATTGGGGGCTTTGTGTTGGTTGGGCGGTGAGAAGTTGATTGTAGTGGTTCAGCTCACGCTGCCACTTTCAACCGCCTCTTCTCCCATTCTTCGGAAATGTACTTTGCAACCTTGGTGATCATACTGGCGGAGGCATCGGGGCGGAGGTGGGCGAGCATTTGGATCATGACATCACGGATAGGCATATCTGGAGACGATTCCATGAGGTTGTCCATGAATAAATTCATTTTTGCGGAATAAGCTTTTGAATTCCAGCTCATTTAATGCTGAAACGAGTTCTGTCTTATCGTCAGCCGTCAATTCACTTGGTTCTATGTTTTCTTCCAATTCATTGAAAGTAGCAGCAAATCGTTGCTTCAATTTGATCCAGCGAAATACTATTTTTTCTCATTGTCATGATTTTCTGCATTTGATTGGTCTTCGAGTAATAACTTTTGGAGTGCGGTTTTCCTTTCAAGTATTCGTAAATCGGCATCAATTAATTCTTGTAGTCCCGATTTCCCCAACTTTGCTTCAAATTCTTCCCAGTGTATGGTAATAAGCATGAAGCGATGGCGCAACATTTTCAATCGGTTGGTGATGTCTTTCCTTCTCATTGCGTTTGTTTTGAAAACCAAATTTACCCAACGAGTTTCAGTTTACAAACTAAAACTCCTGATTTGAAATAGCACCAATAAAAAAAGGGGCGCTGAACCAGCGCCCCTACATTTTGGATATATTCTCTAAAATCGGTTTTCAATCATTAAGCACTTTCCAGCGCGGCGGCCCCACCGACGATCTCGAGGATCTCTGCAGTGATGGCTTCCTGACGGGCCTTGTTGTAGCTGAGTTTCAGCGATTTCAACATTTCCTGAGCATTTTCCGTGGCCTTATCCATGGCCGTCATCCGGGCACCGTGCTCGGAAGCATGTGTGTCCAGTAAGTATTTTTGGAAAGTGGTCTGCAAGATATTTGGGATGAGTTGTTCGAGCAGGGTCATCATGTCTGGCTCGAAGGTATAGTCGGCAACCATTCCTGACTTAACGCCTTCTGCCTCCATTTTTGGGACAGGCAACCATTGCTCGGTCTCTGGGAATTGCATGGCCGCATTTTTGAAACGGCCGTAAGAGACGCTCACCGAATCATACACGTGGTTGGAAAAACCATCCATCAACTGCTGTGAAACAACGGCAATATTTTCAAAGCTCAAATCATCGAAAATCGTCACGTGATCTTTGATAATGGTGCAGTCGGAATAGTGTTTTTTGAAATATTCAAAACCTTTCTTACCGATCGGCATGATGGTCAAACCACCTTCCCTGCGCACATCAGCGTATTTGGCTTCGATGGTGGCCACGGCTGATTTGATCACATTGGTATTGAATGCGCCGCACAACCCCCGGTTGGAGGTCACAACCACCACACATGCTTTCTTGATGGGCCTTTCGATACCAAAAGAAGTATTGGCGCCATCCCCCAAGTTGGAGAGGATGTTCCGCAACATTTCGTTCAGCTTGTTGGCATACGGGCGCATTTGCTGGATAGCGGTTTGTGCCCGACGCAACTTAGCTGCCGAAACCATTTTCATAGCCTTGGTGATCTGCTGGGTATTTCCAACCGATTTGATCCGGTCTCTTACTGCTTTTAAATTTGCCATTCTATATTAATGGTAAATGGTGAATGGTAAGTGGTGAATATTTACCATTCACCATTCACCATTTACCATTTTTCATTCATCATTTCTTTGAAAACTGCTGGGACAATTCGCCCGCTAATTTTTCCATGGTGGCAGTGCCTTCGTCCGTCAGCTTGCCTGCTTGAAGTTCTTTCAAAACATTTGGGTGAAGCTGCTCCATTTTCAGAAGGTACAGCTCTTCGAACTGGTGGACTTTATCGACTGGCACATCTTTCAACAACCCTTTGGTACCGAGGTAGATGATAGCAACTTGCTTTTCTACCGACACAGGAGAATACTGAGGCTGCTTCAAGATTTCCACGTTACGCTTTCCTTTTTCCAAAACAGCTACTGTAGCAGCGTCCAAGTCGGAACCGAACTTGGCGAATGCTTCCAACTCCCGGTACTGTGCTTGCTCGATTTTCAAAGTACCAGAAACCTTTTTCATGGACTTGATCTGAGCAGAACCACCAACCCGGCTTACCGAGATACCTACGTTGATCGCAGGACGGATACCAGCGTTGAAGAAGTTGGTTTCAAGGAATATCTGTCCGTCGGTAATGGAGATTACGTTGGTTGGGATATAAGCAGAAACGTCACCAGCTTGGGTTTCGATGATCGGCAACGCCGTCAACGAACCACCACCTTTCACGATGCCTGCCTCTTTAAGGCTGTCTGGCAAATCGTTCATGGACTGGGCCAAGCCATCATCGTTGATGATTTTTGCAGCACGCTCCAATAAGCGGGAGTGCAGGTAGAAGATGTCACCTGGATAAGCTTCCCGTCCCGGAGGGCGACGTAGCAACAAGGATACTTCCCGGTAGGCAACCGCCTGTTTGGACAAATCATCGTAAACGATGAGTGCTGGACGGCCAGTGTCCCGGAAGTACTCACCGATCGCTGCACCAGCGTAAGGTGCAAAGAAGATCAGTGGTGCTGGATCGGCAGCAGAAGCAGAAACGATTACAGTGTAAGCCAAAGCGCCAGCCTCATCGAGGGTCTTGGCAATGTTGGCTACTGTAGAAGCTTTTTGGCCAGCTGCTACATAGATACAAAAGACGGGTTCGCCTTTGTCGTAAAATTCTTTTTGATTGATAATGGTATCAATGGCAATAGCCGTTTTACCGATCTGGCGGTCGCCGATGATCAGCTCCCGTTGGCCACGTCCGATTGGGATCATGGAATCAATCGCTTTGATACCTGTTTGCAGTGGTTCGTTCACTGGTTGGCGGTAGATAACCCCCGGTGCTTTGCGCTCCAACGGCATCTCATATTTTTTACCACCAATTGGGCCTTTGCCATCGATTGGCTGTCCCAAAGAGTTGACAACCCGACCAACCATCTCTTCCCCAACTTGGAGCGAAGCGATGCGGCCTGTTCGGCGCACGGTAGAACCCTCACGGATACCGTCACCAGGTCCCATGAGTACGACACCAACGTTGTCTTCTTCCAGGTTCAATACCACGGCATTGACCCCGGTTTCAAATTCGACCAGTTCACCGGCCTGTGCTTTGTTCAAGCCATACACACGGGCAATACCGTCACCCACCTGGAGTACCGTACCCACTTCTTCCAGTTCAGTGGCAGTGCTGAATCCGCTTAATTGTTGCTTGAGTATCGCTGATATTTCATCAGGTTTAACGTCAATCATAATTCTATAAATGGTTGGATGGTTCGATGGTCAGATGGTTAGCGGCACAGCCATCTAACCATCTAACCAACAAACCATTTAGCTTGCAATTATTTGCGAGATATAAAGGTTGTCCTTAAATTCTTTTTTCAAAAGGGCGATTTTATGGGCGACGCTGGCGTCATAAAGGCGGTCTTCAAATTCCACGACAAAGCCACCAATGAGAGCTGGATCCACAACGGTTTCCAACTCGACCTTTTGGTCGGTAGCGGTGCTGTCGATCAGTTTTTGGCGGATGGTATTGATGGAGCTATCGCTCAATTTGGCAGCCGTAGTCAATTTTACTGAAGAAATATGACTATACCTTTTGTATTGTGCAACGAACTCCTTGCCGATGTCCGCCAATAATGGTTCCCGGCCTTTTTTCAATAATATTTTTAAAAACGCCATGGTCAACTCGTCGTATTTACCAGTAAACAGTTTGTCAAAAATCTGTTCTTTTTTATCGGTATTAACGATCGGGCTTTTCAGCATCAGGTGGAAGTCCCTGTTTTCGCAGACCTGATTGAAAGATTCGACATCTTTCAATATTCTATCCAACTTGCCTTGCTCTTTGGCCAAGTCAAGGAGGGATTTGGCGTACCTGTTGGCTATTCTAATTACTGACATTATAAATGGTGAATGGTGAATGGTGAATGGTGAATGGGATTAACCATTCACCATTCACCATTCACCATTAGTTTAACTTAATATCATCCACCAATCCCTTCACAAAAGTTTCCTGCTCGGCGTTGCCGGCGAGTTCTTTACGGATCACTTTTTCAGCGATGCCAAGAGCCATGGCGCCAACCTGGTTTTTCAGGTCGATCATGGCGGCCATTTTTTGGTTTTCGATCTGCTCTTTTGCGTCTGCCACTATTTTTTGCGCTTCTGATTTCGCTTTGTCTTTAGCTTCCGCAATGATGCTGTCACGGGCATCTTTTGCTTCTTTCAAAATTTTTGAACGCTCTTCCCGTGCTTGCGCCAACAGTGCCTCGTTCTCGGATTTGAGTTCGGACATTTCTTGGCGGGCTTTCTTGGCTTGGTCCAAAGAGTCTTGGATGTCGTGTTCCCTTTCTTTCAGGGCATTTGCAATTGGCCGAAAGGCAAATTTGCCAATGATGAACCAGAAAAGCAGGAAGATGACGGACGTCCAAAAAAGGAGGCCAAAATCAGGTTTGATTACAGTAAAATCAGACAGGAAAATCATGTCGTTAATCATTGTATATTATTTATAGCTTAAAGATTGTTGTCGTTGGAAGAACAGGCCCGGCGACCAACCGTCCCGTAGCCTGTTCTGTTTTTTTGCAGGTATGGATTAACCAGCATTGTTGCTCAAGAAAGCAACAACGATTGCGATCAGGGCAGCACCCTCAACAAGGGCAGCCATCAAGATCATGTTCGCACGGATGTCACCAACTGCTTCTGGCTGACGTGCGATTGCTTCCATGGCTTTGCCACCAACGTTTCCGATACCAATACCGGCGCCGATAACAGCCAGACCCATACCTATTGCGGTAATTGAACCAAACATAATTTATGTATTTAATGAAGAATGAAAAATGAAGAATGAAAAATGGTTACATTTTCATCATTCTGCATTTTTCATTTTGAAAATTACACGCTTAATGATGTGCTTCCTCTGTTGCTGCTCCGATGTAGGAGGCGGTCAAAATGGTAAATACGAATGCTTGGATAAACGCAACCAATAATTCAATCGACATCATAAATACGGTTAGCAAGGTAGACCCAACCGCTGTTCCGAGGCTTGCACCCCATTGTCCCTTCCCAAACATGAAGATCAAACCAACGAAAATCACGATCACCATGTGGCCAGCCGTGATGTTGGCAAACAAACGCAGCATCAATGTGAGCGGCTTGATGAAAATGCCAAGGAATTCAACGGGTGTCAAAATGGTCTTAACCCAAGCAGGCACACCAGGCATCCAGAAAATGTGTTCCCAATAGTGCTTGTTGCCATTGATATTTACTACAATAAATGTAATAACTGCCAAAACCATCGTGATGGCCAAGTTGCCCGTCACGTTGCTGCCTCCAAAAAATGGGATTTGCCCAAAGAGGTTTAAACCAAGGATGAAGAAGAAAAGGGACATGAGGAAAGGAAGGTATTTTTCCCAATACTTTCCAAGAAATGGTTTGGCTACTTCGTCCTGAATGAACACAAACATGGTTTCAATGAATGATTGGACACCAGCAGGGGCCATACCTTTTCTCTCTTTATATCTTTTGGCGACAGTCAAAAACAACCAAGCCATCAGTGCGAAAACGATAATCATCGTCAGCACATTTTTGGTGATGGAAAAATCATAGAAGGAGGTAACACCACCACCAAACAATCCGCCATCAGCAGTACTTCTCGCTTCCACTGCCCACAATTTATCATCGTAACAAACCGCCGGCACTTGTTTTTCTTTTCCGTGAATTTCCATCGTGGTGTGAAAACCATGGTTGTTGATTTCCACTTCGCCGTTGGGGAAAGTTCTATCTAAAATCCTATGCACCATCCCGTCTATCAACACATACCCATCCACCGCAACGTGGCCGTTGCCGTGCCCATGATCGTCCGTATGGAATTTGCCAGAAGAAAAAACAGACCATCCTTTATCAGAAGCATACAAAAAGCAGGGGAGTGGAAAACTCCAAGGGCCAATATTATAGATGTTCTGATCGGAAATGTGGTGGAAGGCCGTTGCGCCTGGATTGAAATCGCCCTCTGGTGCGTGGCCGCATCCGTGGCTATTTTCTTCAACATTGGATTGTGATCCATGTTGGTGGCCGTCGTGTTGGTCGTGGCCATGTTCTTGTGAAAAAGCAAAAATGGAAAGGCTGATTAGACAGATAAAACTTAGGATATATCGGCGCATCTAAATCTTTTTTTTGGTGCTTTAAGGTCCTCTTTTATCTTAAAGGAACCCCCTGTTTCAAAAACGCCGCAAAGGTAGTATTTACAGGGGCTTTTCAAAACGCAGCCATTCTTTTTTTTAAGGGAAATAAAAATGTTTTTTAAGACTTGAAATACAGGGCGTTAAATGTATTTGGTTGATTTTGACCAAATATTTTACAAGGGTGAGGCAGGGGGAAAGATAGTTTTGGGGAGGGGGCTGTAGCCGTAGTATATTTTGAGGAAATAGAGGTAGGCAAAATGTTGGGTTTTTGCGCTTGTCTTTTGAGGTGGCCTATCGTGGGGGAATAGGGCAAGGTCGGTTATGCCTACGATCTAATAAAATAAGGCTTTTAAAATTTCCTTTTCTGAATTTGATGGATTTGGCCAACTACCGCTGCTATTCCGTATTGGCATTGATTAATTTATTTGTGGCGAGGAGTCGGACAGTAATTGCCCCCAGTGGCCGAGCAGCGTTTTTTCTTTTTTATTTTTTTTCAACAATTGTAAGAAATGCTGACGGGAGATGGCCTGTGCCCCAAGGCTTGCCAAATGCCGGGTTTGTTGTTGGCAGTCAATCAAATTGAAACCCAGGGAATGAAGCTTTTTGACCAGCGTGATAAACCCAAATTTGGAAGCGTTGCTCACTCTTGCAAACATGCTTTCCCCAAAAAAACATTTGCCGAGAGAAATGCCGTAGAGCCCTCCGACTAATTTTGCCCCGTCCCACACTTCTACGGAATGAGCATATCCTAAATGGTGCAAGCGGGTATAGGCCGCCAACATGTCCTCCGTGATCCAAGTTTCGGTACCCCACTTGCCGTACCGAGGCTGCTGGCAATGACGAACTACTTTTTCGAAGGCCTGGTCGTAGGTTACTTGGAATTTTTGCTGGTTGAAATAAGGCCGCATGCTTTTCGAGATTTTCAAATCAGCTGGGAACAATACAAAACGGGGGTCGGGAGACCACCAAAGGATCGGTTCGGCTTCCGAGAACCAAGGAAAAATACCTCGTTCATAGGCCAATAGCAATCGTTCTGGCGATAGGTCTCCTCCTACAGCCAACATTCCCTCCGAGGTCGCCAAGTCGGCGGAAGGGAAATTTAAGTTTTCATTTTCGAGCAAAAAGACCGGCATGTTGTGTGTATAGGTTTTTAATTTAAATAGCGGGAGATATCTATAATGGTAAATAATAACGGGCAAACGAATTAAATCCATTTGCCCGTCAAAAATAAAACTATTTTTTCTGAACTATTAATTGACCTCTTCAATCACTGCGGACAAGCCCCGGTCGACCAAGGCGTCCTTGGGGGCACGCAATTCCTTGAATGGTGCCGTTTTAACTGTAGCCCTCCCTTTGGTATGGATAATGAGGGATAGCTGTTCCGCTTGCTCAGCTGTGTGCTTGAGTACTTTCGTAAAGCACTCGATGACCCACTCGAAAGTGTTCACATCGTCGTTGTAGACGATCAGCTGGGAGAGTTCACCTGTTCCGGTGTCATCGCTGATTTCCTCTTCGATGAGCACATCAATATCTTCATCAGGAAGCAATGGATTGTAAGGCATATATTAATAGGTTGGCAATTTTATAAAGACTCCAAAGTGGATTTAACGGCGTCAAAGTTCGGTAATTCCCCCGGATTATCCAAGACTTCCGCATAACGGATTACGCCTCCTTTGTCAATTACAAAGGCAGACCTTTTGGAAACGCCTTTCATGCCCAAGATCCAATCTTCGTACAAAGCGTCATACGCCCGGGAGGTTTCTTTGTTGAAATCGGACAGCAATGGGAAGTTCAAATTTTGGTCTTCCTTAAACTTGCCCAGTGTAAAAACTGAGTCTACCGATACAGCCAATACCTGTGCGTCGAGGTTTTGGTAGAAAGCAATGTCATCGCGGGTATTGCACAACTCCGTCGTGCAGACGCCAGTGAATGATTGTGGGAAAAATAGGAGTACTACATTGCTTTTGCCTTGGAAGCTATCGAGCGAAACTTCTTCTTTTTCGCTGTTGTACAATTTGAAATTAGGGGCTTTATCGCCTGGTTTGAGTGACATGTTGGATGGTTGATTAGTGAACAGTGATTAGTTGATTAGTGATTGGATAGGATCGGGAAGGGTGATTAGAGTGTAAATAAGTGGCCAAGGAGCAAGTTGGATTTTTGAAAGTAAAAAAATACAGCTGAAGCCTTTAATACCAATTAACTGATTTCTAATCACAAATCACTTGTGAACCAATCACTAATATTGATCGCAAAAAAAGACAATCCAATCCGCTTTTTGTTCTTTTGCCGTTAAATTTTCTTTAAACATAAAGTCAGTGATAAAGTAGGTGACCATAATCTGCGTTTGTTTTTTTCTTTAAACCAATACCCCAAGGCCCAAAAACCGGATTCTGCCTATGACCGCACTGACCACTTCCCTCGATCACATGGACGCCACCAAACGGGCATACCTTGAATTGCACATTGCTGTTTTCCTTTGGGGGTTCACGGCCATCCTCGGAGACCTGATCCAGCTGTCGGCGATTATGTTGGTGTGGTGGCGGGTACTGATCACGAGCATCAGCCTGTTATTTTTCATCCGGGGTGGGAAGGCTTTGTTCAAACTGCCCCGCAAGACAATCTTGCAATTTGCTTTCGTCGGGGCTTTGACAGGACTGCACTGGCTCACCTTTTTTGGAGCGATAAAATTGTCGAATGCTTCCATTACGTTGGTGTGCATGGCCACCACTGCATTTTTTACATCCATTCTGGAGCCGCTCATTTTGAAAACTAAATTTAAATATTGGGAAATATTCCTCGGTTTCCTCGTCGTGCCCGGCATGGCCCTCGTTGTGGAGAGTGTGGACAGTGAGATGCATATTGGGATTTGGGTTGGGTTGACTTCCGCTTTTCTCGCTGCGCTTTTTGGCACTTTAAACAAAAAGTGGATCAATAATGCGGAACCATTTTCCATCACCTATATTGAGATGACAAGTGCCTGGTTGGTGCTTTGCTTATTAATTCCGTTTTATGTGGACATCAGTGATTTTGGAAATTTAATTCCGTCGCTGAGCGATTTTGGGTTGTTGTTGGTCTTGGCATTGGGCTGCACTACTTTTACGTGGGTTTTGGCCCTCCGTTCGTTAAAATATTTAACGGCGTTTGCGTCCTCGCTTACCGTCAACCTCGAACCGGTGTACGGTATTTTCTTGGCGTGGATTATTTTAGAAGAATACAAAGAACTGTCGCCGGGTTTTTATATCGGAGTCTTGCTAATTTTAGCGGTTGTTTTCAGCTATCCGTTTTTGAATGAAAAAATAAAAAAGGAAAAGTTACCTTTATGAAATTGGTGTTTATTGTAATCATATTTCATGCTTATTAGAGCATAAATAATACTCGAATTTATAATGATAATATCTCTACTAAGAACTACATTTTCAATTATTGCGCTTTGCCTCTATTGCAATATTATTTTCGCTTATCCTTGTGATACTATTCCCATTTTTCCGACCATGAAAACAGGCAATAAATGGATCGAGTTAGGTGTCAGTGGTTCATCTGGTAGTTTTATCAAAGGCAGATACTTCGGCACCAATATTCGTTACCATGTAGACGAAAAAATAGTAAATCGTTCTATTAATTTTGACGGCAGTTATAATTGGGGGATGAGAAGGGGCAGATTTGGGATTGGAATCAAAGGTGCATTCGGTTCAATTATTTTTACCGAAAAAATAGACCATTTTAATGGGTTTAATTTTACTGCTATAGGGGCTTATGGCGTGCTGGAAGGTAGTTTAATGGGTTTAAAATATGGAATGGTTTATATAAACCACTTGTATGATGAGTCCCATACCTTCCGGGCAGATCGACTCCCAATACTAAACATACGGTTGGGAAAGAGCAGGTCTTACTATCTTGATTTTAACCTTAATGATGGCATTGGGATGGGACTATTCCCTGAATATTTTTACTCTTTTGGTTTTTTTAATTATGGCTTCAACGATCAAAGTGGGATGAGAAGAATAAGGTTAGCTTTATCAGCAAACGAACAAGGCACTAATACTCTTCTGGCCACAGTTGGTTTCCAACACCCCATCTCGCAAGCCCCGCTTTTATTTGCAGGAACGGTGCATTTCGGCAAAGAAAAACTATTTTGCAACTTGGGAATTCGCTATCGTTTTGACAGGGGTTAAAAACGAATTCTATTCCGCCCATACCGTGCAGCCCTCTGTGCAATTGGTGCAAATATCAATCTGATTCCGACCCTGCAATAGTTTTTTTCTAAAATCAAAATACGCTTCCCCTCGCCATATTTCCCGAAAAGAAATATTTTTTAAATCCCCCAATTTATGCAGGGCGTCTTTGTCGAAACAACAAGGCACAACGAGGCCGTCCCAGGTGATCACACAGGCGTGCCATAATTTCCAGCAATGATTTAATAATTCATTTTTCACCTGCCAAGTGCCATCTTCTTTTTCTGCGTACCGAGCATATTTATTTATGGTAGGAATTAATTCATTGCCATTTTTATAATCATACACTTGGGCCGTTTTTAATTTTACTTCGTCAATGCCAATCTCTTTTGCAAGGCGGTATATTTCGGGGATTTGATGTTCATTGGGTTTCACAACAAGAAATTGAAAAATAATATGTGGCGTTTTGGATTTTAATTCTTTTTTCCATTTAACCACATTTTTTGCCCCCTGTAAAACGACCTCTAATTTTCCTTCTTTCCGGTAACTTTCATACGTCTCTTGAGTGGTGCCGTCCACTGAAATAATTAATCGGTCGAGACCAGATTCGATGGTTTTTTTTGCGTTCTCATTATTTAAAAAATGACCGTTGGTGGAGGTAATGGTATAAATGCCTTTATCCCTCGCATATTTGACCATTTCCAAAAATTTAGGGTTTATATATGGCTCGCCCTGAAAATAAAAAATTAAATAAATAAGGTTTTGATAAAGGTCGTCAATTGTTTTTTTAAAAAAACCTTCTTTTAAATTTCCGGTTGGGCGGGTAAAAGCACGCAGGCCGCTGGGGCATTCTGGACAGCGCAGGTTGCAGGCGGTTGTCGGCTCGATGGAAATCGTCATCGGCAGCCCCCATTGCACAGGCCGCCGAAACCAATTGGTGGCATGGTAAGAAAGAAATAGCATCGTTGCGTTCCAGAGCCGCCGGAGGGTGAGCTTGGAAAGGAAATTGAATATGTCGTTTTTGTGGTAGACCATAATTGAGGGGACAAAAGTAAGCAGTTCCGCCTTTCAAAATGCGGGAATTGAATTCCAGCCCTTTTGGAAGCCGGAACTGTTTACTTTTTAATTTTTACTTTTTAACTATGCAAATGATTTCAGAAAAAACAATAGACCACATCATTGGCCAATTCGAAGACGAGGTCGTGGATTACGAAACGACCGCCGAAGAATTTGCCGACCGCCAACCGGCCATCCTTTCTTTTCTCCTTTCCGAACAAGAAGGCGCACTCACCGACGATGAGCGGGATTTCATGCTTTACCTGGCAATTGTCATTTGGCAATCAGTTGAGCATATAAGCCCAATCCCTTCGCCGATTGACCCAAAAAAAATAAGTGATGCAGAAGAGGCTAATTGGGGCCTGATGGACAAAGCCAAGGGCCTCACGTTCCGCGATCGGTTGGACGTTTTTTTCAAAAATTCTCCACAGGAAGACCTGCTGGCTTTTATCGAAGATTCTTTGACTTTGGATGAAGTTGAAGATGGCGAGACGGGCATTCAAGTAACCCAAGAAGGTGCCGAGCCTATGTTTGTGATGCTGAAAACAGTTGTGGATGTTTTGACAGGGGGCAGTTTATAGTTCTCAGTTTGTAGTTCACAGTTCTCAGTCCACAATTCGCAGTTGAGGAACTGTTTTAATATTTTTTCTTATAGGTCGCTGAAATATCAAATTGGCCACTGCCAACTGCCAACTGCCACTGCCAACTGCCAACTAAATATCCCAGCCATATTTAACCCAATCTTCTTCATAATCGATATCTGACAAGGTTGGTAATAGATAGCAGGTTTTGTTTAGCGATTTTATATTTTCCAATGTTTTTTGGGATACATTTTCTGTACTCCATTCTATATTTTCAAAAACAAATGGGGTTGGTGTTGTTTGCCCAATTAAATAATAGCCGCCGTCGTGGGCAGGGCCCAATACAAAATCATGGCTCATTAATTTTTCAAAACCTTCCTCAATTATTGCTGCTGAAATTTGGGCTATATCACCGCCAATTAAAATAACCTTTTTATAGGGTGGCATAATGTCAAGAAATGCATTAGACATACGTGCTCCGATGTTATTTCCACGTTGTATATTTTTTATAAATAGGGAGTCGTCCCACTCGTCATTTTTAATTATTTCATTGCTATAAAAAACATGTAAGTCTGCGTTTGTTTTTAATGCTTCTTTTCGGGTACGTTCCAGCAAAGCAGCATATATTTTTATGGCCTGCTCCGTACCGACTGTTGCCGCCAAACGGGTTTTAACTTTTCCAGGAACTATATTTTTGATGAAAATAATTAAAGCGTTTTTCATAAATAAAATAGAGGCATTTAATATCCTATTATATTACTGGAAATTTATTCACGACCGACTACCTCCCGATATTATATTTTAAAACACAATAAATAGCTCGGAAGCCATCTTTCCAATTAATTTTTTTTCCCTCTGCATACGTCCGTCCATAATACGAAATACCGACTTCATAAATTCGGATATTAGGGATGCGGGAAATTTTGGCTGTCACTTCCGGTTCGAAGCCAAAACGGTTCTCTTTCAAGACGAGGCTTTGGATAATTTCCCGGCGAAATAATTTGTAACATGTCTCCATGTCCGTGAGGTTGAGATTGGTAAAGGCATTGGAGAGCATTGTCAGGAATTTATTGCCGATAGAGTGCCAAAAAAACAAAATGCGGTGGGGGTTGCCGCCCATGAACCGGCTGCCATAAACCACATCGGCCATGCCTTCCAAAATAGGTTTTAGCAGCAAGTTATATTCCCGTGGATCATATTCCAGGTCGGCGTCCTGAATGATCACAAAATCGCCGGAAGCGTGTTGGATGCCCGTATGCAGGGCAGCGCCTTTGCCTTTATTTACTTCATGCTTGAGGTAGCGGATAGGAAGGGAAGGAGTGTTTTTTTGGTAAGTTAAAATAGCGTCCTCAGTGCCGTCCGAAGAGCAGTCGTTGACGAGGATGACTTCTTTTTCCATGTTCTCCAATAGAGTTACGGCTTTCACTTTATCAAGGATCAGGTGAATGGTGCGGGCCTCATTGTAGGCAGGTATGACGATGGATAGTTTCATTTTTTTAGAGGTCAGATATTAGAACGCTGCGCTGTCAGAACTCAGGTGGTTTCCAGTCCGATCTCTGACTTCTTCACTGATTTCGTGCAAAGAAAGGAAACCACTAACTATTAGCCAATCCTAATTTATAATTCATCGACCTTTTCCAACAACCATTTTTTTGTGGCAACGGCTTTGCAATTTTCGATTTTCGATTTTAGTTTTTCGATTTTCGCTTTGTCATAAGTTTTACCTGCTGACAGTTTTTTTGTGAACCTTAAAAAATTCATGCATTGTTGTTTGATTTCTTTGGAAATAAACCGGTTTCGTTGTAGATAAATGCGGAAAGTATCAATTAATGAATCGAGTGCGATGTCTTCATCCAGTTCATAATAAGTGCGGGCCAATAATAATTTGCTCCCAATGGCATAGACGATGGATTTGTATTCTACTTCTTGCAATTGCCCGATTACTTTTTGATATTCTTTTTTGTGAAAAAATAAATTAGCAAGGTTAAAATTCAGTGCATTTTCCCTTTCTGTTTTTGGCAAAAAATGAGTGTGTTCTTCGATGAATTTTTCCACCCAATTAAATTCTTTTACGTGCAACGAAATGGTGATAATATTTTTATAATGGTGCGGGCTGAGTTCTCCATTTTCAAAAATAATTTGTTGGTCGAGAGCGGTTTTATAAAGGGAAAAAAGTTCTTGGTAATATTCAATTCTTCCATTATTAATTTTAGTATCGATGCAATAATTCATCAAGTGGATGAACAACATTTGCAATTCTTTTTTTTGGAAATGTTTCCCCTCTTTATCTACCAATTTTTTCAGTTGCTGAAATTGCGATTCATCTTCTTTATTTTGGATCATTAAAATAACGAGATACCATGCCTTAACCGCTGGTTCCTGCATATATGGCGTCCCTTGTAAATAATTAAAAAAATCGGGAAAATGCCGGACAGATGCCTGGCCGGAAAGGGTTGATTGAAAGCCCAGCGCATCGCTGTACAATTGCAGTTTTTTTGAAAAATAATAACAGTCGAGATGGTAATCCGATTTTTCGATAAACTCAAATGCGGAGGATTTTTTGGCAGAATGCTCTAAATGTTCATGTTCTCTTTGGAGCATCATATACGTGATGTAGTGAAAGTCGGAATCCCTAAAATCGGCTTGTTCCAGTTCATTGTTCATTTGCCGCACCACCCCCGCAAAATGTTTGTCAAGTTGGGGGCCCGATAGCTGTGGCAGTAAAAACAGGGAACTCGTCAGGGGTAGTTTTTTGAACTGGTTATAAGACAAATAATCGAACACCAGCTTTAGTAAATCGGAACAAATCCGTCGGAAGCGGGTGTCGTTGTAAGGTTTGCCGGGAAAAACTTTTGTCCACAGCCCCAACTTGTTCAGCGAAATTTCCGTCTTCCCATCAGTAGGGAGGGAAGTTGCCACTGCGTCGAATAGTTTTACCAATTCTTGGTTTTCATTGAAGAAAGGGGAATTGACATACTTCCGAAGGAATACGAGCTCTTGGCTTGACAGGCTCTGGAGAAGGGTGATCAATTTGTTTTTTTGCATGAGAATAATTCAACAAACAGAAAAAAGGTGTTTTTTTAAACTGCTGAAAAACAATTGTTTAGGATTTTATTGTCTCCTCATTGAGATGAACAAATTTAAAGAATTGTACAACTTTATTTCCTGTCAATTCCACATTTTTGTAACGAGGGTAGCAGTTTTAAAAATGGCCCTAAAAGTTAAATATGTTGTCATTTACCGTTAACTTCCTGAAAACCAGTATTTTCCCATCGCAAATCCAAGACTTGATCGCATGATTAAAAAAATACTTACCATTTCAAGCATGTTGCTACTGTTGCTTTCGAGCGATTGGGTGGCTGCTCAGTGTGGCTACTCAGGTCAGGTTGTTCAGCCAAGCAATAATGCGAATTGCGGCAAACTCGTCCTGTCTTTTGATACTTGGGAATTGTTAGTCCCAACTGATAATAGTTTGCTGGAAGGGGTGGAGGTGAATCAGGAAATTCTGTTTTCTTATGAGTTGGACACATTGCAAACGCCTTCCTGTACCGCCGGCCCGGCTATCCAGCTAACCTGTGTCACCCCTATCTCAGGCCCGAGCCAAGGCTGCCAATCCGATTTTTCATTTACAGCCAATTTTGACGAACCTTTACCCATTGCGTTGTTCGAGCCGGTCTTGAATGATTATAGCGCTACCTACCAATGGGATTTTGGGGATGGTGAAATCAGCTCCGAACACACGGTTAGCCATACCTTTTCGGAGCAAGGGGAATATGAAGTTTGCCTTAGTGTTTCAGGTGGCAGTTGTGGGGATTTGACGACTACCTGCCAAGTGATTAATTTAACAGAGTGCCAAGCTTTGTTCTATTATGAAGCCAATGATGGAGTGGTCGATTTTTTCAACCAGTCGTCAGGAGGCTATGAGGAGTGGCGGTGGAGCCTGGGCAATGGCAATGAAATACAAAACGCTAATGCGGGGACTTACAATTATGGTGAAATAAATATTTACACGGTATGTTTGGAAGTATGGAGTGCAAGCGGTTGCTCCTCCAAATTCTGCAATTATGTCTTCACGGGGTCGGGGGATGTCTGCGATTTTACAACCTGTGTTTACCCCGGCGATACCAATGAGGATGGCGCTGCCAATGTGTACGATCTCCTCCCGATTGGGGTTGGTTTTGGGGCCGAAGGCCCGCCCAGACAATTGGACGACGTGACGCTTGGGGTTGGTTGGTTCGGGCAATATGCGCCTGATTGGGGCGTCGAAACGATCAATGGGAGCGACTATAAACATTTGGATTGCAACGGCGATGGTGAAATTGATAGTGATGATGCGGAAGCTATCGAAGTTAATTATGCAGCACCCAGTAGCATATTCATGGTGCAGGCTCCGGGCTCTCCCACCTTTTGGTTGGATTTTGAATGGGACACCATCCTGATCGATGACAATACGCCGCCATTCATCAAACTGGAGGCTGATCTGATGGCTGGGACAGCCAATTTGCCTATTCAGGATATGACGGGTTTTGCTTTGCAGGTCAATTATCCCAACGATATGGTGAAGTTGGATGGGGTTGAAGTGGATTATTACGACAATTCATTTCTTGGAAACTCCAATCAAATTCTATGGTTGCAAAAAGACAGGTACGAAGATGGTAGATTGGATTTGGGCATTGTGAAAAAAGCGGTCGGCTCAAATGGTTTTGGAAAAGTCGCTACACTTAGTTTTATAGTAATCAGTGATGTGCTCGGAAGAACCGATGATGCCAAAACATTTTCCATTTCTTTATCGGATGTGGTGGCCGTGAATCCCGATGGCGCCATGCTCACGATCGGTAGTTTGGATCCTGCGACCGTTTATATTGTAGACAAAACGACTGCTACCCAGACTAATGACCAATGGCTCAACAACCAAGTACACCTATTTCCTAACCCTGCCTCCGACAAATTGTCCATTCAACTGGATAACCTTCGGGCCGAATCCTTATCAGTCTTCAATCCACTTGGCCAACAGGTCATCAGCCAGACGGGCCTAAGAAATGCTTTTGATATAGACGTAGCCCATTGGGAGAATGGGGTTTATTTACTGAAAATAAAAACAGATAAAGGAGTGGCAAATAAAAGGGTGGTGGTGCGGTAAGATTAGGTCAAATAATAATTTAATGGAAAGCCCGGTAGCCGTTCGCTACCGGGCTTTCCATTTTTCCGGGAACCATTTCCCAATAAAAAGATTTACCTTAACTTGCCGTCTTTTGGAAAAAATTACATTTGAATTTGGGGGTTTGAGCAGTAGGTGTTTAAGCTAGTTCTGATTTTTAAATACCCGATGCGCTAAAATCCACTTCTTAGTAACGATGAAAGAATAAGTTCGTCATTTCGACGAGGTTATTTTGTTCTCAGTTTTCTTTAAAAAATCCTTGCATAGCATCGCTACGGAATTATTTTTTAAAGGAAAATGAGGTCAAAAGAATCCGTCCAAATGGTGAAGTTATTTTTTCATCGTTACTTAATTACCAATACCCATTTTAATGGCAAGCATTCGTCAAAAACAAGTGGCTGAATTAATCAAACGGAATTTTAGCATCGTGCTGCAGCAGGAGGGCTCCTATGTTTATGGACCTGAACCATTCGTAACCGTTACCAATGTGGTGCTGTCGCCCGATTTTACCCTCGCCAAAATATACCTTAGCATTTTTAATACGGAAAATAAGCAAGAGGTCATCTTGATGATGGAAGACCAGCACCACCGCCTCAAACAAGCATTGGCCTACCGTTTGGCCAAGCACGTCCGCCGTGTACCAGAAATCAATTTTTACATCGATGAAACATTGGACGAAATGGAGCGGGTGGATGCCCTTTTCAAACGCCTCGAAGCCGACAACCAAATGGGAAGATCAGAGGAAGAGTAATTAGTGATGAGTGCAAAGAGCATAGAACCAAGTGAAAAGTACTTCTCTTGCATCACTCACCACTTTATCATTTATCACTCTGCACTCTGCACTAAACTTAAGCCATGAATAAACTTACATTTTTCTTCTTACTGTGCTTTGCTATATTCTTTTGCGCCTGCAAAGAGGAGCCCATCGGAGGGGACATAGAAAATACCTATTGGAATTTAACAAGTATAAAACAAGGCACTAAAGTCACCAACCTCAGTGAGGGCAGCGAGATTTCTGCCATTTTTTCAAAAGCCAAAGTTTCTGGGATTTCCACCTGCAACCGCTATTCTGCTGACTTCTCTGTAGAGGAGACTGCTTTGTCTGTTTCCAGTATGATTTCGACGGAGCGCATGTGCGATGCCATAAACTTGGAGCAAGCCTACCTCAATTTGCTGTCGAAAGCTACTGGCTATTCGGTCAAAGAAACGGGGCTGGTCGTTTTCGCCGAAGGCGGGCAATTGGATTTCTCACCCATGTCCAACAAGGAAATAGCCGACATTAATTATGCAGAAGGAGTTGGCAAATTGATCACCCAATTTCCCGAAATGGAAGGTGATGCCGCCACTCATTTTTACCCCATCGTACGGGTCGACCGCCCAGGGAATTATCCTTACAAAGGACAGTTGATCGATCCATCGCTTTATACCTATTTTGATCCGGAAATGAGTGAAATTTGGAACAACACAGGTGGGGATGTGCTGGCCGTCGGCAAGTCGGGGGATTTTTTTGTGTGCCGCATTCCGGGGCGTTATGTGTCCAGCGACATTGCCCTGTTCCGCCTGGAGAATGGTGTTTTGAAACGCAAAGAAACGGTCGCCTGGGCGTGGTGCGATGAAGGTTGGTGCAACCAACAGGACGCCTGGCTGAGGGATATAAATAAAGATGGACGCATGGACATCGTTCAGCATTACACCTTAACCGACGACAAAGGGAAAATCAGAGAAGAACGGATGACCACTTTGCTGCAAAATGACAAAGGGGAATTTTTGACTGCTGATAACATTGAATTGAATATGCAGGATTTTAAAATGGCGGATATTTAATACTGTGTAATTTAAATTAGCTTTAATTTTTCCCCTACAAGTGGGCCGGACGATTCACCTCGCCTTGAGGCATGAGACTGTTCCCAACGGATTAGGGGCAGCGTCTTCACGAACTGACGCCGCCCCTTAAAATCCCTTGAGGAGCATTTCCGGGCGTTGCCAAAAGAGCGACTTTTCCTGCTCCGCATTTTTTAAACATACTTAAATTACACAGTATTTAATTGAATGCAGAATTAAAAATGAAAAATGCAGAATGACGATGTGCTCATTCTGCATTTTTTATTTTACTCTTCCTCAAAAACCTCGACTGTCAACTCATCCATATACAGCTCTACATCAATCTTCATTTGGTTCCAGAGAAATATTTCGATGTTGTCAAATTCTTTTTCCGGGATTTGGATTTCCATGCCGGCGGTTGTCCATTGGTTGGGCGCCATAACCCGAAAAGGTCGGATAAACCTTTCCTTGACTGGCACTTCATTTTTCTCGAAACGTACGATCAGCTGTGGCATGCGCCAATAATCCCAATTCATTTTTGGACTATAAAAAGAGGCGTTCACACTGAGCCATTCGCCGGGGCGCATGGCTTCGGATTTGGGGATGTTGGTGCCGGGCGAAAATTCCTGACTGCCATTTATTTGGCTCGACCAACGGCCCGATTTTGCAATAGTATTATTTAAATAAATAGTGTCGTAACCTGTTTCAAAACTTTCATTTTTTAGGACGACTATATTTTTTTTATTTCCATTAAATCCCTCTTTTGCGTCCAATAATAATTTGTCGTAAGGGTCATTTTTTATTTTTCCGAAAATGCGCCAATAATAGGCCTTGGTCATGGCCTCCGTCTCAAACGGCCCCCAGTGCGCTTGATAGGTTTGGAAGATATTGAGGGCGATGCAGCAAAAAATATAAAACCCTAAAATTAACTTTAGTGTCGATTTAAAATTACCCTTAAAATATTGCAAAAAGGCTGCCATCGGAAATGCCAATAATACATAAGATTGGATAAATGCACGTTGGCCAAAAGCTCCGCCGTACCACCAAATGTCCCATGAACAAATGATCCAAGTATTTATTAAAAAGAAAATAAAAATTAAGGGAAATATTTTTTTATGGTTTTTAAATAAAAATAAAAACCCGACCAATGCCAATAACATTAATGGTGTATAAATCAGCCAACCCTTTCTGTAAGAAAAAAATACATCGGAAAAATGTGGCCGGAAAAAACTAAACCCCTGATCCTGATAACTGTATTCCAACCAATGTCCGGAAACCGTTTTCCAATAAATCAATTGAATAAAACCTATCGCCCCGGTAATGACCGCTGCCGCTAATATTTTTGGAAAATGTTTTATTAAATCGGCAACTCTTTTCTGTATTGCCTTTATACTGGAAACGCCCCAAAATACTGGGATCATGGCGTAAATTATTTCTGTGGGTCGGGTGAGCGCCATCAGCCCTAAGGAAGCTCCAATCAATATGGCGTATTTCCAATAATGATTTTCATAGAACCGGATCGTGGAATAAACCAATACTGCAGCCAACGTAAATAAATAACCATGCGTATTAGCTGCATCGAAGGTGGTATAATTTAAAAAATTGGTGCCGAATGTAATTAATATTAGAACCCAGCCTGTTGTTTTATTGTCAAAATATTTTTCCAATATTTTTTTCAAAAAAAACAATCCGAGTATCGCATATAAAACACTGCCCCAATGAATACCAACCTGATAAGGCAAGGAAAATCCATCCGCCGGAAAATGGGTCATTTTGGCAATGGCGTGCGAAATAAAAAACGCTGGTGCATATTGCACCGCCATGCCAATCGAATATTTCATCACCCTATTTCCATTGGCAGCGGGATAGGCTTGGTCGGCGGCAGGGGAGGGCGTATATTTTTCAATTATATCGGGCAGGAATTTTAGCTCATATAAATCATCGTAAATAAATATAGCGGGCAAGTATAAATAATAGCCGCTCACATCCCACGCCAAGGTAGCGTTGGTGTGCTGCTCCAAATATCGTGGCTTGATTAAAGTAACGGTTATCAGAAATAATGCGCAGCAGTAAAAGGCAATGTTTGTGAATGTTTGTTTCATGATTTTTGGATCAGTGCATAATGCGATTTATTGATTACAACTTGTAAAACTGCACTTCTTTTGACGGCGGCGATGGCTTTAACGTAGCAAATTGAAAAGTAATAATTTGAACAAAAATCAACCTCTTCTATGTGGGCCAAATGGTCTCCCTATCTTATGCCATCGGTCTGCCCCGCATTTTATTACTTTTCAATTTGCTGACCTAAAGCCAAGCCGACCCGACCATTCTTTAGCGTAATGACCCGACAATGTAAAAAACAAAGCCCATCATGGCACAATGGCATGATGGGCTTTTATGTTTAGGGATAAAATAAATCAGATTATCCCTCAGTCGTTTCTTCTGCTGTTTCAGTTGTAGCAGCTTTGGCTTCTTCAGCGGCGGCGGCTTCCTCAGCAGCTTTAGCTTCGGCGGCCTCTTGCTCCAACAGTGCTTTTCTGGCAGCTTCCCGACGGGCATCTTCCGCTGCTTCTTCCGCAGCTTTAGCCCGGTTCTCAACGATTAAGGCGGCAACTTTTGGATCGTCTGCCTCTAATGTGAAATCCACTTTGGCTTCCACATCTGGGTGAAGGTCAAGCGTAGCGGTATAAGTGCCAATTTCTTTAGCGTCATCTGGCAAAAGGATGTCCCTTCTGTCCACTTCGACACCCAACTGCTCCATCAGGGCTTTAGAAACTTGAAGAGTCGTTACGCTACCAAATATTTTACCACTGGTGCCAGCTTTCACGGGCAGGGTCAAGGTTTGGCCATTGATCTTGGACGCAATCTCTTTGAAGTGGTCCAACATTTTTTCCAACTTGGCAGCCTCTTGGCGCTTGTAGCTATCAAGGTTGTTGCGGTTGGGCTTGTTGGCCAAAAGGGCCAGCCCTTGTGGGATCAGGTAGTTACGGCCGTATCCGTTTTTAACGGTTACAATCTCGAACTTCCTGCCGACCTTTTCTATATTTTTTAAAAGAATGATTTCCATTTTAAGATGGTTTAATCGGTCTATCGGTCTATCGGTTTTGTCAGGACAGAGCCTGGTTACCCGTTACACCGTACACCTTCTTTATTTTAATAAATCAGCAACATAAGGCATCATTGCCAAATGCCGGGCCCGCTTAACAGCGGTGGCGACCCTGCGCTGGTATTTCAGCGAGTTGCCAGTGATGCGGCGAGGAAGTACTTTTCCTTGCTCGTTCACAAATTGCAGCAGGAAGTCAGGGTCTTTGTAATCAATATATTTGATTCCGAATTTGCGGAAACGGCAGTATTTGTTGCGGCTGTTGCCCAAATTCGGGTTGCTAAGGAATTTTATGTCATCTCTTGATGCAGCCATGATTATTTTATTTTTGAAAGGACGGTGAAAAAAATGCGCAGCGTAGATTTTGAAAATATGGTTTTCAGCTGTCCGAACTGCTAATTTTTGCTGAGTCCTTTTTACTTTAAATTAAAAGGTTAGAAACAAGGGTGGCGAGGATTTATTCCTCTTCGCCTCTGTGCCTGTCGTCAGGCCCAACGATTTTGCCACCTTTCAGTTCTTCCTGCCACTTTTTCAGTTCGTCCCATTTGCCTTTAGCTGCCAAGTCAGACTGGGCTGGCCAAGTGGTTGGGTCTTGGAAACTGAAACGGTCGCCGGCTGCGTTCAAAACGGCTTTGATCTGATCGGGGGTCATAACCGCCAATTTCTCAAAAGTCGTGATGCCAGAACTTCTCAGCACCTCAGCGATCTTTGGGCCGATGCCTTCGATGCGTTTGAGGTTGTCAGGTTGTTTGACAGGGGCTTTGGCTTTGCGTGGAGCAGCTTCAGCTACTTCCGTTTTCTTCTTCCGTCTTACTTTGCCAATCTTACCATCCCGCTTGTCAGCGTTGTACTGGACGCCATATTTGTCCAATTTGACGGTTAGAAACCGAAGGATGTTGTCGTCGCGGCGCAACATCAATTCCATTGGGTCAAGGACTTCTCCAGTTTCAGTCTGGAATTCGACGCAGTAATAGTAACCGGAATGACGCTTATTGATCTCATAAGCCAATTTGCGCAATCCCATCTCGTCCACATGTACGATGCTGCATTGGTTGCCCTGCAGGTGATCTACATATTTCTGAGCTGTCGCTTTTACTTCATCGCCCGACAGGACTGGATCTACGATGAAAGTTACTTCGTAATTTCGCATAAATGTATTGAAGTGTTTATCCCTTTTTAAAAACGCTGTCCCTGAAATCGTTACAGGATTTTTGAAAAGGGGCGCAAAAGTAAGGAAAGATGGTTGGATGGTTGGATGGTTGGATGATTTTTTTTCTCTTTATAAGAGATAAAATTGGTGTTTACCCGGTTTTTTAGGTTAGTTTGGGTTGATTCATCAAAAGTCAACTGTTGGATGATTGATTCACAGAGGGCATTGAAAAAAAATCTGCTCGTAATTTTGATCGAAGGATTGAACACAGATGAAACTGATTGAACAGATTTTCGCTGATTTTTTTCGACACTTATTGGAAATCAGTGTGATTTGCGTTAAATCCTATACTAGAATAGAAAATAACAAATGCAAAACGGAAAACTTTACCTTATCCCCACTCCACTCGGCGAAGATGCCCTCCACTCGATCCCTGCCTACGTTGTGGATTTGATCCACAAAATAGAATACATCGTGGCCGAGCGGGCTAAAACTGCCCGGCATTTCATCAAGGCGACAGAAACGCCCAGGGCCATGCCTACCTATGAGGTGAGCGAATTGAATAACCGCACGCCGCAAAATGAATTGGACCGAATGCTCCAGCCAGTTTTCGAGGGAAAGGACGTTGGCATCATGTCCGAAGCTGGCTGTCCGGGCATCGCCGACCCTGGGGCCAGACTCGTTGCGCTGGCGCACCAAAGAGGGGTACAAGTAGTGCCGTTGGTTGGCCCTTCCTCCATTCTCTTGGCGCTGATGGCTTCGGGGCTGAACGGGCAGAATTTCCGTTTCCTCGGATACCTTCCCGCCAAAGTGGAAAAATTGGCGGAGACGCTGAAAAAATTGGACCTGCGGGCGAAAAATGAAAACCAGACCCAGCTGTTCATAGAAGCGCCCTACCGCAACCGGCAAATGATCGAACAAGCCCTCAATGTGCTTTCTCCCAATACACTTTTCTGCATTGCAGCGGATCTGACCTTGGAAACGGAATATGTCGTGACCAAAAATATTAGCGATTGGCGGAAAACGGAAATACCAGATCTGCACAAGCGGCCTGCTATTTTTTTGCTCGGGGCAGGTTTGATGAAATAGGAAGCTGATCTTCCATTTTTCATCATTTGCCAAGCTCAGCTTCGATCAAGGGAATCAGCGAATTGGCGATGATCTGATGCCCGGCCTCGTTCCAATGATAGCCGTCACTCGCCCTGACCGTCATTTGTTCTGGCCCATAGGCAGCGGCATCAATGGCCAAAGTCGGGGAGGTGGTAAAATGGAAGCCGTATTGCTCTGAAATCCTTTTGAACTCATCCAATTGAGGTTGGTAGCTATCCGCAGAAAACACCAAGATTTCCAAGCTATTGGGTTTTCGCTGTTTTATTTTTTCAAAAATTTCTTCAGTTGTCCTTGCGGCTTCATCATAGGGCTTAAATGCCCTGCCTTGAGTGGTAATAAAATATTCTCCACGGCGGGCCTCTATACCAAAAATCCTTTTTTTTATTCCATTCCACCGCCTTTCGAGCCAAGCATAAGATTGCATAATTTTCTTCACCTTTTCCCAAGCTGTTGACGGGACTTTGTAAAACATTCCTCCATCTCTTCCAAGGTAAGGCCGGCGTTCCCCGACTTTATAGCCACAGACCATTTCTAAAGGTGGGTAGTTATCTATAAAATCATTGCTGCATACTTCCCAAACAACCATATCTGGCTTAATAATGTCCACCCATTTATCAAAAATCAGATATTCTTGCAACGTGCTGAACCCGGCATGGCCATAAGCAAAAACTTCTACGCCTAAGCTATCTTTTATCAAATTGAAAAAGGACTTTTCGTTCGAGACTTCAACACTTGCGGTATAAGAATCGCCCACAAAAAACAATTTTGGCTGCAGCGAGGCCGTATCGCCAAAAGCCTTGAAACCGTTTTCATCATATTGGATGTGCACGCTATAAGCCTGCCCTCCTTGGTCGTCCAGTTTTCCTGAAAAAGAATAATTCGGTGTCATTTTCCATCCCAGCAAATCGTCTTTTTGAGCAGTATTATACGGAAGAAGAATATCATTAAATGCCCCCGTTTTTTTTAACGAATGAAAACGTACGGCTGCTTCACCAATTAATGATAAGAGGATAAAAAAGATTAGAAGAGAGAAAGCTGTATATGTTATTTTTTGTTTGAAGGTGTACTTTTTTATGGGCTTAGTGTTGGCGTCATCGTTTAACATGCGCTTTTTAGGTTTACTGGTGATGTCGTTTATAATTCAACTAATGTGACAAATGAACCGGAATATAAATTAGAATTTATTCCCCAAACATATAGTTTTAATATTTCAAGGATTGTTTTTGAAATTACAAAGGTGGGAAATTGGAGCGTTTTCCTTTTTTGCGCAAGTCATTTTGTTAGGCACACCAAGTCATTTAATCCAAACGGGTCATTCAGCTTTTATTAATGTTTTCGGCAATAAAAACCGTAATGCTTCCTGATTAAATTTCTGCCATTGCTCCACATTGCAGATATGCCCGCATTTTTCAAATACCACGAGTGTTGCTTTTTCTTGCTTTTCGGCAAATTTTCTGGCGGCTTTAAAAAATACGTGATCCTCATCCCCCATGATGATTAGGCTAAATGACTTTAATTGCCGATGGAAATATTCATCCAAGACTTTAAAAAACTCATCGTACAGGCCGACCCATTTTAAATATTCTTTTTGCGTGAGCTTGCGGGCAAACATCCGATAAAGCCGCCTCGATTTTTGGTGGTTTTTTCTGGGTAAAATGACCAAAGAAAACAGGGTGTACATGTGTCGGTACGGGATGAAGCGGTTGAAGAATAAGGCCAACCAGACCAATATTTTCATTTTTAAAGTGGCCCGGAAAATACCACCTGCCATGATCATTTTGTCGATCAGTTCGGGACGTTTTTGTTCCAGTTTTTGTAAAATAGCGCTGCCAAGCGATAGCGAAATAAAATTCGCTTGCCGAATCCCTAAATGGTCGATTACCTTGAGGATGTCCTCGCAAACAATGTCAAAATTGTAAGTCTGATAGGCAGGCTGGATATTTTTTGAAAGGCCGTGATCCCGCAGGTCGAGGAGCAGCAGATTGAAAAAAGGTTCGAACGCTTTGGTTTGGTAGCGCCAGGTGGCAATGGCCCCACCGGCACCGTGGATAAAAATCAGCCACGGTCGTTCTTCCTCACATTTATGGATTTGGTAGTGTAACATTGCCAGTTTTTTATCTCACTGAAACAGAACCCCGCTTAAATTGTTATGGATTTCATGCAAACAAATCGAGACGATCAATTATCCTCCATCCGGCCTACCTTGCCAAATGCTGAATTCAATGATGACAGCAGTCTGGCGGAGCAATTTCAAAACGAAACCCTGCGGCCTATTTTGAAATTTCAAAACGATATTTTACTGCATATTTTCCGGCAATATTTTGAACAGCGGAAAGGAGTGTTTTACAAATTAAAACACAACCAGCAAAAAGCCTATATCGAACAGGCTGTGCAAAAAGACCTCCGATTCCGCAGCCTTTTGACGGGCGTGATAGTTGGTCATTTTACAGAACTTGAATGGGAAGACTATCTCGGTGACGAGGCCGAACTTCGCCGCCGGATGATGACCATGTTGGTCAAACGGGTGCAAGATCAAATGAAGGAGTTGTGAAATAGCTTTTTTTGTGTGTTGCTTTCCGCTTATTTATTGAAAATATTTACCCTTCTGAAAAAGGCGCATTAAAAAAAGCATTTTGTTTTAAATAAATATAAGCATTTTGTTGGTCGAGGATGATATTAAATCTCTTTAATAAATCGCCACCCAAAACGCTCATCCTTTGTTGACCAACTGTTCCTTCAAACAACCCGATAGGTACGTCAGCAAATTCTGTTTTACCAAAACTCAGAGATGGCAACAATGCTTTTTTTGTTTTCAAAATATTTCCGAAGGAATCTTTTAATTGGCTTTCACTGACTATTTTTAATTTATCCGAAATATTGTTTTTTTCTACAAATTGATTGTCAAAAAGAAGCGTCCCCCCAAAGCCAGTATGAATTAAAAAATCATTTTTATACACTTCTCCTTCAATTGTACAAGTTCCCTCCACAAACAAAGAACTGCGTTTATAAATAAGATTTAATTGTTCATACTTGTCGTCGAGAATAGGCAGTACAGGATGGATGACCAAAAGTTTTTTGTCATAATTGATTTCAATTATTTTGTCTGGAAAAAGGTTAGGGCCAAATTTGCCATCGGTTAATTTACCCGAATTTTCATCTTCCATTATGGTTATACCATCCCAATTTAAATCGCCAATTTGCAGGGAATTGTTTTGACTATACCTGATGGTTCCTTGCCCTCCCCAACTATTGGCTGTGTCTGTTTTGTTTAAATTCAGGCTATTGGTTTTTTCAGCCGCTTTTTTAGTCAAAAATACGCCAGTGGCATCGGTGTGAAACATCAATTTCACCGTGTCAATTTCATTTAGGATTGCCTGAATATAAATATTGTTGAATTCGGTTAAAATAAAGGGGATGGTGTCAGGATTTGGATTTTGCGAGTTGATGGAGAGGGGAGAAATCCCACTTTTAATTCGGTGGAAACAACTGTCCTTTTCGTTCAACAAAACGACAAAGTCATAATGCTCCATAGGCTTTACCTGAAAGGAAATAGAGTCTATATCTGAATAAAAAGTAACGGTTTTAATTAGTCGTGTTTTATCCGCAATATATACATCCAACTTTGTATCTGGGGAAATATGCCAATAATCTTTTCTTATTTCCTTGCCATCTTTAATGGTTAAGATGTTGGTTGTCGCTTTTAAAACGGGCAGGTTGTTTTGGCCAATAATTGTTTCGGCGAAAAAAGAAAGTGCGAGTAAAAAAGGAATTAATTTCATTTTAAGTTTTATTGAAATTGTGGATTTTCTTATTGTATTGGCTATTTCCCTAAAATTATCATAGGCAATTATTTTTCCAACTTATGCTTTATTTTTTTGACCAACCATTTGGAGAATCGTTTAGGATAGGTTGGAGGTTCTATGATATTGACCGCTTGTTCCAGAAAAACAATGTAAGATTCATTGTTACTGATGGGGATCAAATAGCTTGTCTTTTTCACGACCTCCATATCTGAATAAAAAGGCTTTTTGGTTTCGTCTTTTGGCAATATGCTAAATAAAGAAGCGTCGTGTACCCTGATTTCAAATGGAAGTGACTTTAATTCATTCCGGTCTAAGGTTGAATTGTTATTGGGGTCGTCGGGGTTAAGTTCAAATACTCTTACAGTTAATTCTGATTCGTTATCTATTTCTGTTTTATTGTAAAGCGTGGAGGTTTTAAAATTGGATAAATTAAAATAGCCAATTTCTTCTTTTTCATCATTGGATAAAACGCTAAATGTCGACGAATCTTTTTCTGCGATTTGGAAAGATTGCGATTTTCTTTTCGAGGAGTCGGTGGAATCCGGATAAACTTTTTGTTCAGCTCCATTGCTGATGCTAACGGAAAGCGTTTTTCCATCGCCTGCACTTATCGGTATCCAACCTTTTTCGGAAATAATTAATTTGCAATTTTCAGGACTTGGAATAAAAACAACCTTTTTTAAGAAAAACATAAACCCGATTAAAATGGCAGCCGAACCCCCGAATTTTAAAGCGCCCAAATTAAATGAATTACTCTCTCCAATGCCGCCCAGAAATTGATAAAGTATACTGGCCAATGCAACGGAGAATAAGACGAGGCTCAGGTCTTTTTGCTCCATCATAAAAAAAATAATTCCACCTGCTAATCCAATAACAATAAGGACTATGTTTGCTATTAATTCTGTATTCCTGCTCATTTAATTAATTTTTTACCAACGCCGGGTGCACGGATCGCCGAAGTTCACATAATGCCCATTAGTCATCAAACGCTGTCTGTTGGCCAACGCCATAGGCAAAGAAGTACTTGGTTTTGCCATCTGTATGCTTAGGTACTCAAAAAGGTAAGTTTTCTCATGCGGTCCGTAAAGATAAAAACAAAGCCCAGAGGCTCAAGTATCCCGTCCTATTTCGATTTATTAATTTCCCAATTATTCATTTTCCCTAATTTTACCCCATGCAAAAACTCCCCCTCCATACTGCCCAACACTTCATTCTTCACAGCCAACTGTTGGCACCAAACACTGGCCTTTCTGGTAAGGAAGGGACACTCCAGGCCATCCGTCACCTTGGTTATGTGCAGATCGATACCATTTCTGTTGTTGCCCGGGCACACCACCATGTACTGTGGACGAGGGTGCCAGATTACCAGCCTGACCATTTGCAAGAACTCGACCGAGAGGATCGGGCGGTGTTCGATTATTGGGCGCATGCGGCGAGCTACCTGCCGATGGAAGATTACCGTTTTAGCCTGATCCGCAAAAAAAGCATGGACAACGGGAATGGGTTTTGGCGCTTGGACGACCCCGAATTGGCGGCCCATGTGATACAGCGCATCCAACAAGAAGGGGCGTTGATGTCCAAAGATTTTGTTAGGTCCAAAGAGCGGCCCGACGAGCCTTGGCGCATCCCTGCCATCAATATGGTTATCCGGCAATTGTTCATGAAAGGGGAATTGATGGCTGCTGGCCGCAAAGGCATTCTGAAAACCTACGACCTGCCAGAGCGGGTTTTGCCGGAAGGCATTGCAACCGACCTGCCCACGGAGCAGGAATACATCGAGCACCTCATCCGCCGGGATCTTCGGGCGCACGGCTTGGTCAAGCTGTCGGAATTTGGCTACTTGTTAAAAATCAAACGGCAAGCATTTCACGAAGTGATAAAAAAAATGATACAAACGGGGGAAGTGGTGGAGGTGGAGATCAATAGTTTATCGAAGGAGTCCTATTTTGTTTTTCAAAAAAGCCTCACCGATTTTTCACCAACCAATAAAAAACAATTCCACATCCTTTCCCCTTTCGACAACCTCGTCATCCAGCGCAAACGGTTGTCGGAATTGTTCGGTTTTGATTACACCATCGAATGCTATGTGCCGGAGGCAAAACGGAAATTCGGCTATTATGGATTGCCGCTTTTATTCGGGACTCAGTTTGTTGGGCAATTGGATGCAAAAGCCGACCGTAAGAACAAAATATTGATCCTTAAAAATTTGGAATGGACCGAAAAACCCACACAGGTAATGCTGCGGGCATTTGACAAAAAATTAAAAGCATTTGCAAAATTTTGTGGGTGCGAGGAAGTGAAAGGGCTGAATTAAAATTAAAACAACTGGTTCTTAGACAAATCCCGTGGATTTGCCAAAAACATAGTTTTTGAATTTTTGAAACACATAGAAACATAGGCCACTTATTTTTTTTCGCCAAAGGCGAAAACGGCCTGCCTGCGGCAGGCAACCTATGTGCCTATGTGTTTCAAAAAAAGACGCTCTGTGTTTTCTTTCCACAGGATTTGTCTAAGAGCCAAACAACTTTTTTGTTGAGCCTCCAAAAGTATCGGTTCGTTTTTTTTATCTGTTTAATATTTCATCCGAGGGATTCACATCCCTCGCAATAGTATGTCGTCCCTCCGGGACTTAGAAGCAAAGTCCAAGAGGGACGGTGCTCCATATCGAGGGAGGTGATTCCCTCGAAACAGGCGGAAATTTCATCGTTCCCAGGTGTCGCTAAATTTTTGGTCACGGTTTTTTTCTCGTTCGTTTAATTCCTCCCCATTCCTTTTCTTTGAGCTTCCATTTCATAAAATTTTCAAAATGAAAACTTACCTGTCCATTCTGACTTTGTTGGTCATTTCCCATCTGGCTTTTTCCCAAGAAATAGGCTACCCCGTGAAGCCCATCCCGTTTACGGAGGTGAAAATAAACGACCAGTTCTGGGCGCCCCGCCTCGAAACGGTGCAGAACAAAACTATTGCCTATACCCTCCAACAATCGGAGGAGACTGGCCGGGTGAAAAATTTTGAGATTGCTGGCGGTACAGCAGAGGGGGCTTTTTGTGGGCAATATGCGTTCGACGATTCCGACGTTTACAAAATCATCGAGGGCATAGCCTACTCCCTGCAAGTAAACCCCAATGCGGAACTGGAATCCTACACCGACAGCCTCATTGAAAAAATAGCCGCTGCGCAGGAACCGGACGGCTACCTCTACACTTGGCGCACCATTTATGACAAAGAAAAAGCCGCAGGTGTGGTGAAGGAACCGACGATGGGACAGTTCCACCGGGGCAGTGATACCCGCTGGGAGCGGGTGGATCAGCACAGCCACGAGCTATACAATATGGGGCATCTGTACGAAGCGGCAGTTGCCTATTTTCAGGCAACGGGCAAAAGGAAACTGCTCGATGTGGCCCTCAAAAACGCCGACCTCGTTGACCAAACATTTGGCTGGGGGAAATTGGAAAAAGCTACCGGGCATCAGGAAATTGAAATCGGATTGGTGAAACTGTATCAGGTGACCGGGGAAAAACGCTTCCTCGACCTCGCCCAGTTTTTCCTCGATGTGCGGGGCTACGGTGATGCCTATATGCAAAACCACCAAAAAGTGACCGACCAACGAGAAATTGCTGGTCATGCGGTGCGGGCTTGTTACATGTACGCAGCGATGGCCGATGTGACGGTGCATGCTGGTGCCGATCAATACATGCCGGCCCTGAATGCCATTTGGAAAGACGTGGTAAGTACCAAAATGTACATCACGGGCGGGATCGGCTCGTCAGGGAGCAATGAGGGGTTCAGTACCCCTTACGACCTCCCAAACTATAGCGCTTATTGTGAAACCTGTGCCTCCATTGCCTTTGTGCTGTGGAACCAGCGCATGTTCCAACTGACGGGTGACAGCAAATACATTGACGTGCTGGAACGCACGCTCTATAATGCCCTCAACGCAGGGTTATCGCTTTCTGGCGACCGCTTTTTTTACCCGAATCCTCTGGAAAGCCGGAAAAATGTGGAGCGGAGTCCTTGGTTTGGCTGCGCCTGCTGCCCGTCCAATGTTGTGAGGTTTTTCCCTTCTATTCCGGGATATATTTATGCAAAAAATGGCAACGACGTCTTGGTGAACCTTTTCATTTCGAGCAGTACGACGGTGCAAAATGTCAACAGCCGCCTGCAATTTGTGCCGGTAAAAATTGAGCAAGAAAGCAATTACCCGTGGGATGGCAGCGTGAGAATCACTGTGACCCCGGACAAACCCAATACATTCAGATTGAAAATCCGCATCCCCGGTTGGGCGAAGGGCGACGCCGTCCCATTCGACCTTTACTCGTTTCACAAACACAACGGTAGCCGGATTTCCCTCCACTTGAACGGCAAGGTGCAATCTGTTGAGATCGAGAGTGGCTACGCCGTCATTGAGCGCAAATGGCGCAAGGGGGATGTGGTGGAAATCTCCCTGCCTATGCCCGTTCGTCATGTGGAGGCGAACAAAATGGTGGAAGCCGATGTCGACCGCTTGGCGTTGCAACGAGGGCCATTGGTCTATTGCTTGGAAGGCAAAGACCAGCCGATTGACCGCGTGCTTAGCGTGCTGATTGATGAAGAAGCGGAAGTGAAAACGGAGTTCGAACCCAAGTTGCTCAATGGGGTGCAAACGCTCCAGTTCGAGGGTGGTTTGGTAAAAAAGAAAGACACGCCGATCGTCGGCGATGTGCAAAAAATACAACTCAAGGCGATCCCGTATTATGCGTGGGCCAACCGGGGAAAGGACAACATGCTCGTTTGGTTGCCCGCAAAAATGGAGGTCGCCCGTCCGCTGTCGCACCCGACCATAGCCTTCAAAAGCACGATCACTTCCTCCGATGAGGTGAAAGGCGAACTGACCAGTGTGGTCGACCAGTATTTGCCCAAAAACTCCGACGACCACAATAACCCGTTCGTTCACTGGTGGCCCCATTTTGGCACCACCGAATGGCTGCAATACGATTTTGCGAAAGAAGAACAGGTCGGCACGGCAAGGGTCTATTGGTTCGACGATGAGGCCAGCGAAGGTGGCTGCCGCATCCCTAAATCTTGGCGCATTTTATACTGGGAAAACGATATGCAAGACCCAGCGCAGGGTAGCTGGAAACCCGTCTTTTCACCCGACGGCTATTCGATCACCAAAGATGGTTGGGACGAGGTGCAATTTGAACCCGTAAAAACGTCCAAGCTGCGGTTGGAAATAGTGTTGCAGGACGGGGTGTCGGTAGGGGTGCATGAATGGGAGGTGAAATAAGGGTGGGGAATGAAAATTAAAATTAAAATAAAAATGAAAAAATCCTCTGTGGGGAATTTTTCATTTTTATTTTCATTTTAATTCTCCAAATATATCGGATTGCGCTGGTTGTACCTGACGATATATTCGTCAATTTTCTTTTTCTTTTTTTTGTCTTTTTGAAATTCGGAAAATAATTCTTCGTCACTTTGGATGCACGCTGATAAATTTTTTACGTTGAAATCCAGTAACTCACCCGAATCCAAATCCAGCATCATTCGATCTATTTTGTATTCCTTTTGGGAGGGGATAGTCCCATATTGTGTATTTAAATAGTCCCTGTTTTTTATATAGCCTTCTGCCGTAATGGTACAAATTGCTCCGATCATAATTATTTGGGTAAAAGTATAGTGATCGTTCAATTTTCTGATGTTCACCAATGCATCTTGGTTATTCTTTCTAATGATTTGGTGCTGGTTGATGTAAGGGGTGCCATCAATGCAAATACCCCATATTTTTTTAATGTTTTTTTCTGATAGATATTTTTCTGAATCGCTTAGTTTAAAATAATATAATTCCCTTTGATACAAGGTAGGTTTTTCTTTCTCCTCATACGTATAATCCTCCGGTGGAATGGTCGGCGAATCATCCCTAAAATCCATCGCTGATAAATAAATCCCATCTTTAAATTTGTGCTGGCGGTTAAATTTTATTTGTGCAGAAGAGATATTTACCGTAAATAAAAATAATAAAATGAGTGACAAATATTTGCATAAGTTAGAGATGCACATGTTGATTTATTTTGGTTGTTAATAATAATTTCGTGGCAAATGTAGGGACAAAGACTAAATAAGCCAATCCACTTTTTTACCTTTCCGTATTCAAAAAATTCTGCCATATAAGTACATTTCGGATTTCGGAAGTGGCAACTTAGGATATTACATCCTTATCCTGAAAATGAAATCTAAACTAAATTGCAAATAGCACTTATGCGAAAGTTTTGTCTATTGTCTTTTTTATTCTTCGGTTTTTTGATCTCCTTAAAATCCCAGACCATCGGTGTCACCCATATAGAAAATGGCAGCTTAGAGGGCTACACTTTTTTCTCTCCTTTTTCTGGCACCAAAGCCTATTTAATTGATAATTGTGGGTATCTCGTCAACCGTTGGGATCGAGGTACCCGACCCGG
>JAWKLX010000057.1:0-47059 GCA_041392505.1 Saprospiraceae bacterium | reverse complement strand
GGTGGCCTTTTTCCCCCCCCCCGCCGCCTAAAAAATTCAGGGGAAGAAAATCGGCAAATCCGATTTTCTTCCCCTGAAACTCCTTTGACAATGCCTCACGTTAAAATTAACAAGAATACGGTATTGGCAAGATCCAAATCAGCATGGAGATTGAATGTAAAGAGAAGGTAATTTATCTTCAAAAAAGAGGTCTTAACTTAAAATAAAAGGGTGTATTTCAAAACTTCGCTCTCCCTTCACTTGGCCCCTTCGTCCCCAATAGTGGAAAGCAACCCGCACCGAACTTCTGAAATACACCCCAATAAAAATAGGGGCAAACAGCGATCTATCATCATGTTTAAATAATTGAGGGTTAATGCTTTACAATGCCCTTAATATAGTATTGGTGGCCGTTTTAACATTTTGATGTTCCAACATTTCTTTCATGTAACGGATAGTCGGGTCAGGCATGATCCTCCCTAAAGGCGGCATGACGAGATCATTAGGTGCTAAGTTTTCAATGGAATCATTGATGGCCTTCACCTTAGATTGGATGTCGCAATTGGGGATTTGGCCCTTCATGGCTCGGTGGACGTCTAAGACGCTCATTCGGAATGGCAAATCGATGGTGATATATTCGAATCCATTGTCCCCAATCAATGCCTGAAAGGCAGGGTTGGCAAACAAGCCGTCATAGTATTTGGGTAGTGCAGCGAGCCCTCCAGAAATCGCAGCGCCGAGAATGGCCTGTAGCTCTCCGGTGGATTTGCATTCGTTAGTTTGGTTGCGGTAAGCCTTGAACTCGTCAAAAACGTAATTGCTCCGGTCGTTTCGGATACTGAGGACAAAGATTTTTCTCTTGAAAAATTCTTGAAAAATAGAATCACTTTGTGCGTAACCTTTCATCAAGGTCAGGTAATAGGAAAGGGTGCTGAGGCCCGAATTTTCGAGATACCCACCATCCACAAAATGCCCTTTTCCGCAAACCCTCCCAGCCGGGCTAAACAAAGGAAAACGATTGGTGAGAAACAGCGCATTCGGGAATGAAATGTACTCATCGTCATTAATGCGGGTAAGGTCGATCAAGCCGATTGGGCTGTCAGGGGTTGGCGTCAACGGGTGAGCAATAGCTCGGAAACCATCTTCCGCTCGGGTCGCATTGACAATGAAAATGGGTAGTTTTTGATAATTGTTGCCTTCTGTCCACAGGCTGCCATAAGGTGCGTTTTTGAATGCGTCATAGCTTTTTTCGTCCTCACCACAAATCGTAAAATAGTGCCGGGCCATCGCTTCCATCCGGTCTTCCCAATTTTGCAAATTTAAAAATGGCAACATGGATGTGAAAGGGGTTTTGCAAAAAAGACCAACCATATCAGCACTCAGAAAATTGGTATGGCCGATGGAGTCGATAATAATTTCCCGCTCCTCTTCCGTTTTGTTTTTTCCATTTAGATAAGCATATATTCCTTGTCCAATGCATCCGCCCGATGCACCTGTGGTCATAAAAACATGTTTGTAAAATTCAGGGTTGGCACTGTCCAAATAGTGCATCAGTAGTAGATTCCAATAAGCAGCACGAAGCCCTCCTCCATCCGCTGCAATTAAAAAAATGGGGGCATCTGGATTCGTGTCCCTTTTTAGAAAATCGGCGGTGAATGTTCTCAAATTTTTTAATTCAGCTGGATAATTATTACCCTCAACCGTTGTATAATCTATATCATGGTATTTGTTCTCACTTGATTTAGTTGCTAAAATTAAGACAATAAAGCAACCAACTAATGCGGCAATTTTTGTGGTGCGTTGCCGATTTTTATTTTGATCATCATTCCGCAATTTATACAAATGGAAAAAACGGTCGAGTACCGCAATGATGGCAATTAAACCATTAATAAAAACCAGATAAATATTAAGGGGGTTACACCACTCGAACCAATTCAGGTTTTTCATCATAAAAAATAAAAGGACAGCCAGAAATAACGGTGCACCAATTAAAAGCACAATCATGATAATTCGTGTGGATAATAAATGCAACCCTTCTAATTTTTTATTTAAAAAATTAGCAAATGCAGGAAATCTATTACTGGTAAATGTCGCCCGGTCGCTGATCCTACGGTATATAGTAAAGGCCAGAAAAAAATGGACAAAAATAACGGTGTTGATGATGAGAAGGGTCAGGCGATTTTTCCAGTCGCTTCCATCATAAGCAGCAAGTAAAGGCACATAAGTAGCAACCAATGCAAGGAAAATGCATATAGTTAATATTGCATGCCAAACGCCGATCGTTCTTTTTTCTTTGTCCAACGCTTTTTGATAGCTCCAATAATAAAGGCTCAAACTGCCAATCACCCCTAATACAATCAAACTTGGGCTGAACGGTTCAACGGAGGACCGCAACAAAGTCCTGGCCTGTAAATAAATAAGGATTAAAATAAAAGAAAGCGCAAATATTTTTCGCAATGGGTGGAAATAGGGCGCATCATATTGCCCTTCTTTTATGGATAGTTTGGATTGATAATCACTTCTAATGGTAAATATATTTGCATAATAATTGAAGCCATCCATAATGCCTTTTATACCCGAATTAAAGGAAGCGTCTTGCGTTATGGTATTATTATCAACATAATACGAATCGGTGAACCTCAAATAATATGGCGTGAACCAAACAGCGAAAAGCGAGATTAAAAAGAATAATGACAGCAGTACAAAATTATAGCGTTCCAATAATTCAATGATTAACGCATCAAATTGGTCGAACGAAGCAAACACAACCATTAATATGGCGAGGCTGATCAAACTTGGATAAAAATATCTGATTAAATCCGTGAAAAATGTTTTTGTCGCTGCAGGGTAAAAATCATCTAATAATTTTTTTAGTAAAAAATATATAATGCTTAAAATGGACAAACCATAAAATACCATTTTAATATTTTGCAAAATAACGGCAGTGGCGTTGTCCCAGTCATTGACGATGCTCCAATTTTCCAAATAATCTGAAATGGTTGCCAATAAAAAAATGACAATTAAAATCAATAGCACACGGTGTTCTTTAAAATTGATTTCTTTAAAATTATTTAAATTGAATGAAATGGTTCTGATCCGATTTTTAACTTGACTAAAATAAATGCCATTCAATAAAAATAATTGAAGCAAAAAAAGGACAATGGGGAAGAAAAGATCAATTATAAAGAAATTCTTTTTCCAGTTGGCGTTCGGCCAACATTCGGGATTGTTCGCCCAAGTATTTTTTTCTAAAATCAAATCTTGAGGGTTGGAAATAAAAGGGGAAATGTCATAGCTCATGCTGGCAAAAAGACCAACGCATGCCAGAAAGCCAGCCAATACAAACCAGAAAAACCAAGAGGTGGAAAATTGATAATTAATAAAAGTAAGGGAGGAGTTAGTAGCTGTTTTCATTTTTTGAAGGGTTGATTAAAAAATTGGTGTTGGTAAAGGTAACGAAAAAATAAAAGGAAAAGAATGGAAAAAACAATTGCCGATTACATAAAAAAAGCAGCGGCTATTTTTTTCAAAAATAACCGCTGCTTTTGAATAAAATTCGAGCGGGAAATGGGAATCGAACCCACGGCCCTCAGCTTGGGAAGCTGATGCTCTACCCCTGAGCTATTCCCGCTAATTTATGGCAACAAATATAATGCGGGGATTTGACAAATTTTCAAAAATTTATCAAATCCCTTTATGACATTTTTTACTCTGGAAACAAAGTTTTGTCTAACCCCGGCACGATCCTCAGCGCATTTTTATAATACACCTTTTTCAATATTTCGTCCGGCAAATTCAACCCGTACATTTTCCAAAAAGCATGGTAGCGCTTGTAATAAGGAAAATATTCATCAGCCGTTTCCAGTACCCGGAAATAGGTTGGGAATTCGTCCGGGTTATAGGCGTCTTTTCCAAATAGGATACGGTCTTGGTATTTTTCAAAAAACCAATTGGCCATGCGGGGCTGGCGGCCTAATTCAGCGATCACGGCGCCGATGCCAACGTTCATGTTCGGCATTTCGTCCAACAGCTCGCCGAGATGCTTTAGGTCATTGCCAAACCAGCCGAGGTGGGCGTTGATGAAAGTCGTGTTCGGGTGTTTTTTGAAAATATCGTGTTGCTCGGCAATGATCGTTTCCCATGGTGCCGGGTCGTCGGCTTCCCGCCTGCGGCCCGGGCGGAGTTTCAGTTCCAGCCATCGTTCATTGAGGGAGTCCAATGGCTGCCAAAACTGCTTTGGATCAGCGGAGTGGATGAGGACGGGGATGCCCAATTCGCCGCATTTAGCCCATACTGGGTCAATGCGGGGGTCGTTGATCTGGATGCGGTCGCCTTTGCTGTCCACGTTCTGCATCCCCTGGCTTTTGTAAATTTTCAACCCCCGGGCACCATTGGCTACATCGTATTCGATCTGCTTAACGGTCTCCGTTGTCCAGTCAGGATCGTCAATGCTTTGCAGGTTGATGTTGGTAAAACAGACAAAGCGGTTGGGGTACTGTTTGGCAATGTTATCCGTCATGTTTTTTAGGGTAAGACCGCCCCGGCCACTTAGGTTGACCATGACGCCCATATTCATTGCATCCATTTCCTGGACAAGTTGGTCGAGGTTGGCGGTGTCCATCCGCCACTGATGGCTGTGGATATCGATGAATGGAAACCGTGCTTTGGAGATTGGGTGTTCTGGCACAACGAGGGTGCTGGGTGGGTCGTACGCCTCGAAGTCCATTTGGATGTCGAGCGGCTCACGGCGCTGGGCTGCGAGGGTAATGGGGACGAGGAAAAATATGATGAGTAATTGTCTGTAAATCATTGGAATATTTTTAAATGAAGCTTTTGATTTTTTGCCTAAAATGTAAAGATAACCGTATCTGGAAAATGAAAGGCAAAACCTTGTTTTTATGAATGCTGAGCTCAATTCATTTCCCTCGCTGTCTTAATTAAATCCAGTCTATTTATAAATCTTCTTTCGGCGAGGCATCGGTCATTGAAAAACAGTTACTTATCCCTACCTTTTCCGATCAAAATTAAAACAAAATGAGCCACGGATCGCACCTGCCACCATTTGCCATTCGCCCCCGTTTTCAAGCCGAACTCCCAATGACGCAAGAACGGATCGTACAGAAAATAAACAAAGGCTTTTCTGTCCACCCATCTCAATGTGTGGGGCTGGCCACCCATGGTTTTGCGAATATCAAAATCCCAGTTAATGACCGCCATTATTGGTCGCCGCAATTATCCGTCATGTTGGAAGATTTAGAGGAAAAAGAAGGCACGTTGCTTCGTGGACTTTATGGCCCAGCACCTGCCGTTTGGACAATGTTCGTGTTTTTTTATACGCTGATTGGCTTTGCCTTGGTGGTGATTGCGATCATTGGTTTCTCCCGCCTGTCGCTGGATATGCCAGCGCCGATCCTGTGGTGGTTGCCTGTCCTGATCGTCTTGCTGCTTTCCATTTACCTCGTTTCTTTTTTTGGTCAAAAAATCGGCCACGACCAAATGGAACGCCTGCATACTTTTTTGGAGGAGAGTCTGGGGTTGGAGATTGGATGCGGGGGAGGAGGGATGACGAATGGCTGATGCTAAAAATTGCAGAGTCGATTTTATTGTTAGATTTGCCCAACATTAAAAACCAACCCTCTATGTCAACAGCTACCTATATTGCCCACAATGATGAATCCACCATAGATTGCCATTTAGAAAGAAAAAGCCTAAGTGATTTGATAGTCAGGCAGATAGCCCATGCCGACCTCCCAAAGCAGTGGCGATCCACGGCACTTGGGGTACAGGTAAAACCAGTTTGATGAAGCAAGTGTATGCCGCCCTTGGCGGAAATTATTTCGAAGGGGAAAAAACAAGGGTTGCGAGATAAGTAAAGATGGACAAAAAAGGACAGTGAAAACCCGTTTGGTCTGAAGCATGGCAATACCAACATGAGGAAAATATTTTAGCAGCCCTGCTCAAAGAAATCATGTGACCAATTGGCCAGCCACCACAACTTTTTGCAGAGTGTTCCAAGAATCAGCAGTGCCTACCATGCTGAGCCTCCGCAAAGCATCGACCTTTCCATTGAACAGTTCGGTTTCAAATTTGGCGTCAGCGGCCTTGGCGACAGGCTCGTTGCCAATGAGGAAGCCCATAAAAAGAAAAAACTACTCCACCCCACTGATTCCCATACCTAAAAAAGCTGGGCTGGAAGATGCCATCAATAAATTAATTGGACTGGATTCTATTTTTGAAAATTGAAGAAGAACCAAACGGCAGTGATGTCGCCCGGTTTGGCTGTCATTTTCATCGACGATCCCGACCGCTGCGAACCTGCCGTGGCCTACAAGATTTTAGAAACGATAAAAGTCTATCTCAACTCAAAACTGCGTGTTTGTGCTCGGGATGGATATTGAAGAGGTAGAGCGAATATTGGCCAAACAGTACCAGCAACAGATGAAAATGGATGAGATGAAGGGCCATGCCCGTCTTTATCTTGAAAAAATCTGTCAGGACATTTTCCATTTGGGGCTGCCCGACATGTCTTTGCGGTTGAAATTTTTCAGGAAATTATTGGAAGGCAGGATCGAAAAAGAACACGTTGAGATGGTCTTGTCATTGGCCAAGGAATATGAATTCATCCCGCCCATCCCACGTTCGATCAAAATTTTAGAACGTCATCATCACCCATTTGAGCAATGAAAACATTAGGGCTTACGTCGCCAATGATGAACGGATTTGGAAAAACTACTGGTGCTTTGCAACCTCTACGCCTTTCACCACGACATCTACAACTTGATCTACCTTTACCCTGAAAAGCAATTTTACAACAGCTTCTTTTTGGAGCATTGCCGAAATCCCGTTGAATTCAAATCAAAAAAAGGGGAGTTTTTATTGTTTCAAGAAATGGTTTTCCATGAAGGACTTACGGCTACGGAAGCAATGAGCGGTAGCGAAAAAAAGTGAACAAGAAAAGGATAACCTCGCTTACACATTTCCCGCACAGGTCATTGCGGAAGGTGTGTTTTGGTGCAGGGCGCATGGCGGCGGATGCGGCAGATTTTACAGACAAAGATTTGAAGTCGTTAAAACTCAATACACTGATTAGCATGTCAAAAACCAAGACTAAAACAAAACCCATCATCCCGACCGAAGACATCTATTGGGTGGATTATTTCGTTGTCGTTCGCCAGTCATTCAACCACGTCACTTCCTCAGCACGGGCGTGGACGACTGCGAACAGGCCATTTCCAGCCCCTCCACCGACCGTATTTATGTAGTGCCTAATTTCAGGTAGAATATACCGACCCCCAAAGTAACCCCGCCAACTGGCAAGAACAGCTATCACTTGACTCCGTGATGACCTATCCTCAAATGGCGCAAGGCATTCATCAAAGGCGATCCGGTATTGGCAAAACGACCCTGCTGGGGCGCATCGCTGGTGCAAGCTCAGCGATCCCGGAAGATGGGTTTTCGAAACAGTTGGGCCATCCAGTCCCTTTTGTGGCTACTTTGCGGGAGGAGGTGTTCAGGAAGGTGAAAAACTGGAAGGAGTTTATACAGGCTATTTTCAAGCAGCCTGCTTTCAGGCAAATTGAACCGGATGAGAAAAAATAGCCGGTTATTTGCCGCAGGCCAAGGCTTCTTGATGCTGGATGGGTTGGATGAAGTGACTGACCAAACAGCGGGAGCGGTTGAAGGATATTTTAAAAGAGGTTGAAGAAATACCCCGATGGCATTTTTGGTGTACAACGTTGATCGTGGGGTTTGAACAAACAGCTTTTGATTTCTAAAAAGTAGATGAATGGATAGATCAAGGGGAATTTATTTTCAAAGCATCTGGAGGAGATTGCTTATTAAAAAACCTAAAAATTGGAAACCGCTAAAAAAGAGAAGAATCAGGCAATTTTTTTCCAAGAAATCCACTCCGCCCCATCACACCGATGCCCAGATCCACCAGTTCATGACCCTTGGTTCGACCTGTTCGAGCCATTGGAAAAAGCAGGGGCGGAGCGGGTGGAGCATTTCACCCAAAGCCTAAAAAGCCACCAGAACATCAGCCACTTGGCCCGCATCCCCAACCTGCTGACCATGATGGCGCTCTATCACCGTGCGCCAACAAATCCTTCCTGATGGGCGGTATGAGTTATACGACAAGATCATCGAAGCCTACTTGAAGATCATCCGGCAGCAAAAGGACATGAAGCCTTTTATGTTGAGTTACAACCACCCAGGAAATGCCTTCGCTGCCCTGGCTACCCAAATGCAAACCAGACGGACAGGCGAAGCCTCCAAAGACGCCTTCTCACCATTTCCCGCACGGATGGAGGCCATTTTTGAAGAAGAATTGGAAAAACACGCCCGGCGGGACACCCCCAAAGAGCGGAGCGAAAAATAAGACTTTTTGATAGCCTCGAAAAACACAGCGACATCCTCACGGGCGCAGGGGGAATATGGTTTTCGCACCTATCCATCCAGGAATTCCTCACTGCCGAATATTACCAGCAGCAATACCCCCGCCGCTGTGGGGATGATGCCTTATTGGGAAGAAATGCGGAATCTCGCCAGCAATGCCGCTTGGCTGGAAACAATGGTATTGTACTTTGAAGGTTTCAATGCCATCCCCGAGCGCACCGCCGAGGACTGTATTGATGCCTTTAAAGAAATTGCAGGCTGGGAAGAAAACAGGCAATACCCAAAGACCGGAACCCTGCCTCCTTGGTGATGATGGATGAATTCATCAGTGAACTGTTTAAGGAAAAAGAGCGCTGGGGCGTACTGAACCTGCTGGCACAAGGCGCACTCAGCCCAAACGATTATAGGAATAATTATCGAAAAATTTTATTCAAGTGGGCTTTAGAGAAAGGATATTATTATTGTTAGGTCAAAGGATTCCCCCGTGCGGGAAGTTAACAAAATAAAATGGTTTTTCGCCGATAAGGAATTTTTCAAAACGGGTTTATTGGAAGAATTTCAGAACCTACAATTGCTTGACTTGAGGAGCACGCAGGTGAGCGATGCGGAAGCCCCTCGCAGGGTTGGCGAATTTGAGAGAGCTTACTTGAGCAGCACGCAGGTGGGCGATGTAAAGCCTCTCGCAGGGCTGGCGAATTTGAGAGCTTGACTTGAGGAGCACGCAGGTGAGCGATGTAAAGCCCTCGCAGGGCTGGCGAATTTGAGTACGCTTGATTTGAGCAGCACGCAGGCGGGCGATGTAAAGCCTCGCAGGGCTGGCGAATTTGAGTACGCTTGATTTGAGCAGCACGCAGGTGGGCGATGTAAAGCCCCTCGCAGGGCTGGCGAATTTGAGTTGGCTTTCCTTGAGCAGCACGCAGGTGGGCGATGTGCCTCGCAGGGCTGGCGAATTGAGTTGGCTTGATTTGAGCAGCACGCAGGTGACCGATGTAAAGCCTCGCAGGGCTGGCGAATTTGAGAACGCTTGATTTGAGCAGCACACAGGTGGGCGATGTGCTTCCTCGCAGGGCTGGCGAATTTGAGTTGGCTTTACTTGAGCGAGAATCAAATAGATGAAAAAGCATTAAAGGAATTGAAAAAGCATTGCCGAATTTGACGATTAGTGTCGTATAGCCTTCCTCTTTATTCACCACTCACCGCTCACCATTCCCCATTTCATATTTCACCACTCCCCCCACCATCGTCAAAACCACCTCCGTCTCCAAAATCTCTTCATCCCCACAAGTCAATAGATCATTCGATAGCACTACAATATCCGCCACCTTGCCCGGCGTGAGTGAGCCTTTCCATTCCTCCTCAAAAGCGGAATAGGCATTGGACAGAGTGTAGCTCTTGATGGCTTCGGCACGGGTCATTTTTTGTTCGGGAAACAGTTCGAGGCCGTGGTCTTTGGGTTGGTGGCGGCGGCGGGTGACCGAAGCATAAATGGATTCGAGGGCCGAGACATCCTCCACGGGAGCATCGGTTCCATTGTTGATGATGGCACCGGCATCGAGCAGGCTACGCCAAGGATAGGCGCCCGTGCGGGCCCGTTCTTCGCCGAGGCGTTTCACCACAAAAGGCGCATCGGAGGTGCAGTGGATGCCCTGCATGGCAGCGATTACACCGAGCGAGGCAAAACGTGGAATGTCCTGTGGGTCAATGTGTTGGGCATGTTCGCTGCGCCAGCGGAGCGCCTTAAGGTCTTTGCCCTCGGCGGCGGTCAATTCCTCCATGAGGTTGAGCAGTTCCCGGTTGGCCCGGTCGCCGATGGTGTGCACACATAGCTGCAAGTTGTGGTCACGGGCGAGGGCGGCACAGGCTTTTACCTCTTCGAGGGGGACAGTGTTCTGACCTTGGAAACCGGGCTTGTCGTTGTAGTCTTCGAGCATCCAGGCACCGAAGGCGCCGAGGGCGCCATCGAAAGCGGTCTTGATGGCCCGGCAGGTAAAGAAGCGGTTGCCTTTGTCGATGATGGGAAAACCGTCGAGGCGGTCTTTCATTTCCTCGGAAGGTTGGCGCACCATGGCCCAGAGGCGGAGGTCGAGTTCCCCCTTATCAGCCATTTCCGCATAGCGGTCTATTTCGGTAAAAGGAGAACCAGCATCTTGAAAAGAGGTAATGCCTTTGGCAAGGCATTCCTTTTCGGCTAAAGCTATACCCTCGTACCAACGGGCCAGTTGCTCCTCCTGACTGAGTGTTTCCAGATATTCCTTGTGTATCCGGTTAATAGCCGCCATAGCCGTTTCCTCGAAGACACCAATGGCCTCGCCGCTGGCATCCCGCACGATGCGGCCTCCGGCGGGGTCAGGCGTTTCCCGTGAAATGCCCGCCATGTCCATGGCAGTTTTATTGGCAATGAGGCCGTGGCCGCTGGCGTGTCGCAGCATCACAGGGTTGTTGGGGGCGACCTCGCTGAGGTGGTCGTGGTAGGGGTAGCCATTCACGTGGCGTTCGAGGGCTTCGTCCCATTTTTCCTGGTGCCAACCACGGCCGATGATCCATTCGCCGGGCTTGGCGGTTTTGGCCTTTTCGGCAACGGCGGCCACGATCTCGTTCCAGTTTTTTGATTTTAAAAAATTCAAATCAATGAGGCTGTAACCGAGGCCGGAGAAGTGGCCGTGCCCTTCGATGAAACCGGGCATGGTGAATTGGCCTTTCAGATCAACAACTTTGGTCGTAGCGCCTTTCCATTTTTCCATTTCTTCATTGCTGCCGACTGCTTTGATCAGGCCGTCTTTTATGGCTATTGCCTCAGCGGATGGCTGATTTGCATCTACCGTGTAAATGTTGCCATTGAAGAGGATCATGTCAGCTTGCTCGACTGGTTTGTTTTTACAAAAAACAAAAAAGCAAAAAGTAAGCAGAAGGGTGTACAGGGCAGGGCTTTTCCAGTTTAGTTTTATCAACATGATAGTTTTTATTCAGTTTTATTAGCGGAAGAAAAATGCCTATTCGGTCAATCGATGTGGTATAATTGCTTTCCGGCTGTGGTAAAAGTAGCAGCCCAAGGTCACTTGGCCAAACCTTATTTAAGATAAACCCGTCTTTATAAGTGCATTGATTGAATTAAAAAAGGAGTCGATTTTGATAATCTTATTTTGGGATTTAAGGTTCTTTCCAAATTATCCTCAAAGGCAACTCCGAAATAAAAATTTACACAACAAATAATTTAAATTGAAAGAAGTAAAACAGGTCGATGTCAAGTGCTGGGCAAAAAATGAAAAAAAAACGCTACATTTGGTCGTTCCAGAATTTCTTTTGTAGCAACCATCCAATAAAATGAAATTGTTTTTTTCCATAATCACCTCCTTGCTGTTTTTTTCGGGAGCTTATGCCCAGCGCATAGACGATGTCGATTTGGTGAATGTTTATAATTATAAAATCACAGAACCAGTTGGAAACGGGGAGGCACATTTTATTGAGCGGAACAAGGATATATCCTACACCATTTTTTTTCAAAATGTTGGGGCTGATACCGTTTACAACCTACGCGTAATGGATACGCTTTCCACTTATCTGGATGTTTCTACTTTGCGGCAAGATGGGGCCTCGCATGCTTTCAACATGACCATTTTAGATGGCAACGTGATCAGGTTTTCATTTGCCAATATTAGGCTTCCCAGTAGCTCGATTAATGAAAAAAAGGCAAAAGGATGGGTCAAATTCACCGTGTCCCAAAAGTCTAATTTGCCGTTGATGACGCAGATCAATAATACGGCCGCTATCCATTTCGACTTTGCACCACCCATTTTGACCAATACGGTTTATCATACCGTCGGGGCTGACCTGACCAACACAGACCATGTCAACTGGCCAGGACTTAGTGTCAATATTTATCCAGTCCCGGTTCAAGGAAAAGCAGCTTTTGACTTGCAAGGAGCAACATTTAATCATGGGGAATTATGGGTGTTTAATAACTTAGGGCAGTTGTCCCATTCTCAAAAATTTACGGGATCATTTTTTGAATTCCATTCCGAACAACTCCCCGCCGGGGCCTATTTTTATAAATTAATTTTAGACGGCTTGCCTGCTGCCGATGGGCGGATTGTGGTTCAATAGGTTGTCTTTTCCACCTCATTTTTACTGCAGCTTTCAGTATTTAAAAAAGTAAATTCAGGCCATTCAAAGTTCTTAATTAAGCCGTAGTTTTTTTTACTGAAACAATTGGTACTTAGATTATTGAGTCAATATCACAGACTCTTTGAATTATGCCTTCCAAAGTCCCACCTATTAACCTTGCCAAACAATTTTGCTAATTTTCCCTGTCACAAATCGCTGATTTTCAGAATTTTAATTTTTCAGTTTTTCCTTGCCTTGGTCACTCTCTTTGCCCGTTTGACTTCCATTTTGGCATGAGCCTTGCAGTTTTACCGATACTCCTCGGAATATTTTCCCCTTTTCAAGTTAGGTATCGAATAAACATCAAACAAAGACTATGAACTGGTATCGCTTACTGCTTTCCTTTTGCTGCATCCTTATTACTTGCACCGCATTTTCACAACTAAAATTCAATGTTAAATCTATGCCTGACGCTGGCACCTATGGTGTTTTCGTAAAACCATGTGGCGATCTAACACCGAGTGCGAATACTATTACAGGTTCGGCACAAGTGACCCTCGTTTTGCCGATGGGAAATGATGTTGCCTCCGTAAGTCAATATGCTGGGCTATGGCAGCAAAATGCGACGGTGTCTGGGCCTGACGAAGCGCCGAATAAAAACTATTTTTCGTTTGGTTTTTTAACAGATAACCCGCAAATAGTTTTGGAAGCAGGCAAAGAAACATTGTTGTTTACTTTTGAAATAAATGGCTCTTCAACGTCACCAGAACTTTTGGACAATGAGCACGACCCATTCGCAGCCTTTCCAAATTCATTGAATTCCAATCCGGGCAACGAAATGAGCATTTTGGATGTGGCCGTCAACCCTATTGGGTATTACTACTATGCGGGCAATTATTCCGAGGATGACCCAAATAGCTGTACTGTAACAGTGGACACCACTGTCGTAGAACCAATAGATTCGACTGATATTGAGCCGGTGGATACCACGGATATGGAACCAGTTGATACCACCACTACGAATGGTGAAAACCCCACGGCTACGTTGAATGAAATAGGCAGTGGATTCTATTTTTCCATATCGCCAAATCCGGCGAGTGATTGGATCAAAGTTGAATTTACCAATAAGGGAAATAAAGATAGCGGAAGGGTTCGCCTGTTCACAGCGAACGGTGTTTCCATTGGGGAAATGAAGCGGGACGGCCAGCAAAAGATGAAATGGAACGTGAGTGAATTGCCAAGTGGGCTCTATTTTTTGAGCTTTGAATCGGATGGGCGGGTAATGCAAAGAGAGCGTTTTGTTAAGCATTAAAAGTAATCTTTCCTTTCAATAAAAAAACGGCGTCGGCGATTAATCGCCGACGCCGTTTTTTTTTCAATAAAATCAATTATTCCTTTACAAATTTAGTGTGGTAAAGCTTGCCATTTGCCATGATTTGCAAGAGGTATAGCCCCGCTGGAAATTCATGAATTATTAAAGATTCCATACCTTTTCCAGCAATTTCTTTTTCGGCCATCAATTCCCCTTTCGCATCAAATACTGAAATACGCTCGGCGTTTCCTGTCATTTTTACCAATAACTCTTGGCTGGCGGGGTTGGGTGAAATGCTAAAACCGGCTTGACTGAAAACTTCTCGGGCGTCGGTCACATCAATGGTAACCGGAACCCGCACAGAACTACATACAAGGTCGGGCCTTTTCACTTTCCAATCGTAGAAATAATAGTAATATCCATTGCCAATGGGTGTCGTCGTTATTTCTCCGACCTCTCCGATGGGATAGGGGAATTGAACGCCGAAGTCGTTGCGGAAAAGCTGCCCTTCATAACTGCGCAAAGAAAAATCAGTGCCTTGCGGGACTTCAAAATCCAAGTCAATGACTTGCTCCCCACCAACCAAGTCAACCGTTTTTTGCTGCAAAATATCGCCATTGCTTGCAACCAAATAAATAGTGTCTTGCGAAGGGTTTGGTGCGGCATACACTTTTACCGATACGATGGTGAAGGGTTCCCAAGCGTCGAAAAAATTATAGAAATTATTTTGGGAAATACCGCCGCCCCCTGCGTTGTTAGGTTTCCCTCCATTTTGAATTACGTCAGTATAAACATTGTGGGATTCCACGTAATAGGTGGTGGTCAGGTCGAGCGAACCAGTATTGAAAGTATTACCGGTAGCCAACAAGTTGCCACCAACTGGCTGGTCATACCATTCCAAATTATCACCCGTGGCTGTGATTTCTGCAAATTGACCTTGGTTGATCGTCGTTCCAGAAACGACCGGAACAGCGACAGCTGCGACTTCTGTCACAGTCACTTCATCTGATGAAATCTGGTCTTGTGCACAAATGGCATCGATGGAAACAGTCAAGGTAGCCGATTCATCCACAATGATACTTTGTCCTGTCATGCCGTTTGACCAATTATGGTTGTCGCCATCGGTGGAGGTCAAGGTAATTGAGCTTCCTTCACAAAACATACCGAACCCTTCTACTTCAATGCTTGGCGCAACGTCCTGTAGCATGGTTACGGTTATTTCATTAGAAAGCGAGACACAGCCTGATGTGTCTGTCAATTCAACACTATAAGTGTCAGCCTCGGTAACCGTCAAGGTTTGTGTTGAATCACCATTTGACCAAGCATAAGAAAAACCTTTTGGAGCAGAAAGGACAACAGAGTCGCCTGGGCATATGGCTGTACTGCCATTCACAATTAAGTTAGTAGGCGGTAATAAACAGCCTATTTCCTGAACGGTAATGGTCGTGTTGATTGTGGGGTTATTAACGGTTGTGACAGCACCCGATGGCCATTTGACCACCACCTTGTCAATGGCATCTGCCTGTCCGATGCCAAAATGAATTTGTAAAGAACTCATCGGTGCAAAGCTTTGCCCTGAACGTACTTCCCTGATCTGCCTGCCCCATGCGCCATAAATTTCTACTCTGGCACCGATGCCATTTATATTGCTCTGCTTGCCGACTGTATTGATTTTCAGCCAGTTATTGTCGTTGCCTTTGTTTATCCAGAGTCCATTTCCCCGAACGACATCCAAAAAACCATCGTTGTTGAAATCGCCGATTCCACCTGATGATAATGCGGTAAACGTAGTTTGTCCGGTGAAAGTGAGGTCGCCGTTGCCCAAGTAAAATTCATTCTCCAATTCTGAGAAAATATCCATGAAGCCATCGTTATTGAAATCGCCGGAAGCGTTTTCCCATGCCCCAAGATCGTCTGGGTCGATGCCAGATTGTTCGATTACGTCGGTAAAAGTGCCGTCCCCATTATTACGGTAAAGGCGGTTTTTGAAATCATGGTTGACGATAAAAGCATCAAAGTCCCCATCGTTGTCGAAATCCTCAAAAACGGTACTCCATGATTGTGCATTATCAGCCAAGCCGGCTTGTTCGGCCACTTCGCTGAACGTTCCGTCGCCGTTGTTTTGGTACAGCAAATTGGTGCGATCGATGTCGCCTGGCAAAGCACCGCCTTTACATTTAGTGATGTATAGGTCAATGTCACCGTCGTTATCATAGTCAGTCCAGATCGCAGCATAGTTGCCGGGACGGTTATAGGTGTCGATTAAGGTTTGATCAAGCTGAATAAAGCCATTTCCCAAATTCCGGTACGCATGTGATTGGCCTATGTCGTGGCACACAAATGCATCAAGATCACCGTCGTTGTCGATATCAGCCATGGTCGAACGTTGGCTGAAAATAAAACCTGGCATTGGCTTTTCCGTGTAAACTGTCCCATCGTCATTTGCGAAAACGAATGAAACCGCATTGCCCGCCCCGAACAGCAGGTCGTTGAAACCATTGGCATCTAAATCGCCCGCACAGATGCTCCAGTCCGGCTGGTTTTGCGGGATCATGGAAAACTGTTGGTGCAAAAAAGTGCCGTTGGGTTGCTGGTAGTCGATGTACAGATTGGAAGAAGTGACCCTGACGATATCGTCGAGGAAATCCCCATTCATGTCCACCGCACAATCGTTGTAATTGAAACCGGAGATGGTGCCCAATACACTACTTTGGATGGTGAAAGCAATTGGTTCTTGCGCTTGCAAAAAAAGAGCGCAGCAAAGAATAGGCAGGAGAGTCAATTTTTTTTTCATAAAATATCAGCTGTTGGCCTTCGGCAAAATTTGGTTGTTAGGCATCGTTTGCCGGAGGCAAAATTTTAGTCAACTATGATTCGTTCAACCTGAACCCGTCCCTTTTGGTCGGTAAATTTCAAGATGAAAATTCCTTTGCTTTTTAGTTGGATAGCGTACTGACCTGATTGCTTTCCAGTTACCTGAACGAGTTGCCCACTGACCGAATAGACCCTGGTTTGGTGCAAGCGGTTGGACTGTACCGTTAATTTTCCATCCGTTGTTGGTACTGGGTAAATGTTTACAAAACGATCTGTGGCCAACACTTCTTGGCTATTGGAAATCGCTTCCGCAAATATCGAAGCGGTTTTTACGAGGATTGGAGAGCGATCGGCCTCGTCAAACATGGTCCGGAAAGTTTCAATTTCCGGCGTGGTCTCATCGAACATCTCTTTCATCCATTTGGGCGGTGTTGATTGATAGTAAACTTTGGCCGTTATTTCCAATACTTCATAATAGCCATTGAGCGGAATGTTGTAATAAATTAGGTCGCTGCCTGATCCTTCCACATTATTTACTTTGTTAAAATCTGGGTCGGCAAGGGCATTACCCGCAATCAATGTAGTGTCATAAACATTGCTCGTTGTAGTAAATCCTTTTGGAGGCAAGCGGTTGTCTTTGATTGGGTGGTCGCCACGTACAAGAACCGTAGAGACATCCCCATTTACATCGCCAAAAACCATTTCATAAATCTGCACCTGCTCTTCAGAGTTGATCGATTGGTAATGGGGCTCGTAAGTTGGGTTTTGTCCGTAAACCTCAAAGTTCTCGTCTGTTTTTCCTGAAATAAATAAAGTATCGCCACTTTCTTTGGTCACCAAAAACTCAATGAATGCCCTTCGGGCTGGATAGCCAGAGGGGAATTTATGCCCGGCCAAGTTGGTGAGGCTGAGCTCAAAACGGGCGGTATCCAATGTTCTTTCGATGAGGTCAATCTCCAATTGAAGCGTCTTTTTTTGGAGCATTTTCAGCGTATTTTCAATGACTTCGTCAAATTGGGCGGCGGAAGCTTTGATGCCCAATTGGTCAATATTATTCTGCAACAATTTCAATATCGTTACATTCCCACCAACCAGTTCGTGAAGGTAAAAAGGCATGCGTGGTTCCGTTTGGGCACCAGTCACCAACCTGACGGGCCATTTATCCAAACTTGGCATGTGACAGCCCTGACAGGAAACGGAATCCTTATAGGCGGAGTTGAGCCATTCGTGGTAAGTGGCTTGTTCTACAAATTTGTTTCCGGTAAAATTGCCAGCGTAATCAATCGTCTCCGTAATCAAAGTGTGGCAGCTGGCACAGATTCCAGCATCACTGATGTGTTCGCTAAAATAAGGTTTGTAACCAGTTTCAGTCAGCATCGGTGATACCAAAGGGTTTTCATAGGGCCCATAAGCTACCTTAAATGTATCGTATCTGACTTCGCCGGAGAAAGATAGCCCCAAGCTGTCCGGACTAATTTGATGGCAAGCCAAACAAGAAACCCCATCTTGGCCCATTTCGTCATTAACTAAATCATCTATTCCATAATGGGAGAGCCCGATGTGTTTGGCGTTGAAATGTCCGAGCGGTGCATGGCAGGAAGTGCATTTATCTTCAAGAGCTTCTTTGTGCTGTTGGTGAAGCAGGATTTCATGGCTCACTTTGGCCCGCCAAAATGGGTCTTTGGCAGAGTTGCCCATCATCGTTGCTCGCCAGTCATCAACCACATTGATGTCCTCTCCCAATACGTCCACGCTGGCAACCCCCAGTGTATCGTACCCATGGCATTTGGCGCAAGCACCGCTAGCGGCGAACAGTTCATTGTAAAGATCGGGCAGGAGGGTATCCACCACCATCATTTCAAAGGCAGCTATTTCTTCCTTAGAATGGAAGTGCTGGACAGACGCTGGATTGTCGTTGGACAACTCTGAAAATAAGAACGGCAAGGTGAAAATGGGCAGACAAACAAGCAGTTTACGGTAGTCCTTCATTCGAAATTAAATTGATTAAAAAGATGAATGGCGTAAGGTGGATGTGTACAAATGTTTTAGCTGGAAAAAGAGGCACAAAGGTATTCTATTTTAAAAACTAAAAAAATACGTTGTGGAGGGTGTGAATTGCCGAACCAACAGCGGATTTCAAAATAGGGGAATTTATGTTTTTACAGTTTTTCTGGGTAAGGTGAAATGAATAAAAAAAAGCCCCGCAATTTTAATTAATTGCGGGGCTTCTGATTTTACGAAAAGTTTTATTCGTTCAAATCCCAATTGTATTCCAGGTACTCTACCTTAGCCTTTCCATCGATTTTGGTCGCAGCATATTTATTGAGGAACTCAATCAAGTTGCCGAAATCAGCAGCGTACCACTCAAAAATTTTGCTTACCTGAATTTTGCTGCCCGATATTTTATTGAAGCTTGCGTTGTTGATAAATGACTTAGCCTGTTTTTCAAAATTGCTGTTCAAGTTGTTTTCAGTCCAAGCCTGGTTGAGTAGCGGCGGACAGGATTTGGCAGCACAGTTGACGGCGAAGTGGATGCGGGCATCCTTGTATTTTGGGCGGAGGATGTCGTTTTCAATATTATTCAGGGAATAAGTTTGCCCCCCGATGTTGATCCATTTTTTATCCCACGGCTTACCGCCTTCTAGCTTAGTGATGCTGGCCACGGGATAATTATCGACAATCAGTTTCACCGTAAAAGCATTGTAAGCATTGATCCAATAGGCCATCGCTTTATTCTTTGGCCAGTCGCTTTGGGGTGGATTGTTTTGTAGGTCTTGTAAATAGCTGTTCAACTTGAAAACGTCCTTTTTGATCCCAGCATAATTGACTTTGCCAGAAGCGCTGACATATTTTTTCAAAAGTTCATCCCAGGCTTGATGGGAAAAAGGGGGGGGATTTAGAGGCTTCGTATCCGTTTTCGTTTCATCAGAAGAAATGGGGGAGGGGGCAGATGTTTTCCCCTTTTCTTCCGGTTGTTCTGCTACAGTCACGGGGGATTCAGTTGTTACGGCCGCATCGGTTTCCGAGCGGGTAGGGGGATTCGTACTGTTCTGGGGGGCTGGGGGTACGGTAGTTTTTGAGGCTGCCACCTTCGCCGGACTGACGTTTGTCCGTTCCGGCGATGGTCGGGAGGAGGCAGCTTCAGTAGTAGGGGTAGTTGTAACAACGGCTTCTCCCGAAGGAGTAAGGGGATTGTTGGGGGTGTCACTTTGTTCGTCTTCCTCAGGGGGTGTCGTATCGCTCGGTTTTTCCGTTGTTACTATCGGTTGGGAGGTTTCATTATTAACGCCAGTGGCTTTCGTTTTAGTATTTTCTGTATTTGAACAGGCAATTGAAAATACACTTGTGAGCAATAAAAAAAGAAAATATTTCTGCATGGTTTTTATTTTGAAATGACGAAACAAGTACATTTCGGATTTTAGATATTGGATTTCGGGAAATACAACTTGTTGACTATCATTTGTTTAGCCTAAAATTGAAATCTAAACTAACTTCCTCAAAATACTTATAGACCTTAAACCCCGTGTTTTATGATAATGTTGTCTGTCGTGTCTCTTCTTGTTGGCTGGGGTACATTTTTAACGAAATTTTAAAACGTAAATCTCGTTTTTGATTAGCTGCCAAAGTTCTTGGTTTTGCCCCTTCGATCCTGTTAAGTAGTTTTGCTGCTGATGTTGGGGGCGAGCGAAAATGCAATTGTTTGTATTCGGGATGGTTTCCCTCCCCATTTTATCACTGAAATCTGCTCTATGTCTGTTATTGTAAAAAATCTGACCAAGGAATATGACCTGCAAAAAGCAGTCAATGACGTTTCATTTGAAGCAAAGAAAGGAGAGGTACTGGGCTTCCTTGGTCCAAATGGTGCAGGAAAAACCACGACCATGAAAATCCTCACCTGCTTCATTCCCCAAACCGCGGGCGAAGCGGAAGTTTGCGGCTATAACGTGGAAACCAATCCGATGGAAGTTCGGGAGCGGATCGGATATTTGCCAGAACACAACCCGCTTTACAAGGACATGTACGTCAAAGAATATTTGGGTTTTGTGGCGGGCCTTCATAATGTCAAAAACAAAAAACAGCGAGTAGCGGATATGATTGAGTTGACAGGGTTGGGAAGGGAACAGCACAAGTTGATCGGTGCCCTGTCGAAAGGTTACCGCCAACGAGTTGGGTTGGCACAGGCCATGATTCACGACCCCGAAGTCCTCATTTTGGATGAGCCGACCTCTGGCCTTGACCCCAATCAGCTGGTGGAAATCAGGAGCCTCATCAAACAAATTGGCAAGGAAAAAACGGTTATTTTTTCAACTCATATAATGCAGGAAGTGCAGGCGCTTTGCAACCGGGTGCTGATTATCAATAAAGGAAAAATAGTGGCGGATGACCCGATCGAGCAGTTGCAAAACCGGATCGGCGGAGAGTTGGTGGTGACTGCCGAATTTAATAAACCCATCAAAGCAAACCAATTGGAGAAAATAAGGCACGTTAAAAAGGTAATGGATCTTGGAAAAAATCAATGGCAAATCGTGTCGGCGGCCAAGATGGATGTACGGGGCGATATTTTCCGTTTTGCCGTTGAGAATGATTTGGTATTATTGGAAATGAGGAAGGAAGTGTTCAGCGTAGAAGATGTTTTCCACGAATTGACAAAAAAATAAAACTAAAACAGTTGAAATATTTATTGGTAAATTTATTAGTCAGTTTTTCAATAATTGCGGCAGCGCAAGATTCTTCTATTGTCGTTACCAAAAATTTCCAATTTAAGGATGGTATATATTTATCTTTTGAAGAATTTCAAATGAACAGCCCTACCTATTTAATAGATGAAATATTTATTCATTCTTTTACCAATCCACAAACCTTTTTGACCCAGGTCGACAGCGTTTTTCACATTAAGGAAAAAAAAGAAATTGACCCAGAAAAAATTTGGGCAATATGTATGGATGGGGTGCCTTTTTTAAAAATCCCGAAAAAAGAAGTCCATAAAGAATTGCCTTCTTTTGCTGCATTAAAATTGAGGGGGAAAATATGCTATTTCACCTATCCTGATTACCGGATCAAAAAAGTGCCTGTCGCAGCTTATAATCCGTTGACGGGACGGCCTTATTTAAGAGGGGAAGTAGAACGGGATGAAAAAGTGGTGATCGAAAAAATGTTCCATTTTGAGACTGGGGAAATTGTAGATTTTAATGTCGATAATTTTTTAAAATGGATACAGGAAGACCGCCATTTGGTGGAAACAATTGAAAGGACGCCGATAGAAGAGGTGAGAGAAAAATTGTTCCGGCTCCTATTAATTTATGTGGACCGCCACGAAACAAAAATTAAAATGAAAAATGATGAATGAAAAATTGGATGTTCAAATTCACCATTCAATATTCAACATTCATCACTTACCATTAAATAAATGCTGACCATATTTTTTAAAGAAATAAACACCTTTTTCAGCTCACTGATCGGCTATATCGTCGTCGGGGTTTTTTTGGCGATTTTGGGACTGATCATGTTTGTGTTCCCGGATACCAGTTTGTTGAATTATAATTATTCGACATTGGACCAACTGTTCGATATTGCTCCGATGGTATTTATGTTTCTCATTCCTGCCATTACCATGCGGACGTTTGCGGAGGAACACCAATCGGGCACCATTGAATTGTTAGCGACCCGCCCGCTCACCGATCTGCAAATTGTTTTAGGTAAATATTTTGCCAGCCTTGCCTTGGTCGTTTTTGCTTTGCTGCCCACTTTGTTGTATTATTTTACAGTTTATCAATTGGGCAACCCAAAAGGCAATTTGGACAGCGGTGCGATTATGGGTTCTTACTTAGGTTTGATTTTTCTGGCCGGCGTTTTTGTGTCCATCGGCATATTTGCTTCTTCCCTGACCAATAACCAAATCGTCGGATTTATATTAGCGACGTTCCTCTGCTTCATTTTTCACTGGGGGTTTTTCTTTTTTAGCAAACTGCCCATATTCGTTGGAAAAGTGGACGACATCGTGCAGATGATCGGTGTCGACAATCATTATATTTCCATCAGCAGGGGAGTGGTGGATACGCGGGATGTGATCTATTTTATTTCGTTAATTGGGATTTTTGTGGCAATGACGGTGACGTCGTTGGAACGGCGAAAGTGGTAATTAAAAAATTAAATAAATTGAGCAGCAAAAAACAACAATCGTTCTTCCAGCTCGGCCTCATTATAGGGATCGCCTTTTTTCTAAATTTTTTAGGAAATATTTTTTTTACACACATCGACCTCACCGAGGACAAACGCTTTACTTTGGCCAAACCGACCAAAGATATGCTCAATAGTTTGGAGGATGTCGTTTATGTGGAAGTGCTTCTCGAAGGGGAATTCCCGGCAGGTTTCAAACGTTTGCAGCGCTCCGTTCGGGAAATGTTGAACGACCTCCGCTCCGAATCTGGCGGCTTGGTGGAGTACACATTCACCGACCCAAATATTGGTACGGTGGACAATGTCAACCAGCGCCGGGAGGAAATGGCCAAAAGCGGGATTGTGCCAACTGTTTTGCGGGTAAAAGACGTTGAAGGAACGGCTGAAAAATTGATTTATCCCTATGCAAAAATTCAGTACCAGAATAAAACAGCGGTGGTCAATTTATTGGAAGGAGACGATGGCCGTCCGCAAGAGGAGGCCCTGAATTATTCCATCAGCCAATTGGAATACAAATTTGCGAATGCATTACATAAATTAAGCATGGGCGTTCGGGAGGTGGTTGCCTTTACGGTTGGCCATGGTGAATTGGATGAGAATGAGCGGAAGGAAGTAGTCAAAAACCTGCGTGCTTATTACGAAGTTGGTACTTTTAATTTGGATAGTTCAACCGTTGTGCCCCCACAGGTAAAAGTATTGATCGTCGCCAAGCCAAGAGCGCCGTTCAGTGACCGGGACAAGTTTTTGATTGATCAATATATCATGAATGGTGGTAAGGTAATCTGGCTGTTAGACCGCCTTAATGTGGAATTGGACAGCATGCGCCGTACGCCTAATTACGTTGCCAGGGACTATGACCTGGACTTGGATGGTATGTTGTTTAAATATGGAGCACGGGTCAACCCAGATCTCGTATTGGACCTACAATGTTCCCGCATCCCCATGGTCATTGACCAGGTGGGCAAACAGGAGTTGTTTAAATGGTATTACAACCCTATCGTGCTGCCCCGAACTGACCATCCGATGGTTAAAAGCCTTGATGGTATTAATCTAATGTATCCGAGTTCGATTGATACCATCAAAACAAAAACCCCGGTCAAAAAAACTATTTTGCTGACTACCTCCCAATACGGTCGAATCCAACCCAACATTACCCGCCTCAATTTTGAAATATTACGGTACGAGCCTGATCCAGACAAATTTAACAAGCCTGATATTCCAGTAGCGGTTTTGTTGGAGGGTGAATTTCCTTCCTTTTTTGAAAATAAGGTGACGGAGGGGATGAAATCCATGTTGACAGAAATTGGGCAAGAATTCCAAGCTGTGAGCAAACCCACCAAAATGCTGGTCGTCTCCGATGGAGATATAGCCCGGCCATTTTACAATCCAATCACTGGACAGTTCTTCAAATTGGGCTACAATCCTTACGAACGATACATGTTTGCCAACAAGGACTTTTTATTGAATGCGGTGGAATATTTAAAAGATGAAGATGGGATCATCGAAGTTCGTAGCAAGGATATTAAACTGCGCTTAATGAACACGGCAAAAGCGGAGGAAGAAAAAACAATGTGGCAGTTGTTGAACATAGTCGCCCCTATTCTTTTTCTAATAATATTTGGAATTGTTTACAATGCGATGCGCAAACGGAAATATGCAGGTGTTTGAAATTGGTTGTTATTCAGTACCGTGTAATTTAAGTATGTTTAAAAAATGCGGAGCAGAAAAAGTCGCTCTTTTGGCAACGCCCGGTAGTGCTCCTCAAGGCGAGGTGAATCGTCCGGCCCACATGCAGGGGAAAAATTAAAGCAAATTTAAATTACACGGTATTCAGTCGATTCCAGGTGGTATTATTTTAAGGAAAGGACTTATCCTTAAATCACGTTAATCAATAGCCATTCTACTTGATTTATTTTACAGCTCATTCATGCAGAGTTTGTGACTATTCCTATCTTACCGCGTCCTTACAACAAAAACTATACGTTATGAATAGACTCACATTCGCTGCAAAATTAGTCGTCATTGGGATGGCTTATATTTTCCTCCTCATCTCTTGTGCTATCAATCCCGTCACTGGCAAAAAGGAATTCATGCTGATGTCTGTAAGCCAAGAAAAGGCTTTGGGGGCATCCTACGACCCCCAAGTCGTCAGTCAATTTGGCGTTTATGAGGATGCCAAATTGCAGGCATTCATTACAGAGAAAGGGAAAAAAATGGCGGCGATAGGGCACCGCCCTGAGCTGGATTACCAATTCAAAGTGGTTGATTCACCCGTTGTTAATGCCTTCGCTGTGCCGGGGGGGTATGTTTATTTCACACGGGGGATCATGGCACATTTTAACAATGAAGCAGAATTTGCAGGAGTACTCGGCCATGAAATTGGCCACGTAACTGCAAGGCATTCAGCGAAGCAGTACAGTCAGCAAATGTTGGCCCAGTTGGGATTCGTTGTGGGGATGGTCGCTTCGGAAAAATTCCGGCAATATTCTGATTTGGCTTCGGTTGGCTTACAGTTGATGTTTATGAAATTTAGCCGCAACCATGAAAGCCAATCGGATAAATTAGGTGTAGAATATTCCACAAAAATTGGCTACGACGCACATGAGATGGCCAATTTTTTCAAAACCATCGAACGGATTCAAGACCAGTCAGGAGCGAGCATTCCAACCATGCTTTCCACCCATCCCGATCCAGGAGACCGATACAGCAGGGTGCACCAATTGGCCGCCAAAGAACAAGTCGGCACTTCTAATCTGAACGTAAACCGGGATTCCTATCTACGGATGATCGATGGTATTATTTACGGCGAAGATCCAAAGCAAGGCTATGTTGAAAATGGTTTTTTCTTTCACCCAGAACTGAGATTCCAATTCCCAGTGCCCAACAACTGGCAGGTAGTCAACACTCCGGCACAGGTCCAGATGGCCCCCAGTGATGGCAAGGCATTGATCGTGTTTACATTAGCTGGTGAAAAAACGTTGGCCGCTGCGGAACAAGCATCTATTCAGGCCGATCAGTTGCAAGTGATCAGCAGTCGGAACATTTCGGTCAATGGAAACAAGGCCATAGAGACCATTGCCGATTTAAATGCAGAGGTGAGTTTGATGATGTACCACATTCAAATGGGTGGTAATATTTACAAATTCTCTGGTTTGGCTGGTAAAGCGGATTTCGCTCGGTACAAAACTTATTTTTCGACCACATTCAATAAATTTGACACTTTGACCGACCAATCTAAAATCAACCGAAAGCCAGAACGTATCCGCATCAAGGAGGTCAGTCGTACAGCTAATTTTTCGGATGTCATGAAAGGGTTCAACATGCCAAATAGCCGGATTGAAGAACTGGCCATCCTTAATGGGATGGAATCTAACAAACAAGTGAAGCAAGGTACTTTGGTGAAAGTGATTGTGAGGGAGTGATTCATGGATTCATTGTTTCATTGTTCCATTGAAAAAGGCGCAGGTGATCTTTAGACCTGCGCCTTTTTCAATGAAACCATGAAATAATGAAACAATGAGACTATGAAACCATGAAAAAACACTACAAGCCAATAAGCCGGATTCTGTAACCCCGATAAATCGGGGTCTTCATCATTTATCTGGCTCCGGCGTCACCACCGGAGTCTAGCTGCCTACCCCTCAGGACTTTTTGCAAAACCAGACGAGCAACCCGGCTCCCGATCCATACCAAAGGTATTTCACAGGAATCCTGATGTACGTGGCATTTCAACCCACAAGGTTTATCCGCCCCCCGATTTGCACCGGGGCGCCGTGCGCTCTTACCGCACGTTTTCACCCTTACCCCGATGCAAGACCGGGGCGGTAATTTTCTGTGACACTTTCTGTCTCCCCTTCTTCAAGGGAATCCCACCCGTTAGGTGGTGCGGCGCTCTACGTTGTCCGGACTTTCCTCACCATCCCGATGCAAGATCGGGACGGAGCGATGAAGTAGCTTGTAGTGTTGGGCGAAGTTACGATGGTTTATGGACTTCGATTAAGGTAAAAAATCAATGGTTAAGACGGGAAGGTCAGCATGGTTGATGATTGCCTCTACATTGCTGCCGATGAGCATTCGTTTGACAGGATGCCGTTCGTGGTAAGAAATGGAAATCAAGTCGGCATTGATTTTATCAGCAAAAGAACGGATGCCGCTATCAACGGAAAGATCAGGATAAATATGGAGATGACACGTCAATGGGTAACATGCCTTTTCAAAAGGCTTCATAGCTTCTATTTGCATAGCGGCAGGCTTATCGAACATTGATTTGTTGACATATACAAGGTGTATTTCAGGGATAAAATGCTTGACGATATTCTTAAAAACAAGAAATGCATCCAAATCTGCTTCCTGAAAAGTTGAGGCATAAACAATGTGTTCAAGTTTGATATTTTCTAAAGGCTGTTTGATGACCAATGTAGGGCAGTGAACGGTACGTATTACCTTTTGGGCATTCGAACCAATAAAATACTCGCTCTTGCCTGAAGCCCCGTGTGAGCCCATGATAATCATGTCGATGCCATGTTTTTCAATACATTCTGAAACAGCGGAAGGTAATGGTTTGGAGGTGATGAGCGTCTCCATTTCAATGTCAGGATGGTTCGCTTTAATCTCTTCGATTAGAGTGGAATCGTTGGCTATGCCTTGGTTGGCGAGCGCCCATTTAGATTTTTCCTCTGCTGGTAAGTTGTCCCAATAGGGTGGGAGGTTTTGGCTATTTAAGACAAACAATTTTGATCCGAACCGATTGGCCCATAAAACAGCTGCGACCAATGCATGTTTTGCACAGTCGGAGAAATCAGTTGGGACAAGGATATTCTTCATTAATCAGCTTTTGTGCATTTCTTGGTAAGCCTGCTCTGACCGCTCTCCTTTGCCGTTTTGCTCGGTCAATGTCCAGTGATCAGTTGTCGTTGTTTGCAACCATAAATTGCCAGAACGACGAAAGACCTGTACGTTCAATCCGTATTGTTTCCAAAAACGATCTTCCAAAGTACTAACTTTTAGGTTGCCTGAAATCCTTAAATCCCCTTCACTATGGTTTTGTCTGACAGCCTTGATTTTCAGGTTTTCATCCAATTGCAAATTGGCAGGTGAAGGCTGGCTGGGTTCATGTTTGCCTTTGTAAAATTCTAATTTTAAAAAAGGAAACTTTTGGGAAAATTCAGATTTCACTTCCTTCAATGTTTTATTATCGGTGATGAGCATAAGAATTTAAGTTAAACAGTTGGCCCCAGATCAATAAATGATGTAAGTACACTGAGATATTAAGAAATGTATTTGCTCTCAAAGCTATTGAAGTGAATAGGTCAATTAGGTGAGGAAAATCATTTTAACGAAATGAAACTTGTCATTAAAGCACCAAAGGAAGGTCGAGAAGGAATAAAATGGGCAAGAAGTTCAATAGATCTTAAGGGCATTCAGTATTGAATACAGTAAAATAAAAGATAAACTAAAAAGAAGAAAATCAACAATAGCCTATATCACTGTAGCCGTCCCAAAAAAGGTCATTAGGCTTGCTGGGCACTTCTTCCGGGGCAGAAGTTGCTATTGCTTTTTTCGCTTTTGGATCCGCTTTTTTTTCAGAGGCAGAAAATTCTTTTTCTTTTTCTTTCGTCTTGATAAAATCAATCAGCTTCTTCATGGGTCTGTTAAAATGGTTTTGAGGCAAGTTCTTGGATAGTGTTTCAGTGCTTGTCCACAGAATTGCTCGTATGATTATTAGAAGTGGTTAACAGGAATTTTCCGAGGGATGTTCGGACAAAGGGAGGAAAATTTCCCTAAAGATAAAAATAATTGATTTTCAAGTCAACCCTTCCAGCAGATAGCATTTATTTGCAGTGGCGTTTACCTAATATTTTGCCAAAAACATTCATGTTATCTAAATTTCAAACATAAATTCTAAACCACAAACCTCATTCGTTATGAACTATTGGCTTATTAAATCAGAACCCGAAGAATTTTCCTACCAAGATCTGGAAAAGGAAGGAAGGACGATGTGGGACGGGGTTCGCAATTATGCTGCCCGCAATCATTTGCGTCAAATGAAAAAAGGGGACTTAGCATTTTTTTATCACAGTGTTGACCAAAAAGAAATCGTTGGGATATGCAAAGTTGAAAAAGAATTTTACCCAGACCCGACTGCTGAAAAAGGGGATTGGTCGGTCGTTGACTTTGTCCCTTTCAAGCCTTTAAGCAAACCAGTTCACTTGCATACAATTAAATTAACACCGAGTTTACAGGACATTCCATTGGTTAGAATTGGCCGGCTTTCAGTTATGCCTTTAGAAGAATACGCTTTTCGCCAAATTTTGGACTTGGCCCAAACCACTCTGTAATCAGTATGTTTTGTGACCATATTTAGGTAAGACGTCCTAACCTCCAAAACCTTAAAAAGTAGGAGGAATAAAAATAAAGAAGGTGCGCTCAAAATAAGATTTCGGAAAAATAAAAGTTGCTTTGACAAATTTTTGTGACAGTCTTTGGGTGGGAAAACAAAAATTGGAACATGATTAATTTTGCCCAAAACTGCGTTTTTACAAACGTTTTGCTAATTTTTTTTATTTTTTTAATCAAAGTTTCTTTGATACCTTTGTGACAATTAATTTGAGAAGCTGAATTTTCCTTTTTCCGTTGGTGCTGCCTAATTTTGTGGCTCATTGTCCAATTGACATCTATAAGCTGATAATTACTCCCCTGTATTTTTTCAACCTTGACCGATTTTATTTTAGTTCTTTACAGAACGAGCTAAAGTTATTTCTCCTCCTTTCTCATTAAATGCACAGAAAGCTTTCACGCAATCTTCTGAGCATTCTCTACCCAATTAGACACAATTTTGGCAATGGCCTCAGTCGTCAGTCAATTTAGCAACGGAAACAAAGTTTGAATATAATTTTAACCAAAACGAACATGAACGTGAACGAACACAAGAATTCTGTCCTTATCATAGAAGACCATGATAGCATTCGCATGTTATTAGGTTCAATGCTTAGCAAGTACTACAATGTTACGACTCTTAAGGACGGCATGGAAGGGATGGCCTGGTTAGTAAAAGGTAACGTTCCTGATTTAATCCTGCTCGATATGTCTATGCCACGGCTCAGTGGCAATGAGTTTCTTAAAAACATAAGGCAAAGTGGTTTTTTCAATGAAATCCCTGTGATCGTCGTATCTGCAAATGATGGAGACGATGACATTAAGAGCTGTCTCAAATGGGGCGTTTGTGATTATTTGACAAAACCATTCAATCCCATTGAATTAAAGAATAAGATAAACAAGGTACTAACTGCCAGCAGATTAGAACTTGTTGTCTGAACTGAAAGACCCAAGCACTCCCCATCTGTCTTACGAAACTACAACTACGTTAACCACTAATTAAACTGTATCGTAAAAACTACGCTATGGACCCAAATTTACATTTAGTTTCTGTTGACCTTGAGGAAATTTTTGTCCTGGGATTTGATGGCTCTTTTGGAGGATGCTTAATCAGCCACACCCGTATTTCTGATGATTTTGAAATTAGGGAATTTGAAAGCTCTTTCATGGTTTTCCAACAATTGGAAGACATTGTCGAGAGAGGTGCATTTAATGAACTACCTACTGCCATCGTTTGTGAATATGAGTCGTTGGAAGAAGAAAATTTCCTGCTCCTGCATAATATTCGGAAGCATCCTATTTTGAAATACATTCCGTTCATTGCCATGAACCGGGACGGCCTCAACCATAAAATGGATGCTCTCCGGCTTGGCTTTGATGATTATTATGACGTGCCTGTCAATTCTGAGGTCTTAAAGGAGAGAATCCATTTTTTAGCAGCCTTCAAGAAAGAAATTGATAATTGCGAGGTGCAGGAAGTGGAAAATTATAAAATCCGTTTTTCACCTTTCAAAAGGGCTTTTGATATCTTCTTTTCTTCCCTTGCCATTTTGTTGTTAAGCCCTCTTTTTTTGGTTGTGGCTTTGTTGATTTGGTTGGAATCTCCGGGTGGGGTTGTGTATCGATCCAAGCGCGTTGGCACCGGATACCAAGTCTTCAATTTCTTGAAATTCCGGTCGATGTACCAAGATGCTGATAAAAGGTTGGCAGACTTGAAGGCAAAAAACCAATATGGCGACGACAACGCCATGTTCATTAAAATCAATAATGACCCGCGTGTAACAAAGGTTGGCCGTTTTATCAGAAAGACCAGTATTGATGAATTGCCTCAGTTGATCAATATTTTGAAAGGGGACATGTCCATCGTTGGAAACCGCCCACTTCCATTATACGAAGCAGAATTGTTGACCCGCGATGTTTGGGCCAAAAGATTCCTTGCGCCTGCTGGCCTCACCGGCCTCTGGCAAGTGACTAAGCGGGGGAAGGGCAACATGAACCAGGAAGAGCGGATCGGTTTGGACGTAGCCTATGCTGAGAACCATTCCTTTTGGTACGACATAAAAATTATTCTCAAAACCCCCTTCGCCATCATTCAAGAAGAAGATGTTTAAAAGTGAAAAGAGAAGAGGGAAACGCGAATAATTTGTCCGCCCATCACTCCGAACTTACCCACTTATCATTTCATTATGAATAAACCACTAATTTCTATTATCACGGTCAATTATAACGGGCTGGAAGTCACTTGTGACATGATCGAGAGCATCCGGCAAAATTCCTATCCGAACGTAGAAATAATAGTAGTGGACAATGCTTCCAACAAGAACCCGGAGGCTTATTTGAACAAAAATTATCCTGAAGTAAAATTTATCCGAAGCGAAAAAAACCTTGGATTTGCTGGGGGCAACAACCTCGGCATCCAGGCAAGCACGGGCGACTTCTTGTTCTTCCTCAACAACGATGCGGAATTGACTGACGGAGCATTGGAAACTTTGCTGGAAGTGTTTGTCAAGTTCCCCCGAGCTGGTATCGCAAGTCCGAAAATTTGTTATTATGCCGCTAAACCGAGCAGTGAGCCGGACGTGATCCAGTACGCAGGTACGACCCACGTTCACCCGTTCACTGCACGGAATAGCACTTTAGGCGAGCTACAAATTGACAACGGGCAGTTCAAGGATTTGAAAGAAACGGCTTATGCCCACGGCGCAGCGATGATGGTCCCAAGAAAAGTGGTTGAAGAAGTTGGGATGATGTCCGAAGATTTTTTCCTGTATTACGAAGAACTCGATTGGTGCGAAATGATAAGGCGGAAAGGGTACGGCATCTTTATCGAACCTAATGCAAAAATTTATCACAAAGAAAGTTATTCGGTCAATCAAATCAGTGCCCTCAAAACCTATTACCTGAATCGCAACCGCATTCTATTTATGCGGAGAAACAGGACGGAAATCCAGGTAGCAGTTTTTTTTGTTTTTCTCTTGTTTTTTACGATCCCCAAAAACACGATCCAGTTTTTGCTAAAACGAGATTTCGTGAATTTGAAAGCATTTTACAAGGCCATTCTTTGGCATTTCCAAAAACCTAAAAATCTAAAACCAGTCTCTACCCCCCAAATTTTAAAAATTTCCAGTGTCGAGGTTTAATTCAAAAAATGATTCCTCAACGCTTCAAAGATACGACCAGACTCTACCCCCCTTACTTTAAAAATTCAGGTGTTGAAATTTGAATGCTGGTAAAATGAATGTTGTTATTCTCATAACTTAATTCAAAGTTACCAGTTCAAAAAATCCTCACCTTCAAAGATATGACCAGACTCTACCCCCCTTACTTTAAAAATGACAGGTGCTGAAATTTGACACAATGGAGTTGTCTGTAAAAAAACAGATGTTCAAAATTTCATCACTTTAAAAGATATGACCAGACTCTACCCCCCGAATTTTAAATTGATCAATGCAGCGATTTGATTGTCAATTCAAGTGGCTGCAATGCAAAATATAAGACCTTAGCTCTACCCCTTTTTTCCCTTCTTTTGGTTTCAACCTTGGTGCACCGAATAGACTTAGTGCAAAGCTTTTATTTGAATTTTAAAAAAGGCATTTTGAAAAAATGATGTTAGAATAAATGCAATATCCCCCTTGATTTTTAGTCGCCTTATGGGCAATTGGCCCGCCGGCACCATCGTCATTGGTTATACCCCATTTTACCAAAACCCCTTATAAACCAGTAGTTTTGCCAAAAAAACACGAGTATTTAAATCAATGGAAATAGTGAGAATTCTTTACTTCGTCCTTGCCGCTGTATTGGTGTTTTTCCTAATACTGCCAACCCTTAATGTTTTCTTTTCCATTTTTGTGAAAGAAAAATTAAAGGTGCCACAGCAGCTTAAGTCATTCGACTACGGCAACATCATAACCGCCTACCGGAATGTGGACATCGCCAAGGGCCTCGTTCGTTCACTCCTCAAACAGAGCCACGAAAATCACCATATCTATCTTGTCGCTGATAATTGTGATGTGTCAAAATGGGACATCCAGCACGAAAAACTAACCGTCCTGTGCCCCGACCCACCCTTGAACCTGAAAGCAAAATCCATCATCCATGGCATAGAAAATTTTGTTCGGCAGCACGACTACATCACTGTTTTCGATGCCGATAACTTGGCGCACCCAGCATTTTTAGCCACCATAAATAAATACGCAAACGCTGGTTATGCAGCCATCCAAGGCCAACGGACTGCTAAAAACCTCGATTCTTTGGTGGCAGGCGCCGATGCATTGGGTGAGTTTTATAAAAATTATATTGATCGATTTGCACCTTACAAGAACGGTTCCTCCGCAGTGATTTCAGGCAGTGGCATGGCCGTTGAAGCGGAACTTTACAAAGCCTATTTGGCCAGCCCGGAAATAGAACAAGGGAAGCATCAATGGAAAAAAATGCTGCAAGAGGACAAAATTTTGCAGAACTTTTTGCTGCGCCGAAATGAGAAGATTTCTTACGCCTGGGATGCGATTTGCTACGACGAAAAAGTGGAAGAGATAGGAGCTGTCGAAACCCAGCGCAGTCGGTGGCTATTCTCTTATTTTCAAAACCTGCCCAACTCCATCGGGATCATCCGCCGGGGTATATTTAATGTCAGTTGGAACCAGCTATTATTTGGGCTCGTGACCATCGCACCACCGATGTTCATCATGTTGGCATTAGCGTTAGGCTTGGCGGCGATTGGTTATTTTATCCAGCCCGTAATGTCTCTTGTTTTAATAGCGGCAATGGCTATTTTTGCCCTCACCATTTTCTGGACGCTTTTCCTAAGTAATGCTCCTAAAGGTGTTTGGAATGCAGTTTGGGCGTTGCCCGGATTCGTTTTTGGGCAAATAAAAGGCTTGCTCAAAATGGGTAATCCCAATAAAAACTTCAAACACACCGAGCACCGGAAAAATGTGAGCATCGAAGATGTTTTAAAATAGCTATCAACCAACAACCAGACATGCAATACACTGCCGAACAAGTCATCACTACCATTGACAATTGGGACCCTACCACGAAAGCATTTTTCTACCGTCAATTATCCATTAACCTGACCATTTCCATGCGGGTCGTTTTCGAGGACAATACGGCATCGGAAACGGAAAGAATCGAAACGGCCAAAATCGTTAACGAATTTCACCACCGTGTTTTGACGGGGTTTAATACTGGGCAAATTCAGGAGGAAAATGGGGCAGGTAAATTGCTCGGAATGCTCAAACATTTTGCCGATAAATTGGAAAAAAGAGGGGCCGTGGAGTTCCCCTTAGCTTCTGCTTTGGAGACGACGAGGGAGAAATTATTAGGCGAAAATAATTGACATTGAAAAATTCAATTTTATATATCTCGCTGTTTTTAAACCTGTTGTTTTTGGCCGCAGTTTTTTTTGCTTTAAATAAATATGGTGGCTGGAAAATATTCTGGGCGAAAATAAATAACCGGGGTATTGAAAAAACTTACTTCCACCGCAAAAACTTATTTGAAATGTTGCCAGAACGGGACAGTGGCATTGTTTTTCTTGGAAATAGCCTTACGGCTTATGGGGAATGGTCCGAGCTGTTTGCTGATGCAAGAATCGTAAATCGGGGTATTCCCGGCGACCATTGCGATGGTGTGCGGGAACGCTTGGGTGAAATAATTAAATTAAATCCCCAGCAAATATTTTTAATGATCGGGATCAATGATTTGGCCTATCATCCGGCAGAAAAAGTTATTTTAAAATACGAGAAATTGGTAGAGGCATTGGTGGGGGAATTTCCCAATACAACTATTTATTTGCAAAGCGTTTTTCCCGTAAATAATATTGTCAGTCCCACGCCAGTGGACAATGAAGAAGTTATTGTTTTAAATAATGGCATAAAGGAAATAGCCGTTAATTATGCAGTAAATTTTTTAGATACCCACTCCATTTTGCTGGATGCTAATGGAAACCTCGATGCAAAATTCACCTCGGACGGCGTGCATTTAAATGGTCATGCGTATTTAATTTGGAGGGATTTTTTACTGCCTCACATAAAAGAAAATGATTAGACGGTTTCATGGTTTTATGGTCTCATTGATTCATTGTTTCAAACCATGAAGCCATGTAACCATGAAGCCATTTTATAACATACTATGATTTTCAATAGCCTTACATTTTTGGTTTTTATAGCCGCTTTTATTCCTATTTATTTTGCATTAAAAGGTAGGGCGAGGCTATTATGGGCTTTGTCGGGCAGCTATTTTTTTTATGGTTGGTGGGACTGGCGTTTTTTGACTTTAATTGCCATTTCTACAATGGTGGATTATTATTTAGGGGCGAGTATGGGCAAGGAGGAAAATGAAAAAAAACGCAAGCAACTTTTAATTACCAGTATGGTCCTCAACCTTGGGCTTCTTGGTTTTTTTAAATATTTCAATTTTTTTACGGAGAGCTTTATTTCCATGCTCCAAGGATTTGGGCTCAACCCTTCCATTCATACTTTGAAAATTATTTTGCCGGTCGGGATTTCCTTTTACACTTTTCAATCGATGAGTTATACGATTGATATTTTCCGACGCCAATTAAAACCCGAACCCGATGTGATAAAATTCGCAACATTTGTTGCTTTTTGGCCGCAGTTGGTTGCTGGGCCGATTGTTAGGGCAAGTGATTTTTTACCACAATTTCAAAAAGACCACGATTTTAAATGGGAGCGGTTGACGTCGGGGACAGCACAGGTGCTGTGGGGTTTTTTTAAGAAGGTAGCGGTGGCTGACAGTTTAGCCCCAGTCGTGGATCAGTGCTGGGCAGAACCGATGGCCTTCACTTCCATTAATTTATGGATTGCAGTTGTTTTTTATTCTTTTCAAATTTATTGTGATTTCAGTGGCTACTCAGATATAGCCATCGGTTTTGCAAGGATATTAGGGTTTGATTTTCCCGAAAATTTCCGTACCCCATATTTCTCCCAAAATTTTAGCGAGTTCTGGCGGCGTTGGCACATCTCTTTATCCAGTTGGTTAAGGGATTATCTTTATATTTCGCTGGGCGGCAACCGGCACGGAAAATTCAGTACTTATAAAAATAATATGCTGACCATGCTGCTCGGTGGCCTTTGGCACGGGGCCAATTGGACCTTTGTATTTTGGGGTTTTTTGCATGGACTTTATTTAATCGGACAGCGTTTTTTAGGGAAGCCTTTCGGGAAATTAATGGATGCACTATATTTTCCAAAAGCATTAAAAATGGGCGTCAATATTTTGCTGGTTTATTTTCTTACTTGCCTGGCATGGATATTTTTCCGCAGCCCGAATTTTGGGATTGCAACTGACATAATAACCAATATGGCAAGTTTTGAAGGGTTTAATTTTGTTAGCGTCATGAATAAATTTTTAGTGCTAAAATGTGCCTTATTAATTGGGTTTTTATTGTCTGTTGAAATAACAGATTTGAAATTTAATTGGGGAAATTTGGTGATGCAAAAGCCCGTTTTTCGGGTAGTATCATTTGCGTTTTTATTGTGGATGATAGCTTTTTTCGGGTCTTTCGGATCAAATGCGTTTATTTATTTTCAATTTTAAATTTGCATGAAAAATATAACTTGGATCATAGCCGTCATCGTAATCGCTTTTTTAGGCGACCGGGCCGGTGGGTTTATTTTAAATAAAATAGCCAGTGAAAGCCAGTTCCGTTATTCCCGATTGTATAACGGCAAGGCAGGTTGTGAGGTATTATTTGCCGGCAATTCGAGAGGGCTCATTTTTTACCAACCTTATATTGAAGAAAAAACTGGATTTACGACAACTAACTTAAGTTATAATGGCCTCCCAATGGAATTAGCCTCGGTTTTAATAAAAGACCAAATAGATAATAACGGTGTTCCTAAAGTAATGATCCTCGATATAACCATGTTGGATAAAAGGATGGATGCCCGGCTTACTACGGGGTTTAATTTTTACACACCTTATTCCAATCGTTTGACGGAATTAATGAGAGATAGTTTTCCAACTGATTTATATGCGGGGAATGTCACGCATCTATATCGCTTTAATTCGGAGGTTTTTCAGCGGGCCTTATATTATTTAAATAAGTCCGATAAAGACTGGTTGCTTGACCGGGTTATTTCCCCGACGCTGCAAAAAAATGTAGTCAAGGTGGACACCTTCAATTATAATTTTAATGAAAAAATGCTGGCTGATTTAAATAGCGTGGTAAAATATGCGCAAGAAAAAAATATCAAAGTTGAATTAGTCATTAATCCCTACTTTCCGCCTTTTGCGAAAAAGATTTTTAATAAAAAAGATTTAATAAATGCTGTCGAAAAAGTAACTGGACTGAAAGTCCATGATTATGCAGACTCCATTCAGGGAGTAGAAGGTTTTGGCGATTACCAGCATTTAAATAAAAACGGAGCAAGAGCTTTTATAGATTTGTTGGTACAAGATAGCATACTGAAGACTGTAAAAAATAGGCAATAAATAAATTTTACAATACCGAAATATCATAATACCAAAATACCATAATACCGATACACCGTCCATCACTTCCTCATCTTCTCTTCATATTTTTTTGCAGCTTCCCATTTGATACCAATCATTTCTTCCAGTGCTAATTTGGAAAGTTCGATGTCTGTTTCTGCATCCAGCCTTCTTTCCAGCGCAGCATTGAATGATTCAGAGGCACTAAGCAAATCTTCCATATCGAGGTCGGCATTTTTAAATCGTTGGTTGGCAAGGTCGTAGATGTTTTGGGCGTTTTCTTCGGCCTTCACTCGGACCTTCAAAGTTTCGATGGCGAGCAATAATTTGTGGTACCGGGCGAGCGTTTCGGCACGGATAGCCATTTTATATTCATTGGCTTCCATTTCCGAAATTTTGATATCATATTCCTCTCGTTCCCGTTCTTTTTTGGTATTGGTGATGCTACCAAGGCTAACCCCGGCGGACAATTGATAAAGCGGATATAAAACAAAATTATTGGGATCGGGGGCCAGTACATTTTCCAAACTCACTTCATTGATGTTGAAAGTAAAATTCACATCATCCATCCATTCTGTCCTTTTTAAGTCTACATCCTTCTGTTCTTTTTGTTTTTCCAAGTCTAGAATCTGTCTTTTTGGACTATTTAACCAAGCCAATTGGACCAGAAAATCTTCAAAATTGGTAGGCCGTTGTCCCTCAGGTACCACGATCTGGTTAAAGTCAATTGTTTGACTATGAGCGGGCATCCAAAACAAAGTAGCAAAAAAGAATATAATTAAGATATTGGTCTTCAACCCATTAAATTGATGATACATCAGGAGTTATTGATTTGAGCTGCTGGCTCATTTTTGGTGGCCAACAATTCTTTTGGTTTGTAACAAAGAAAATCCAACAATCAGGCCATAGGCATGGCAGGGAAGACGGTTTCAAAAGATTTCGCAAATGTACACTTAGCCCTTGATGCTTAAGGATTTTTCCGCTATTTTTGTGCATCTGTTTTACTCCCTCCTATGCTTTATAATTGATTTGTAGCAAAGTTTAATTACACTGCCTCACATATTTTCCGAAAGAATTCCAAAATAGTCTTTTCCAGAAAGTTACCGCCCACATTGTAAGAACAAACACAAACAGTTTTGCTTTGACTAAGCAAAGGGAGTCATTATGAACAAACATTTAAACCTAACTTACATTTCCTTTCCTTCGGACACTAGCCTACATCAACTTTTCAGACGGGAAGTAGAGCGCAATCCTTATCATGTTGCTTTGGTGTTTAGGGGGCAAACCATGTCCTATCAAGAATTGGACAACCGCTCCGACCAATTGGCTTCCCAACTGCTTCAACTAGGCGTCCAGCCAGAAGATTTTGTTGCTCTTTATTTGGAGCGTTCCTTTGAAATAATCATTGGTATTTTTGGCATTCTGAAAGCAGGCGCAGCCTATGTTCCCATCGATGTGGACTACCCGAAAGACCGTATGGCCTTTATGGTCGAAGATGCCCAGGCCAAAGCCATCCTAACCCAAAAGCATTTACAGGAAAACTTACCAAAAACTCTCGCAAAGATCATCTGCTTAGATGACCCCGCTGCCAACTGCCAACTGCCAACTGCCGACTGTAAACTGCCAACTGCCACCCACCAACTGGCCTACATGATCTACACTTCCGGCAGCACGGGCAAGCCGAAAGGGGTCATGATCTCCCACGAAAATGTCTGCAATCAATTGGAAGGGCAACAGGCCATTGCCCCTGAGCCGATTGGGGCTATGATGCTGACCACTTCGATAAGTTTCGATGTGTCGGTTTTGACCATTTTCTGGACGCTACTGCAAGGGGCAACGCTGGTCATTCCTGAACAAGGGGAGGAAAAGGACATGACGAAATTGGCTGATACGATCTTCAATGGAAAAGTGACCCATATTCTGACCCTGCCATCGCTTTACACACTATTGTTGGAGCAAGCGCCTCCGGCGAAATTGCAGGGTATCAAATTGGTAAATGTCTCCGGCGAGGTCTGCCCGGTTTCGCTGGCACAAAAGCACGAACAGCTTATCCCCAACGCTCAACTTTACAATCTCTACGGCCCAACAGAGGCTACCGTCAACTGCACCTATTTCACCTTTCCAAAAGGGTATGGCGAGGCGAAAGCACCGATCGGGATTCCGATCAAAAACTATGAGATTTTTATTCTAAATGAAAAACTGCAAGAGGTACCCAAAGGGGAGGTCGGCGAAATCTACATCGGCGGCACCAAACCAGTTGTCGGAAGGGGCTATTGGAACCGCCCTGAACTTACTGCCGAACGGTTCATAAGCCCCACCCCGGCCCTCCCCAAAGGGGAGGGAGTACGGCTTACTCCCCCTCCTTTGGAGGGGGCTGGGGGGAGGCTCTACAAAACCGGCGACCTTGCCCGCTGGATGCCCGATGGCAATATTGAATTTTTGGGCCGCTCCGATTTTCAGGTAAAATACCGGGGCTTTAGGATCGAATTGGGTGAGGTCGAAACAGCCATTTCCAACCACGAAGCAGTCAAGGAAACGGTCGTTGTTTTGAAGAATGAACATGAGGTACACCAGCAAAAATTGGTTGCTTATCTGACGGTCAATCAAGGTTTTAAAATTACCGTTTCAGAAATTCGGGACTATTTGTCGGCCACCCTGCCAGAGTATATGCTGCCCTCACATTTTGTTTTTTTGGAAAAAATGCCACTGACGACCAACGGCAAATTTGACCGAAAAGCCCTCCCAGAACCAACGGGGGAGAGACCGCAATTAGGGACGGATTTCGTAGCCCCGATTTCCCCATTAGAAAAAGAGTTGACAGCCATCTGGGAAGAACTTTTAGCGGTGGCCCCGATTGGTAGGCATGATAAGTTTTTTGAGCTCGGAGGCACCTCGATCCAATCTGCCAAGTTCATCGGGAAAATGATGAATAAATTGGATACGTCCATTTTCATCACCACCATTTTTGATTATCCAACTGTAGCCCAATACGCCGCATTTTTGGAAAAAACCTACCCCGAATCGCCAGATAAGAATAACGCAATTACAGCATCCCATTTGGAGGGGGAAAGAGAAAACCCCCTCCCATTTTTAACGGAACAACAGATAGCAGATTTCTCAAAATACATTCCCAACCATCTGGGAAATTCTGCCAACCATCCAACCATCCAACCATCCAACCATTCCCCAATTTTCATCCTCGCTCCTCCGCGTTCAGGTACCACCTTGCTCCGGGTCATGCTCGCTGGTCACCCAAAATTGTTCGCCTGCAACGAATTGCAACTGTTGCATTTTGACACCTTGGCGGATAGGGCCAGTGCCTATCAAGGTAAATTCATGCTGTGGTCAGAGGGCCTCATCCGGGCTGTGATGGAACTCCAAAACTTGTCCGCCGACGAGGCGAAGGGGCTTTTGCAGACCTTTGAGAATAAAGGGATGACTACTACCGAGATGTTTGCCCAACTGCAGATTTGGGTGGGCGATCGACAGATTGTGGACAAATCTCCAAGTTACCTGCTCGACCAATTGGCTTTGGAAAAGGCAATCCGTGATTTCCCAAATGCCAAGTTCATTCATTTGGTTCGCCACCCTTACAGCATGGTGAAATCGTTTGAAAAATACCACATGGATCAAGTGTTGTATTTAAACAAACACAATTTCTCCGCTCAAGAACTCGGCGAATTGGTCTGGTTGCAAAGCCATCAAAATGCAGCTGATTTTTTAGCGAAAATACCTGCCCGCCAGCAATACCGGATGGTCTATGAAGAGTTGGTGCTCGATCCCGAAAAGGTGATGCAAGACATGTGTTATGCCATCGGCCTGCCTTTTCATCCCAACCTGCTCAATCCTTATCAAGATTTGGATAAAAAAATGACGGATGGGCTTTATCAGGACAGCCGCTCAATGGGAGACACCCATTTTGATGAAAAGAAAAAAATTGATCCAAAGAAAGCGGAAGATTGGAAAGGTGTTTTAGCCGATAATTTCCTTTGTGAAACCACGTGGGGTTTGGCAAAACGGTTTGGTTATGAGGCGGTTAAACGTGAAAACCCGCATCACGTGAACAGATCCTTACAGGATGACAAAGTAGCGTTGAACAATCAAAAGGAAAGACAAACGCTTGACCAAGAAAACCATCCAACCATTCAGCCATCCAACCATTCCGACATCGCCATCATCGGCATGGCTTGCCGCTTTCCGGGCGCCGATAACATCGAAGAATTTTGGCAAAACCTCTTGCATGGCAAAGATGTCAGCCGCACGGTTACTGATAAAGATTTGGAGGAAGAAGGCGTTTTGCCAAAGGGAAATTATGTGCGCAAGACTTATGCGTTGAACGATCCTTATTGTTTCGATGCTTCCTTTTTTGGCTATCAGCCACGGGAGGCAGAATTGACCGATCCGCAGCACCGCCTTTTTCTCGAAACTGCTTATGAAGCACTGGAAGGGGCAGGTTACGACCCATTCAAATTCGAAGGGAAAATCGGCGTCTTCGGTGGCGTTGCCAAGAATACCTATTTCCAAAAAAACATACTGACAAACCCTGAACTGTTAGAAGCGGCTGGCGGCTACCAAGAAATGATCGCCGCCGAAAGCACTTTTTCAATTTCTCGGGTGGCCTATAAACTAAACCTCAGAGGCCCTGCCGTCAATGTGCAAACGGCTTGCTCAACGGGTGGGGTAGCAGTTCATTTGGCCTGCCAGAGTATCCTTAGCGGTGACAGCGATATGGTCATCGTCGGTGGTGGCCGGGTGCAGTCGCCCGTCAATGGCGGCTACGAGTTTGTGGAGGGCGGCCCACTGTCGCCGGATGGAACACTACGTGCTTTTGATGCCAATGCCAATGGTATGGTGCAAGGCAATGGGATGGGCATGCTCGTCCTCAAACGCCTCAATCAGGCACAAGCGGATGGCGACCATATTTGGGCCGTCATCAAATCATCGGCGATCAATAATGATGGCTCCGATAAATCAGGACTGACTGCGCCCAGCAGCAAAGGCCAAGCTGAATGTATTTCCCACGCCATCAAAAAAGCTGGCCTAACAGCGGCCCAAATAGGGTATTTTGAAACACATGGCACGGGTACATTTATTGGTGACCCTATTGAAATTCAAGGTCTTACGGCAGCTTTTGATTCGAATTGCATTTCCTGCAAAATTCCAATCGGTTCCGTCAAAACGAATATTGGCCATTTGGACGCAGGCGCCTGCATTGCTGGTATCATCAAAACAGCGCTCGCTTTGAAATACGAAATGCTGCCGCCAAGCATGCATTTTACCCAGCCGAACCCACAGCTCAATTTGGACAAAACGCCATTTTATGTTCTGGATAAAATGCAGCCGTGGCTCACTGGGCATGATCCCCGCCGGGCTGGTGTCAGCAGCTTTGGACTGGGGGGGACGAATGCGCATATTATTTTGGAGGAGGCGGTTTCAGTTCGGCAGTCCGGCAGTCCGGCAGTTCGGCAGTCGGCAGTTCGGCAGTCAGTAGTTCGGCAGTCGGGTGGGGTGGAATTGATGGTGATTTCTGCGAAAACAGACGAAGCGTTAGAGCTGTCAAGCGAGCGTTTACAGAATTTTCTAAAAAACAACCCAGAAATAAACCTCGCTAATGCCGCACAGACCTTGGCATTGGGACGACCCCATTTCCCCAAAAGAAAAGCACTGATATTTTCCGAAGGAAAATCACCGACGACCATTCACCATTCATCATTTACCAATCACCATTCTCAATTTGTTTGGATGTTCCCCGGTGGCGGCGCCCAATATGAAGGCATGGCCCGTGACCTGTATGAATCGAATGCGTTTTTCAAAAAACAAGTAGATACGTGCATTGAGATTTTAAAAGAAAAACACCAGCTTGACATAAGTGAGGTATTGTACCCCAACTCCAACCTCCAACCTCCAAACTCCCAACTAATCTCTCAGCCCTCTTTCGCCCTTTCTTCCCTGTTTACCATTGAATATTCACTGGCCAAACTTTGGCAACATTGGGGAAAACTTCAACCGACCGAGATGATCGGCCATTCGATGGGGGAATACACCGCTGCCTGTCGGCTGGAGTCATGACTTTGGAAGATGCGCTGAGCTTGGTAACCGTTCGGGGAAAACTGTTCAAGGAACAACGATGGCAAGAGTTGCATGTGTTGAGCATTGCCATGACAGAGGAAGGCCGCTACAGCCGCTGTTGAACAATTCGACCACACTATTTCCGTTATCAACAAAAAGGATAAGCTGTGGTCAGCAGTACACAGGAGTTGATCGGTTAAAAGCACGTTTGGACAAGGCGGGCATCGACAACCAATTGATTCACATCTCTGTGCCTGCCCATTCACCACTCATCGAACCCATTCTTGGTGAGTTTAGAAAAGCTTCTCTTAACCGTTGATTTTCAAGCACCTACGATCCCGTTTTGTCTCGAATGTAACCGGCACATGGATCACCGACGAAGAAGCCACCGACCCCGATTATTGGGTTCGGCATCCGCCAAACCGTAAGATTTAACGATGGCTTGAATACACTTATGAGTGGCGAGCACTCACCACTCACCACTCACCATTCACCATTAAAGAAACGTATCTTCCTCGAAGTGGGGTAGGGCAGACGCTCAGTTCGTTTGTCGGGCCTTTCTCTTAGCCCTCAAGAGGAGGTGATACTCCCACTCCTTTTGGGAAGGGGGCTGGGGTAAGGGCTGATTTTAACCTCTGTCCGCCACCCCAAAGAAGTATCAAACGATTTGGCATTTATTTACAAAACTGTTGGCAAAATGTGGGTTAGCGAATTGTGGAGGTAACGTAAGACTTTTTCGATAACGATGATTTCCAGCGAGTGGGTACCGACTTATCCATTTGAGCGGAAGAAGTATTTTGTGAAACCAGGCGTTAGTTCGGCAGTCCGACAGTTAGCAGTCCGACAGTCCGGCAGTTCGACAGATCTTGTCCCGCGGTCACACTTCGGGATCGGCAGTTCAGGCGCAAAACATACCCCCAGTTTATCTATTGAGCAAACATTACAAACACTTAGCCCTACTATGAAAAACGAATCACGTATCCCAAATTTGATTAGGAAATCCAGCAATCCTCCACGAACTCAGCGGCATGGAGGCCGCTGAAATGAACCCGCAAGACACATTTCTTAGAATTGGGTTTGACAGCCTGTTCCTGAGTCAAGCAGTGATCAAGTTCAATTATAAATTTAAGTTGAAATTGAGCTTCCGGCAGTTGTTTGAGGAAGCGCCTACCATTGCGGCACTGGCCGAATTGGTGGACGAGGAAATACCAGCAGAACTATTTAAACCCACCCCCATGGCAATACCTGCGCCGTCGCCCAGCACACCAACGCTTCAATTGCTCAAGCGATACCTGTAAATGGCACATTATCAGTGCCTAACGTTCAGTCAATGGTAACGCCTTCGGCAAATTCCAGCCAGTTGGAAACGCTGATCCAACAGCAACTGAACCTCATACAGCAACAGTTATCGTTGTTGCAGGGCGGGGTGAGCCAAGTTGTGCAGACTCCGGTGCACCGACTGCTGAAAAAGGTTCAAATACCTGCCGCAAAATCGCCAACTGAAAATGCTTCTACTCCACGATCCGAGGAAGAATCACAAATCACCCGTAGCACCAAAGGCGTTACCGCCAAAATGGGCAATTACAAAAAAATCAGTGGCGGGGATGATTTGACGGATCAACAAAGACAGGCGCTGGCAGCTTTCATGCAGCGCTACAACGCCAAGATTGGCAACTCCAAAGATTTATCAGAGCGCCACCGTCAGTTCTACGCCGACCCCCGCAGCACGACTGGGTTTAGCAAGTTATGGAAAGAAATCTGTTACCAAATTGCCCATGAAAAATCGAAGGGTTCGAAAATTTGGGATGTGGACGGCAATGAATATATTGATTACGTGATGAGTTACGGTGTTGCCCTGTTTGGGCACATGCCTGATTTTGTTGAAGAAGCGGTAATCGATGCCATCCGCAAAGGCAACAGCATCGACCTGTTGCCCGCCCAAGCGACTGAAATCGCCCGCATCATTTGCGAAATAACAGGCTACGACCGGGTCACCTTGGCGAACACTGGAACGGAAGCCGTACTCGGCGCTGTGCGTGCAGCAAGGACGGCCACAGGCAAGGAACGGATCGCTGTTTTCGATACGGATTATCATGGCATGATCGACCAGTTCATGGTGCGGGGCATTCATCTTAAAGGCAAGAGCAAAACGCTGCCAGCTTCACCGGGCATCCCTAACTACATGGTGGAAAATACCCTAACGCTGGACTACGACGACCCGGAAGTTTTACAAAAATTAGAAAATGAAATAGCTGATTTGGCAGCCGTGGTCATCGAACCAGTACAGGCGCAAAACCCACATTGGCAGCATCAAGAGTTGGTGAAAAAAATTAGGCAACTGACTGAAAAACATGGGGTTGCGCTCATTTTTGATGAAATCATCAACGGCTTCCGCATGCACCAACGTGGGGCGCAAGGCTGGTACGGCGTGGAAGCGGATATTTCCGCCTACGGCAAATCCATCAGCGGTGGACTGCCTATTTCGGCGATAGCCGGGAAAGCCAAATACATGGATGCTTTCGATGGCGGTGTTTGGAATTTTGGCGATGATAGTTCGCCCGATGGGGTCATTTCTTATTTCGCCAGCACGTTTATCAAAAACCCGATCAGCGTGGCGGCGGGGTATGCGGCTATCAAGGAAATCGAACGCATCGGGCCAGCGCTCCAAGCTGACCTGAACGAAAAAACCATCCGTTTTGCGGAGCGGATCAGGGAGATTTTCCTGCGGACGAAAGCGCCATTCATGATCCAGTCGGCCTCTTCGTTTTACATGCTGAAATATGCCGACAGCAACCCACTATCGAAGTTGTTCAATTACTTCCTGCGGATGCGAGGCGTGAATGTGCGGGAGCGCCCTTGTTTCCTTTCCACAGCCCATTCGGAGGAAGATTTTGAAAAAACCTATCAGGGCTTTGAATTGGCCATTGCGGATATGTTCGAAGCAGGGTTGATCCAACCTTATGAAGGGGAGGATTTGAACGTGATTGTCCGGCAGTCTGATAGTTCGGCAGATCTTGTCCCGAATTCACTTCGGGATCGACAGTCTTCAGTTCGACAGTCTTCAGTTCGACAGTTCGACAGTCAAGGAGTTCCGCAGGCAAAGACTGGCGAACTGGCGAACTGCCCGACTGCCGAACTGAGAACTGCCGGACTGGGGACTGCCGGACTGAAGACTATTAATCTAACCGAGGGCCAGCAAGAGATTTTTCTTTCGGATCAAATTTCGCAAGAGGCGTCGAAGGCTTACAATATTGCCACGGAGATTCGCTTAGAAGGAGAGGTGTTGGATGTGGAGAAAATGAAAGCGGCCTTGCAAGCATTGGTGGATCGACATGAAGCCCTGAGGACGATCATCAATGAGGATGGGAAAACGCAGAC
>JAWKLX010000056.1:0-48724 GCA_041392505.1 Saprospiraceae bacterium | reverse complement strand
TCGATTAATACTAATTCACCTCCCCAGTTGAAAGAAAACACAAGCGGCATTTATCAATCCCCAAAACTGACAAATGTCAACCCATCCTCCCTACCCCACTCCGTCCTTTGTATTTACACCAACCCGCTTACCGCCATGCAAATCAATCATACGGCCAATTCCCTGCAACTCAAATGGCTCGGCATCGACACCCAATGGGAATATGTGGTGTACATGAAATCCGATTGCCACATCTGTATTTCGGAGGGGTTCGAGGCACTGACCCGGGTACAAGTTTCGGTGAACGGCAAAAGCGTTATTGCCACCCTGAATGTATTGCATGGCGAATTGCTGCAACAGGGTGAAGCGAGTCTGTCAGAAAGTGCTTGGAAGGCGCTGAAAGCGAAAGAAGGCGATTTGATTTCCTTTGCGCACTTGCAACCCGTCGCTTCCCTGAGTTATGTGCGGTCAAAAATGTACGGCAACAAATTGAGCGATGACGAGATGCAGTCCATCATTCAAGATATCGCTGATGGCAAATATTCCAGCATCCAGTTGTCTGCTTTTATCACGGCCTGTTCTGGTGACGGTCTCGACATTTATGAAATATCCGGCCTGACCAAGGCTATGGTAGCGGCTGGCGAGCGGCTGACTTGGCCCGAAAAGATCGTCGTTGACAAACACTGTGTGGGTGGCCTGCCGGGCAACCGGACGACACCCGTCGTCGTGCCCATCGTGGCGGCAGCTGGATTGGTCATCCCGAAAACTTCGTCCCGTGCAATCACTTCCCCGGCAGGGACGGCTGATGTGATGGAAACCATGACATCCGTCAATTTGAGCCTCCAACAAATCCAAAAAATAGTGAATAAAGAAGGAGGCTGCATCGCTTGGGGCGGCGCCGTCGACCTTAGCCCCGCCGACGATTTGCTCATCAAAATTGAGCGGGCGCTGGATGTGGACAGTGAAGGACAAATGATCGCTTCTGTCTTGTCAAAAAAAGCGGCGGCAGGTTCTACGCATGTCGTCATTGACATCCCGGTGGGCAAGACAGCCAAGGTGCGTTCAGAGATTGACGCCCACAAACTCAAATATTATTTCACGGTGGTCGGGCAAGTCATCGGCTTGAAAATAGAGGTGCTCATCACGGATGGCTCACAGCCCGTGGGCAATGGCATCGGCCCAGCCTTGGAGGCCTTGGATGTATTGGCCGTTTTGAAAAATGAAGAAGATGCGCCTTCCGATCTGCGGGAACGTTCCATCCTGATCGCAGGTGCGGTACTCGATTTGTCCGGAAAAACCAAAGCGGGTGAAGGGCAAAATTTGGCTCGGGAAATCCTTTCCTCGGGCAGGGCCTATGAAAAATTCTTGGCTATTTGCGAAGCGCAAGGCGGGTTTGTAAGGCCAGAATTGTCGCCCATCCGGGAAGTGGTGAAAGCCCCTCAAGCAGGCCGCATCACAGATATTGACAACCGCCGTTTGGCAATGGTCGCCAAATTATGTGGCGCACCTTCCGACCCGGGGGCAGGTATTCTGCTTCATGTGAAATTGGGCTCAGAAGTAAAAGCAGGTGATCCGCTTTTTACCATTTTCACCGACACCAAAGGGGAATTGCATTACACCTTGAACTACCTGGCACAACAAACGGATATTTTAAAAATAGAACCTACATGAAACCCCTACTTTTCGCCCTGCCGGGCAATGAACTACTGGCCGAACGGTTGTCTCAGAAAATGCCTGCCGAGCTTGGCCAAATGACCCTCCGAAAATTTCCCGACGGGGAAACCTACTTATGCTTGCTGACCGAAGTGGCTGGTCGTCACGTGGTACTCATCAGCAGTTTGGACAGACCGGATGAAAAAATGATCCCGCTCTGGCTTTTGGCCAAAACAGCGAAAGCACAAGGGGCCAAAAAAGTCACTTTACTCTCGCCTTATTTACCTTACATGCGGCAGGACAAAACCTTCCATCCCGGTGAAAGTATCAGCACCCGCCATTTTGCCGATTTGGTCTCCGGCATGGTTGACCACTTGGTCACGGTTGATCCGCATTTGCACCGCATCAGTCGGTTGGAGGAGATTTACACCATCCCGACAACTGTCCTGCACGCAGCACAGCCGATAGCCAAATGGATCAGAACTCAAGTCGAAAAACCCGTACTGATCGGCCCCGATTCGGAGAGCAAGCAGTGGGTATCGGAAGTCGCTGAAAAAGCTGGAGCCCCTTATCTTGTTTTGGAAAAAAAACGCTTCGGCGACCGACAGGTCGAAGTATCTGTCCCTCATTTGGGCCCCTACCGAAACCACACCCCTGTGCTGGTGGACGACATTATTTCCACGGCTCAAACGATGATTAAAGCTGTGGAACATTTGTGGCAATCAGGTGCCAAGCCGCCAGTCTGTATCGGCGTGCATGCAGTTTTTGCAGGCCCTGCCTTTGAGGAACTAAAAGCTGCTGGTGCTGGCCGAATTGTTACCTGCGATACGATTTTACATTCGAGCAATGCGATTGATTTGAGCGAATTATATGTTCCAGTCTTCAACAACAGTTAAAGAGCAATTGCTGGATAGAAACTATTCAAATCATTGATTATCAAAAGCTACTCCTGTGTCCCTCGTATGTTTGTAAACAAGTTCATTGACATCAATTTCAGTAGCTTTGAAAAGATACAACGATTTTAGTAGTTTTACCTGATCAAAGCAGGTCTTGTATTTGAAGCCATGCAGGTTAGGCAGGCACTTCGTGTCCTGCCTTATTTATTGGTACACGGTCGGGTTGTACCTTTCTGTGGTAATCAGGGTCATAGTCCACCCCATTTTTGAACAGTGTGTAGATAAGCACCAGCAATTTCGTTGAACTGCCACGACGTCTTTCATCTTGATCTTGGTGCTGTCAAAATCATTCCTCCGTAATACGGAGTGCCTTCATTTCAGGGATATACTTGATGCTACCTCTGAGCGCCGGAATGCATCGCCCTTCGCAGGTGTGAGTTCCCCTTTTGGAGATCCTGGCTTTTTCCCCGGATGGAAGAGCCGCTGAATTCTCCACCTACATCATAGCCTGCATAGGAGACCAGTTGGGCCTTGTTCCTGAACAGGGCGAAGCCGTCTGGTCTCGGCGATGACGAGGTAGTGATAAGCCCGACCCCTTTGAGGGTGCAAACAGCTTCCACTTTGGCCTTCAGTCCGGGGTCTTTCCCACTTCGCCCTCGATGGCCTGTTCCACCTGCTTGATCTGTTTGACCAAGGGTTCTGATGAGCTCCCTGGACCGTCTGATGCTGCTTTTGTCCGTTTGTTTGGTGGGCATGCTCTTTTGCGTGCAACTGGTTTTTTGCGGCGGTCTTGTGGTCCTGAAAGCGTGACCCTTTCCCTGCACAAACGCTTGATGGCCAGCATCTTGGGGCTGAATTTACTCCCAAACGGGCAGGCTGCGTTCCAAGGCCATCTGGGCCAGGGTTTTCGCATCGATGGCGTCGGTCTTGCTCTTGAAGTCAAGGCTCTGGCGAAGGCCTTGGTCTTGTTCGGCAAGAGGACGGACAAGTCCCACCCCTGGGCTTTGAGGAAATAGGCAGCCTCATAGCATATCCCGAAATGGCTTCCATCAGGATACAGAACGGCACATTGGCGTCCCTGCGACAGGTCGAAGTGTCTGTACCGCAATTGGCCTCCTACCGAAACCACACCCCAGTGCTGGTGGACGACATTATTTCCACGGCTCAAACGATGATTAAAGCTGTGGAACATTTGCGGCAATCAGGTGCCAAGCCGCCAGTCTGTATCGGCGTGCATGCGGTTTTCGCAGGCCCTGCCTTTGAGGAACTAAAAGCTGCTGGCGCTGGCCAGATTGTTACCTGTGATACGATTTTACATTCGAGCAATGCGATTGATTTGAGCGAATTATATGTTCCAGTCTTCAACAAAAGTTAAAGAGCAATTGCTAGATAGAAACTATTCATCTCACTGATTATCAAAAGCTACTCCTGTGCCCCTCTGTGCCCCTCTGTGGTACTATAAATTATTACACAGAGAGACACAAAGAAGGCCCAGAGGGACACAGAAAATAACACCTGCTCTTCATTTCAAATAATTAAAACGCACCCACCCCCGTTTAATTGGAAAACCATCAACATGCAGAAAACAATTCTATTTTCCATTTTCCTCTCCAGCCTTATTTACCAAAATAACACAACCGCACAGACCAAACATTTTCAGGGCAATTGGACAAAATTGGAGACGACTTATGACTTCAAATTTGACCTGTTTTTAGAATTCACTGGCGGCAATCAGGTCAAAGGGGTTTTCCATTGGGAGTTGGTCAATTATGATGAAAACTTCCAGTTTAGCAAGGATTATTACGAAAACAAGATCGGCCTACAAGCCAAAGAATATGTGCGGGGCACCTACGACCCCGCCACCAAACAATACATTTTAAAAGGCTATAAAAAAGACGACCCGCACTCAATTATTGGCCTCGACCTCTATCGGATAAAAGAAAGCGACAAAGGCGATATTGGCGGTGACACCAAAGCGAACAATTCTTGGCAAGGGCGGATCAATGGGCAGGCTGTCCTAATCAATCAGGTTTGAAAGGCAACAGTGTTTCAATATTAGGCTGAAAAATTTTATTCTATAAAAGTCGGTAGGGGTCAGAACTCTGCCGACGTTAGCATTTCAAAATTTGCAATTGGGGATTGGGGTAATTATAGCGCTACATTTGATACACTGCCCAAAAAGTAGGATTTTGAAACGAGTTCTGGGAAAAACCAAAAAAAGGAAAGAGAAGAAACAGGAGGGGTAACAATTTAGGAGATAATATCTGGCCCAGCTTGGGTAAATTATCTCCTAAATTGAAAGGACGGTATGTCAGCCAAAATTTATTCATTCATCATTTGGATTCGGTACTTACACGTTCCGCTATTTCAACAAATACCCTCCCAGTGCTAAGAAGGCCAACCCTTTAATCGTACACCAACAAAGGTAAATGACGAGGGCTTTCTTGCCGTGTTTTTTTAATAGCTTTTTCATGATGTGATATTTTTGATGGTTGGATGGTTGAATGGTTGAATGGTTGGAGACAAAAGAAGCCCTCCAACCATATTAACCATCCAACCATCCAACTATTTAATCTCTCTTAATGACAGTTTCATAAGCAGTACCAACGGGTTTCTTGTTGGAAAACGTTGGGAGAATCATTGGTACTTTTTCCGCATATCGACGGTAGGTTTCGCCAAAATGAGCAACCAAATCTTTTTCTTCCCAAAGGATCGCTCTCAGTATGTATAGGGTAAACAAAGCAGCCAATGCGAATCTTGAAATGGTCATTACTGGAGTTGACCAAAAGGCCAGGATAAAACCAAAGTAAAGAGGATGACGAACCCACTTATAAAAGAGTGGTGTCCCAAATTTAAGGTGTGTGTAAGGTTCACCACGGAAATACATCCATACCTGCCGCAGACCAAAAAGGTCAAAGTGGTTGATCAAAAAAGTGCTGATAAACAGAATCACCCAACCCAATGCGAACAGCGCCATCATTGCACCAGAGACAAAGCTGTTTTCGATGGCCCAAACTGTGCCACCGAGGGGCTGCCAGAAGTAAAAAAACGGAACCAGCGCCAGCACGGTGAAAAGGAGATAAGTACTCCTTTCGATGGGATTAGGGATGAATTTTGTCCACCATTGCTTGAACCATGGCCGGGCCATTACGCTGTGCTGCACGCTAAACAAGACTACCAATAATACATTGGTCAAGATGGCTTGCCAAAACGGAATTCCCAAGTCGCCTTCGACGCCCTTGGGCACGAAAAGGTTTCCGGTAAAACCAATAAAGTACAACAAGAAGGCAAAGGCTATCGCATAGGACACTATGCCGTAGAGAAGGACTGCAAATCGTTTCATCATTTGGAATTTTTTAAAGTGATTAATTAATGAGTGATTGGTGATTAGAAATCCCTCATTGCGGTGAATTGATGGTGCAATATTAGAGGTAGGAATCTGGTGCCGCAATCGAAGATGAGTGGCTGGGGTGTTTGTTGAGTGGTTGGTGGTTCTTTTTGAGTTGACCGATTCGTGGGCGCTACAAAATCCATAAGCAACTCATTAATAGTTAGCCTATGTATGAAAATGGATTATATGTATCATTATCAAAGGATTTGCTTAGATTTTCACCTAAATCGCTATATTTTTGTTTCATCAATTTCTCACTCCGACTATCACCTATTCTCCCTCTTCCTATTTAACGACTTCCATATTTAAAGGCTTAAAGCACCACCCTTTCATTTTCGCTATCTGGATTTATCTGATAATTTTATAAAAAAGAACATTCATTTTCTCCGCCTACTGATCGCCACTCACCGTCAAAAAAAAAATAGACAATTGTAAAATCCAAGAGGTTAAAACACCCATGTCCCCAATTGAACATTTTAATTAATTGTCTTTTTTTCTTTAATATTTTTTAACCGATTTAATTATAAACCCATTATGAAAAAAATGATGATACCCTTAATCTGTCTCGTCTTTTTGTACCCTGTTTCTTCGCAAATTATTTTTGAAGACATTAAATCCTCCGAAAAAAATAATGAGGAAATTGTAGCTCAAAATTTATTAAAAAATGAGCCATCCGAATTGAACACCTTATACGTCAGCAGTGCCGATGACATCATCGAATGCCCCGCTGACCAACAAGCACTTTTTGATTTTTCTAATTTATATGGTTACAACCATTTAATATTATACGGCATTAAAAATTACATCAATGGTTTGCCCAAAGAACAGGTTGACAATTTGGGTAATTTTATTGAAGCAGCCCATGCTAATAAAATAACTATTTCAATAAACGTTGGAAGTTATGCTGGCTCCGTTGACATTAGAAATTATTGGAACCAACAAGAAGATGCCAGTAAAAAATACGATGCACTTCACCTCGAAAAAGAATATTGGAACGGCACTGGCAGTAGTTGCGAAAACCAACAAGCCGCCTTTGAAGAATATATTATTGAGCTAAAAAACATTTATAATTTTTGCCACGAAAATGTAAATGGCATATCCGCCAGAAATATTATTTGTGAAACTTATTTAGGTAATCCTTGTCATAGAAACGAAAGACCAACAAGAGAAGGGCAAGAACAAATAAACCTGATTGTCCAAAAAACAGATCGGGTTTATTTGGCCTATTATAAACAAGACCCTTTTTCCCCTTCTCTTGGAATTTTTCATAGCAAATTATATCGGTTGGATTATTTTGCCAATGCAGAAGATGAAGCGGGAAAGCCTGTAAATACAGAGGTTTCCATTTTATTCAATGCCTATCAGGATAACCCAAACGAAAGTGATGACATGTTTGATTGGCTCAATGAAATGGCCGACAATGGCACGCCTTACGATGAATTATTTGCCCTGCCTTTTCATTATTGGATGAATGGGGAAAACGGTTTTATTCCCAACAGAGACAACAATGTCAATAATTTAAAATTCCCAAAAAGCAGTGAATTGAAGAACATCAACATTTTAGGTCATGGATGGTATAAATACCAATCTTTGCAAGAGGTAATCGGCAACACAGTTGGCAATTGCCAACCTCCACAGTTATTATCTGCCGGGCAAAACAACAATAATTTCTTGCAACCCAACCCTGCCAATCAGGAAATCATTCTAACCTTGCCGGGCCACCCTGAAAATGGCAATTATTTAATGTATGATTTAAATGGTAGAATAATTTCAATGGGAAATTTGACTGAAAAAATAAATAAAATAAATACCAACGATGTGCCCAACGGCATGTATATAATAAAGGCAAGAAAAAATAAATCGGAAAATTATTTAGTCGAAAAAATAATGGTACAGCATTAATATTTCCTGCTATTATTTTAGCAATAAAAAAGCCCTGAAAATTTTCAGGGCTTTTTTATTGCTAAAATTAACTTCCAATTATTCTTCTTCTCCAAAATCATTAGCAGATTCATTACGGGAGCCCGGCACAATCCTTTTTCTTCTTACCACCAAATAAAGCCCATCTTTTTCGATCCTAATCCGACGCCGACTGTACAATCCCCCAATGGCCTGTTTAAAAACCTTTTTACTCATCTCCAATTCTTTTTGTATTACTTCCGCTTTGGTTTTATCGTGATAAGGGAGAAAACCGTCATTTTCCTGCAAAAGGTTAAGTATCTTTTGTGCATTTTCGCTGACTTTATCCAGTGTGGTTCCATGGAGGCTGAGATCAACGTTGCCATCTTTTCTTACCAGCTTGACCACACCTTTGCACTGTTGACCAATTTTTACTTTTTTGAAATTTTCACTTTTAAAAATAAGCCCACGGTAAGTGCTGTTAATAATGGCGCTGTAACCTATCTCTGTCTCACCGTCAATCAAAAGGTCAACTTCTTGCCCTTCCTCCAACGCCACTTCTTTGTGGCGCAGATACCTCAAATAGGTGGCCGTGCCCACCAATCGGCCGGAAACACCATCCTCATAAAGAAAAATGACATATTTCTTACCCTCCTGTAAACGCTCATCGGGCTGATTACGAAACGGCACGAGCAGGTCTTTGTCCAGCCCCCAATCGAAGAAAGCACCGATTTCGTTGACATCCTTGCAAAGTAAGTAGGCAAAATTGCCGACAGTTATTTTAGGTTTTTGCGTCGTGGCCGTCAGGCGAGCTTCGTGGTCCTTGAACACAAAAACTTCGATGATATCGTCCTCGTACAAATCGTCGGGGATGTATTTATTGGGCAACAGCACTTCTGCCGTTTCCTCCTTATCCACTAGATATACGCCGTTGTCCGTTTGCCGGACAGCTTTAAGTTTGTTGAAATCTCCGATTTTGATCATAAATTAAGTCGTAGTATTTGTTGTTGGCTGCAAAGGTAAGGACTTTGGAAACTAAGCCAATAAAACATCCAATTTATTCATGTCGTAAAAAACAGTGGCACTTGTATTGTCAAAAATATTTTCATGCCCTTTATTGACAAAAGCAAAAACATCAAAATTGCCTGCTTCTGCCGCTTGCACACCTGCCATGCTGTCTTCAATGACCACACACTCCTCTGGAAGGAAACCCATTTGGTCAGCGGCGTGCAAAAATAAATCAGGGTCAGGTTTCCATTTATTTATTTCATAAGCGCTGAAAATTCTTCCCGCAAATTTATCTATTAAATTAGTCGTGGTTAAATTCAATTTAATTTTATCAACTGGCCCACTGGAGGCCACACAATATGGCAAAGAAATCCTATTTAATAATTCATGAATACCATCCACGGGCTGCAAATCTTTTTTAAATGCGGCAAAAGATTTTTCCCGGTATATTTCTTGAAAATTGCTTGGCAGTTTTTTTTCTATTTTATTTTCAATATACTCCAACACGCTGTTGAGCGATTTTCCGGAAAAGAATTTAATGGCAAATTCATGGCTAATATCCAAACCGTGTGGTCGGGCCAAATCTACCAACATGCCACAAGAAATAGCCTCGCTATCCACCAGCACACCGTCACAATCGAAAATGATACATTTATATTTCATAGTTCGTTTTTATTTATTTTCAGCAATCCAATTATTTATTTTTTCTTCTAAAACTGCCAAAGGCACGCAACCCGTTTCCAATACCTGATTATGAAATTGCCGGATGTCAAATTTATTTCCCATTTCTTTTTCGGATTTAGCTCTTAATTCCCTGATTTTTAATTGGCCTATTTTATAAGAAAGTGCCTGCCCCGGGTTGGCCATATAGCGTTCTATTTCTGCAATAATACTCGCTTCTGGTTCGGCCTCATTTTCCAAAGAATATTGTATCGCTTGCTCCCGAGTCCATCCTTTGGAATGAAGGCCGGTGTCCACCACCAAACGGATTGCCCGGTGCATTTCAGCGCTCAGCATTCCAAAGTATTGATAAGGATCGGTATAAAGTCCCAATTCCTTACCGAGCGATTCGGTGTACAATGCCCATCCTTCACCATAAGCACTGTTCCATAATGTTTTCCTAAAATTGGATAACTCATTATTTTCCTGCGTCAATGAAACTTGATAATGGTGCCCGGGGATTGCCTCATGTAAAAACAGGGATTCATCGGAATAAATATTATAGGCCGTGGCATCGGGTATGGGCACATAAAAAATACCTGGCCGTGTACCATCCAATGACCCTTGATTATATTCCGCACTACTCGAATTTTCCCTAAACGCCTCTGTCTGTTTCACTTCAAATGCAGTTTTGGGTTTTAAATCGAATAATTTTTCAAGCTGCGGTTTCATTTTATCATGGATGGCATTAAAATGATCCAAGACCTGCTGGGGCGCTGTAAATGGCATTAATTCTTTTTTATTTCTTACGTAATCAAAGAAAGAAATTAAATCCCCATCATAACCGACTTCCTTTTTCACGCCTTCCATTTCCGATAAAATTCGGGCTACTTCTTTTAATCCCAATTGGTGTATTTCCTCGGCATCCATATTAGTCGTGGTATTGTATTTAATTTGATGATTATAATAGGCCGAACCATTTGGCACAGCATCAATACCACTCGACTCCCTTCCCGCTGGCAAATATTCATTGCTCATAAAACGGGTCAAATTTTTATAAGTCGGAATTAATTTATTATTTAAAAATCCGGCATAATCAGTCGTCAATTTATTTTTATCTTCTTCAGAAAATGTAGCAGGGAAATTTTTAATAGGAGAATAAAATAAATGCTGATCCAAATCTTCCACCGTCAGCGCTTCCAATTGTGGAATTACTTTAACTATCAACGACTTGGGCAATACATATCCCAATTCCATTCCTTCCCTCATTCTTTTTTCTGCCGCTTCCAACCATACAATATATGATTCTAACCGCAATAACCAATTATCATAATCGGCCACCGTTTCAAATGGTTGGGCGCTGCTGCCGCTGGCGAATTGCCCCATCACCAAATTAACAGACCACATTTGATCTATGGGAAATAAGTCTTGCCTAAATGTCAATTTTTCTAAATTTATATCACAATCCCATTTTAATACAGCCTTGCTTATTTTTTCATTTTCCGTTAAATCTTCTGCATTATATTCCGACAATTTTTCTAAATATTTAGAATAATAATTTTTCAGCTCTGCTTTATATTCATCCGACAAAGTATTCGGAAATAGATGATTGTAGCGGCTATCACCTGCATAAGTCGCATTTATGGGAAATAATTTCAGCCCCTCTTCGTAATAATCATCCAATAATTGTTGGAAGGCCTCAGAAGGAATTTTATCCACCTTTTTTGAGTTGTTTTCACAAGACATGATCAGGTGCGGGCAATAAGATTGAAATTATTATTTTATTCATTGTTTGTTTTTTACAAAATTATACAATTGCATCCTTTCTTTTATCATGAAAAAGAGCTTCCAAATCATTAAAGTTGAAAGCTCTTTTCCAATTAAAATTATTAATCAAAACCTCACACCATCTCCCCCTCATACAACTCTTTCCGCTGTGCTTTGACCTTGTCCGACCGCACATATTCATCGAAAGTCATCAGGCTGTCGATGATGCCATTGGGCGTAATTTCAATGATGCGGTTACAAGCCGTTTGCAGCAAGGCGTGGTCATGCGAAGTCATGATCAGGTTGCCTTTGAAGTCACGAAGTGCGTTGTTCAAAGCCGTGATCGACTCCAGATCGAGGTGGTTGGTCGGCTCGTCGAGGAGGAGGAAATTGGGGTGAGCCAACATCATCTTCGACATCATGCAACGCACCTTTTCCCCCCCAGACAGGACAGATGATTTCTTGTAAACTTCATCCCCAGAAAAGAGCATTCGCCCTAAGAAGCCCCGGATAAACTGCTCGTCTTTTTCCTTTGAATATTGCCGCAACCAGTTGATGAGGTCTTGATCGTTATCGCCTTGGAAAAATTCAGAGTTCTCGTTGGGCAGGTAATCATAGGTGATCGTTTGCCCCCACTCGATCGTTCCCGCGTCTGGTTTTACTTTGCCTGAAAGCACATCGTACATCATATTCAGCGCAGTCGTGTTGCGGCCCAGAAGCGCAATTTTCTCATCGTGGTTCATGATGAATTGAACATCTTGGAACAACACTTTCCCTTCTTGGTCTCTTTTGGTCAGGCCGCTGACCCGCAGGATTTGGTCGCCCGGTTCCCGCTCCATTTGGAAATGGATGAACGGGTATTTGCGGCTGGAAGGCTGGATATCGTCCAAGTTGAGTTTTTCCAACGCTTTTTTACGGCTCGTCGCCTGACGGGACTTCGAAGCGTTGGCGCTAAACCGGGAAATAAACTCCATCAATTCCGCACGTTTGGCTTCCGTCTTTTTGTTTTTATTGGCCATTTGCTGCGCCATCAACTGGCTGGTCTCGTACCAGAAAGTATAGTTACCCGTATAAATTTTGATTTTGGAAAAATCAATGTCCACCATGTGGGTACAGACCATATCGAGGAAATACCGGTCGTGCGAAACCACGATCACCGTGTTGGGATAATCCGCCAAAAAATCGGAAAGCCAAGTAGCCGTTTCGGCATCGAGGTCGTTGGTAGGCTCATCGAGCAGCAGTAGGTCGGGGTTGCCGAAGAGGGCCTGTGCCAATAATACTTTCACCTTCTCTGGCCCCGTCAAATCTTTCATCAATTTATAGTGCAGATCCTCTGAAACCCCCATATTGCTGAGGAGTTCGGCGGCATCACTTTCGGCTGTCCAGCCACCCATGTCGCCATATTGGTTCTCCAACTCAGCAGCCCGCAACCCGTCCTCTTCGGTGGCATCGGGGTTCATGTAAATGGCATTTTTTTCTTCGTTGATGCGGTACATTTCGGCGTGGCCCATCATCACGGTGTTGAGCACTTCCACTTCTTCAAATTCAAAGTGGTCTTGCTTCAGCACCGCCATCCGGTTGCCGGGCTCAATGGTGATCGAACCCTGGTTGGGGTCGATTTCGCCCGAAAGGATTTTAAGGAAAGTGGATTTACCGGCCCCATTCGCCCCGATAACGCCGTAGCAATTGCCACGCGTGAACTTGAGGTTGACCTCATCGAATAGAACCCTTTTACCGTATTGTAGGGCAACGTTTGTTACAGTGATCATTTCTTGGATGGTTAGATGGCTGGAATGGTCAGATGGCCTGAGAAACGGCACCTAAGCAGCCAGCTGTCTGAAAAAGGCTGCAAAGGTAGGGAGAAAATTTCACCTCTGGGCTTAGGGATCAATCAAACAATTATTTTTTGGGAAAACCCGTGCCTTCTTCCACGCCAAAGGGGGTTGCAAAGTACGCTTCGCTAAACTTGCAACAACTGGTGACTTTTTTTTAAAAACACATAAGACACATAAGGTTATATAGTCTTACATCAGCTGCCTTCGGCGGCTGAAAACCCTTAGGTGTCTTTATGTGCCTTATGTGTTTTAATAATTGGGGACTCTAAATGATTTCACGTGGTTCATGGAACTTGTGCTGCAAATCGGTTTCCGGCGGGTTCACCCTCGCCCCCTCAAGGGGGACATCGTCGTTACGAAAGTCCCCCCTTGAGGGGGCAGGGGGTGAACCCGCCGGATAAAACATATTGGGCATTGACACAATACATAGAATTTGTCACACTCGCATCATGTAAAATCATTTAGAACAAAATTGGGCTTATATTTTTCAAAAAATTATTACGTTTCAATCTGCAGGGTTAAAGAACCGACACCAATGCTTAAAATCCCCTGAGGAGCATCGGGGCGATGCCCCTTTGACCTGATCCATTGATTATCAATATTTTAGCCATAATAAATACGGGATGAATCTGGGACAGGCATTCGGAAGTTGCCAAATCCTCCCATCCTTTGGAGAGGTGGGGGAGGCCGCTTTTCCTGCCCCACATTTTATCATAAAACTTGCGGCTCGCCCTCCCCTCAATCACCAAACCCCATCATAAAAGCAAAAGACGCCATCCCCAAGGCCAACAAAAAGCACCCCACGCTCAACAACAACAGCACCCGCTTGGTGTTGGAGATGCGGCCGTAGGCACGTTGTATATCGGCGGGGGAATCGGGGTTGAAAGGGTACCGCCAGGGGAACAGCACAAAAAAACTCAACAAGGCCGACACCACCCAAAACACCGTCGCCCAGACAAAACAGCCCCCCGTCCAGTCCGCCAACCCTTCCGGCCGGTTGCTGATAAAGACCGTGAGCGAGATACTGATGATGGCCACCAAAAATTGGGCGGTATCTTCCAGCCGTTTGGGGGTTTCCTGTTTTTCTTTTTGGGCATGGGCGAGCCACGATTGGTCGGCGGCGGTAGGGGCGCCAGTGCTTTTGGCGGTGGGTGGTTGGGTCATGTTTTAGCTGTTTTGTAGGAGGTTATGGATGATGGCTTCAAAGCGGGCTTCCCCGATTTTTTCGAAGATTAGACTTAAAAAGCCTTCGGCATTTTTCTTACCTGGAGAACCGATTTTTTCAAAAATTTGATAGGCTTGGAATAAATGCGGGATGGCTTCCTCCAATTTTTCTTGGTCAAAAAGCAAAGCGCCAATGTTAGTCAAATTGGTCGCAACACCATTGATATCGCCGATTTCCTGCTGAATTTTTAGGGAAAGTTGGAGGAAATGCAACGCCCGGTCGTACTCCCCTTTCGCATTGTGGATTTGGCTAATATTGTTCAGGGTCACCCCCTCGCCCTTCCGGTCGCCGATTTCCTGACATATTTTTAAATCTTTTTGAAAATATTCAAGGGCAGTTTCATAATCACCTTTTACCCTAAAAATCTGTCCTATATTTCCTAAAGAAGTGCTTTCGCCCTGGCGGTCGCCGATTTCCTGCTGAATTTTTAGGGAAAGTTGGAGGAAATGCAAAGCTTGGTCGTACTCCCCTTTCGCATCGTGGATTTGGCTAATATTGTTCAGGGTCACCCCCTCGCCCTTCCGGTCGCCGATTTCCTGCCTTATTTTTAGGGAAAGTTGGAGGAAATGCAAAGCTTGGTCGTACTCCCCTTTCGCCTTATGGATTTGGCCAATATTGTTCAGGGTCGCCCCCTCGCCCTGACGGTTGCCCCGTTTTTTATCATCTTCCAGCGATTTCTCAAAGTAGACTAAGGCTGGGCCAAGGTGTCCAAAAAGTTGAAGTGTTATTCCTAAATAATTCCAAATACTACCATACGTTTTTTCTTTGGCAACCTCCTCCGTCCGCAGCCCATAAGCAAGCGACAACCGGAACTGCTGGATGTTGTAATAAAATTTACAAAGCCTCCAACCCACGTCATTGAGGTCCTCCACCGCCCCCGCAAGAAAATACCGTTCGAATACCTCCGAGAGTTCGGCCAAAGCATCTTCAGAAATTTTTTCAACAACAACATAATTATGGTAATCCCCCGCCACCTGCTCGTCAAAGGCAAAGGTGACCCCTGCCGCCGCCAGCAAATCCCTCACCAGCGGCATCACGTAAAACCGCTCCCGGCCATCCGTCCCCATCTGCCGCTCCGCCAAGGTCAGGTTCACCGCTTTGAGCAAAGAAGCGGTCCGGTCTTCGTTGTTCCGCTGCCAGCCAACGGCCATCGGCAACACGGGGATATTGAATTGCGCCAGCACAAAAAGGCTGTCTTTGTCCAGCTCGTTCAGGTAGGTCAAGAGTTCTGCAAAAATGAGGTTTTCGCTCATCCGGGTGAGCACGCCTGCTTTGATTTCCTGCTCCTCCAACCTTTCCTCGATCTTGGATAATTCCTCCAACGTCCCGAATATTTCCGCCCCTTTTTGGGCGTACAATTCATCAAAAAATTCCAGTGCCCGGTAGTTGCCGCCAAAGGTTTTGTGCAGCAACCGGACAATATCTTCGAAGGTGGGCGGTTGGCCGTTGTCGGTCCTTTTTAAGGTGGCGTTCGACAGCGCCCCGGTGCGCATTTTCTGCGACAATTCAATGAAACCGAGCTGGTGGCATTTTCTAAAAAAATCACTGAACGGCACGGTGTTCATGTTGCAGATGGCCAGTTCGGGAAATTCGGCAATCGGGTAGCGCCCGGTGATAATCAGGGGAAATGGCGTGCTTTTGTCCAATATCTGCATCAGTTGAAAAACATCCTCATGTTTTTCCTGGTGCCAGACCCATAGCTGTTTTTCGGTATCGAATTTTTGAAAAGATTCAATGTTATCGAACAGGAAAACGGGGTCGCATTTTTCAGAGATCCTTCCCAAGAGGTGGAAAAACTGATCGGTCTGTTTTGGTATCAGGGGGAGTTCGGAAACGATTTTAAAATCCTTTTTTTCTTTGGTCAAATAATTTTGTAGCTGATCCAAAAGGTGCTGGGCAGTGGGTGTTTTTTCACTAAAGGTAAACACCTTGATCCGCTGGTTGCCCGCCAGTAGCCGGATGGCGAGATGCTCCGCCAACGCCGTTTTCCCGACCCCTCCCTGTCCGCGCAGCAAAATGGATTGGCCGTCTTTCAACTGCTGCATGGCGATGCGTTTTTCCTTCCGCCTCCCGACAAAAACATAATTGTCCGGGCGCACCCGCAAATCCACCAGGGCTTTTTCGCCCTTGATGTATTTCACATCGTGCTTGAAATCCAGCACCTCTTTGGGCGAATTTTTATCCACCAATTCCGCTACCTGCTCATTCAATAGCAGTTGCGGGATCAGCCATTGGCCGGGGGCGAGGCCGCTATTTGAAAAATCAAAAATTTGTATTTCAAAATTTTTGACGGCCAAACGGGCATCCTGAAAGGCGTCGGAAAGGTTGAACTCACCCGAAAGTTGCGTATATAATGTGGCCGCAAAATGGCTGGCGCAATTGTCCAAAATACTCGCCGACATCGCAATGACGGCGGGCATGCCGCCCTGCATCAGGGTATCCGCCACGCCCGACAAATCACCGGCGGCAACCCCTTGCGCCGTTTGGCAGGCAGACAGCACCACCAGAACGGGGCGGTGCCCTTTCCTTCCGACCCTCGCCAGCACTTGGTTGAATTCCCCGGCAGATGCCTCTTTCAATTTGCCCGAAACCGGGTCTTCCAGTGCGAGTGTACCCTTGCCATCGCGGTAGCTCCCGTGCCCGGTGAAATGCAAAATATGGTATTTGTTTTCTTCCAGTTTTTCCTCCAAATTCCCCAACGACCCGTCGTCGGTGAAATGCACCTGCGCCAATCCCTGCGCCATCAGCGGCGAAAAAGCCTGTAATAATTGCAGTTCCTCGTCCTCATAGGCCAACCGGGTGACCCCCTCCGGCGAGGCCACCATAATCAATACTTTCAGTGGAAACCCGACCGACGGTCGGTGCGGGGGCAGGCTTTTTTTAAAAGATTTGGCAACGGCCAACAACGGCTGTTCTTCGGTAGCTATCTGCCAGGGGAGGTTCCTGACGGCCGTCTCTTCGTGGGACAGGCAAAGGAACCCGGCGTGGGTTTGTGCCTGTTGCCAAAGCGCTGCAAAGCCTTCTTGGGCAAACAAGGCGGCTTTCAGTTTTTCTTTTAACTCCCGAAGGGTAGTTGCTTTTGGAAAGGGCGGCGTGTTGCGGTCCTCCAATTCTTGGTTGAATTGGGCGGCCAGGTCGGTGAGTTCTTTTTGTTGGTCGGCAGTGAGTTGGAGGTGCAGTGTCATGTTTGGTTTTTAATTAAATAGGAATGGAGGAATCTGTACGATCGAAATCCGTTTCGACGGCCATTCTGTCAGCGCCGAAGAGGACTTCGACGGTACTTATTACTTCGGCAATCCCCGAAGCAGGGTGTCTGTTCTGATCCCTACCCATCCTTCGGGCAGTTCTACTTTGTTTTCCTCGCCGCAGGTCGTGCAGCGTTTGATGACGGTAGTTGCGCCATCCTTTTCAGCGCCCTCTTTCATGAGGTTGGGGTAGGAGCTTTCCTTTTTACATTTATGGCAATTGAAAATTAAAGGATAGGTCGTTTGGTTCGGCATGGTATGGATTATTTATTCGTAAAAATAGGATTTATCAAGGTAAAATAACGTGAGGTATGGATTTAATGGCAAGGCAGGATTGGCCGCCAATCCTGCCTTGACAAGGAGCTAGGGGGAAGAAAATCGGCTTTGCCGATTTTCTTCCCTGATTCTTTGACGGCGGCAGCTTCGCAGCCACCGCCGTCGAAAAAATGTAATAATTTGATTACCAGCTTGGTAGAGTGGGTCCTAATCCATACCTCACATTAAAATAAGCAGGTGCTTGGACGGAAATAATTTGTAAAATGCGGGGCAGGTTGATTATAAAGGGGCGTAGCCCTTTTTCTTCATGTCCAGTAGTGGGAAGTTGATTGTCGTTTCATTGCAACTCCCTGATTACCATTAGAATTTCACAAACCGCTCCCGCCCAAAAACACCTTCCCCATATAAAACCACAAAATAAATACCTGCGGGAAAAGCTGACACAGCTAATTTCCCCAACCCATTTTTTATATTTTTTTGTAAAATAATATTCCCTGCCACGTCCGTTATTTTTAATTCCAAATTTTGAACATTTAATTCATCAGGAAAAACAATATTTAATTCATCAGCCGTTGGGTTGGGAAATAATTTAAAGGATAAATTCGGAGTGGGACGGAGAAAAACAGGGTTGACACATCGCCAAAATATTCGCCATTTATTCCATATCCCAATAATTTTGTTTCAAAATGTAAAAACCAAAAGCCGCCAATAAGACCACTATCCGTAATTCCAAGGCCTCGTGTTAAAACATTGTGGATATAAGCTGGGTCAGCAATTAATTTTACACACTCGGTCGAAGCGCTATCATACAGGTAATTAAAATCATCGTATGAAATAGTGGGTAGCTCCCAATTCGAAAAGTTATGCTGTGAATAATAAGTCACTTTTTCATTATCAGGAGATATATTAAACCAACCTGGGGCAGCATCAAGTGTTAAGTCATAATTATGCCTCCAATGACTGATATATTTGTTTTCAGAAAATGTGCTTGTACTATCCCAGGGTGAAGAATACAAATTGCCACTTTTCCAAAAATAGCGGGTGCCATACCTTTCCACATATAATGACACTTGACTGTCGGTAAAATTTACTGAAATAATGGAATCAATATAAAAAGTTTCTTCAATGTAAAATCCGGGAGGAGTATACGCACCATTTTTTATATCCCACCATTTCATGATCATACCGGGTTCAAACTCGCCAAAATAATTTTTCCAACTATTCGTAAATCCATGTTCCTGCCCATCATCAAAACCGATCATTTCATATTCAACCATTTGACTGCCCAATAATCGCAATGGAACAAATTTTATTAGCCCATTATTTTTACTTAATTTATATTCAACATTATTAAAATCAGAAATCACGCTGTCATTATTATATCCTGTTAAGGTAAATGTCTTCACACTGTCTGTTACACCCAAAAACATTTCTTCATTTTTGGAAATACATAAAAAGACAATAGAGTCAATGCCAACAATCGAGGAAGTTATATTTGTCCATGAACCGCCAGGTTCGGTTAATTGATAAAAATAAATCAGGTCATTTCCTAAAAAATCAAACCAATAAAAAGGTGTTGAAAAAATGGAGTCAATTGGCGGCTTGCCCAATTGATATTCATACATTAAAATCTCATTATAGCATTCAGTAGTATCATATTCCGTTAAATAATCCGCTCCGAAGTAATGCTTATTGGTGAAGCCTCCCGGAAATGTTACATCATTATAATACAAGTGAAATTCCCCATCAGCTTCCCAATATGTTTTTTGCCCTTCTGGAAACAAGGCCCAATCTTGGGAAAATGAAATTTGAAAAAATAGAAAGAGAAAAGAGAAAGTTAGTAGGCTTTTCATGATTGGTTAATTTATTTAATTATGCAGGAATAAAAATATGCATACCGTGAGCCGCCAATTATAGGGGATGGTTTATAAACAAAATTTGGCGGCGTAAACTATATTTCAAATTTTCGGTCAAAGTGCTGGAAATCTCCTGATTGTCAGTCGCCGAACGGGGTTCGGTGGCACAATGACCAAAATTTTTAAATTCACCCAAAGTCTAATAATGCTGCGCTTGGTAAATTTACCAAAAAATAATCTCCAATAATTAAATCTATTTATTTAATTCTGAATTAAAATTAAATTGTGCTAAAATTATTTTGACATTTTTATAAAACAGAAAAGGGACTGCTATAAAGCCAGTCCCTTTTCCTGTTGTTTTATTTATTCATCAATAATTAATCGCATCAAGGTGTCACTACCAAGCGACGGGTCAACACATCTTCCCCAACATTGATTTTCAACAAATATACACCGGCTGCCTGATTATTCAGATTGAATTCAAAACGGCCATCAGACAAAACTTTGTCTGCCCGTTCTATTACTCTACCAGAAATATCAAGCACGTTGATCTGTACCCTTTCCGTGGTTTGCAAAGTTATTTGCACACTGAACTGGCCATTGTTTGGGTTTGGCGAAATATTAAGAGCTGTCAGCCCTTCGATTTGTCCTACTCCCGTAGAGATCACGGTAACAGTGCCTTCCGTTGTGCAGCCGTTGGCATCCGTGACGATCACAGTGTAATCACCGGGCGCTAGGTCGGTAGCAGTTGCCGTGGTTTGCATGTTTGGATCGTTCCAGAGGTAGGTATATGGGGCCACGCCGCCTGAAACAGTTGCGGTAGCTCCTCCATTCCCATTGTCCACCAGGTTGTCGATGGTGGGCCCGCTGGTTGCAAACGTAACGATCAATGAATCGGATGAAACGCTGCAAATGGTGGCAAAAGGATTACCAGTGTCACTATAGGTAGCACTTTTAACAACCCAGGTACCAGCAAAAACAGGCAAATTATTCGCACTGAGTAGACCATTCAAATCACTGTCATAAGAACCGCTCGTTGGAGAATTTGTCAGGATAAAGTTGCCTCCAACTGCACCAGTTCCCCCGGTTACGCTGTTGAGGAATTGCCAACCGCGCCCTCCATTAGTTGGAATCTCAACGCCATCCGCATTCAGGTCAAATGTATCATCAGCAGAACAAAGAACGATCGTCCCATTGGTCGTCAAGGTGCCTGCCTCGCAAGTTAGGTCGCAAAAGGCACCGCCCGAACAAGTCAAGGCTGGAAAACCATTAGCTACTTGTGTATTGGCCCCACCGCCACATGCTTCAAATTCGTTGATCACAATTAAATAAGTGCCACTTTCAGAAGCCGTCCAAGTAATGGTACAGCCATCTCCATCCCCCAATCCAAAAGCATCGATCGCCCCGCTGGGTGCGATTATGGTAAATTCAGGCGTCCAACTTCCAGCTCCTGGCCCATTGCAGATGCTAAAGGAGTAAGTGCCACCTTCCTGAAAATTATCTACCGAATAGGCCTCCGAGGCAAAAACTTCGAATGCTGATATTTCATTGAAAGGGCAGCCCGTCCCATCATCGCAAGGGGCTCCTCCAAAAGTAGTGTTAATATCATTCCAGCCCGTAGAATCCGATGGAGCCAACCAGTCGGTACACGGATCAGTGACACCACCGATCAATACCGAGCCTTCATCCGAACAGCCATTGGCCCCCGTGACAGTGACGCTATAAGTTTCCCCAGCGGTCAGTCCCGTGGCGGTTTCGGTCAGGTCGCCATTTGACCAAAGATAGGTGTATGGCATAACCCCTCCCGACACATTGGCAGTGGCCGTTCCGTCCAGGTTATCGACTACGGTTGTGATATTCACCCCATCCAAGAAAACAACGATCAGTGAATCTTCCGTAAAGTCACAGATAGAATTGAAAGAATCTCCTGAATCTGTATAAACAACACCGTAAATAACCCAGGTCCCTCCTAATTCATCCAAGCCGTTGAAGCTCAGAGCACCATTCAAGTCGCTATCATAGGCAGCGGAATCAGGCTGATTGGGTAAGACAAATGAAGGTTGCAACGCACCGGTACCTCCTTGCGCAGCGCTAAAATACCATCCTCTTCCGCCACCGTTAGGGACTGTGTCCGTTTCCACTTCCAATGTAAAACTTTGCCCCGGGCACAAAGAGAGGGTATCGGTAGTCGTCAGCGTTCCAGCGCCGCAACTGCCGCAAGAAGCCCCTCCCGTACAGGTAATGGCTGGGAAGCCATTGCTGGTCGCTGTATTTGATCCGCCGCCACACGCACCTGATTCATTGATTACGATCAGATAGGTGCCTTCCTCGGATGCCGTCCAAGAAATGGTACAGCCATCGCCATCGCCTAAGCCAAAAGCATCAACGGTGCCGCTTGGTGCTATGATCGTGAACTCAGGCACCCAGGTACCGGCCCCTGGCCCATTGCAAATACTGAAGGCATAAGTACCTCCCAATTGGATATTGTCCATAGCATAGGCTTCCGCAGCGAATACTTCGTAGGCTGTGATTTCATTGAATGGGCAGCCCGTTCCGTCATCACAGGGTGCGCCGCCAAATGCAGAATTAAAATCGGTCCAGGCACCAGTCGGGCTTGGATTGAGCCAGTCCGTACATTGTGCCTGCACGTTCTGCATGTTTGAGCCAAAAAGGAAAAAGAGGGAGAACGTTAGGTAGTAAAATGTTTTTTGCATAATAAATGACTTTAAACGTAGTGAATCTGTGCTTGCTAAATACGAATCACTACGGGGTGATTTAAGAAGCGGCCAAAGTAGGAACAATTTGACTGGCCATCAGGGCTTTTCTCCTATGACGCAAAATGACTGACAATTGAAAATTGAAAAATCTTTAAATTAGGTGGTCGGTATATTAAAAATACTTTTGGTGGCATAAATATGCTGATGCCCGTATTGCGAATCCATCCGACCAATTTCAACCGGTTCGGAAAGCCCACTTTCATGCGCTATTTTTTTGAATATATCAAAGGGGATGGGGAACGGAATCCACGGAGGAAGGGCGGTATGGGTTTCATATTCTACCAAAATAAAAACACCGCCGGGTTTTAAATGTCCCAATATATTTTTCAAAACACTCACTGGATCTGGCGCATAATGCAGGGCATTGGCCATGAGGATGCCGTCTACTTTTGGGAAATCCATTTTCTGGAAAAAATCGCCTTCTACCACTTCAATTTTTACCGGGGCGTTGAGCGGCAAGCGCCACAACGCATGGGGACTTTTGTCCACCGCATAAATCACCCCTTCGGTTAAAATTTCCCGTAAGGCTAAAGTGAATGTCCCCGTGCCTGCGCCAATATCGGCCCAAGTGTTGGCATTTGCTGGAACACCTTTTTGAATAAGGGATATGGCTTCGGCTGTCGTCATTTTTAAAAATTATCAGTCAGAAATTATTGCCAACAAATCATATATCTGAAATCAGATAAATCTATTTTGCAATCATCAATCCCAACAGATATATGATTTCAGATTTGTTAGGGTTGCTCAAAATAAAAATCTCAAAACTGACTTTCACAAAGTGTAATTTTTAATTTATGAACGCCTTTATTGAATATCTGATTTATGATTGTTGTGGTCACCGTTCCACACCTCTTCTTCATTGACAAAAATACTCACCTCGATCGGACAAACCATTGCCAGCATCGCCGAGACCCCACAGTATTGTTCTTTCGACATTTTCACCGCTTTGATGATTTTTTCCACCTTTAATTTTTCCCCAGTAAAATAATATCGGAGCCGGATGAGCGAATAGATTTTCGGGATTGTATCGGTCAGTTCACCGTCGATGTCCATGCGGAAACTGTCAATGTCTACCCGCATTTTTTTCAGCAGCATCACGACATCAATGCCCGTGCAGCCAGACAAGGAGGATAGCATGAGCGGTTTGGGGTTGGGCCCTGTTTTGATGGACAAGTCGGCATTGGTGTCAATGCGGATCGTCTGGTTGCCAATGGTGCTATCGAAAACGGTGCTTCCTTTCCAAGTGGTGGTGACGAAGTGGGACATATTTAATGGTAAATGGTGATTGGTAAATGGTGAATTGAACCAGCGAATATCATTTTAGTTGTACGAAAACCTATTTGGAAAGATTATGTTCAAAACAAAAATCAGGCTTCGGCACTGTTTAAATCTTTGGGCAAAATTGATAAGGACGTCTGTGGAAACTAAGTTTACCCCATACGTTTTTTGGATTAAAGCAAATAAGCCATGGCTATATACAGGACAAAACTTGACAATCCATATTTTTCAATGCGGAGCAGGATTCGACGTGTTTCAAACCAACCTACCCAAGTGCTCCTCAAAGGGATTTTAAAGGGGGAAACGGATTGAAAATCCGTTTCCCCCTTTAAAATCCCCTCAGGGGCACCCCGAAGTAAATTCGGGGCAGGCTGTTGGAACTTTGCAAGAAGTTGGGGTGATGCTGCCCCGCATTTCATAAATTTATTTTTGTCTTTTAATCAGAAGCCATGCTTATTTTTGATTAATGAAAAATGAAATTAATGGATCAGGTAGGCCTCCAATTAAAACAATTCACCCATTATGCTATTTTTGCCCAGCCCCAAAATGGCCTGCCCGAATTCATATCGGGATTCACCATTTACTGTTCATCATTCACCATTAAAATAATATGTCAAAAGTCCTAATCATCGGAGCTGGCGGCGTGGGCCGTGTCACCACGGTCAAATGTGCCCAGCACCCAGACGTTTTTTCCAAGATCATGTTGGCCAGCCGCACCAAAAAAAAGTGCGACATCATCGCTGCGGATGCCAAGGCCCGCACGGGTCACAAGTACATCCAGACTGCCAAAATCGATGCTGACGACGTGCCAGCTTTGGTGGCGCTCATCAATAAATTCAAACCGGCGATGGTCATCAATGTAGCACTGCCCTACCAAGACCTGACCATCATGGAGGCTTGTCTGCAAACGGGCGTCCACTACCTCGACACAGCCAACTATGAGCCAAAAGACGAGGCCAAATTCGAATACTCGTGGCAATGGGCCTACAAAGCCCGTTTCAAAAAAGCAGGGCTGCTGGCCGTGCTCGGTTGTGGCTTCGACCCTGGCGTGACAGGCGTTTTCACGGCCCGGGCCGCCAAGCACCATTTCGATGAAATCCACTACCTCGACATCGTAGATGCCAATGCGGGCGACCACGGTAAGGCGTTTGCCACCAATTTTAATCCTGAGATCAACATCCGGGAAATCACCCAAAGAGGGAAATATTGGGAAAACGGCCAATGGGTCGAAACCGAGCCTTTTGAGATTGGCATGGAGATCAACTACCCCGACATTGGGCCCTGTATGTCCTACTTGCTGTACCACGAAGAGTTGGAGAGTTTGGTGAAAAATTTCCCGACCATCAAACGTGCCGTTTCCTGGATGACCTTTGGCTGACCACCTCCACCCACTTGCGTTGATCAAACATCAGCATGGCCAGCATTAGACCGATCAAATGCCGGGCCGCAACATTGTGCCGCTCCAGTTCCTGAAAGCCGTGCTTCCCAACCCCGACAGCCTCGGCGACAATTACACTGGACAAACCTCCATTGGCTGCCGCATCAAAGGCATCAAGGACGGGAAAAACCGCACTTATTATATCTGGAACAATTGCAGCCACCAAGCCGCCTTTGACGAAACGGGCGCACAGGGTGTCAGCTACACCACCGGCGTACCTGCCATGACCGGTGCCATGATGATGCTCACCGGAGAATGGAAAGGCAAGGGCGTTTTCAATGTAGAAGAATTCAACCCCGACCCATTTTTGGACAAATTGGGGGCACATGGATTACCTTGGCACGAGAAGGTGGGGGCAAAGTTGGAATTTAAATATTGATAGTCATTGATTTTATTTTATTGCATAAATCTTATTATGTCGGACAAGCTATTGTACATTGATTCAGCTTTTGTCCGGCATGATAAAATTATTTAGGAGGTATATTCTATTCTAACTATACAACTTACATACATCCTAATCATTTTTATCCTGTTGATCTTAGCATCATATTTATTTACCTAAAAAATCACTTACATGAAAGTTACAAGCATCTTTATTAGTTGTCTAATTTTATTTAGCAATATTTCTTTCTCCCAGACTCAACAAACAGAATTATTTATTCCCAATTATTTGGAGTTAATCGAACAGAGATATCTTGATGGTAAGGATGGTTTTTTGAAACATTTTTATTTGAATATAAAGTATCCTGGTACGGCTAGGGAGAAACACAGGGTAGGACAATTGTTGGTTAATCTGACAATTTCTCCCAACGGTGAATTAAAAGAAATAAAATACCTTAATCATCTAGGGGAAGGAATTGAAGAAGCAGTATCAGATGTGTTAAGCAAAACCAAAGGGCAATGGATTGCTACCACTGAAGAAAGTTCAATTAACTTTTCTGTGGCTTTTCAGATGGGGGATGATCCTGAAATTGAAGGAGACATAAAAGTTGTTGCTTATGGTAATGGTGACTGTTTATCGAACAAAGAGGTGGAATTAAAATTTTATAAAGCTATGAAAAAAAACAAACGAAAAATAGCAATGGAACTTTGCGAGGAACTTATAAGAAGAAATCCTTTTTCGGGGGAATACAAAAAAATGTATGCAGATTTCTAAGAAAATAAATAAATGTACAAACAAACCTTTTTATGCCACCACCAAAAATACTCGCCTTCGACGCCGACGACACCCTCTGGGTCAACGAGCCTATTTTTGTAAATACCCAGGACCAGTGCAAAGAATTGTTGTCACAATATGTCCTGCCGGAAAAAATGGAGGAAAAACTATATGCGACGGAAATGAAAAACCTGCGCCTGTTCGGATATGGCGTCAAAGGTTTTATGTTGTCGATGATCGAAACGGCCATTGAATTGTCGGAGGGAAAAATAACCGGGTCAGAAATTCAAAAAATAGTTGACCTCGGAAAAGATATGCTGGAGCACCCCATCCAATTATTGCCCAATGTAAAAGTGACCATTGAGCAATTAAATGGGGATTATGATTTAATGGTCATTACCAAAGGGGATTTATTTGACCAAGAAAGCAAAGTCGCCCGTTCTGGTTTAGCTGATTATTTTTCGAAAATAGAAATTGTCAGCGAAAAAGATGTGCCGACTTATCATGCCGTTTTTTCCAGAAATAAAATTAATGTCCAAGAATTATTAATGATTGGAAACTCACTAAAATCAGACATTTTACCAATCTGCGAATTGGGTGGTCACGCCATCCATATCCCCTTCCATACCACTTGGGTACACGAAAAAGTTTCGAGTCACCACACCAATGGTTTTGAATATGGAGAATTGGCGGATATTAGTTTATTGCCGGATTATTTAAATGGATTAAAATAAAAGACAGTGAATCGAAAGTAAGGCTGAAAAATTTCACCCTATAAACGTCGGCAGGGTTCTGAACCCTGCCGACGTTAGTTTTTCCAAATTTGCTTTTTAAGTTTTGAATTTTAATAGCCTTACTTCTTATACACTACCGAATAAAAAATGGATATAAAAAACTACCCTTCCCCCGCTTTCGTCCTCGACGAAAAATTGCTGCGGAAAAACCTTGAATTAATTGCCGACGTGCAAAAGGAAGCAGGAATTGAAATCATATTGGCTTTAAAAGGCTTTGCGATGTGGAGCGTTTTCCCTTTTGTCAAAAAATATTTAAGCGGTGCTACGGCGAGTTCCCTCAATGAGGCAAGGTTGATTTTTGAGGAAATGGGCTGCAAAGCGCATACATATGCCGTCGCATATTTGCCTGATGAAATGGAAGAAATCATGCGGTACAGTTCCCACATGGTTTTTAATTCCATCGGCCAATACGAACGTTTTAGAAATGGAAAAAATAGCGTGAGTGCAGATGCGGCAAAATCATCGGGTATCTCCTTTGGCATCCGCTGCAACCCGGAATATTCGGAAGTGGAAACGGAATTGTACAATCCCGCTGCACCTGGTTCCCGTCTTGGCGAAGTAGCCCCTGCATTTAAAAATGGACTTCCCGAAGGCATCGAGGGTTTGCATTTTCACACTTTGTGCGAATCCACGAGTTACGATTTGGAAAAAACGTTGGAGGCATTTGAAAATAAATTCGGGCATTTAATTCCACAGGTAAAATGGATCAATATGGGCGGCGGGCATTTAATGACAAAAAAAGGCTACGACACCGCGCATTTAATTAAATTATTAAAAGCATTTAAAAATAAATGGAAGGTCGATGTCATTTTAGAACCGGGCAGCGCCATTGCCTGGGAAACCGGCGTCCTCGTTTCTACGGTGCTCGACATTCACGAAAGCCGGGGCATTAAAACGGCGATCATGGATATTTCCTTTACCGGGCACATGCCTGATACTTTGGAAATGCCTTACCGCCCACGCATTACTGGAGCTACCGACCCAAAGCCCGACAGTAAATACCTTTACCGCATCGGTGGCGTGAGTTGTCTTTCTGGTGATTATATGAGCGATTATGCTTTTGAAGAAGAATTAAAGGTGGGCGACCGAATTATTTTTGAAGACATGATCCACTATACCATCGTGAAGACCACCATGTTCAATGGCGTGCGGCATCCAGATATTTGCATTTTGCGGGAAAAGGGAGCGCTGGAAACCGTGCGCAAATTTGGGTACGAGGATTACCGGAACCGGATGTCGTGACCTACCATTTATACCCCACGCCAATTTGTAAAAGCACTCCACCTAAATCCAACCCAAAGCTACTCTGGGTTTGTGCCCTTTTCGGGAGCGTGGGATTTAATCTTTCATTTTCTTCGAAATAGTAAGCTGGTAGCACTATAGAGGGATTAAAATCAATAAATAAATGCTCCGTTAAAATAATATCCAAATGAGAAGAAAAGGCAAGCATTGCACCAACGACGGATTGCTTGATTGGGAAACCTTGAAGGGTGGTAGGGTTAAGGTCGTTTTTGCCATAAAACAATTCCATTGCCACCCCAAATCGCAACTTTAAATAGTCATTTAATTCTTTTCCCTGCCAGCCAAGTTCATATTTCAAAGCCAAAACTGTTTGGCTTATTTCATTGGAATTTACTTTTTCCTTGTTATGAGAAACCCTTGACAGATTGATTTCTTGGTAACGGAATTTATCGTTATTGAATAAAATAAATCCTGCCGAAAAAAGATCGGTAAAACTATTATCAATTTCGTTATTGAAAAAATTCGGATTGTCTGCTGCACCTCCTCGGAACACATTTGCCGCTAATTTCACCACAGTTTGTTTTTCTTGTCCGAATAAAGGAAGGATATAAAAAATAGCAAGAATTAAAAAAAGGTGTTTCTTTGTAAAAAGCATGTTTTCGGATTTTAAGTTTTTAAATAAAAGCAAAGGAACAAAATTATCTTTAGAGCATGACAACCAAACAAGCTTTTGTAGAAATAATTACGGCCATCCGTGCCATCTATACTATTGGAGAAAGCACCAGTATTGCAGGTATTGTATTGGAAGATGCCTTCGGCATAAAGCACCAAAAAATAAACGACAAGACGATGTTGACTGAGGCGCAGCAAAAAGAATTAACTGAAATAATTAACCGCTTGCTTACCCATGAACCTGTACAATATGTTTTAGGAAAAACCATCTTTTTTGGGTTGCCTTTTAAGGTCGACAAAAATGTATTGATCCCCCGACAAGAAACGGAAGAGTTGGTGGCATGGTGTGTTGAAACAGTTCGACAGTTCGACAGTTCGGCAGTTCGGCAGTCCGGCACTTATCGTATCTTGGATATTGGGACGGGCAGTGGGTGCATTCCGATTGCTATTAAAAATAAATTACCTGAAACAGAAGTGCATGCGTTGGACGTGAGTGTTGGTGCGTTGGAAATTGCCAAAAAAAATGCGGCATTAAATAATACAGAAATAATATTTCACGAAACAGATATATTAAATGAGGCGGCATGGAATAAATTAGGCCAATACGATTTAATCGTAAGCAACCCACCGTATATTACCGAAGACGAAAAAAATATTCTACCCCAAAACGTGATCGACTTTGAGCCGCATTTGGCCCTTTTTTCTGGAAATAATGATGCACAACGTTTTATTAAAAAAATTGTGAATTTCGCAGTTCAACATTTAAACAAAGGCGGCTATTTATTTTTTGAAACCAATGAATTTTACGCACCAGACACCAAAAAAATCATGGAAGAGAATGGTTTTTCAGAAGTAGAATTAAGGAAGGACTTGAACGGGAAAGACCGAATGCTAAAAGGGAGATTGCAAAATTAAAACACATTTAAACCTTCACAACCAACAATTTCTAATTTCTAATTTCTAATTTCTAATAAAGCCTGTCGATTATCCGTTTTTAATTTTAATTTTTATTGCATAATCACTCACCCCTCTTTTTCCACATATATTTTATCAGCAAAAAACATTAACAAAAAACCCAGACTCAATAAAAATACCTCCAAATAAAAACGGGCTGAATCAATCTCCCAGCCATCCCCTCTCATAATTATTAAAGACTTCAAACTAACCCTAACCGCCGTATATGCAAATAAATAAAGGGTAGCCCAAAGCCAAATAGCAAAAGCCGTAAAGCGGTGGTTTTTTATGACAAAATATAAAATCAATAAATGGATTAGGATTTCAAAATAGGCTGAAATATCTGGAATTAATAAGGTAAGCGTAATATTTTCCGCTAAAATTAATAGCAGGGTAAGCAGCAAAATAATGCGATAGGGCGGCTTGATTATTTTCTTGTTCAATTTCCTCCAATTAATAAATTTGGCAATTTTTACCCACCCGCTTTTTTTGCTTTTTTATATCCTTGGTCCAATAAATAAGCCAGCACTTTATCTCGATGATTTCCCTGTAAAATTATTTCTCCATCCTTGACCGATCCACCGACGCCGCATTTTGTTTTCAATTCTTTCGCCAAATCTTTTAAACTATCCTCGCCCCCCACAAAACCAGTAATCAAAGTGACTTCCTTGCCCTTTCGCTGTTTGCGGTCAATCCAGATTTTTAATGGCTGCTGGTCGTTCGCTAAATCTTCCACTTGTTCTTCCTCTTCGGGCGTAAACTGGAAATCGGGATTGGTGGAAAATACAAAACCGAATTGGTCGCCTAATTTTGTTTTACTCATAATTAAATGATTTAAATGGTTAGCTATTTAGCTATTTTTTTTATTCTGCCAAATATTCAATAATACCCCAGTAATAATCAACCCCATAGAAAGCACATTTCCCCAAGTGACCACCTCGCCAAATAATATCCAACCGAACACTGAAGCATAAATCGCTCCCACATAAACGAGGCTGGTGATGATGCCAACCCGTTCGCCTTGTATCGCTTTGGTCAATTGTACCTGGGCAAAATGTGCCGTTAGTCCAACCAATAACAGCAACAGCCATTCCATGGCATTGGGGATATAAAAGTCGGCAACAGAAAAAGTGCCGCCGAGCAAGACCCCAATTATTTGAAAATAAAAAACAATGACCAGCGGATGCTCTTTTCCGCTCAGGCTGCGGACAAAACTATACGCCACGCCAGCCAACAAGGCGCCCAAGACCCCCATGCCAAGGTACAGCCAAGAAACCCGATCGTCGAAACCTTTTAGCAGGGCTGCACCGATAAAGGAAATGGCGAAAAACGACCATTGTATGGGCTTCATTTTTTCACCTAAAAACAACATCGCTATAATGGCTGCAAAAATGGGCGAGAGATAGTTGAGGGTCACCGCTGTGGCAATCGGTATTTTTTGAATCGTCAGGAAAAAGAAAAACAAGGCCACACCCCCAGAAACACCCCTCCCAATGAGCAACCATCGATTTTCTTTTTTACCGATCCAATTAACCCCCAATTTTTTTAACCAAAAATAGCTGAGCGTCAAACTGACCACACATCGGAAAAATACGATCTCCATCGCTGGCACTTGGGGCATCGCTTTTACGCAAAGGTTCATCGCTGCAAAAAGCGTTACGGCCAACAACATTTGCCAGACAGCGGGGGTGAAAAAAGTAGTCGAAGGTTGATTGATGATTAATGAAGTTTGCAAATTATTTGTCCCTTTTGGACGACAAACAATTGGGTAAAATTGGCTACTGGGGTAAAATCATAAGTCACAGAAAAACTGTTTTAATTCACCCGTTTACCAGTTGGCCCCACGATCCAAAACTCCAAACCCTGATCTCCTTCATTTTGGAAAAAGGCCAACCGAACCGGGTGTTTTCCTTTTTTCAGGGCAATATGGGCAGCCATCGGTTTCATGCCGTGCAGACCGTCGTTGTCGATCAGCAATTGATTGGCGACCTGTAGTTGGGAGCCATCATCGGAACTGAGGTGAAAGGTGTACACGCCCGTTTCAGCTATTTCAATAAAACCTTCAAAAAGAGCCGCATAATGTTGCTCTTTTCCAATATCTGTTAAGTCAATATTTTTCACTGTCAGCACTTTCTCTGCTGCCGTTAGGGTATTGAAATCCGGCAATTTTTCCCAAGAGCCGTTGAATACTTTTACCGAAAATCCCGGCTCTGCACCTTTTGGCACTTTGGATTTGAGGGGCTTTATTTTTTGGAAATGATAGGCCTGTGGGTGCGTCTGTATACCATCTGGCCAACTTGACCGGCAATGGATCGTGGCGCTTTTTTTCAATGAAATCGGCCCCGCATAAGTCTTCCACTCAGCGTCCGGGGCAAGGCCATTCAATGAATATTGGATGGTGGCGCCGGGGGCGTAAGTGGACAGCTCGACCGTTGTGTTTTTTACAAAAATCCTTGCGTCGTTTTTAGGAATGGGCGGCAGTTGCCCACGGTGCGCCATTTTGACGATGGAAGGCTCCATCTTGGTAACTTTTCGGTCGTAGGTCAGCAGCCCGTTGTTTTCCGTTTCGATATCGGACAATTGGGTATAGACCACCGCACTCAGTCCGGCGGTGTCTTGCAGGCGGTGAAGTTGGTGCCAGAGATGCTCGTATTCGCTGAGGAGGTCTTCCGGTGTTTCGATCAATTGGTAGCCCCAGCCCATATCCGTCCATTGATGTCCCCGGACATTGAGGCCAAGCCCCCCGAACTCACCCAACACAATCGCCCGGTCTTCCTCTTTCGGCGGTGCTGCCGGACCAGGATACGCATGGATGTCGAGCACATCGCCAACGCCTGCATCCGTCCAACCGGAGGCGTTGTTGACGAGGCGGGTAGGGTCCCAAACCTTCATTTTCTCCACATAAAATTCCGTTTCGTGTTGCCCCCAACCTTCATTGAAAGGCACCCACATGACGATGCTCGGAAAATTAAACAGGTGGTCGACCATCGCTTTTAGCTCCCATTTGAATTGCTGGCGATCGTCGTCCGTGGTGTTGGCAGCGCTCGGCATGTCCTGCCAAACGAGGAGGCCCATTTTATCGCAAAGGTGGTACCAGCGGGCCGGTTCGACTTTTACATGTTTTCGGATCATGTTGAAACCCATGTCCTTCATGGATTGCAGGTCGTATTGCATGGCAGCTTCGGTTGGCGGGGTGTAGAGGCCATCAGGGAAAAATCCCTGATCGAGTACGCCGACCTGAAAAACAGGTTCGTTGTTGAGCAGCAGACAAGTCGTCCCGTTTTTATCTTTTCCGATCGATGTTTTGCGCATGCCGAAATAGCCATTCACGCGGTCATCGCTTTTTTTGTCGCCCAGGGAAATTTCAATATCATATAAATAAGGATCATCGGGCGACCACAGACGGGCACCTTTCCTAAGTTGCAGCAAAAGCGGCGTGCCCGCTTTGCCCTTAGCTGTCGACAATTCCTGACCATTTTCTAAAATCCGAGCCGTAACGGTCGTGGATCGATCCCTGTCCCCAGCCGTTTCTACCCGCACCAGAATGCGTTTTTTGTCAATGTCGGGCTCTACCCGAAAACTGCTGATATAGGTGTTGGCAACCGGCTCGAGCCAGACCGTTTGCCAAATACCGCTGGTAGCCGTGTACCAAATACCGCTGGGGTCGAGCCGTTGTTTGCCGATGGGCTGGCCGCCCGTATCGGTCGGATCCGTGACTTGGACAGTGAGTATTTGCTCGTCCGTACTGAGGTTCAGGTAGTTGGTAAGGTCAAAGGAAAAAGGGTCATACCCACCAGTGTGTTCACCAATTTTTTTACCATTTAAAAAAACCTGCGTTTGGTAATCTACCGCCCCAAAATGGAGCAATATCCGCTGTCCCTGCCAGTTCCGGGGAATGGAAATAGTGCGTTGGTAGGCCATCAAATGATTGGGCTTTACTTTTTGCTGGACACCCGACAGCAACGATTCTACGGGATAGGGCACCAATATTTTCCCTTGCCAATCCACATTCTCATTCGTCCTGTCCGTCAGGGTAAAATTCCACTCGCCATTCAGATTGATCCACTCACTGCGGGTCATCTGGGGGCGGGGGTATTCGGGCAGGGCATTTTCCGGGGAGACCTTGTCTGTCCAGGGAGTAGTCATTTGGTTGGCAGCTGTATTCCGTTGCGGTTGGGCGAATAGACAGTTGGCCACTAAGAGGAAAACCACAATATTTAAGTGGGAATTAGGGAAGTTCATTTTGTTGAAAAATTAAAAAATTGGAAATTTTGAAATGGAGAATTCGGGAACAGGCAAAATAGTTCGGCAAACTTAGCCCCCCAATGTTTTTATTGAAAAACCGAAACGGTTATTTCTTGATTTGGATGCAAAATTTAGGTCGGGTCTTTTCTCTGGAAAAATGAGAGGGCAAAAAATGAAGGGCTTTACAAATATTTCACAGCCACCTACCCGCAAATCCAACCACATCCATTAATTTTACTTGTCATTTGAAAAAAGACGCTTGAAGGCTTGACGAGTAGTTGGTACTGCGAGTTTAGCAAAATCAGCACTTGCCTATTGTACTTATTGGTCTTCTTGGGAATTTTCCACTCAAAAAATTCACTCACTTTATGAAAAAATCAACCTTTACATTCTTCTTTTCCTGTTTCCTTTTTTTGTTAAATATCAATGCCCAACACACCATCGTCTTGTCGGGCACAACCTTCACACCCAACGACCTTACGATCAATGTCGGTGAGACGGTCACTTGGGACAACCAAAACGGGACCCACAATATCAACGGTTCGCAGCAAAGTTACCCCGACAACCCCGAAAGCTTCAGCAATGGCGGGGCGGCTGCCGCACCTTGGATGTTCAGCCACACTTTTACCATGCCCGGTGTGTATGATTACCATTGCGATCCACATTTTAGCGTTGGAATGACGGGGAAAATCACGGTCATGGCCACCCCGGCTACAGACGATATTGTCATCACAGAATTCAACTATAACAATCCCGGCTTGGATGATTACGAATATGTGGAGTTGTTCAACAATGGCAGCGATGCGATTGACATGGAAAACTGGACACTCTCCGGTGCTGTGACCTTTACGTTTCCAGCGTTTACCCTACAACCAGATTCTTTTGTTGTGATTGCCAATAATGCAACTGCTTTTGAGGCTGCATTTGGGTTCATGCCCTTTCAGTTTAGCGGTGCTTTGAACAATTCCGGAGAGGATATTATGCTCAACGATGCCAGCGGCGCCTTGGCAGACCACGTTTCCTACACTACTAGCTCCCCTTGGCCAACCAGTGCCAATGGTGAAGGCCCTTCTGTTTCCCTTTGCAATGTGAACGCTGACAATAACGACCCCAGCAATTGGGCCGCCTCCGTAACGCCGACTGGCGTATTGGTGGGAGGTGTGGAAATTTTAGCCACGCCTGGCGCCATCAATGAGTGCCCTGCCGGCCCTGTCATCAGTTTTTCTTTAAATGGTTTTAATTTACCTGAAAACGCCGGCTCAACTTTGGCAACGCTCATCCTGACCAATGGCAACGCCAATCCGACCCAAGTAACTCTGGAGCTGAATGCCAATTCTACGGCAACCAACGGGGAAGACTTCAATTTGACTTTGCCCCTAACAGTCACTTTCACGGCAGGCGCATCCGTTGATACCCAAACAGTTAGCATTCCGATCATTGACGATAGCGATATTGAGGCCGCAGAGACATTGGTGATTGACCTGACCAACCCGACCAACAGCGGCTCTATTTCCCCCAATGGCAGCCAATATTCCCTGACGATCATTGATAATGATTCGCCCATGACCAATGCCTTGGTCATTACAGGTGTTTACGATACTCAGCCAGCTGGTGCAGGTGTGAAAGGCATTGAGTTAAAAGCAACTGCCGATATTCCTGACCTCAGCGTATTCGGAGTTGGCTCGGCCAATAACGGTGGAGGATCAAATGGTGTCGAAACCCAATTGCCGGCCATTGCGGTCAGTGCAGGAGATTGCATTTATGTGGCTGATGACAGTTTGAAATTTGTGGATTTCTTTGGATTTTCGGCAACAGCCATTGGTGATGCTGCTAATATTAATGGTGATGATGCGATCGAACTTTTTGAAAACAACATCGTCATCGACGTTTTCGGAGACATCAATACAGACGGTACGGGAGAGCCATGGGAATACTTGGATGGCTGGGCATACCGTAAGAGCGGCACTGGCCCCGACGGAAGTTTCTTTATCCTCAATAATTGGACTTTCAGTGGCAATGACGTTTTTGATAACGTGCCCAATAATGCCAGTGCGCCTACCCCATTCCCGACCTGCGCCTATTCAACTGTGGCCCCAACGATGCCCATTGCCAACGATGACAATGTTCCAACAGATGTCAATACGAGTGTAACGATCAATATTCTAAGTAACGACCAAACGCCCAACGCATTGACTTCTATGACCGTTATCTCAGGCCCGGATCATGGCACCACTTTGGTCAATGGCCTAACAAGCATTACCTATACACCCGAACTGGATTTTTGTGGAACAGACGCCTTCATTTATGAAATATGCGACATGAATGGCTGTAGCCAGGCATTCGTTACGATAACGGTTGCCTGTCCTCCCAGCTACCCTGCTTACGACATTGCCGTTGTCACCAGTGTAAATGCAAACGGCAGCCCTGACTCGGTGGGTGTGTCCTGCCAATTACAGGGTATCGTTCACGGAATTGATTTTCAGGGAAATAGCAGTATCCAATTTGCTCTGATCGATGGAACAGGCGGGATCAGCCTTTTTAGCTCTAATGATTTTGGGTACACGGTTACAGAAGGCGATGAACTGATCGTACAGGGAACAATCACCGAATTCAATTGCCTGACGCAGATCACACCCGATACGCTTTGGGTTGTGTCGACAGGAAACCCACTGCAAACACCTTCCATCACGACTTTCCTCAATGAAAGTTTTGAGTCGGAACTGGTGAAATTGACCAACCTTTTCTTTGTTGATGTGAATGAATGGCTAGGGGACGGCAGTAGTTTCAATGTGCAGGTAATCAACAGTAGCGGTACGTTTACCAATATCATGCGCATTGATAACGATTCGGAATTGTCTTCTATGCCTCCGCCACAAGAGCCATTCAATGCTACTGGATTAGGTGGGCAATTCGACAACAGCCCCTGCGCACTTGGTTATCAGTTTTTCCCAAGGTATCTGGCAGATATTGAAGAGCTAAATGTTGTTTTTGACCCTTCGTTGGCACAAAAAATCAACTTTTATCCAAACCCCGTTTCCAATACTTTAACCATTGATTCTGATTTGGAAATAGTTGCTGTGCAGATTGCCAATTTATTGGGACAAGAAGTAATGAAGGTAAAAAACCCGAATGGCTCATTGGATGTACAGGAATTGGGCAAAGGGATTTACCTCATCACCTTTCAAGTTGGGGAATCAATTTGGACGGACAAGTTTGTGAAAGAGTAAGATAACGTGAGGTATGGATTTAAATGGCAAGGCAGGATTGGCGAAAGCCAATCCTGCCTTGCCAAAGGAGTTTCAGGGGGAAGAAAATCGGCAAAGCCGATTTTCTTCCCCCTGATTTTTTTTGACCCAATATTTAACTATCCAACTAATCCAAACGGCTCCAATAAAAAACGGCCCACGAGGTAAAACCTGTGGGCCGTTTTTTTATATCAATTACAGCTTGCTAAAATCAATCATCGTAGCGGCTGTCGTCGTCATCTCTGTCTGTATTAAGTAGTCCACCTTTGTAAGGCTTGTCTCCTTTGTTGCGGTCATAAGCACCGCCATTGTCGTAACGGTCATTGTCGCGACCACCACCATAGCCACCGCCGCCGCCGTAGCCGCCACGATCGTTGTCGCGTCCGCCACCGTAACCACCGCCGCCGCCATAGCCACCGCGGTCACGTCCACCGCCGCCGCCGTAACCGCCACGGTCACGTCCACCGCCATAACCACCGCCACCGCCGTAGCCGCCACGATCGTTATCGCGTCCACCACCGTAGCCACCGCCGCCGCCGTAACCACCACGGTCGTTATCACGTCCACCACCGTAGCTACCGCCGCCACCGCCGTAGCCGCCAGTTCTTCTTGGCCTGCGACCGCCGCCGCCACCGCCGCCGTAGCCGCCGCCGCCACTATAACCACCACCGCCGCCGTCATAACCGCCACTCCTTCTTGGGCGTCCACCGCCGCCACCAAAACCACCACTTCGGCGATCATCTTTCGGTGCATCGGCGTCTTTTACGACAATACGGCTACCGGCCATTTCGCTATCGTTTAATGAGCTGAGCGCTTCTCTAGCTTCGTCATCGTTGGGCATTTCGACAAAGCCGAAGCCTCGCGATTCACCTGTAAATTTATCCATGATAACTTTGGCAGAGGATACTTCGCCAAATCTTTCGAAAGCGGCTTGTAAGTCTTCGCTTGTAATACTGAAATCCAGTTTGGCAACAAAAATGTTCATAAATGAAAAATTTAAAAAGAATAATTATGAATGATTAAAAAAATGAATGTGATGAACAAATTAACGTGCAAGACCTTTTCGGAAACGCAACAAAAGCCGCCGTGAGAATGAACTGGAACCAGTAGTGGGTGGGGAAAATGTAGTTGAACAAAAAAGTACCATAAACATCCAAATAACTGATTGACAATCTCTTATTTCCAAGTATTTCAAAAAACAACTATTCAAAAAAGGAATTTGTTTGACACAAAAATTCTTGCGATTGCAAATGTAAGAGAAGTTTTAATATGATGTGGGAAAAAATTGCCCTAAATGGTTACAAGGAGAATTAGCCGGATTTTTTTTTCGCACTTTTTCCAAATTAAACCATTCAAACAGTTCAAACTATTCAATCCATTCTTATACCTTTGCCCCGGCGAGCGCTACACGACTAGCTCCCTCCGAACTTCCCCAGGGCGGAAACGCAGCAAGGATACGAGGTTGAGCGGTGCGATGTAGTTGCTTGCCATCTTTTTTTAAAAAGGGAGGTCGATTGTCCAATCGACCTCCCTTTTTTGTTTTGCAACGGGCGGAAACAGGAGTTATCAAGGCTCGTGGTTGAGCGGTGCGATGTTGTTGCTTGCCAGCTTTTTTAGAAAGGGAGGTCGATTGGACAATCGACCTCCTTTTTTGTTTTTGCAACGGGCGGAAACACATGAGTTAATTGGACACGAAGTTGAGCGGTGCGATGTTGTTGCTTGCCAGCTCTTTAAAAGGAAGGTCAATGTTTCAATCGACCTCCTTTTTTGTTTTGCAACGGGCGGAAACACATGAGTTAATTGGACACGAGGTTGATCGGTGCGATGTTGTTGCTTGCCAGCTTTTTTTGGCAGACAATCAAGGGGTTTATACCCCTCGCTATGGGATGTCGTCCCTCCGGGACTCAAACAGCAGCAGCCTTACATTTGATACACCGCCCTTTTTGTTTTGCAACGGGCGGAAACAAGAGTTATCAAGGCTCGTGGTTTAGGCGGTGCGATGTTGTTGCTTGCCAGCTCTTTAAAAGGGAGGTCGATTTATAGAGGTCGGCGATAATTTTAAATTATTGATTTGGTAGAGCACACAATTGAGAAAACAAATCAATCATCTCCCGATCACCTAAATCCTTATCTTTGCCGCATGACAGCAACTACCGTCAAATTAGATATCCGCCAACTGACCCTGCCCGAACTCGAAACCGTTTTTCTGGAACAGGGGGAAAAAAAATTCCGGGCCAAACAGGTCATGGAATGGCTGTGGCAAAAGGGGGCGCATTCCTTTGGGGAAATGACCAACTTATCCAAAGCCCTGCGGCAAATGCTGGAAGAACAGTTTGTCATCCATGCCATTACCGAGGATAAAGTACAGCGCAGCTCCGATGGCACGATCAAAACCCGTTTTCGTCTGCACGATGGCCATTTCATTGAGTCAGTGCTGATACCAGTGCCAGATGATAACCGCTATACAGTGTGTGTATCGAGCCAGGTGGGGTGCAGCCTGACCTGTAAATTTTGTGCAACGGGGCAGATGAAGCGGCTTCGCAATTTGGATGCAGCTGAAATTTACGACCAAGTCGTTTTGGTGAACCGACAATCCGAAGAGACTTTTGGCCACCCCCTCACCAACATCGTTTACATGGGTATGGGCGAGCCCTTATTGGCCTATAAAAACGTAATGGAGAGCATTGCGAAAATTACCTCGCCTGAGGGTTTGGGCATGTCGCCCCGGCGCATCACGGTGAGTACAGCTGGCATTGCCAAGATGATCAGGAAATTGGCAGACGACCAAGTTCGCTTTAATCTGGCCCTTTCCCTACACGCCGCTACCGACGCCAAACGCAACGAGATCATGCCGATCAACGAACAGAATAATTTGGAGGTATTGATGGATGCCCTCCGCTATTTTTACAAAAACACCCGGGGCCGGATCAGCTACGAATACATTACTTTCCAAAATTTCAACGACAGCATCGAAGATGCACAAGCGCTGGTGAAGCTCTGCCAGTTATTCCCCGTCCGGATCAATATCATTGAGTACAACCCCATTGAGGGAGTGAGTTTTCACAAATCATCGGCTGACCAAATTGACCGTTTTGCTAAATATTTGACTGACCACAATGTCACTGTAACCGTTCGACGCAGCCGCGGTAAGGATATTGATGCCGCTTGCGGACAGTTGGCTAACAAGGATTAGGGTAATACAAATTGAGTTTTGAAATTCTTTAGTAGTTTTACTAAAAATATAGGCAAATGCCCAAGGAAGACTTACGCACCTACCAACACAACCTCCGATTAAAGCAGGAATTTGAGCAGCTTGAACTGGACCTCCAAGAAGTGTTCGAGTTCACCCCACTCGATTTGGATTTGGAAAACAAGCGCTTGGAAAGCTTACTTGATTTCATAAAAAAATACCAACAGTATGGAAGCAGGGAAGTTATGGAACTGCTGGAAAGCGACTTTTGCTTCCCTCCGATCTACCCTATGATCGAGCCCGAAAGTGACTGGTACCGGTTTGTGCGGTGGATGAATGGGGAGTCTGTCCGGGAAAAAATTGCGGATCAATTATCTGAAAAATTCACCATCAGACCTCTTTCAGAACTGGCAGATAATGAGGTGGAAACAGAGTTGGAAAAATTGATCAATGCGATGGAAAATTCCAATTTTTCCGTTGATCTTAGTGATGATATCCCAGCAGAATTAGTCTACACTAATTTGCTGGAGTGGCTGGGCGAAACCACTGAATTATTTCCAAAGGGGAGTGGTGGGTTCTTGGTTTTCGATGGCTGCAGCGGGTATTGCCCCGGCTGTTTCCAAAGGCCCTGGTGTGAAACGGGCAACTCCTCTTGCTGGTCGGAAGATGAAAAAGCCGGGAAAATGCACTTGCCAAAAGAATTGGACAAATATGTGTCGGCCAGCCCGCAATCATTGAATATCATCCGGGAATTACAAGCCAAAAAAGATGCAGCTTTTGAAAAATTCAAAGAGGAAAACAAAGAAGAAATGAATGATGATTGGAAAGCAGAAATGAACTGATCCAAAGCAATCTCCTACCCTCTTCCATTTCACTGAAAAATCCGCTCAAAACCCACCAAATGCCAGATGTCTTCCTCATCAGTTACTTTCTTTTTGTAGCTCGGCATGCCATCCCGTCACCCAATTTTCAACAATTTGTGTCAAAACGTCAGGCCAAAAATCAGCTTTCCCGCCATTATTTCCTAATAAAAGTCATGGCATGTCCCTTGAACAGTGGAGGCTGTCAACCGTTTTAATAATTAGGAAAACAGCCGCCGAACGGGAGTTCGGCGCTACAAACCATAAAGCAATGAACTTAAATAATCTAACCATAAAATCACAAGAAGCCATCCAGCGAGCTCAGCAACTCGCTATGGAACATGGCAACCAACAAGTAGAACCCGGCCATTTGCTCAAGGGGATCATGGAAGTGGACGAGAGCGTCACGCCGTTTATCGTCAAAAAATTAGGCGTCAATTATGACGTACTAAAACAGGCGACTGACAGCATCGTAAAAAACTATCCCAAAGTGACCGGAGGTGGAACTTCCTCTACTGAAGGAGCCGGTATTTACGTAAGCCGGGAAACAGGCGCCGTAATTCAAAAGGCAAATACCTATTTGAAAACCTTCGGCGACGAGTACGTTTCGCTTGAACACTTACTCCTTGGCCTGCTATCCCACGGGGGCACTGTTTCACAAATGCTTAAGGACAGCGGCATCACAGAGAAAGGTTTGAAAGATGCCATCAACGATTTGCGGAAAGGAAGCACCGTCAAATCGGCGAGTGCGGAGGACAGCTATAATGCCTTGAATAAATATGCCGTCAATCTGAACGAACGGGCTCGGAATGGCAAGCTCGACCCGGTCATCGGTCGGGATGAAGAAATCCGCAGGCTGTTGCACATCCTCGCCCGTCGGACGAAAAACAATCCTATTTTGATCGGTGAACCGGGGGTTGGTAAAACCGCTATCGCCGAGGGATTGGCGCATCGGATTGTCAGTGGCGACGTGCCTGAAGACCTCCGTGACAAAGATGTCTATGCCCTTGACATGGGGGCCTTGATTGCCGGGGCAAAATACCAAGGGGAATTTGAGGAGCGCCTCAAATCCGTGGTAAAAGAGGTCGTCGCTGCCGAAGGAAAAATTTTCCTTTTCATTGACGAAATCCACACCCTCGTGGGTGCAGGCAAGTCGTCCGGTGCAATGGATGCCGCCAACATCCTGAAACCAGCATTGGCTCGTGGGGACCTCCGGGCTATCGGTGCCACGACATTGAACGAATACCAAAAGTATTTTGAAAGTGACAAAGCGCTCGAACGCCGTTTCCAAACGGTTATGGTCAACGAGCCAAACGAGTTGGATGCGATCAGCATTTTGCGGGGCTTGAAAGAAAGATACGAAGCCCACCACCGCATCAACATCAAGGACGAAGCCATTGTCGCTGCGGTGCAGTTGTCTACCCGGTACATTACCGACCGCCAATTGCCTGACAAGGCGATCGACTTGATTGATGAAGCAGCGGCTAAGTTGCGCTTGGAAATGAACTCCATGCCAGAAGAACTCGATGAAGTGGAACGCAAAATCCGCCAATTGGAAATCGAGCGGGAGGCCATGAAAAGGGAAAAGGAAAAGGCTAAAATCGAGAGGATCAATGAAGACCTCGCCAATTTGGAAGAACGCCGCAATGGCCTGAAAGCCAAGTGGGAAAACGAACGGGAAGTCGTCAATGGCATCCAGCAAGCCAAGGAGCAAATCGAGCAGATGAAATACGAAGCCAGCAAGTTGGAACGGGAGGGAAAATTTAGTGAGGTGGCTGAAATCCGTTATGGCCGCATCCCCGATTTGGAAAAACAATTGGCAGGTTTCAACGACAAATTGAAAGAAATGCAAGAAGGTGGTAAACTCCTCGTCAAAGAGGAAGTGGACGCCGAAGACATCGCCGAAATAGTTTCTCGTTGGACGGGCATCCCCGTCACCCGGATGTTGCAGACCGAGCGGGAAAAACTGCTCCGTTTGGAAGAAGAACTGCACAAACGGGTCGTCGGACAGGAAGAGGCGGTGGAAGCCGTTTCCGATGCCATCCGCCGCAGCCGTACTGGGCTGGGCAATGACAAAAGGCCCATTGGTTCGTTCCTTTTCCTCGGTACGACCGGGGTTGGTAAAACGGAGTTGGCCAAAGCCCTTGCCGAGTATCTGTTCGATGACGAAAACCTGATAACTCGGATCGACATGAGTGAGTATCAAGAACGCCACAGCGTAAGCCGTTTGGTTGGTGCGCCTCCGGGCTACGTGGGTTACGATGAAGGTGGGCAGTTGACGGAAGCGGTACGTCGCAAGCCTTACTCCGTGGTGCTGTTGGATGAAATTGAAAAGGCACACCCTGATGTCTTTAACATTCTCCTGCAGGTGCTGGAAGATGGCCGTTTGACCGACAACAAGGGCCGGGTAGCGAATTTCAAAAACACCGTGGTCATCATGACCTCCAATATTGGCAGCCAATTGATCCGGGAAAATTTTGAAAGGATCGATGCTGGCAACCGGGAAGACGTGATAGAAAATACGAAACTACAAGTGTTCGACCTGTTGAAAAAAACAGTGCGCCCTGAGTTCCTGAACCGGATCGATGAAGTGATTATGTTCCAACCGCTGACCGCCAAAGACATCCGGGCCATTGTCGACCTGCAATTGCACCATGTCATGGAAGTGGTCAAGGCACAGGACATCACGCTGACCATCACGCCACAGTTTGCCGAGTACATCACCGACGAAGGCTTCAACCCAGAATTCGGTGCCAGACCCGTCAAGCGGGTGATCCAGAAAAAAGTGCTGAACGAATTGTCCAAACAGATGTTATTGAACCAAGTAGTACCCGGTGGACATTATTTGTTGGATGTGTTTGATGGCAAAGTGGTATTCCGGGCACCGAGGAAGGAGGAAGGAGTGGCAGCAATCAGTGAATAAGAATTAGCTTTTCTCATAGATATGTTCCCGAAGTGAATTCGGGACAAGTTGTACGGCTGGGTGCGTGAGTGCCCAGCCGTTTTTTTGTCCCCATTTCTATTTTCTGGCAAATCGCTTATTTTTGTTAATATCTTTTTCATAAATAACCTTAGAATCAAGAAAACATCAACTCATTTCTAAAATCGCTCGCCTGAAAAACGAGGAGGATATTTCCCGTTTGGAAATAGTTGTTAATAATTTGGTTGATAGTGAATCCATTCTGGCACAGCTTTCAAAACCTATGCGCAAAGAATTGAAATTGGATGACTTGATTCAAGAACAAAACTTCAAGGGCATTGACCGAGAAAAATTTAATGCATTGATAAAATAAATGGACATCCAAGAATCTATCGAAAAACTACTTTCCGAGATATAATTCATGTATCTATAGAATTAGTTAATGAAATTAAAAATACTTCGTACCTCTTTCTGAAAGTTTGAATTTTCTCCAACTTCTTTTTTTGCGATTTCCAATTTATCAGTTAATATTTGAATAGTTTCTATAAATGCTGCCTTATCTGATTCATTTTTTATCAGAGGTAAAATATTTTTACTTTCAAGCAATATATTTTCAGCTTTTTTTATTAACGCATTTAAAGGACTACAAATTATGGTATAAACGAATTCCATTGCCTCTTTAAATTCACTTGGGAACAAAGTTTTTGCTAAAAACATTTTTAATTTCGAATAGAACAATTTTATTTTTCCTATGAAAATGTTCTTTTTAACAGGTACTGTTTTCATTGAACCTCTTTTGCTCCCTTGACTTCTTAAATATTTAAAATATTCTGGAAAATAAGTTTCTAACTCTATCAAATAAGCGCCTAATCCTCCTTTATTTGAACTCGTTTCCGAGACAATTGCGACCACAATTAGCAATAAGAGCCTTGGATAAGATTTAGTCACACAAAAAAGAAAATACAACCACCATATAAAAATGTATTTGAGTTTATTATACACTATTTCAATATTCTCCATACTTTTTGTAACTTCTTTGTTACTTTTGTCCAAATAATATCCCGTTTCTAATTTCAAAAGTATGAGAGGCTGTTTTCTTATTTTCCTGAATAGAGCAATATCTTCATTGGACAACCCAAGCCTCTTAAAGTGGCTAAAAATGGTTTTTCCATTTCAACAGCTTTATCAAAAACAATTTTTTCCTCAGAAAGTAAATATGCTGGAAATTGTAAAAAGCCACCTAACTCCCACATAAGTGCTATTGCCTCTATTTTATACGAAAGTTCTTCTCAGACTTGTTTACTATGTGGAATTTTGCAATAAATGTAGTTGTTAAAGGGTTACTCTTAAGATATTGCCGAAATGAAGAAATAATTAGTTGAGGATTGCTTTTTCAACAATTTCACAAAATGTCAATAGTACTTTTTCATTTATATGCCCAATTTCGGATATTTTTTATTTTAGAAACGATTTTTGTTAAATTATCCCAAGGGCCAAGTGCTGATGCACGTTCAATCGGATCAATAACAACTTCATTAAAAATATCTATCTTTTCTTTAAACATAATATTTTTGATTCTAACAAATTAATCTCCTTCTTCAAAATTAAGTTCAATTCTGTACTTACGAAATCCTTTAAAATGACACTAATAGATCTAATTTCAAAAATAGAAAAGAAATTCCTCATTTCACACCAACTCAAGAAATCTTATCTTTGTCAAAATCAAACTACAATAGCATGGATATACAAGCAGAAAAAATATGGCTCATTGATCAGATTGCAAAAATCAAAGACGAACGCCTATTGCAAATTTTGCGAAACTTGTTGGAGTTCACTTCACAGCCACCCCTGGCAAAGAAAACCGAGGATTTTTGGGATGAATTATCAGACACCCAAAAGCAACAAATAGAAAAATCTATCCAGCAATTGGAAAATGGCGAGGGCATCCCACATAACATGGTGATGGAGGAATTTAAAACTAAATACCGACGTGCCTCATGAGTCTTCCCATTGCTTGGTCCCCTGCGTCCAAAGATGAATATGCCAATTTACTTCAATACATAGAAGCCAACTTCGGACTGGATGCCGCACTTGAATTATTGGACATAACGGACCAAGTACTTGACAATATTTCCCAACACCCCAAAATGTACCCTGCTTCTGAAAAAGCACCTGCCATTCGAAAAGCGGTTCTAACAAAGCAGACCTCATTATTTTACCGCATTACAGATCACGATATTCAGTTGCTCCATTTTTGGGACAATAGGAGAAATCCAAACACACTAGAATATCTAATTTAATTTGTTGATCTCTTACAATCCCCGTTTATCCTTTTATCTCCTTCCTTCGACAATTTACTGCTTTCATTTTTAGCTCCACTTCAACAATAGTTACGAAATAATCCGCCGATAGAGAGTTCATTTTTGCTTCCACTCCAACAAAAACAAATGGTCGCTTTTTGAATTCCTAAAAGAACTTTACACCTATTCACTGGTTTGAATAAAGGTAAAATTCCTTTTTTCGCACCAACCTATTCATCGTTTACACAAAACCTTAAATCATGTTTGATTTTCAAAAACAAGTCATCGAACGAAGCCATACCCTACCCGTTTTGGTAGATTTTTGGGCACCTTGGTGCGGCCCGTGCAAAGTGCTTGGCCCCGTGTTGGAACAAGTGGCCGAAGAACAAAAAGATCGTTGGGAATTGGTGAAGGTGAATACCGAAGAGCATCCCGAACTGGCTCAGAAATACCAGATCAGGAGCATTCCCAACGTCAAACTATTTCACCACGGAAAGGTCGTCAACGAATTTGCGGGTGCCAAACCCAAATACCAATTGGAACAATGGCTGGCCGAGCACATCCCCGACCCTTCCTTCATGGAGTTGCAGCACATCCTCGACCATGCTGACCCCAACTCCCAAGAAGAACAACTCCGGCAATACCTCGCCGCCCATCCCGACAAGCAGGAAGCCAGATTGGCCTTGGCCCAACACCTTGTTTTCAAGCAACCAGAAGAAGCAGCCGACTTAGTGGAAAACATTGAATTGGAGGACAAGTTATATGACGATGCGGAAGACATCAGGACGTTGGCCCGGCTCATGCAATTCAAATCCGAAAACGGTTTTGCCACGGCCAGCCACTTGATTTCGGCACGGGAGGCTTTGAAATCCAACGATTTGGAAACGGCCATCCAAAAAATCATCGCCGCTACGACGGTGGATAAAAATTTCCAAGATGACTTGCCACGGCGGTCGGCTATTGCCCTATTCCATATCTGGGGCCGGGAGCATGAACTAACCAAAGAATACCGGCGGCAATTTGATATGGCGCTGTATTAATAATTTGCAATAAAATCAAGAGGCTGCGCACCTCTCATATTAGCAAATGGATCATCAGGTATTGAATACTTGATAATTTTTTTCAGTACCGGGCCGCCCTCAGTCGGCCCGGTACTGAATATGGGACACTCTGAATTTTTAGGCAAAGACCTCCTTAACATCAAACCCTACCCGGCAACCACCAGCCCAGCCAAGCACCGCATATCCCCCACTGCACCACTGCATCGAGCAAAGATGCGAGGCTGTTGCTATCGAACCAAATACTGTTGAGGTAATCGATGGTGAAATAACCAATCAACCCGACGGCAAGGCTGGCGAGCAGACAGGTTTTGAAATCCAGATTGGCCATTTGCAACAAAAGCCAGCAAAGCAGGAAGGCCGCCACAAAATCGATCACCCAACCACGGAGCATGTTCATGCCCATGTCATTGCTCATCGAGGCGTGATAACTTACGATGGCCCAGGGCTTGCCAATAGCCGCTTCCATGGCCGCTTGTTGCTCCTCGTTCGAGGCAGTTTCAGGCAACCGGGGCATGTAGTATTGCCCCTCTTCCAAATTGGCACTTAGCACTTCCATAATAGCGTCTTGATTCGGGGTGTAGCTCATCTCCGAACCATGGATATTGAGCAGCGCCCAAGACAAAAATTGCCACAAAAAAAGGATAATGGAGGCGACCAATGCGCCGATCAGTTGATTTTTCATAATACAAAAATGAGTTGGTGAAAAGATGCTTGAAGGTAACTATTGATATTGAGAAACAAGCAAAACAGTTGGTAAAATAATCCCATTTGAAAGGACCTTTCTTTTTCTGGCCGACCTGTTTTTCAGCTTTGTTAAAACAGAAAAAAATAATCGCCAACTAACCAAATTCCCAACCTATCCCATCCCGCCACCTGTCTTCTTCATAAAAGCATTGCATGCA
>JAWKLX010000055.1:0-48783 GCA_041392505.1 Saprospiraceae bacterium | reverse complement strand
CTGACTTTATTCAATTCCAATACACCCATCATGTTAGAGAACTGGTTAAAACCATTGGACGGAAACCTATTCAGCAATAATAAGGACAAGGATAAATTTGAAAATCGGCTGCAATGTTATTTGGACAAAATGCCGAACCTGAAAAAAACGCAGGTTGCTTTGATCGGTATCGGCGAAAAGGAAGCCAATGCAGTACGAAAAGCATTATACAAAATGGCCTACCCTTTTTCAAAACTAAGAATTGCTGATCTTGGGAATTTGAGGAAGGAAGAAACGGGGTTTATTTCCCCAGTCATACAAGAGTTATTGGAAGGGGGAATTTGTCCGGTACTGATTGGCTATGATGGAAAATTTACCCAAGCCCAGTTTTTGGCGCATCATGCCTGCCAACCATCCGTAAGCTTAGTAGAAGTAAAAGAACGGATTGCCTATCACCCTCAAAAACCAGAATCAGAAGGTTATTATTTAAACTCCATCCTGGAAGGCGAATACCGCTTATTTCATTTCACAACCATCGGCAGCCAGTCCCACTATGTGGAAGAAAGCGTTTATTATTTTTTGGAAAAATGTTATTTCGATTATGTGCGGCTCGGCAAAGCGAAAGCCAACCTACCAGGATTAGAACCATTTATCAGAGATGCAGATATGATGAGCTTTCATATCAGCGCATTGAAATATGCAGATGCACCAGCCGCACAAGATGCGACCCCCAGTGGTTTTTTCAGTGAAGAAGCTTGTCAAATTAGCCGTTATGCAGGTATGAATGACAAACTGACTTCCATTGGTTTTTATGGGTACCAAGCCGAATTGGACAAAAATGGGCTTACTCCCCAAACAATTGCACAAATGATTTGGTATTTTCTTGACGGGTTCAACAACCGACAGAAAGACTTTCCTTCCTCTATGGACCAATTGGTTGAATACGTTGTTGAACTGAAGGACCACGATCAACAATTTACTTTTTGGAAAAGTAATAAAACGGGACGTTGGTGGCTTCAAGTACCCATAAAAACAAAGAAAAACCTTCAACGCCACCGTCTTATTCCATGCTCCTATGACGACTATATTGAATCTTCAAAAGGAGAAATGCCTAGCCGCTTAATCAATGCTTTTAAAAGATTTGATTGAAGCATTGCATGGCGTCCACTTGTCCTTCTTTTATTTTTTGGCAACATTTTTTCAGTAATAGCTTTTCGATTGTTTAATACTAATATGTATTAAGCAATGATTTTACCCCCCCCAATGTTCATAATTCCCTAATTTAGAAGGCTCAAACCGCCTACCGACGAATTCCAACCTCTTTTCCCAATTGTGATAAATCTAAAATTGGATTGATTGAACATAGAGCATAATGGGCAGTCTTTGCCCTTACTTAATGCTCACAACTGATTTAATATCTGCCGACTGATTTTTCTCCCCCCTCAGAGATGGCGTAACAAATATTGGACATACTCAAACAACTATGAGAGCTTACCCATGTACATTTATCCTTGCTATGCTTTTATGTATAGCATCTTTCACCACGCGTGCCAATAGCGGTACGCCTGCGAATTCCGATCCACCCGAAAGTGAATTGGATTATGATATCATCAAACTCAGGTTAGGAATGATGGATTGTTCTGTCAAAGCTGAGTTCAACAACGATGTTGCTGCCTACCTCCGCCGTTTTTTGACCTACGGCTACCAAGACACAGAAAGAATGTTGGGTGAAGGGAAAATCTACTTCCCTATTTTTGAACATTACTTAGAATTGCACGGCCTACCAAAATCCCTTAAATATTTGCCAATGATCGAATCCTCCTTGGTTCCTTACTCTGTTTCTTATGTGGGGGCTGCGGGTTTATGGCAGTTTATGCCGTCCACCGGAAAATATATGGGATTGATCATTGATAAATATATGGATGAAAGGAAGGACCCCTATAAATCGACCGAAGCAGCAGTCAAATATTTGAAGAAACTACACAAAAAATTTGGCACTTGGGAATTGGCACTGGCCGCTTATAACTGTGGGCCAAGCCGACTGACCCGGACTATCCAAGCTTACGATAGCAATGATTATTGGAAAATAAAGAGCGGTCTTCCAAAAGAAACACAGAAGTATATCAGCCGATATATTGCAGCTTGTTACACAGGAACGTTCCACAATTTGCATGGCATTTACCCATCAGTTCCGGAATTTTTCCATTTGGAACCGATGGCGGCGCGGTTGTATTCTCCTGTTTCTTTAAAATCCATTTCGTCCATTACTGGAGTAGATTTAGAAACTCTCCGAAGATTAAATCCTTCATTTAAAATGGATTATACACCAGCTCGCACAAACGGGATATTTTTAGTTTTGCCGAGAAGTTCTTGGTATGACTATTTAGACGCTAAAAACAAGGGGATTGACAAATTAGCTGCGAGACCATAAGAGAAGCAGAATTTCTAATTTGACTCAGTTCAACTTTCTGATTCTTACTTTTGATTCTCTAGTGAATAAAAAACGGGCGGCACATAATAACATGTGTCGCCCGTTTTATCGGTGTGTTTAAGCTCTGGATTTTATTCCTCCTCCGCAACTGCATCTTCGGCAGTTTTAGCGGCGGCAGCTGTTGTTGCTCCAGAAGCTGCAGATTTTCCTCCACGACGGCGGCGGCGTTTCTTTTTGCCAGCACCTTCATCACCGGAGGCCTTTCCGTTGTAGTCATTGTTAAAATCAACCAATTCGATCAAAGCCATTTCAGCACCATCACCTTTACGGAATCCGGTACGGATAACCCGCACATAACCACCTGGACGATCACCAATTTCAGCGGCAATTGGGCCGAACAGTTCCTTGATAGCTTCTTTGTTTTGAAGGTAACTAAAAACGACACGGCGGCTGTGAGTAGTATTGGTTCTGGCTTTAGTAATAAGTGGTTCGACATGGCGGCGTAAGGCTTTGGCTTTGGCCAAAGTTGTTTTGATCCGCTTGTGCTCGATCAGAGCAATGGACAAGTTTTTTAGCAAGGCTTTGCGATGCTCTGATGTCCTACTAAGGTGGTTGAATTTCTTACCGTGCCTCATTTTGATTTAAGTTTTTAGTGATCTTCACAACACCTGGATTTCAAATTGTTGACCTCAACAGGTAATTGTATTTGAATGATTGACTATTGCCAATAGTTGGGTTTTCAACCCAACCATGAATTATTATTCTTCATCAAGTTTATATTTCGACAAATCCATGCCGAACGTTAAACCTTTTTCTTGCAGGAGTTCTTCGATTTCCACCAGCGATTTTTTACCGAAATTTCTGAATTTCAGCAGCTCGTGAGTATCGTATTTGACCAATTCAGACAATGAATTGATTTTTGCAGCTTTAAGACAGTTGTAAGCACGGACAGATAAATCGAGATCTTCCAAAGACGTCTTGAGTAGTTTGCGCATGTGCAGCACGTGCTCATCAACAACATCATCCCGACGGCTGGTCTCATCCGGCATGCTTATATATTCATCCGTAATCAGCATCAAGTGGTGGATCATGATCCTTGACGCTTCCTTGATAGCATCTTCGGGATGAATGGTACCGTCAGTTTTAACATCAATTGTTAGCAATTCATAATCGGTACGCTGACCAACACGGGTATTTTCAACTTTATAAGCCACATTTTTGATTGGCGTGTAAATAGCATCCAATGGAATTACGCCAATAGGAGCATCTTTAGGCAAGTTTTCACCTGCAGGTACATACCCCCTTCCTTTAGTGACCGTTAATTCCAACTCCAAGTTCACGAAAGGCTCCATGCTACAAATAAGCATTTCAGGATTCATGATCTTGAAAACATTGGTATGTTCTTCAATGTCACCAGCACGGAATTCTTCTTTTCCGCTGATGGTCAAGTATATCTTTTCACTGGCGAGATCCTCTCCTTGGATAAGTTGTTTGAGGCGCACCTGCTTTAGGTTGAGCACAATATCCAAGACATCTTGAACAACACCTTTAATGGTAGCAAACTCGTGGTCTACACCTGCGATTCGGACAGCAGAAATAGCAAAGCCCTCAAGGGAAGAAAGAAGAATCCTTCTCAAAGAGTTGCCGATGGTTTGGCCGAAGCCAGGTTCTAATGGCCTGAATTCAAAAGTACCTTCAAAATCAGTTGCTTTCTGCATCATGATTTTGTCAGGTTTCTGGAAATTAAGAATGCTCATATTATTTTGGAAACTTTAATTGAAATGAAGAAAAAGAGGTAATGCTATTTATTACATATCAGCATTGGCTGTAAACTATGATGACAGCCTTCCAAGAAACGGTAAAAGGATGAACGGGCATTTTGCCCGTCAATCCTTTTATTCTTTTATTTAGAGTAAAGTTCAACGATTAATTGTTCGTTAATCTTTTCTGGTATCTGCTCTCGTTCTGGATACGCCAAGAACACACCTCTCATTTGGTCTGGATTATATTCCAACCAACCATATTTTTTAACATCCGTCTTCTTACCTACTTGCTCAACCACAATATTCAAGCCTCTTGATTGTCCTCTAACTTCGACCACATCACCAGGACGTAATTGAGTGGATGGGATGTTGGTAAGAACCCCATTTAATACAATGTGTTTGTGGTTAACCAATTGGCGGGCGGCCCTTCTGGTAGGCGCTAAGCCTAAGCGGAAAACAGTATTATCGAGCCTTGCTTCCAAGAATTGGAGAAGGTTGACACCTGTTACACCATGCTTACTACTTGCCGTTGCAAACAGATTACGGAATTGACGCTCCAAAACACCATAAGTGTATTTAGCTTTTTGCTTTTCCATCAACTGAAGAGCATAATCTGAAGCTTGACGGCGACGGCGAGAATTGCCGTGCATGCCAGGGCGGTATTTTTTCTTTTCAAAGGCTTTGCTGAAGCCGAAGATGGGTTCGCCAAATGCCCTTGCCTTTTTTTGTTTAGGTCCAGTATATCTTGCCATTGTTATAAATTACAATTATTCGGTAGCCAAATTAAGTTAGAAGATTAAACCCTCCTGCGCTTAGGTGGGCGACATCCATTGTGAGGAATAGGAGTAACGTCCTGAATTTTTGAAACTTTTACACCAGCTTGGTCTATGGAACGGATGGCTGCTTCACGTCCAGCACCAGGTCCCTTTACATAAACTGTTACCGTTCGCAGGCCTGCTTCGTAAGCTGCCTTTGAAGCATCAGTTGCAGCAACTTGTGCAGCATAAGGCGTATTCTTTTTTGACCCGCGAAAACCAGCTTTTCCAGCAGACCCCCAACTGATTACATCTCCCTTTTTATTAGTGAGTGTAACAATGATATTATTGAAAGAAGCCTGGATATAAGCAAGACCTTCCGGCTCTACTTTAACCTTACGTTTGGCTTTAACTTTTGATCTAATCTTTGCCATTTGAATTGATTTGCTATTGACACCTGGCTTTGAATCTCAACTTTTGGTAAAAGTTCAAAATCAAACCCATTGGCTCACTACTTAGTAACCATTTTCTTGTTTGCGACTGTTTTCTTCCTTCCCTTCCTTGTCCGTGCATTAGTACGGGTACGTTGTCCCCTTAATGGCAAGCCTTTACGATGACGAAGCCCCCTATAACAAGCAATATCCATTAAACGCTTGATGCTCATTTGGACTTCAGACCTCAATTCCCCCTCAACCTTATAATCATCCTGAATGATTTGAGCGATAGTACGGACATTATCATCCGACCAATCGCTTACTTTCACACTTTCATCAATACCCGCCTTGGCTAAAATGTTTTTGGATCTTGTTGGGCCTATGCCAAAAATGTAGGTCAGGCCAATTACACCTCTTTTGTTCCGTGGTAAATCAATACCTGCAATACGTGCCATAAAAGAAATTTATTTAGAAAACTTTAGCTTCATCTCAAACCCAACGAATGGAGGGAATGAAACTGCCAAGTTCTTATCCTTGACGTTGTTTGAATTTAGGGTTTTTCTTGTTTATGATGTAAACTTTTCCCTTCCTCCTGACAATTTTACAGTCTACTGAACGCTTTTTGACTGATGCTCTGACTTTCATAATTCAGATTGTATTAGTTAAAAAATTACTTGTACCGGTATGTTATTCTGCCCCTTGTGAGATCATAGGGGGACATTTCAACAGATACCTTGTCGCCTGGGAGAATTCGGATATAGTTCATCCGCATTTTACCAGAGATAGTGGCCACAATCATGTGATCGTTTTCGAGCTTTACCCGGAACATAGCGTTGGATAAAGACTCTTCTATGATGCCATCTTGCTTGATTAAGTTCTTTTTCGCCATGCTTCAAAATTTCGGAGCGCAAAGATACGAAAATCAATAAGAGTAAAAACTTTTGTAAAAAAAAAATCATTGCTCCAATGATTCTTTTGTATTGGATCGAATTTAAGCTGCTTCGGCCATATCATCAGCAGAGACAACTTCCATCACATTAGGGTTTTTTGCTATTGCCTCCTCTATGGGATCATGGTTGGAAAGAACGTCAACTTTGCCCTTTCTTACAGCTACGGAATGCTCGTAATGAGCAGATGGCAAACGGTCTTTGGTGTAGATAGTCCAGCCATCGTTTCCTTGCATTACATCTTTCTTTCCTAAATTGATCATTGGTTCAACTGCAATAACAAGCCCTTCAATCAATTTCAAACCATTTCCTCTTTTTCCAAAATTAGGAACCTCTGGGTCTTCATGCAAAGATTTCCCTACTCCATGCCCCACCAGTTCCCTCACTACGGAATATCCATGTTCTTTTTCTGTGTAATGCTGGATAGCATAGCTAATGTCCCCCAACCTTTTACCTTGAACAGCATTCTCAATACCACGATATAGAGACGCTTTGGTAACCCTACACAATTGCATTACCTCTTCTTTAACTTCCCCTAACGGGAACGTATATGCAGCATCTCCATGAAAACCGCTGGGCATAATTGTACCACAATCAACCGAGACAATATCACCGTCTTTGAATTCTTCCTTAGAAGGGATACCATGCACCACGACTTCATTTACAGAAATGCAAAGTGAACTTGGAAACGGACCATGTTGGCCTTCATATCCTTTAAACGCAGGAATAGCACCGTGATCTCTTATAATTTGTTCTGCCTTCCGGTCCAGCTCTTCTCCTGTGATACCCGGTCGGATATTTTCACCTACATAAGTTAATACCTTACAAACCAACAAACAGGCTTCTCTGAGCATTTCTATTTGCTCATCGGTTTTATAAATAATGTTGTTTGTCTTTTGTCTGTGAATTAACCCTCTGACCATTTAAATGCAATATTAAGAGGTAGTAAATTTGAAACGTTTGCCTTATCAAGCCCCCATTTGTTTATCCTACCTTTCAAAGTTTAATAATAACCAAAAAAAAATTCGTGCTTTGGAGAAAGACTGGAAACTAATTTCCTGAATTGCCTCCACAGCACGAATGTTCGATTCTAATTACGTACAAATGTTAGTTTGTACCTATTGAGACACTTACATGCTAGAACCAATTCCTTGCATACGAGAGCGTCCTTGCAATCTGCCAGATTTGACCAAACCGTCGTAACGACGCATCAACAAATGGCTTTCAATCTGCTGTAACGTATCCAAAATCACCGCTACTCCGATCAAAATTGAAGTTCCTCCGAAGAATCTTGCGAAAGAAGGGTTGATTCCAAAGGCGGTAGCGATTGCAGGAAGAACGGCGATCAATCCAAGGAATATAGATCCAGGTAAAGTTACTCTGGTTGTAATGGTATCGATGAAATCAGCAGTTGGCTTACCTGGTTTGATACCCGGAATAAAAGCATTCTGCCTTTTAAGATATTCCGCATATTGGGTAGGGTTGACAATCAACGCCGTATAGACATATGTAAACCCAACTACAAGTAAGAATACAATCAAAGAAGACGTGAAAGAAAACGGGTCTATCAATTGACGCATAATGCCTGTTGGAGCTGAATTTCCAGTATAAGCAAATTGCGCAACAGTTGCCGGAACGAACATCAATGCTTGAGCAAAAATGATCGGCATTACTCCTGCTGCATTTACCTTAATCGGAATATAATCTCTTTGCCCAGCAGCTGGCATATTGGTTGCACCTCGTTGTACCATGTGCTTGGCGAATTGAATAGGTACTTTTCTAACACCTTGAACGATCAACACTGTTGCCATGATAATTAGGAAGAACAATGCTAATTCAAGGATTAACATGAAGAAGCCGTTGGTGCTAATTTGAAGAGCAATCTCTCCAGCAATAGCCTGTGGCAAGGCAGCAATAATTCCAATAGTAATCAATAGAGAAGCTCCATTCCCAATACCCTTATCAGTGATCTTCTCACCTAACCACATGGCAAACACAGTACCAGCAGAAAGAATGATCGTACTAGATAACCAGAAAATCCCTTTGGATATAGATGGGTCAATAGCCCCTGGAATCGAGTTGATATAAGTCAAATAACCACCTCCTTGTACAAGAGTAATGGCAACTGTAAGCAAACGGGTAATCTGTTGTAATTTCTTCCTGCCACTTTCTCCTTCCTTCTGCTGAAGCCTCTGGAAATACGGCATAGCAAAACCTAACAACTGAACAATGATAGAGGCTGTGATATAGGGCATGATACCCAAAGCCATGATGGAAGCATTTTGAAATGCGCCCCCAGTAAATAGGTTGACCAATCCCAATAGGTCATTGGCAGATCCGCCAGCTCCTGCTGCATCCAGAGCAGCTGGTACAACACCTGGCAAAACGACGAAAGAACCGAGTCGGAAGATGAACAGCATAAGCAAAGTCCATCCAATTCTTTCTCTCAGTTCTTTGATTTTCCAGATATTCTGGAGAGTCGCAATAAATTTTTTCATCGGAAATTCTTAAAGCTATTATGTCTGACAGCAAACTAGGTGCTTGTGCAAACGTAGATGTCTGATGCTCAAATTAAGTGATTGTGTGTAGTTGCCCCCATACGTAGGAAGAGGCGGAATCACTGTCAATTAAGCCCCAAGTAAATTGATAGTACCGCCGTTTTTCTCAATAGCTTGCTTGGCTGAGGCTGAAACTGCATGCGATGTCACTTGTACAGCGCTGGTCAATTCACCTTTGCCTAATATCTTGATCTTGTCGTTCTTCTTAATGAGTCTTTTAGAAAGGAGTGACTCTGGAGTGATCTCGGTCAGCTCATATTTATCAACAAGTTCCTGAATGCGTTTAAGGTTGAAGGCTACATATTCTACCCGGTTAGGGCTTTTGAAGCCAATTTTTGGCAACCTCATTTGAAGCGGAGTTTGCCCACCCTCAAAACCTCTCTTTTCGTTGTGGCCTGCGCGTGATTTGGCGCCTTTATGTCCTTTGCCAGCAGTACCAGCAGCGCCCGAGCCTTGACCTCTTGCAATTCTTTTTCTCTTTTTTACAGCTCCTTTGGCAGGTTTTAAATTATGAAGTTCCATCACTTTTATTGTTTTAAGCTAATCCGTTTTGCGGTTTAACTTACATTTTAAACATGTTCCACTTTAACAAGATGCTGAACTTTTGCGATCATGCCAATGATTTGGGGGGTCGCATTATGTTCAACGGTCTGGTTCATTTTACGAAAACCCAGTGACCTCATGGTTTCTTTTTGCCGCTTTGGGCGGTCAATTATACTTTTCACTTGGGTTATTTTTACTTTGGCCATGATTCTTATTTTTGATCCTTACCTAAAATTCGGTAGGGTATTAATATTAACCATTGAAAACTTTCGTCAACGAAATGCCCCTGGTACGGGCAACATCAATTGGACTTCTCAATTTGGATAGTGCATCAATGGTAGCTTTCACCACGTTGTGAGGATTGGATGAGCCCATGGATTTTGAGAGCACATTGTGTATACCCGCAATTTCGAGAACAGCCCGCATCGCTCCTCCAGCAATTACACCCGTACCATCAGATGCAGGACGGATAAGAACCCTACCAGCTCCATACTTTCCTTTTTGCTCATGAGGGATCGTACCATTAATAATAGGAACCGAGATCATGCTTTTTTTAGCATCTGCAATCCCCTTAGTAATAGCTTCCGTTACATCACGTGCCTTACCGAGTCCTTGCCCTACCCTTCCATTGCCATCTCCAACAACTACAACAGCAGCGAAACTGAATGTCCGCCCACCTTTAGTCACCTTTGCAACCCGGTTTAAGCTGACGAGCTTTTCTTTTATTTCAGAGTCTACGACTTTAATCTTTTGAACGTTGCTTTTTGCCATTGATTTTTTTTTTATGGTCTGTAAGCCGATTTATGATTTAGAATACGAGGCCACCTTCACGGGCGCCATCAGCAAGGGCCTTAACCCTTCCGTGGTAAAGGTATCCACTCCTGTCGAAGACAACTTTAGAAAAGTTGGCTGCGGTAGCTTTTTCTGCCAAAGCCTTACCAACTTGTTTGGCCATCTCAACTTTTGTCCCAGTTAATTCTCGCAAGCTTTTGTCTTTCGAAGAGGCTGCAACAAGGGTATGGCCATTCTGATCATCTACCAACTGGCAATAAATCTCTTTATTGCTCCGGTAAACGCTGATCCGCGGACGGTCAACTGTGCCTTTGATTTTATTACGTACCCTAAGATGGATGCGCTTTCTACGATTTTCTTTATTGAACTTCATTGTCTTCTGACTTTATTAGAAATGAAATTTAATGTTCAAATTATTTACTAGCAGTCTTACCAGCTTTACGGCGGATTTCTTCACCAACAAAACGGATACCCTTGCCTTTATATGGTTCTGGTTTACGAAAAGAGCGAATCTTAGCCGCAATTTGCCCAACCAATTGTTTATCAGCACTTTCCAGTTTAATGATCGGATTCTTCCCTTTCTCTTGCCCTGCTGTCACTGTTACTTCTTCTGGAATATAGAACATAACTGGGTGAGAAAAACCCAAAGACATTTCCAACAATTGTCCAGTATTTGACGCTCTATACCCTACCCCAATGACTTCCAATTCCTTTACAAAACCAGTTGAAACGCCCAATACCATGTTGTTGATGAGAGAACGATATAGACCATGCATTGAACGATGCCTCTTTTGCTCTGTTGGCCGAGTGATGGTCAACACACCATTTTCTATGGTTGCGTCCAAATCCATATCCAATTGCTGGCTTAGTTCACCTTTTGGCCCTTTAACAGTGACAAGTTTTTTATCACTTATTTTGACTTCCACGCCCGCAGGAATGGTTATGGGCATTTTTCCTATCCGTGACATAATACAGTTAGTTGATAATTGAAAATTATAAATCAGGAAATGAAGCAGAGTACCTCGCCACCGACGTTTTCTTCTCTGGCTTCCTTATCAGTCATGATTCCTTTAGATGTTGAAATGATAGCAATACCCAACCCATTGATTACCTTAGGCAGCTCACTGGCCTTACGATATTGGCGGAGACCTGGTCTGCTTACCCGCTTCAATTCACGGATAATAGGCAACCTAGTCACTTTGTCATATTTCAAAGCAATCTTGATGACACCGGAATAGCTTGCTTCGTCATCAAATTTATATTTAAGGATATAACCATTGTCATAAAGGATTTTGGTCATAGCCTTTTTTTCGTTAGAAGAAGGGATTTCTACAATCCGGTGACCCGCCATTTGAGCATTGCGAATGCGAGTCAAGAAATCTGCAATTGGATCAGTTACTATCATTGATTATCAATTTTCAGTCGGCAGAAATTAGTTGGCAGCGGAAAATATTAAACCCTGCTCACTGTAAACTGCCGAATGGAATTACCAGCTTGCTTTTGTTATTCCTGGAATCTTTCCATCCAAGGCCATTTCCCGGAATTTCACCCTGCAAAGGCCAAATTTTCTCATGTAGCCTTTAGGACGACCCGTTAATTGGCATCTGTTGTGCAAACGGATTGGGTTAGCATTACGGGGAAGCTTGTCAAGCTCCTCATACAAGCCCTCTTCTTTGAGACGCTTGCGACGTTCAGCGTATTTAGCAACCATTTTTGCCCGTTTCCTTTCCCTTGCGATTAGTGATTTTCTTGCCATTATAAATGTTACTTTTAAAGAACTTGGAGGTCCTTAAATGTTATTGCCTTTGGTTTTGAATGGCATCCCTAATGATTTCAATAAGGACAATGCCTCGGCATCTGTTTTAGCAGTGGTCACGAAAGAGATGTCCATCCCCGTGATCTTATTCACTTTGTCCAGATCTATTTCAGGAAAAATGATATGCTCAGAAATACCCATAGAATAGTTTCCACGTCCATCAAAGCTCTTGTCATTGATACCCCTAAAGTCACGAACACGAGGTAATGATACAGTGATCAAACGATCCATGAACTCCCACATTTTGGTGTGGCGCAAAGTTACCCGGACAGCAATCGGCATACCTTCCCTCAATTTGAAATTGGACACAGATTTTTTGGCTTTTATAACCACTGCTTTTTGTCCAGCTATTTCGGTAATCTCTTTTTGAGCTATGTCAATGAGCTTCTTGTCCTGCGTTGCCTGCCCAACAGCTTGATTGATACATATCTTTACAAGCTTTGGTACTTCCATTACATTTCCATATTGGAATTGTTCCTTCAGGGCTGGTACAGCCTCATTATTGTATTTAGCAAGAAGCCTTGGTGTATATTTCATTTCTAAACAGATTAGACTTTCCGGAGAAATTAGTTAATCAATTCGCCTGATTTTTTGGCATACCTTACCAGTTTGCCATCTACCAACTTACGACCAATCCTTGTAGGTTCACCAGTCTTTGGATCAAGCAACATCAGGTTTGAAAGATGGATGGATGCTGGCAGATCAATGATGCCACCAGGGTTATCCTGAGTAGGTTTTTGGTGCTTTTTGACCATGTTTAAATTTTCAACAATGGCCCTATTCTTTGAAGGAAATACTTCCAGCACTTCCCCTGTTTCGCCTTTGTCGTTGCCGGCGATCACCATTACCCTGTCACCTTTCTTAATGTGCAACTTGGGTGCAAACCTGGTCTTTTTAGCTTTTTTTGCCATGATAATCAATGAATTATCCTGTTATTCTTTAGTGTAAAATGATTAAAGCACCTCAGGAGCCAATGAGACAATTCTCATGTAATCTTTTTCCCTGAGTTCACGTGCAACTGGGCCAAAAATACGAGTACCTCTTGGCTCGTCATTGGCAGTCAACAGTACACATGCATTGTCATCGAACCGGATATAAGACCCATCCTTGCGACGAATCTCCTTCTTGGTACGCACTACAACTGCTTTGGAAACCGTACCTTTTTTCACACCTCCAGGAGATGCATCTTTTACCGTGACAACAATCACATCCCCAATGGATGCGTAACGGCGGCCTGACCCACCCAATACCCGAATACAGAGCACTTCCTTAGCGCCACTATTATCAGCTACTTTGAGTCTCGATTCCTGCTGGATCATTTTATATTAAATTTATAAAGTTTCGTTTGAATAAAAATGAAACGACAAACGCTCCATTCCTTACTTGGCTTTTTCAAGAACTTCGACCAAGCGCCAACGTTTCAGTTTGCTCAATGGGCGGGTTTCCATAATCTTGACCCTGTCTCCTATGCCACACTCATTTTTATCATCGTGTGCCATGAATTTTTTGGACAGCTTCACAGATTTGCCGTAGATAGGGTGAGGAAGACGGCGTTCTACCATAACATTTATGGTCTTGTCCATCTTATTGCTGACGACCACCCCAATTTTTGTTTTTCTTAGATTTCTACTATTTTCCATGAATGGAATTTAAAATGGTTGATAGCTTTTATTAATTCCAACTACGCCGAGCCCTGATCTTACTGCGCTTGGCCAATTGAGCTTCGGACATATTAGCCAATTCACGACGACGGATTTCAGTTTTGAGACGGGCAATATCTTTACGGAGTTCTTTCATCTCCATTGGGTTGTCCAATCCTTTTACATTATGATCGAATCGCATCTTGTGGTATTCAGCCTCAATTCCTTCTAATTCTGTCTGCAAATCTGCGTCATTGAATTCCTGAAGTTCAAGATATTTTTTGGTTGCCATTTTATTTAATTATTTAAAAATGATCAGAATTTAACAACCTCAGGCCTCATGGAAACCTTGGTCAGTACGGGTAGCTTTTGGGCTGCCAAACGAAGCGCTTCAAAGGCAACCTCTTGCGACACACCTGTAATTTCAAACATGATACGGCCAGGTTGAACCATAGCTACATAATGATCAAGCGCACCTTTACCTTTACCCATCCTCACTTCCAAGGGTTTCTTAGTGATCGGCCTGTCAGGGAAAATCCTGATCCATACCTGTCCTTCCCTCTTCATATGTCGGGTCATGGCAATACGAGCAGACTCGATCTGGCGATTGGTAATACGGCCAGCTTGGATCGCTTTCAAACCATAGTCACCAAAACTAACTGTACTCCCTTTGACAGTTTTTTGTTTCAACTTGACCCGGTGGGGCTTACGGTATTTTAATCTTTTAGGCTGTAACATTTTGACCTGTATTTAAAAACTGTATCCTTAAAGATGACAGTAAAAATGATGCTGTTCTAATAGGATTTTCAAAAACGGCTGCAAAAGTACATTGAATTTCTTGATTCTCCTATCAAAATTTAATTGAAAATTAACCTCTTCTTCCACCACCGCCACTGCCGCGGTTATCTCTGCCTCTTCCACCACCACGGTTGTCTCTGCCACGTCCACCGCCACGGTTATCTCTGCCTCTTCCACCACCACGGTTGTCTCCTCTGCCTCCGCCGCTTGGGCCACCACGTTCTTTCTTTTCGTGGCCAGCATTGAGGTTTAGATCTCTCTTTCCAAATACTTCTCCTTTACATATCCAAACCTTGATTCCAATAATACCGTAAACGGTAAGCGCTTCAGTTAAGCAATAATCTATATCAGATCGGAAGGTGTGAAGTGGTGTTCTACCCTCTTTGTACTCTTCCGTACGTGCCATTTCCGAGCCAGCCAAACGACCAGAAATACGAACTTTTATACCTTCTGCCCCAGCCCTCATAGTTGACTGAATGGCCATTTTGATAGCACGGCGATAATTGATCCTCGCTTCAATCTGCTTGGCAATAGACTCTCCTACTATGGCCGCATCCAATTCTGGTTTGCGTATTTCAACGATATTGATCTGCACCTCTTTGCCAGTCAGTTTTTTCAACTCTTCCCTGATCTTGTCTACTTCAGAACCGCCCTTTCCGATCACAATACCAGGACGTGAAGTATGGATGGTTACAGTGATGCGCTTTAAGGCCCTTTCGATGATAATCTTGGCAAGGCCACCTTTTGAAATACGGGCTTTCAAATAAACGCGGATACGCTCATCTTCTACTACTTTTTGTGCGTAGTCGCGATCAGCGAACCAATTTGATTCCCAACCTCTGATGATGCCTAAGCGATTTCCAATTGGATTAGTCTTTTGACCCATTTATAATAATTGTTGATCTATGAATTAGCATCGGTAAAAACATCCTATACCAATTCATAAAAAAATAAATTCTTATTCTTCCACGGTTTCGACTTCTTCTACTTCTACCTCATCGCCTTTCGTCAAATCCCTTTGTACCGGAATTTTGTTCTCCAGCTTCAAGGTAACGTGGTTTCGTCGTTTGCGAATTCTTTGTGCCCTACCCTGAGGAGCTGGACGAAATCTCTTTAACATCGTTCCTTCATCCACAAAAATTTCCTTGATGTAGAGACCATAATCATCAGCACTCTCCAAACCGTCGAGCTTGTATTCCCAGTTGGCGATGCCCGAAAGCAATAATTTTTCCAACCATTCAGCTGCTTCGTTTTTGGTAAAACGTAGAATATTTAGGGCGCTATCTACTTTTTTGCCCCTAATTGTGTCCGCAATCAACCGCATTTTGCGGGGAGACATCGGAACATTCTTAATCTTAGCAACAGCTTCCATTATTTTGATTTTAAATCAATTATCAAATTTGTTCAAAACGTTTAGCTAAAAACGCCCTTGTTAGCTCTTACGGTGACCAGCGTGGCCTCTGTAAGTACGGGTAGGTGAAAACTCACCCAATTTATGCCCGACCATATTTTCTGTGACGAAAACTGGGATGAAGTTTTTCCCATTATGGACGGCGATCGTTTGGCCTACCATGTCAGGAATGATCATCGAAGAACGTGACCAGGTCTTGATAACTTGCTTGCGCTTGCTACCCTGAGCGGCTTCCAATTTCTTCATCAACTTATGATGGATATATGGCCCTTTTTTAATCGAACGAGGCATATTGTTATAATGATTTCTGGTTATTAGTTTTGGTATTGGGCCATTTTAAAAAGGCATCAATCCTCAACTTTCAACCATTGGTTATTTTTTTCTTCTTGTAATGATCAAACTAGTAGACCTTTTCTTGGTGTCCCGAGTCTTATAGCCTTTAGCCATTAAACCTTTGCGGGAACGAGGATGACCTCCAGATGCACGGCCTTCACCACCACCCATTGGGTGATCTACAGGGTTCATCGCTACCCCTCTTACGTGTGGCCTTTTTCCGATCCACCGCTTGGCTCCAGCTTTTCCAAAATTGGTTAGACCGTGGTCAGGGTTGGAACAAGTACCCATAGTTGCTTTACAAGTAACAAGAATCCGTCGGGTCTCACCTGAAGGTAGTTTTACTACTGCATATTTATCTTCCCTTCCCATCAATGTAGCAGATGTGCCAGCAGAACGAACCAATACTGCTCCTGTTCCAGGCACCATTTCTATATTATGGATGGAAGTACCAAGTGGAATGTCTTTTAGAAAAAGGGCATTTCCAATGGTTGGAGCCGCATTTTCACCCGACATGAGCTGATCACCTACTTTCAAGCCATAAGGGGCAAGTATATAACGCTTCTCACCATCGGCATAAAATACCAAGGCAATAAACGCAGAACGGTTTGGATCGTACTCAATGGTTTTGACTGTTGCCGGAATACCGTCTTTGTTTCTCTTGAAATCAATGATCCTGTACCGACGTTTATGCCCACCACCTCTTTGACGGACAGTCATCCGACCTGCATTATTACGTCCACCTGTCTTGTGCAAAGGTGCTATCAGACTCTTTTCAGGTTCATCGGTTGTGATCTCAGTACGATCAATCCCTACTTTGAACCTCATCCCAGGTGTTATCGGGTTATATTTTTTCAGTGCCATGACTGTATATAGTTTGCTATTGGCTTTTAGCTATCGGCAGATGGCTTACAGCTAAAGACCTTCTTCGTTATTACTTTTAAATATCGCCAAAGAAATTGATGGTTTCGCCTGCTGCCAAAGTAATGACTGCTTTCTTGAAGCCCGAAACCCGACCTTTGATAACGGTAGATTTCGTATTGCGATTCCTCGCTTTAGAAGGCATGATCATCGTGTTTACCTTGGCAACCTCTACATTATAAAGGTCAGCGATCGCTTTCTTAATTTCGATCTTGTTGGCATCTTTATTTACCACAAAAGTGTATTTGCCTTGCTTCTCTGACAGGGCGTCCGCTTTTTCTGTGATAACTGGCTTTATCAAAATTTGCTTGGCCATTTTTATATCTGTAATGGAATTGATAGGCAGGACATCAGTGGTAGCACTTACCTGCTAATCAAGCCCCAATTAAAAAGTTGAAACTATTTTCTCGATTGCACCTTCTGACAATATCAAAGTATTGGCATGTAAGATGTCATATGTGTTGAGTTCACCGGCCATTTTTACTTTCGTTTTATCTAAATTCCGGCTCGACAAATAGATGTTCTTTTCATAGTCACCAGTTACCAATAGCGTCTTTTTGCCTTCTTGGTTCAGAGACTTGAGAATATCTTTATAAGATTTTGTTCTTGGTGCGTCGAAAGAGAAATCTTCCAAAACAATCAAGTTACCAGCAGAGGCTTTTGCCGACAAAGCCGACTTACGAGCCAAGCGACTGACTTTCTTATTAATCTTCTGGCGATAGTCCCTTGGTTTAGGACCAAAAACCCTTGCTCCTCCACGAAGAAGTGGGCTATTGATGTCACCCTTCCGAGCACCTCCCGTCCCTTTTTGACGATGAAGTTTACGTGTAGAACCGGATAATTCACTCCGTTCTTTTGACTTGTGGGTGCCCTGACGCTGATTGGCGAGATAAGCTTTAACTGCCAACCAAACCACATGCTCGTTCGGCTCGATACCGAACACATCTTCCGGCAGGTCTATTGATTTGCCAGTTGAATTACCTTGGATATTTAAAACTTCGAGTTTCATTACTTTGAAGTCATTATGATCATTAAAGAATATGAGTACTTGATTGGTGCTTATGGCTTTTCGATAATCACGAAAGAACCGTTATGCCCAGGAATCGCTCCTTTTATAACCAATAGGTTTTGCTCAGCGAAAACCTTAACTACTTTGAGGTTTTTGATTTTCACCCGGTCATTACCCATTCGTCCTGCCATCTTCATCCCTTTGAAAACCCGGGCTGGGTAAGATGCCGCACCAACAGAACCTGGAGCACGCAACCGGTTATGTTGACCGTGTGTAGCTTGACCGACACCGGCGAACCCATGACGTTTTACAACCCCTTGGAAGCCCTTGCCTTTGGTTGTGCCAATAGCACTGACAGCATCACCTTCGGCAAAAATTTCTTCTACACGGATTATATCACCGATCTCTTTCTGGACGGCATTGAAATCCCTGAATTCAACCACTTTGCTTTTGGGGGCAGTCTTGGCCTTTTCAAAATGCCCAATCAGAGCATTCGATGTGTTCTTGACCTTGGCCTCTCCAAAACCTAACTGGAGGGAAGAGTAGCCGTCTGTATCATCTGTCTTCACTTGCGTGACAACACAAGGACCAGCTTCAACTACCGTACAAGCGATATTGCGACCAGCAGCATCGAATATGCTGGTCATGCCGATTTTTTTTCCAATTATGCCGTTCATCTGGCAGGAATTTTATTCAACAGTTCAGCACCCGCTGCCTTTCTCAGAAAATGGAAAGACTCCGGAGCAGAACGGACATGATCGTTTAAGAATGAAAAATTGCCATTAGCGCTCTCCCACACGGAGAAACGGCAACTTTTTAAACCCATAAATAAATTTAGTCAAAAGGAACTTACGTCAACTTTACCTGAATATCCACACCACTGGGCAGCTCCAACTTGGACAACGCATCGACCGTCTTCTGGGTAGGCGTATAAATTTCTATCAGTCGCTTGTGAGTGCGTAACTGAAACTGCTCCCTGGATTTCTTATTGACGTGCGGTGAACGCAGGACAGTAAAAATCTCTTTCTTAGTGGGCAGCGGAATCGGGCCAGTCACAACAGCACCACTAGTGCGAACTGTCTTAACTATTTTCTCCGTGCTTTTATCCACTAAGTTGTGGTCGTATGAACGGAGTTTGATCCTGATTTTCTGATTCATGCCTTTTTGATTATTTGAGTTGATGAATGGCTAACTGTCAAAAAATATTATTTAACACTTAAACTATTCATCCCCTTTTTCAAAAGCGAGCGCAAAGGTAAAAGAATGGCTTGTATTTCCAAATCGGTTACAAGTTTTTTTTCAAATAAAAAAGAATGTGTTTTGGAGATTTAAATTCACAACCAACCGATAGGTTTGGGTAGTTGCCTCCGTCTGCAAATGGAATGATGGTACACAGCTTATCGACCATTTTTTATATCCTTTTTATTAGGTTTCGCCAATAAAAATTATTGCACTTCAAAAGTTAGCCCCCGTTTATTGATGATTGATCAATTTTTGGTTTCCTGAAGTGTATTCGGAAATGCCCGTTGTCATAAGTTTAACGCTGCGCAACTTGTGACTGCCCACTGCATAGTTACGCTGCACTAAACATGAAAGCACTGCTTGTTGGATCAACCGGGCGTCAAGGCCGTTCCAGAACTTTGATTATGGCCTACGCTCACATGGTGATTGATTGCCTCCTCTTCATTGAAATCCCCCAGAAAGGAGGTAAAAAGGAGGGGGATATTTGAAACACAAAATATCCCTCTTTAAAATGCAAAAAACTGTAACGGTCCATCATTATTGGCTACCACTATCAGCCGATCTTTTGCTCGTTTCAGCAAGGCAATATTTTTAACATTTTTGGGAGTAAAAAAACCACTCTGGTCTGGTCTCATTGGAGTCAAACCTCCTTTTCCATCACCCAGCATAACCAATCCTGTTCCTGCATCATAACGGGGTGTCTCCACTTCTGTCTCGTACATATTTCCCGCACAGATCAAATCCATATTTCCGTCACCGTTTATATCGATGGGAATCATTCCATTGATGGGAGCCATTTGTGCCAACCGTGGCAGCGAGGCCGCTGTATAAGTGCCATTTCCATTATTCAGTAGGGTCTTGGACTCAAAATCCTTTACCTGTAAATGAAGCGATGACTCTAATTTTTCTTTGCTAAAGATATCTTCAACACCTGCCGAAGCAAACAAATTATAAGAAGGGAATTTATCTGCAATGAAAGGCATCTGTTCGGAGGAACACTGGCGGCCACGGGTAGGCACAAGTTTGCCTTTATATTCTTTGCTCAAAACAATATCGCAGGTGCCGTTTTCATCAAAATCCTCGCTGTAGAAACTCATCCTCAGAGCCCACATCTGCTGGTTGCCACCGGCATTTACAAGTTTTTATTCTAAAAATTACGGGGAAACATCCGCATCAATATTACCCCAATTTTCTATAAATCAATCATTTAACTAAACAAGTTGCCATTATTTTCACTGCTTTACACCTCTTAAATTGGTAATATGAAAGCGGGCATCTCCACCTCCAAGTAGAAACGCCCGCTTCCATAAAATTTTACAATGACTGATTAATCAATTCAATCTTCCAATTGCAAAAAAGTAGATACATCAACGGCAGCTTGCGGAGTTGTAGTAATCATAAAAACTGCATCATTATAATCTTTATCGCAGCCGCCATTTGCAATGTCGATGTCTTCAAACGCAATGACCGAAGCATCGCATTCTTGGTCATAAAATATTAGGCTTTGCACTTTCCCATTATTGAACTGCGGGTCTGAGAATAGAAAGCCGTGACCTTCTGTCAGCCCATCTCGCCAGCCATCTGCAATCAGAAAAAAGCCTATGACCGTATTTGCAGAAAATGACCCAAGCAGCTCCATTGTATTTCCCGGTTTCAAATCTCCGCCGGAACCGCTGGCCGAAGCATTCGGAAAAACTATGATTTTGACCAAATCCGCTTCCGAAGCAGGTGGGTTATCAGCGTCGTAATAGTAATAGCCCAATGTGTTTTTATAACCAGCCCCTTCGTGAAGGAAGGTCAGGTAAACATCGGCTCCTTGGCTGAGGTACAAGTTTTCCACCACATTTTGATTGAAAAACTCCGGGTGTGCAGCGGTTGCATCTACCTGCTCGGGAAGCGCACCTGTGAACAAATTCGACAACAATTCCCCACAAATGGGCAAATCTGCTGATAAATTTTTGGGCGTCCCGTTTCCGTCATAATCCGACAAAGGGAGCAGGTCTCCCGCACCGGGGCGCTTGAGGATTTTAAGCCCTCCTTGTCCTTTGGCGACAAAAACAAAATCATCGGAAGCCAGTACAAAATTGGCGGAGGCAACTTGGTCTTCCAAATCCCAAGTAAAGATGAGGTTGGGGTCTTCATTTTCCAACAATTGGAAAACGGCCAACCCATCGGCACCATTAGCAGCGTACAAAAATTCATGATCGGAAGAAATACCATTGCAATTCCCAGCGGTCAACATATTGGAAGGTGCTGTCCAAATTTCGCTCAAACCATTCGCTGTGTTGAACGCTTTCAACCCACCCGTGCCCATCGCTACATATAACTTGTCCGACCCCGGGCTTTCAAAATGGATGGTGCTTTTTCCACTGTTGGCTGCATCGACATTTTGGTGTTCGATCGCACCTATTTGCGCAGCAGTGGAGAACTTATGGTTACCGACAACATCTGTTCGTAGCAAGGAAGTGGTGCCAGCTTGCAGGGTAACGACAGTCGAAACATCTTCCAGTGAGCCGTTGGTCGTAACATATTTAGCCTCCGGAAATTCCGTGACGCCTTCTACTTGTAAATCATTCACATTGATTTTAAAAATCCCTCCTTTCGATTTCCCACTTGTCACATAGAGATAGTCTCCTGCATGTTTGATCGAATTGGCAGAAGAGGTTACGCCTGATTCGATAAAATTGGATAGGTTCACCTCTGCATATTGGTTTTCGCTAAAGCTGCCATTTTGTGTAACCAATTCTCCTAAAACCGCCCCTTTCCTAAAATCAGAAAGCGCTACCCAGACCCGGATTTCCGAACCACTGCTGGTCTCATCCACCTCAATGGCATTGACATCGGCGTTGTTAAAAAAAGACTGGCCTACCACCACCGGGTTTTCTGGATCAGTAAGGTCAACCACCTCAATGGCACCTTTGTGGTCTTCCCCGCGCAAATGGTAGCTCACAAAAGCATAATTGTTTCTTACGGCCACATGGGTCGCACTCAGCAGTTCACCTTGGTAAACCAACGGCAACACATCAGCTATATGCAACCAAAAAATATCATCGTTCGGATTGGCTTCGCCGTCCCGGTCATCAACTTGGTTCGTGCGCAGGCTGCCCTTCAAACCGTCACTTTGCCAAATAAGGATCTCATTCGCTTTTTGGACACGATCTATTTGGGAAGCATTATTAAATGATGGAATATCCTTGGGGACATCTGGTTCGTGAAAATCAGCGGTCACCTCTTTTTTGCAAGATGCGGCCAGAATGACCAGACAGGCGAAGGCACAAAGAACCGGAGTAGGCATTTTTGTCATAGCGTTCATAATTTTTATAAGGGGGGCAGTGAGTGAGTGAAAAAAATCAGGGGCAATTGAATGTTTCTTGAACAAATTACATGGGAAAGATCGAATAGTGGGATATTGGGAAGGCTGAGAAGGGGACGATGAGGAGGGATAATTTCAATAACTGCGCCATTTTATAGGTAAAAAAAGTTAAGCGGGCAGAGAAAGTCCCCAAAAAAAAAGCCCCAGTCATCCGACCGGGGCTTCTCGCTAAAAATATATCTCTATCAGCTTAGGCTTTTACCAAGCCTTTTGCTCTGTCAATTACTTCTTCTGCAATGTTCTTTGGACACTCAGCGTAGTGCGAGAATTCCATCGTTGAACTGGCACGGCCAGAAGTGATGGTACGCAACTGGGTCACATAACCGAACATTTCAGACAATGGCACATCAGCTTGGATGGCAACTGCTCCACCAGAACGTGGCTCTTGGCCTTTCGGCAAACCACGGCGACGGTTGAGGTCACCAATTACTGGACCAGTGTATTCCTCAGGAGTAACCACTTCCAATTTCATGATTGGCTCCATCAAGGTAGGCTTGCAGCCGCTTGCAGCAGCCCGGAAACCTTCTTTTGCACAAAGTTCGAAGGCGATTGGCTTACTATCCACTGCGTGCATAGAACCATCAAACACCCGTACTTTCATGCTCTCGATGTTGTAGCCTGCCAAAATACCGTTGGCCATCATAGCGGTGAAACCATCTTTGATTGGTTTCATGTAGTTCTTATCGATCTTACCACCGACGATGTCCCAAACGAATTGTAGTTTGGTTTTGCCAGAGATAAATTCGTCGGTTGACAAGAATTCCTCATCAGCTGGGCCGAGGTCGAATTCCATATCGGCAAAGAGACCAGAACCACCAGACTGCTTTTTCAAGCGCTCGCGGTGGGTAACCGTTTTGGTCAATGCCTCTTTGTAAGTTACCTGCGGCTGACCTTGGTTACATTCTACTTTGAACTCCCGCTTGAGACGGTCAACAATGATTTCCAAGTGCAACTCACCCATCCCACTGATAATGGTTTGGTTGGTATCGTGGTCTACCCGTACTTTGAAAGTTGGGTCTTCCTCTGCCAGTTTGTGCAGGGCCATACCCAATTTGTCCATATCTTTTTGCGACTTTGGCTCTACCGCAATACCGATTACAGGATCAGGGAAAGTCATACTTTCCAAAACAATCGGATATTTTTCATCACAGATCGTATCACCCGTACGCAGGTCTTTGAAACCAACGGCAGCAGCGATGTCACCAGCTTCTACGAAGTCGATTGGATTCTGCTTATTGGAGTGCATTTGGTAAATCCTTGAAATCCTTTCCTTTTTGTCAGAACGGGTATTCAAAACGGCAGAACCAGCATCCAAACGGCCAGAGTAAACACGCATGAAAGCCAAACGGCCTACGTAAGGGTCGGTAGCGATCTTGAACGCCAAAGCGCTGAAAGGCTCATCAACCGATGGCTTACGGGAGACTTCCTCATCCGTTTTAGGGTTGATACCTTTAATGGCTTCAATATCCAATGGAGAAGGCAAGAATTCACAGACTGCGTTCAACATAGCCTGTACTCCTTTATTTTTAAATGCAGAACCACACATCATTGGGGTGATAGACATATCGATGGCTGCTTTGCGGATTGCAGACCGCACTTCATCCACAGTGATGGATTCTGGATCTTCAAAGTATTTTTCCAACAGGGTCTCGTCGTAATCAGCAACTGATTCCAACAATTTACCACGGTATTCATTTACAGTATCAACGAGGTCTTCAGGGATTGGAATGACATCATAAGTCATACCTTGGTCAGCATCGTTCCAAACGATGGCTTCCATGGTGATGAGGTCAACCACACCTTTGAAAGTTTCCTCAGCCCCGATTGGGATTTGGAGCGGCACTGCATTAGCACCCAATTTTTCTTTTACGTCATTTACAACGTTGAAGAAATCGGCACCACTCCGGTCCATTTTATTGACGAAACCGATCCGTGGTACTTTGTAGCGGTCGGCTTGACGCCAAACAGTTTCAGATTGTGGCTCGACACCAGACACAGCACAGAACAAAGCAACGGTACCATCCAAAACACGGAGGGAACGCTCTACCTCAACGGTAAAGTCAACGTGGCCGGGAGTGTCAATGATGTTGATAGAATAGAGTTCATCTTTCCATTTCCATGAAGTCTTGGTAGCGGCAGAGGTGATTGTGATACCACGTTCTTGCTCTTGCTCCATCCAATCCATGGTAGCAGCGCCATCGTGAACTTCGCCGATTTTATGGGTAAGTCCCGTATAAAAAAGGATACGCTCGGTGGTGGTGGTTTTACCGGCGTCAATGTGGGCAGCAATGCCAATGTTCCTGGTGAATTTTAAATCTTTTGCCATGATCTGTTTCCCGAAAGGGTTTAAAAAATTAGAATAGTAAAGGGGGGTGAATCAGAGAAAATTTGGTAGTACATTTATTTATTCACAACAGCCCTTACTAAGACTTTTTATCAAATAAATACTCGAAATCGAATGGGTCAAAAATCCAACGAGTTTGAAAAGCGCTATGGTCAGCAGCTTTTCAAACTCGTCGAAGTTGTTTATTTCTGCCTTATTATTAAGCCTTGAAATGTGCGAAGGCACGGTTGGCCTCAGCCATCCGGTGGGTATCTTCCTTCCGCTTTACTGCAGCACCTTCGCCTTTGCTTGCGGCGATCAGTTCAGCAGCCAATTTTTCAGCAAACCCTTTACCACTGCGCTCCCTTGAAAAACGGATCAACCACTTCATGCCAAACATAATCCGGCGCTTAGAACGGATTTCCTGTGGGATTTGGAAAGTAGCACCACCGATCCTTCTGGCTTTCACCTGTACTTGTGGCATTGCATTATTGAGTGCCTTTTTCCAGATGCCATGCTCATCCTGTTGGGTACGCTCCCTGATCATATCCATAGCATCGTAGAACAACTTGAATGCAGTTGACTTCTTGCCAGAATACATCATATTATTGACAAATTGGGTGACCACTGGATCGTTGTAACGTGGGTCTGGTGCGATAACTCTTACTTTTGGTTTATGCTTCCTCATTTGAAAAGGATTGATTAAAGAGGGATTCAATGGCCCTCCTATACATTATTATTATTGTTCAGTTTTAACTATCGAAAAAAACGAGACCTACTTCTTAGGTGCTTTTGTACCGTATTGGCTACGGCTCTTCTTCCTGTTTTGGACACCCGCAGTATCCAATGCACCACGGACTATGGTGTAACGCACACCTGGCAAGTCTTTTACACGACCACCCCTTACCAATACGATGGAGTGCTCTTGCAGGTTGTGGCCTTCACCTGGAATATAGCAAATAACCTCGGTGCCGTTTGTCAAACGTACTTTGGCAACTTTACGAAGAGCCGAGTTCGGCTTCTTAGGCGTAGTTGTGTAAACCCTTGTACAAACACCCCTGCGCTGTGGACAAGAATCCAAAGCACGGGATTTGCTCTTAAGCACAATTTTCTTTCTACCCTTACTGAACAATTGATTGATTGTTGGCATAATTGCTTAATTTATCTTGATTATTTTCGATAGTTACTTTTTGTTGAAAACCCCTGTAAAAACGTAGTTTTTCCGCAGAAAAACTTAGGTTTCCTAAAAACGAGCGCAAATGTAGTGCTTTTAAATGAAAAACAATAGGGACATTTCAAAAATATTTGTAAAGGATTTGTACGTGGGGGACACCTTTTTATTAGAGGGCAAACCACCTTCGGAAGAACCCCATTCCTGCTAATTTTAGTTTTGAAATTATAGGAAGCTGCAAAATTTCCTTTGAGTACAGCAATGCCCTTTCCATCATTTTTTAAATCAAACACTACCCTGCCCTACAAAAAAGAACAAGGGAGCGCCAATCATCGACACCCCCTTGTTTTATTTTGAAAAGTGGGATTCGAAATCCGTTAGTTGATCTTTACGAATTTTTCCACCATCATCTTATCGCCCAATTGCAATTGCAGCAAGTAAGTCCCTGCTGGCAATGAAGCTGTTTCTACTTCAAACTGATTACTACCAAGCGTTACATCATTAGTAGTTAAAGCCATTTGGCTGCCCAAAGTGTTTAGGACTTTCACTTTGGCTTCGCCAGCTATTTTTGAATAAAAAGCAACCCGTAGAACATCGTTCACAGGATTAGGTTTCAACTCAAATGAGCTTATTTCTGCAATGGTTACCGCATTTACGCCCTCTTCACAATCAAGGATGATTGATTGCGAAACCACACAGCCTACTGCATCCATGATACTGACATTCAAAACGGCTTCCCCTTCACCAGCAAGAACAGTCGCCATCGGCTGGCCTGGCATCGCATCTACTTGCCAATTGGTACCAGAAACAATCTGCCAAGAGTAAGCGAATGGCGCTGTACCGTTCACAGTGTTGAGCAAGAGGTCGTAATTCTCCCCACAATCTAATTCCGCAGGCGCTTCAACCGTCATCGCAAAAACGGCATCAGTGATGAGAACTTCGAGGTGGTGAGAACTGGAATTACCACAGCCATCGGTTGCTACATAATTATAGGTGTAGGTAATGAAATCACAATTTGATTCCGAACTTGAATTCACTTCAATCGTAACCTCACCACAGTCGGTAGCGATCGCAGTCGGCAGTGTCCAGGCCATAAACTCTGCCTGGGTCATTTCCAGTGAGGTCGGCAAAGCATTAAAAACAGGCGAGTCGTTGTCCATGATGTGGACGGATTGGGATAGCTGCGCACTGTTTCCGCAGGCATCCACGGCCGTCCATGTACGGGTGACGAGGGTTTCACAGGCCAAAACTTCTTCTACGTCCACAAAGGTGACAGAGACATTGCTACAAGCGTCAGCAGCTGCGACCGTTGCAAAAACGGGCTGCTCTCCACAACTAATGTACTGATCTACAACCACCGTTTCGAAAACGGGGGCCTGTGTATCTTCCACCGTTATTTTTTGTTGTGCTTGCGAAATATTTCCGCAGCCATCAGTGGCTGTCCACGTACGGGTAACGGTGTAGCTGCCTTCGCAGCTGAGGGTCATTTCATCTTCAAAAGACAATTCTGCAAAAGAACAGTCATCTGAGGCTTCGGCTTGTCCAAATACAAGAGCCTCTCCACAGCTGATGGTTTTATCCGCAGGCACCATATCAAAAACAGGCCCTTCGTCATCCATGACGGTCACCGTTTGCGAAGCTGAAGAAACATTGCCGCAGGCGTCTTCCGCCAACCACGTACGGGTGATGGCATAGCTGCCGCCGCACAAATCAACCGCTGAATCGGTAAAGGAAACCTGGGCGTTAGAGCAATTTTCCGTCACCTCCACTTGGTCAAAAATAATGGCATCTCCGCAACCCACTGTTTTGTCCAGCAAGGTTGTTTCGAAAACAGGCGCAATGTTGTCCATCAGGGTCAACGTTTGCGAAGCGATACTTTCATTGCCACACGGGTCAACTGCCGTCCAAGTACGGGTCACTTTGAAGGAATTGCAGTCCCCACCATTTTCCCAAACATCGTTGTGAGTCATGATGATGGAGGCCCCCGTTCCACAATTATCTGTCACAGAGGGTTGGCCGAAAACAGGAGTACCATTTACAATCAAAAAAGCCCGTCGGCAGGCACGCTCATGAAAGTCAGAGTATCATTGTCCGGTTCGATACTAATTAATTGAGTAGCAGAAATTTCATTCCCGCAAGTATCTACCGCCGTCCAAACCCTGGTGATGGTCGTTCCGTTATCGCAATCTTCATTGTAAAAATCTTCCAAAAGTCAACGCCAACTCGCCACAAGCAGAATGGCAGACCGCCTGACCAAAGACCACATCCCCACGACAGTCAAAGTGCTGATCCTCGGGGACATGGGAGAAGGCAATTCGGTTGCCGTTGTTGTAACCGGGGAGAATCCATGCATTGGTGACCAATGTAGCCGAGTTACCACAAGAATCGGTGGCCGTCCACGTACGGATAATATCATAGCCATAAATCTGACCGTTCACTTCGTTGCAATCACCCGTACCGATGATGGAATCTTGCCAAGTCAGGGTCACGTCACTGCAATTATCAAACACTTCTGGTTCATCGAAAATGACCGGATCGTCGCAATCAAAAAATTGGTCGTAAGGCACAGAAATGAAAACTGGAGGAGAGTTGTCAGGGGTTGTGGTCACATTTTGTGCAAACGTGGAAGAGTTACCGCAAAGGTCGGTCGCCGTCCAAGTACGGATAAAAGTGAAGCCCGTTGCACAGTCGCCGGTTCTGTTGGAATCAACATAAGAAAGGCTGGTCGCTCCACAATTATCAAATGCGATCGGCAGCACAGGGTCATCACCACAATCCACCATAATATCAGTTGGGTTGCCCGTGTGGAAAATAGGCGCCTCCGTGTCCGGTCCAATATTCATGGTTTGTGAAACAGAAACCATATTGCCACAATTGTCATGAGCGATCCAAGTTCGGGTAACACTGAACGGTTGGCTACAATCACCATTATTATTAACGACATCCTCTACACTGACTGAGAGACCGCCCGCTGGGCAGGTCGTCATGGCTTGAACATCATCGAACATGGGGTTATCAGAGCAGGCAGCCGTAATATCCGATGGGTTCGGTGGATCGAAAGTAATCTCACTGATAACCATCGGCGAGGTCATATTGACGATCTGTTTCACGGAGTCCACGTTGCCGCAAGAGTCAGTCGCAATCCAAGTACGGATGATCTGTGAAGGCAAGGGGCAGGCCCCACCAATTTGTACCTCTGTAAATTCTACTGTAAAGGAAGAACAATCCGTAACGGTTGGGTCTTGAACAGGCGGCACGTCTGGACATTCAGCAGTTGTATCGACTGGTACGTTGCTGAAAACGGGTGGGTTGTTGTCAGCCACCGTAATCGTTTGAACATACACGGCAGAGTTGCCACATTCGTCGGTGGCCGTCCAAGTACGGGTAATGGTGAAATGACAATCATCCCCCATTGTTGTTTCTGAAAATTCCAACTCAGGGTTCAGGTCGCAACCATCAGTGGCTGTCACACTCGCCGGGTCAGGGATGCTATCGCAACGGTCGAGCATCAAATCACCGACTACACCAACAAGTGTAGGCGCCGTTGTATCAACCACAGTCAAAGTCGCAGAGAAATAAGACTCATTGTCACAGGCATCGGTAGCCGTCCAAGTCACTGTGATAGGATCACTGTTACATCCGGCATTTCCCAATCCCATAAAATCGTTGGTGAAAACAACCGGGGTGCTCAAATCGGTATAATTCCCATCATAGTCTAGCCAGTCTTGCAAAATGGCCAGCGCATTTGGGTCGCCACAGTCTAAGGTCAAATCCACAGGTTTGGTGCAAACTGGGCCGATCGTATCTTCCAAAGTAAAGGTCGCACAAGTGGTCATGGTGTAACCACAAGAATTGGTAGCAGTGAAAGTCACTTCGATGCTTCCGGTTATTTGTCCACAGCCGGGAATAAAATTGGCAGGGTCGTAATCATTTGTCCAAGTCACAGCACCACAGCCGGGCACGTTGAAGGAAGCACCGCCGTGATTGGCGAGCCAGTCGTTGATGCCGTTCATAAAATTAGGGATGGTGGCCTCCAAAGTAAGGTCTTGAGCCGGAACTGCTGAATATCCAGCAGGCAGGTTTTGGAAAGCCGTAGGAAAACCTGGGCCGCCTGGCAAACTGCCCGAAACGTCATTATAAGCATAACCACCAGGTGCTATCCCACCGCCATAAACGGAGTTGACGAGGTTGGTCTGGGCGCCGGGGGCGTTGGGGTTCAATTCTACCAAAAACGAAACATGGATTTCCTGGCCAGCTCCCAAGGAGCCGCTGCCGGGTATAAATATGTCGGTATCAGTAATGCCATTAAAATTAGGATTCAGGCCAGGTGTACCAGCATTTGAAAAAGTAATGGCCGGAGGCGTTAGCAAATAATCATAAGCAGGCCCAAAATATTTCATCAAATCCTCTTCGAGAAATAATTGCTTCACCCCACCAGTCGAGCCAGACATAATAATGGTCACTTCAAAAACTGGCAACCCACTACCGGGATTGTTGCAAAGATCAAGACCAAAGCCATTTAACGGGGTCACTGTTTTTTGAATATCCACTTGCGGATATTGACAAACACCGCCAGCGATGGAACATGCATAAGGATCGTCGTTCAAACAACGGGTCGCACAAATGCCAAGTGCAAATGGCTCACGCCCTAAAGGCGCTCCACCTTCTACGAAATATTCAACGCATACTTTTGACACCGGCCTATTTTGAGAATTAATATCCCACACGACACCTTCGCCGTAGCCAGACCCATTGAGCGTAAGCCCTCCAGCGTTGCCAATCACGGGACCAACGCCACTTTGACCTTCCAAGATGACCGGATCTACCCCTAAAAAGGCAGTCAAGTGAACGACTTCACCACTTTGGAAAAAACGGTGCTCTTGAGAATTCAAGCGGATGGGCCGGGCTTCATCCAAAGTGAAACAATAAGTATTGCCACCCATGCCTGCAAAGTGGCGGCCATTGTCGAAGCTGTATTGGCCATAAGGACGTGGTTCTTTTCCATTCTGAAAACCGGGGTTGCCGGAATGAGGTGCTCCCCCCGCAGTGATTTCCAAAAATTTAATAGCATCAGAAGACTCATCACAAAAACCCGTGTTGAACCCATAGACTGGCGTGCCTTCTTGCAGGTTGACCCGCTGGGTCGTGTTCAAACGGTTCCAGCGGCTGATCCAACTGGTGCCCCCACAAATCACTGGATCATCGTCCACGCATTTCACACCATCAATAAGAAGACGGAATGGCTCGGCAGTCACCCAACCACCCGTGGAGTAGTATTGGACACATACTTGAGTGACAGGCATACCCAATGAATTCACTTCCCACCACAGGCCTCCACCTTCGGTGGAGAAGGCGTTTAAGGTTACCTCGGAAGTACCGTTCCCGCTCATGCCATTGCCGGGGAAGGTCGGGCTACCCAAAAAAGTAGCGTTAAGGTCGACTGGTGCTCCAGCATTATTAGCAGAAATAGTCAAAGCCTCCCCATTTGCAAAATAGGCATGCTCCCGGCTGTCCATCGAAAAACTGACCGCTGCACTAAAATCAAAGCAATACTGCACGCCAGCCTGATTGGCCGTTTCACGGGCCAAGTAAAAGGACGTGTTCCCCCAACGGCGAGGCCGACGGGTGTTGATTGTTCCCGGCGTAGGTGCGTTCGGAGCACCACTTGAAGTGATGTCCGCAGTGATAGGCGTGCCCATCGCATCGCAGATACCGAGGTCAAAATTGGTGACCGTCCCCCCATTTTCCAGGGTTGTCCGCTGGGAAGGGAGTAGCCGATTCCAAGCACCTACAACCTGTAGCGCCGCTGCAGAGTTCGTGGCATTTTCGGGAAAATCGGGAGATGTCCAGGATTGCCAGACACCTACCAAAAGGAAGGCTAAAAGGGCAAAGAAAATTTTTCTAACATTCGTAATGAACGTGTTCATATAGATAGATTTTGAGTGAATAAAACCCAACAACTTTGGCTGTCAGATTTTTGATTATTGATAATTTGTTAATTCCGCGATAAATAATAGTTGATTGCAAATGGCCTTAATGAACGGAGCGATTACGGTTGCCGCACATTTAGGAAAATGGGGGAAGTCAATGCCAAGCCACAATCAACGAACTGCATTTTAAAACTAAAATGAACTTGTAACTTAAAAGAAGGGTAAGTCACGAAGCCAATAAATATTGGCCTTTTAAATTATTATCGCACGGTAAGATGTCCCTGTTCAAACACTTCCGCTAAGTTAATAGGAAAGTTTTATTTTTCTTTGCTTTTTGAAAATTAATACGGTTGATGGCAGATGGTTGACGGAGGCCAACCTTTTTTCAGTAATGTAGAAAATTGAAGAGTAATAAAATGCGGAGCAAGTTGAACCCCGCTTTATGCAACATCCCAACAGCATGTCCCGAATTCACTTCGGGGTGCTCCTCCAGAGTTTTATTTTTCAATTTACTGAAATAGAGAAAGGTTCTCGATCTCCTACATCCACTTTCAACCGTCCATCGCTAGCCAAATGCCACTCACCTACACAACCGCGTATACCGTCCAGACTTACGACATTGACAAACGCCGCCGTATGACCGTGGCCGCACTCGTCAAACAAATGCAGGAAGCCGCCATGCAAAACGTCATGGAAATGAAGGTCTCTGTCTGGGATATGGAGGCACAACATATTTCCTGGGTCTTGTTGCGTAAAAACCTACGGATCAACCGCTTGCCCATGATCGGGGAAAAACTAACCTTTTACACTTGCCCTACTGGTTTTGAAAAAGTCTTCACTTTTCGGGACTACAAAGTGTTTGATGAGGCTGGAGAACTGATCGCCTATTCTTCTTCCAGTTGGTTGCTGCTGGACACCCACTCCCGACGCATGTCGAGAATCCCCCCCTGGATTTTGGAATTTGAAAAAGATATGCCACCCGCGGAGGAGTGCCTCCCCCGCCCTTCTGTAAAATTGCCATCGTTGGACCATGTGGATTTCTCCGCCACCTTCCGGGTCTATTGGCACGACCTTGATTTCAATGGCCACCTCAACAATGTCTATTACCTTCAATGGATGCTCGAAACCCTCCCCGATGCATTCCTCGAAAGTGGCACATTAAAAGCGTTCGACATCCAATATAAAGTGGAAGGGCAATGGAAAGACGAGATCGTTTCAGAAACGCAGGAATTAGAAAACGGCCGCTTTTTGCACCGTTTGAAATTGGCGGCGGACGGGAAGGAATTGGCGGTAGGGATGAGCGAGTGGGATGTTGTTTAAAATAAAAATGAAAACTCACCTCGGCAAGTTTTCATTTTTATTCTCAAAGCTCACTTGCTCTTGCCGATAAAATAATCCACCAATACCTTCCGCTCTTCCTCGCTCAATTTTGCTTCTGGGTGCATCAGCCAATAAGTCATCAAGGGCATCTTGGTCGCTTCCACTTCGTCGGCGCATTCCTCCATTTTGTGCAGTTTTTTCTTCAACTCATAACCGCCCCACTCCGAGAAATTCAAATGCTTGCGAGCGCCCTCAAAGTGCCCCTTGATCCACCACCCTACTGGCTGGAGATTGGTGTACCATGGATATTTTGTATGGTGGGAATGGCAGTCATAGCAAGCATTTTTCAATAATAAGGCGACCTGCTCCGGCGGGTTTTCGAGCGTGATAAAATCTTGGGCAGGGTCGCTCGGCGGATTGGTTTTGTCGATGGGGAATAATTGCAGAACGGCAAAGACGCCAACAATGGCAAGCCCGATAATTCTTGTTCTTTCTTTCATAATGGTGTTTGTTAAATAATATGGGCAAGATTAAGCATTTTTTTCAATAAATCTTCCGTCTCCAAGACGGTTGCAAACTCACCATGCAGGTTGGCCAATTCAATTTCATGCACGAGTTCAGCCGGGTATTTTTTACCATTGGCCCCTACTTTATCAAAGGCCGCAGTTGCATCAGAAACAACAAAAGTTTCATAGCCAAAATTGCCCGCCATCCTTACCGTTGTCGAGACACAATGTTCCGTTGTCAGCCCAACAATTACCAATTTATTAATCCTCTTTTTATCCAATTGCGATTTTAAATCAGTCCCAATAAATGCGCTGTTTGCATTTTTTTCAAAAATGGGTTCGTCGCCAATTGGTTTGACAATGTCTTTTATTTCGTTCCCAGGTTTCCCTTTAAATAAAGGTGAATTTCGGTTGATGGAATTATGTTTAATATGAAATATGGGCCAATTATTTTTTCGCCAAAAATTTAATATCGTGGCTGCATTTTTTTCTGCATTTAAATTATTGCGCTGACCACCATAATATTCCAATTCGTCGAGCCCTTTTTGGATGTCAATAAGAAGAAGTGCGGGAAATTTATTATTTACCATATTTAAATTCTCAGTGCCCCTCTGTGCCTTCTTTGTGTCTCTCTGTGTAACAACCTAAGTTATTTCACAGAGAGACACGGAGGAGGCACAAAGGGGCACGAAGATAGATTTGATTATCAACGGTTTGAATAATACATGGTTTGAATTTAATATTTATTTAGAAAAAAAGTTTTACCAATTAAAAGAGTTTAATAATTTATTAAGAGTATTTTATCAGAATAAATAATCGGCTAATTTTTTTAAAAAAATAAATTATTTAGCATTAATAATTAACGAATTGCCACCCCCGAAATCCCATATCCGAAATCCGAAATAAAACCATTTAAATTTATTAAAAATAAAAAATTCACCCCTCCCGTTCCAGCCGATAAACCCGATCCACACTATTTTCCTCTTCATTAAAATACTCTTCTAAAAAAACCAATTTCGACCGTTCCAAAACTTTCACCGAGGCCACATTTTCCGCGTCGGCCTGACCAAATACCCAAGGCAATTGCATAGAGTTTATCCCGTGGTCGATCAGCGGATCACAGACCTCGCCCGCATAGCCATTTCCCCAATATTTTTCAATAAAACGGTAACCGATTTCCGGGCCTTTGCCCGTTGGGCGGCTATGTCCATTAACGATGGCGCAAGTACCCACAAAGGCCCCATCAGACTTCCGCTCAAGAGCCCACACCCAGAAATTATTGTCTGGTTCTGCATAGCAATTAATACAACGATGGAGGCTGGCGAGGGCGGAGACTTCGTCGTCCACGGAACTGCCCGTATAGCGGTGGGTTTTCGGATTGCCCTGCAGTTCGAAGAAGGCTGGAAAATCAGTTGGTTCAAGGTACCTGGCGACCAAGCGGTCGGTTTCGAAAATTATGATTTTATTTTCCATCTTTTTGATGTCATTTTAGAAGTTGAAAAAGTAGGGTTTAAACAGAAAATGTCAAAATAGAATCCCTCAACCCATTCTTTTTTTGGCAGTATTTCAAAAGAAAATTAGCCGCTCTACCGGAAGGCTTTAATTTCTGTGAATCTTCCCTACCTTGCCCCCTTCAACAATACCCCAATATCAAAATACCTTAAACTCCCTACCGTACCAATGTCCAAGCGCAACGCAGACCAATTCCTCGCCTTCCGCTATCCGGAGTTCCGTTCCTATGTTGGGGCAAGTTTCTTTTTAAATGCCGCAGCGGTCATGCAGATTGTCATCCTCGAATACGAAATGTACAAGATCACGGGCGACCCATTGGCCATTGGGTTGATCGGGTTGTCGCAGGTCGTACCATATATCGGGTTGGCGCTGATCGGTGGGCACTTCGCTGATCTTTGGAGCAAAAAACGGGTGATCCATTTCAGTTTGTTGGGCATGATGTGCTGCACACTGGGATTACATTTTGCTGGGAAAAAATTGGCAGCGGGCAACGACACCTTGGCTCTGCAACTGTTCATCTACGGCGCTGTGTTCTTGACGGGTGTCTGCCTTGCATTTTATAACCCAACAGTGCAAGCCATGAAAGCATTTGTGGTGCCCCGTTCGGCTTATGAAAGCGCGGCCACTTGGAGCAGTGCTGGCTGGCAGGCAGGCATCATCATTGGCCCAGGGGTATCCGGTTTTATTTATGATTGGCTTGGGTTTGCGGATACGCTATTGGTAGTGGTCGGTTTGATGGCCATGGTCCAGCTGATGTGGATGCAGGTCCAAGACCCGAAAATAGGCAGCGCCCAGATCGGCAGTGCTTGGCAAAAAATAAAGGAAGGGTTGCTGTTTGTCAGAAAAAAGAAAATGCTCTTTTACTCCATCAGCCTTGATTTGTTTTCTGTTTTGTTTGGGGGCGTCGTGGCCATTTTGCCCGTGTACGCAGAGGACATCCTGCAAGTTGGGGCATCGGGTCTGGGCATCATGCGGGCCTCACCGGCCATTGGGGGGGTGCTGACCTTGCTCATCGTTTCCCGTATTTCCCTTTTGAAAAATGCCTGGCGGACACTGCTGCTTTTTGTCGCTGGTTTTGGGTTCGCTACGTTGGTATTTGCTTTATCAAAAAACTTTTATCTATCCGTTGCGGCGTTGTTTTTGGTGGGGGCCTTCGACTCCGTCAGCGTCGTGATCCGCATGACCATTTTACAGCTCATCGTGCCGGACGAAATGCGGGGTCGGGTTAATTCCGTCAACAGCATATTCATCAGCGCCAGCAATGAATTGGGGGCTTTTGAGTCGGGGCTGGCTGCCAGTGTGATGGGCACGGTACCCTCGGTGGTGTTTGGTGGACTCGCGTCCATCGGGGTGGTCGCCTGGGTCTGGCTGAAGACGAAGGATATGCTGACAATGGATTTGGGAGAGGAGGTTTGAGGGTAGAATGTAAAATGTAGAATGTAGAATGTAGAATGCGAATAGCCTCGGTTCTCGTGTAAAAATTCATCCATTTTCCCCGACTTCTTGAGGTAGGGCATTTTATGAGAAAGCCCTAGTGCCACACACAAATTAGGGTAGGAGCTCTTGGAATTTTGCATGCAACCATTCCCGCTCTGCCACGGCCCTAAGGGATACCAGTTTTTTTATTAATTTATTTATTCGCTCTTCATTTTTATAAGTTCTTGGCGACAATAATTGCCGCATAAGGTCTGCAAATTGATTGTTCGGAGTTATCATATCGGACGGCATGGATGATTTAAGTTCATGCACAAATATTTTAAACGCATCAATTCTCGAATCTAGTAATGGTGATTTTGTATCATGGTATAATTTAATTTCCAACCTCCTTGCAGCTAATTTATAATAGGCCTCCCTAAACTGAAAATTGATTAGAATATCTCTTGTTTTTTCATATTCTTGATTATGAAAAAAACAATTCGCAAGATTAAAATGATAGATAGCCTCCGAATCATCTGCACCGGTAATCTTTTGCCTGTGCTGTTTTAGGAATTTGATAGCCCAATCATGATCACCTAATTTTAGGGCAATATTTACCGCACTCTGTAGAATACCTGCGGGTATATATCCTTCCTCTTGGTACACCGTGCCTTGTGAAATGTGATCTTTATACAACTGTAGCAATTCAGCGAGACAATCAGTACTACCCTCATTGTAACGAGCAGCCAGGTAATTGCGCAAATAGGAATGAAAAGCCCTCAGCATATTGGCTTCCAGGTAATTTTCATTTTCTTTTAATATGGTTTTAAACGCCCGATATTTTTCAGCGGAGGAATTTTTATCCAAGAGTAAGTTCATGGCATGATAAAAAACAGAAACCATAGGAATGGAGGTGCACTGATTCTCCGCATATTGCAGCACCTCCTTTAATAGAAGAAACGACTTTGATGTATCCAATTGGACGAATGAAGACTGGATTTGTAAATAGGAACAATATTCCAATTTCATCAATACATAATAGGTATCCAAAAAATGAATTACATCTGGCAAGTTGATATCCCCTTTTTTATCATTTTGCAAAACCGAAAATCGAAACTTCTCTGATTCTAAATTGAACTGTGTAAAAAAATAGTCGCTCTTTTTATAAAAGCTTTTTCGTTGTAATTTTTCCAATTGCGCAATAGCATATTTGAATTCATTGAAGAGATTTCTTCGCCGGTAATATCTTGCTTGCTCAAGCCAATAATCGGTTTCCGAGTTTTCAACTGAAAGACAAGTTGCTATAAACCTCCTAACAACATGTAGCGTTTCAGAAGCTAACTTGCTCAGCTTCTTTTCATTGAAAATAGTTTCTCCAAACACTGACCTGAAAACATGTTCTTTGGTCAGGTCCAAATTTCCATCATAAGGATAATAACCAGTTAGGAACTCTAATAATAGCTGTACCTTTAATGGTCGCCCACCATCATTGAAAAGAGGTGATTTAGCAAAAAGTACCAATTGTTTGGTTTCTTCAAAATCAAAGGATTTAAGTAGCCTTATTAATTTGGAATTACGCATAAGTGTTCTAAAAAAAAGTGTACATCAGCAATAGACTGGAAAAATCTAACAAAAACCTAATAGAATATATTTTAAATAGCTTCTTCCTTTGTGTGTTCAAGCAAAGGTAATCTTCAACTCTGCTTTATCAACTTTTATTTGGGCACTCATTTTACAATTTTTCAAATAACACAAATATTTAAAACCATGCAAAAACAGCTAATCCCCTTTCCTTTGGTAGCACTCATAATGCTACTCGCGGCAATTCTCATTGGTTCATGCCAATCATGCAATATTAAAAGTTGTGACTTGCCCGCACCAGAAAATGTAGGCGTTATCGTCACAGGACCAACCACCGCAAGTTTAAATTGGTCACCAGTTTTATCAGATCCAGCATCTACACCCGTCGATCGTTACCTGGTCATTGTCTTCGATTCTACAGCCAATACCCTATTCGCCACGTTTGATACGGTTGGTTTAAAACTGGATTTGACGGGCCTTACAGAAGGGAATGTTTACGGCGCCGAAGTAAGTGCCAAATGCGAAAATGGGCTGCCCAGCCAGAATCCCGGCTCAGCTACTTGGAAACAGACAACCGTCATTATTGATGACATAGTCGTTATGACGCCGGGCATTGGGACTGGCATGGATGATTGTAATTGTGACACTTTAAGTGGTTGGTCGAGCATTGTTAACAGTTCTACCGAGCCTGTTACTTTTCCTTTGGATTTTGGCACATCCGGAGTCGACCGGATCATCTATAAAGTCAAAGTGACCCAAGAAAATCAGGAACCACAAGAGCGATACATTAAGCTAGCATTTGACGAAGGTTGTAATAAAATCTGGGTAATCAAGGATAGCTGTGTTAATAATAGTAATACCGTAGCTCTTCACCCGACTACCAACAGCAATAGTGTACAATTCCATTTTCAAGAGGATAATTCGACTTTTATGGCTTTGATGCCTTCCCATTTGGATGCTAACTATGGCGCCTTTGAATTTGATTTTTCTAACTGCTCGGCCTGTATTCTGGAATACGTACGCTGTAGTGGCAATTGGGAAGGGAATTGTGACGGCGGTTGATTATTTTCACATCCAGCCTTTTTGATTTCAACATGGAGCGGCAGCCGGATATCCGGCTGCCGCTTTTTTTATTTCTCATATCCAAATATTACACCTTACCCTACTGGAAGTTTCTGCAAAAAGCCTAATGGTTATCGGTTTGGCAATGGCCCACCTTTGTGTCATGCATTTCATCAATTTTTAATAAAAAAGAATTATGGAATGGGGTGAATTTCAAAATTTCGGTCATTGTATCGCCGAACTCCGGTTCGGCGGCTGGCGATCAGGAGATCTCCAGTACGTTGACCGAAATTTTGAAATTCACCCATGTAATGCTTGTTTTTTTTTAATCCTTAAAAATTTGAATTATGAAAAATTTGCTTTTTGTTCTTTTTATAAATTTATTGATTCCAATTCATTTTTTTGGATTTCCAAGTGGAGTCGTCTGCCCATCCCCAACATGCAGCAACGCACAATCAGGCTGTATCGTTGAGGGCAATCAAATAAAGAAAGTTTTAAAATTCGATTTGAGTTATGTAGGTGGGTGTACCCTTGAAGGTGCTGCCAATGATATAATTAAATACGTCATTGCAGATCAGGACAATGTTCCATTATTTACAATTGAAACTACTGTTCAAGCCATAAATCCCCAAGTACTAATAAGCCCTCAGATAAACCAACTTCCTGAAGGTGCCAATTATAAAATATGGAATGAATCAGCCTCTGGAGCAAAAGCCAATTTCACTAGTGATTTTTTAGAATGCTCTACTTCCTCCACCCCTTTTGATCATGTAGTGTGTTGTGACAGCCCCAATCTAATTCAATATACCAATTTTGAACAACTGGCCAGTTCCTTTCCTGGCGGTCTTCCCAATGATTATGGGCAGGAAAAATATTTTTCTTTGGGGTCTATTTCCCCAGGCGAATATGCATTGGTAAATTCTTCCCAAGCAGCCAATGTTAATCCTAATTGGCAAGTAAAAGACCATTCAACTTGTAATAATAATGGTAAAATATTATTGATCAATGGACAAACAGGACAGAACGGAAGCAAGATGGTTTGGAAGGGATCCGTTGCAAATGTAAAACCGAACAAAGAATATAGATTCTGCGCCAATTTTAAAAATCTGTCAGAAAATAATAATGATATAAAACCTAAAATAAGCATCAAATTCAGTGGTTCTTCAGAGTTTGATATTATCAATGAAATGATTGATGCAAATCTATCTAACTCCTGTGAATGGCAAGCAATATCTAAAGTGTTGACCTTCCCAACTGAAAAATCATTAACCGTATGGATTTATCTTGATGAAACAGGAATTGGCTCTGGGAACGATTTAGCGATTGACGATATTTCCTTTCAGGAAATGCCGTCTGCTCCACCAGCTTATGTTTATGTAGCTATCCAAACAACAGCCATAACATCTACTTATTATACGATTCATGCAGACCCTGTCAATCTTCCTGTAGACTGGCCACATTTCTGGGAAGTTTGCCAGCTTGACAATACAGGCAATTGCATAGAAAACACCAAGATTTCAAATCCCTCCCAATGGTTTTCCACAGCTGATACTGAATTTAAAGGATACTTAAATTCAAGTGGGTTGTCAGGTAATGAGCCCGGGCAATTCCTAATTGGCACAAAATACAAGATAAAATTTGCCACCTGGACAGATTGTAATAAATGGTCAGAAAGTACTTGGACATTAGAATACAATACTTCTTCAAGAAAAGCTCAGCTTAATAAATTTAATGTTCAAAAACCCAGAAAAAAGGATATGATACCAGCTTCTAAAAAATCGATCAATAAGAGCAGGAATTGATTTGTCTTATTATTTTTTTTTAATGAACCAACCTTCTCTTTAATAAATAAATGTGCAAGAAGATTAAATATCCTATAATTTCTTGGAGCATGATTATTTATTTGAGTACGTAAATTTTCAACCTTAAAATTTTTAAAAATGAAAAAATTAATTTTTATTTTCCTTATTTTTTTGATTGGCCTTTCAACTTTTGGTCAGGTCAATTTTTGCTATGATTTTAATAACTATTCCGTTACTTCCTCACCAACCACTCCTTTAAACAATTGGCAGGCAGAGAATGGAAATTTTGAGTATTCAAATTTACAAAGCCAAAATGGTAGTAGTGACCTTTATTTAAGAGCATATGATAGATCTGGCGGTTCTTGGGCGTACAATACTATAGATTATTCTGGAGACTGGTCAAATAAAAGAGATGGTCAATGCCTTTGCTATGACTTTAGGATTTTTAATGGTGCTGGCGGTTCGACAACAGCTCCTACATCGCTTTATATTTTTAATGGCAGTTCACCAGCTAATGAGAATTCGATGGCTGTATTTAACCTCACTACTGCTGTATCAATAGAGGATGGATGGGTTACTTTTTGCCCTCCATTAGGAATGGCTGATGGGAATGGGAATCTACCTTCAAATAGTAATGGGCAATGGGCAATGACAGGTGGAGGTACGGCAACTGATTGGAATAACTTAATCCAAAATGTTAGCGGAATAGCACTACGTTTAGATTTGCCAGGAACACAATCGCCAACTGAAATTTACGGGTACGATAATATCTGTATGAAAGAATGCCCTAGTTCTATTCCGCCTTACAATTTTGACCCATGTTGCCCACCTATGAATAAAGAACTCTTAGCAGACTTATTTACCTATGTTCCAACAGGTTCGATAACGTCTCCGTATTTAATGGATTTTACACCTACAACTGCATTTTTAACACAGATGCAGGCATATGTTGATTATTTAAACGCTATCAATCCATCAGTAAATGGGCTGTATTTTACCTGGAGAATTATGGATATGGGAAATGGAGGTACAGCACTGACAAATTATATTGGTAATGGTCAAATAGGTGCAGATGTCTTTAACCATTTTACTCCAGGAGGAACTACCATTAATAATTCTAATTTTTTTCCACCTCAATTAGAAATTAATCATTGGTATAAAATCCATGTTGGAATGTATTTGAATGATGGGATAGAGATATTTGATAAGTCTTGTAGTAATGATACATGGATCAACTTTAATTTCAAAATGAGTCAAGAGCGGTTAATTGGAGATTTTGTTGGTAATAAAAAAGAAATATTAAAGCAAAGTGAAATTGTAATTGGAAAAAAGAAAAATACTTTTCATAAAATTAATCCGACCCAGAAGGCACCAATAAGGAAAAGAAATTAGGACAAAAACAACAGATTTTGCAAACTTTTAATAAATCGAAAGCAGTGCCGAGACGGAAGAATTAATTTTATTGAAAGGCGGCGCTTTCTTAAAAAACGCCGCCTTTTTATATACCGTAATTACCATAAAAAATTAGTGGAATCCAAATATTGTTAGAATATGCAATAAATACCTATTGCAACAGATTTTGGATTTCTGATGAATTTTATTTTATCACTTTTTTTAAATCATTTAAAAAGATGAGACTTGTTACTCTTTGTTTGTTTTTATTGTCCACTTTATTAATTCATGCACAATGCCCATCTGGCCCTATTGAGCTTTCTACACAACAACAAGTGGATAATTTTTCAACAAATTACCCTGGGTGCATGGAGCTAAACAAATCATTGTTTATTCACACTTCAGCGGTAAATAATTTAAACGGCTTAAGCCAAATAACTTCAGTTGGGTTGGAATTTTATGTGCAAAACACTTCTATCACAAATTTTTCCGGACTTAATAATTTGACCTTCATCGGAAGTGAAACATTTATCTTTAATAACCAATCACTTACAAGCCTTCAGGGACTTGATAACCTTGCGACCACATCGGGTTCAGGTACTCAAACTACATCGATTTCAAATAGCCCTTTACTAACGGACATAAGCAGTTTAAGCAATCTTTCAGATATAGGGGCTGGACTTTTTATTTTAAGCAATACCGGTATTACAGATTTGACAGGGCTTGAAAATATTGATAATGTTTGGGGTTTGGCAATTAATAACAATGCGAATTTAACCAGTTTCAATGGTTTAAATTCCTCTTTAGACAATCTTAGTTTTCTACAAATTGTAGGAAATCAGTTTCTTTCAGATTGTGCTGTAGAAGGCATTTGCCAAACAATTAATAATATCGGAGCTATTGATATTCAAAACAATGCAACTGGTTGTAATAATTTTAGCCAGTTAGAAGCTGCATGTTTGCTTTTGCTGCCTGTTGAGTTAAAATATTGGAAAGCAGAATTAAGGATGAATGAAGTTTATCTTCATTGGCAAACCGCCTCCGAAACCCAAAACGCTTATTTCCAAATCGAACATTCCACCGATGGGATAACCTTTGAAAAAATAGATGAAATAAATGGTGTCGGAAATTCTACCGAAACAATAAACTATGAATATATCCATAAAAATCCAGCTTTCGGCCTTAACTACTACCGCCTCAAGCAAGTGGATTATGATGGCACATATAGCTACTCAAAAATCATCTCCCTATATGTTGGAAATGAAAAAGGCGATATGCCCCTTACCGTCTATCCAAACCCGGTGGCAGATGCCATATTTTTGGAAAACAAAACGGAGGATATATTGGACGTAGAGTTGTGCGATATATCGGGAAAACATCTTTTACATATAGCGATAAATGGCTCCGAAAAAACAAATATCCCGGCCAGCGAATGGCAACTGGGTATATATTTTTTGAAAATAAATAACGGAAGGCAGGTATACATGGAGCGTTTCGTCAAAGAATAAGAATTCCATTTATTTTTCCTATCCTTTCGTTTCACAAAAACAATCAATGACTATTCAACAATCCATCACTAAAATAAAAACGGAGGGCCTGCAGGCCGCCCTGGAGGCCCTCGCTACTGAACAGCCCGATGCCATGTTCCACTTAAAGCGCATGGAAAGCCTTCGTGAAGTGCTCCAAGCGGGCAACATTCCGGGCGAGGAGGCTTTTGTCCAATCCAATAGGATAGGCTATGCCATTTGCCAAGTTATCGAAAATAGTGATTGCGCCAAAGCAGGTGCTTTGGCAGAAAATGAAACTGGCGGCGAGATTTTCAAAGTGGTGTCCTTAGCGCTTCGCCAGTACCTCAACATCACGGAAGATGAACACGAAGCAATAAAATCGGAAAGGGAAAACCGAATGGCAATGGACGGAGCAGGCCGGAAGCATGCAATGGAAGAAATGCTCCGGCATCATGAGGCTACTACTGAAGATGAATGGTCGCCTTTTGTCCCAAATGACAAACTTCCCTTAGACAAAATCGGGGAACTTTTGGCCGGGAAACAACTCGCCCAAGCCCTGCGGCACTTATTGGCTCATTGCCAAGGCACGGATTTAATGCCCGAATCCGAAAGGATGAAAGATGAAATCAAACAACTGGTCAAGAACAAAAGCCTCGGCATTGTTTCAGAGGAATTTCATCTAATCCAGCAAAATCGGATAGCTATACGTGGGAAAGAATTGTTGCAAAAATTAGTGGACAGGGAAGTAAGCAATAAAAACAAAAATTAGTGGAAACGGGTTTGCCCTTCCAATAATTAGTTTTTATTTAATTCATGACGAAGTGACCATATTTGGCAGCGACTCCATGTCAGGAGAGTCTCAAGTACTGCCGAAATTACTTAAAAAATATTATTGAAAATATTTTTTTCATCCCCCGCCCGCTTCTACGACGGTGTGAAACAACTCTCAGGATATCTTGAATTAGGAGAAGACAAACTCCATTTCCATTTCGACGATTTCAAACACACTCACCTCAATCTGAATATTTCGCTGGCAGATATTGAATCCGTGACTGTCTTCCCCATTTTCAACATCGCCAATAATGGCCTAAAAGTGAGCAGCAAGGGCGAAAAAATTGACCTATTCATTTTAAAAGAAAGCAAAGTATTTTGCGAAGCGATAAAAAACCAAATCGAAAGGCTCCGGCGAAAACTGGGGCTTTTCTTTTGTGACAAAAACTCTCTAAATCCACCAATATATTCTTCCCCCTTTTGTCCATGTCTGCAAGAAAGTATTTTGAAAAAGCTGATCTGTGACTTATCATTTTTAATTATTTAACTATTCTTTTTTTCCCTTTTTATAAAATGAGAACCGTACTATTCCTGTTAAGTGCGACGTGTTGATTAAACGGGTAATTTTAGGTGTAAGATTCCCGAAGCAAGTTGCGGGATATTCTATTTTTCGATAGTTTTTGCCAAAAAATCCATGCATTGCAGTGCTACAGCCTGTCCAGAATTTACTTCGGGAGATTTATTTTTTGGTGAAAAATAGCGGAAAAAGATACGCATAAAATACCTGTTTAATTAGCACGTCGTACTTACCTTTGGCCAAACAATATTTCAAACATGAAAAATATCCTTCCCTTCCTGTTCCTCACCTTTTTCTTCAGCTGCCAGAACACCGAAAAAGGCCCGCAACCCCTGCCCGCTGAAACCCTCGTCAAAGACCTTTCGGAAAAACTCATCACGGCTGCGCCCGACGAGGTGATCCTGTTGCCGGAAGGCACTTTTGAATTTCAGCGCCCCCTCTCCCTCGACGGCGTACCCAACGTAACCATCAAGGGAATGGGCATGGGCAAAACCATCCTTTCCTTCAAAGGCCAAATCGAAGGAGCCGAGGGGTTGATTATCAAAAATGTGGAAGGGTTGACCCTCGAAGGCTTCACGGTGGCCGATACCAAGGGCGACGCCATCAAAGTGCAGGCTTGTAAAAATGTGACCTTCCGGGGCATGGAAGCCACTTGGACGGGTGGGCCGCAAACGACCAATGGCGGGTATGGCCTCTACCCCGTCAGTTGCACCAACGTGTTGATGGAAAAATGCGAGGCCAGTTTTGCCAGCGATGCGGGCATCTATGTCGGCCAATCCACCAACGTGGTGGTGCGGAACAACTACGCTCACGACAATGTCGCAGGCATCGAGATCGAAAACACCCGCAACGCCGATGTTTACAATAATAGATCGGTCAACAACTCCGGCGGGCTCCTCGTTTTCGACATGCCCGACCTGCCCCAAGCCAATGGTTATAAGATCAAACTCCACGACAACCTGGTCGAAAACAACAACCACCCCAACTTCGCCGCAGCAGGCACCGTCGTCGCTACCCTGCCCCCCGGCAGTGGGCTGACGATCATGGCGCACCGGGAGATCGAAGCTTACAACAATACGATCAAGGGACACCACACGGTAGCGATCAGCGTGAGCAGTTGGTTGTTTACGGGGCAGCCGTTTGAGTCAAAAGAATACGACCCGTTTTGTGCAGCTATTTATATCCACGACAATGTGCTGGAAAACAACCACGGCCCCATGGACTTGACGACTGATTTTGGCAAACTGCTCACGGCAATGGCTGGCGGACAAACCGTCGGCATCGCCATCGATGGCATTTTCAATCCAGAAACTTATGGCAAGGACGGCGAGGTGGTGTGTTTTAAAAACAACGGCGATGTCTCTTTTTTAAATTTAAATGCGGGGAAAGGCGGCACGCCGAACGAAATGATGCAAAACAAAAGCACGGACATCACGCCATTTGACTGCTCTTTGGATGCCTTGGACATTTCGGGGCACGATGCGTGGTTGGCGGCTGTAAATTAGTAACTCATGTTACGTAGAAAGCTACTCCCCCCCATTCCTGCGGGCCGAATGATCGTTCAAGCATTGATTTGTCATTCTGCTCGGCCCTCCAAGGATTTTAAAGGGGGAAACGGATTTTCAATCCGTTTCCCCCTTTAAAATCCCTTTGAGGAGCACTTGGGTAGAGTGGTTTGAAACAAGTCGTATCCTGCTCCGCATTAATAAATATGTATTGACAAGTTTTGTTCTATACATAGAATCTGTACAAAAAATCAAATCCTTATCAGGAAACCCGCCACAAACTTTATTCAATCCTCATTGATCGACTCCAAATATTGCAAATATTCATCACTGAAATCGTTGCGGATTTCCACCCACATGGGCAGGTGATCCGACATTTTATAAGTCCGCCATGTCTCGTAACTGCTGGAAGTTTTTAACCCGTTAAAATCCTCACCTTCGTCCCGGTAGGATCGTTCATCATCGGTGGTGAAAACGAATTCATAAAAATCAAAGACACCTGCTTTTACCACTTCCAGCTTCGAGTAATTGGTACTCCGGTTGGAAGGCAACCAAAATGCGATCTGGTCATAGGCTTTGTCTTTTTTGACATTCGATCCGGGGATTGCTTTCAATTTTTCGGGAATCAGAAAATCGTTGCTCTCCAGTGCTGCCATCGTCGGGTGGTCTTTGCCAATAATATTAAAATCCCCCATGACACCCAAAAAGCTTTCTTTGTCTTCGTCAAATTCACTCTTTGCTTTATCCGACAATGCCTTTGTCAATAATTCAATTTCTTCCTTTCGTTGGTTCAATTTATTTTCATTGCTATCATCCCCATAATAAATATGGACCGTGCAAAGATTTAATTTTAACCAGCCCAACTGGAATGAAATCAAAAAAGGTGTTCGGGCAAATTGCCGTAACGAATCGTCGAATGAATTTGCTGGAAACCGCAGTGCATAATTGTCCCCTTCGATCAGCGTCGGTATATCCACTTCTGCTTTACCCCTTTCGGGCCGATTTATTTCTGTCCCTTTTTTTACGGTAAGAAAAGCCCCCTGAGGAACATCCAATTTGCAATTAGCAGGTAAAGGGATTTCCAAATCTTCGCGCAACCTTACCTTTCCATTTTTGGTTTCGGTGGCGGCCTCATATATGCCCGACAAATCCGGATTACCATTTAAATCCAGTTTTATTCCATCTTCCAGTTTAATTCTTTCGCCAAAAGAAGCCCGCACTTTTTGGTTTTCTTTCAAGGTCAATTCCCCGGCAATATTTTTAAACTGCACCACATTCCGGTTGAACAAAAAAACCATCCGTTCGCCATTGCCCGCATCGCCGTCGGTCACATCGGTGGCAATAAAATCCCAGTTCGGGCCCATGATTCTTAAAAGCTTTCTAAACTCCGTCAGGTCGCCCCTGATCTCTTGCAAAGCAATCAAATCAAATTTGGAAATTATTTCGGCCATATAATATAGCTCTTCAAACGATCGCCCACCATAATTCTTTTTGCCAAATTCCCGGATGTTCCAGGTAGCGATCCGCACGGTATTGGGAATACGGACTTGATCGGAGGGATCCTTTAAATGGTCGGACAAGGCCGCTCTCAATACATGAAGGTTTTTTACCGCCCTTTTTTTCTTTGCCTTGACGGCGGGGGTATCATTTAATTTGAATTTT
>JAWKLX010000054.1:0-49809 GCA_041392505.1 Saprospiraceae bacterium | reverse complement strand
TGATGGCTTCCACCAAGGTTGTCGTCTTGCCAGTACCGGGTGGGCCATGTACAATGGCTACGTCTCTGGCCGCCAATATCTGATTGACGGCGTTGTTTTGGGAATCATTGAGCAAGGGTAATTGGATGGTTGGGAGCGGAATAATATCAGCAGGTTGTTGTCCAAGAATGATCCGGCGCAGCTCGGCCAGCCGGTTGCCTTTGGCCTCTTGTACTTTTTTTAGTGCCTTCTCCATTTCAAGGTAGGTGCGCTCATCAAATTCTAAATCCACGCCCAAAGAGCCATGGCCCACCCAGTCAGGCAGGTCTTTGCTGCTCAGAATGATCTTCATCCGTTTTTTATCCAGAAAATGGATGATACCCGATTTTTCAGGATTTCTCACATCGTCTGAATTAGAAAAAAAACGAACGGGCTGGCCTGCCCGGAACTGGTGCTGGGCATCCGATTCCTTTGTCCTGGTCACTGTAACGTAAGCCCTTTCCCCATAAGTAAATCCAGATTTAATGACTTCAACCGGATACCAGGCGTACCCTTCCGTGACTCGTTGAGCCAATGGCAGGCTCTGTACAAATGCACGGAATTGCTCAAAGTCTTTTTGTTTTTCGACTTTTAAGAGTTGGGCGAGTTGCTGCAATTCGGATAATTCATCACTCATGTTGGTCATTATTTTATAAAGATGGCAAAGGAAGGAAGTAAAATTGATTTGAGTGAAATCCAGAAAGTTTTAATTTGGAATATTTTGCATCTTTGAACAAAAGATTATCTGACCAAAACTTTTGAAAATTTCTAAAAGGCAAGAAAAAACAGCTGATAATCCGTTTGATGCTAATTTAATAAAAGCAGCATTAAAGATGATTCATGTTTGCGATAAAAAGGAGGGCATGAAATTAATTGAAGAAGCAAATAACTGAGCCTGGGAAATTGGGTCATAAATCAATGGCGCTTTTAGGCTACAAAAATTATTACCCTATACTCGAAAACAAAAATGCAAGTCAATTCAAATTAAAAATACCATACGATGTGCCTGATAAAAATTACCTAGTTGTTGAATTAATAGAAAATGGGCTAAAAAGTGTTAGCAAAATGGTTGAATATCCAAAATTGCTTTCCGTTTGAATTTCTTTTTTATTTTTTCAAACTTATTTAAAATTATGGAAATCTGGGATTTATACGATATATCAAAAAATAAAACGGGGGAAACCATTCAACGTGGGTTACCGCTACCCGAAGACCGCTTTCATTTAGTCGTTCATTGTTGGATAAAGAATTCAAAGAACGAATATTTAATTCAAAAAAGATCCAACAATGTAGAATTGAACAAAGGGATGTGGGCATTTACAGGCGGTTCTGCATTTGCTGGCGAAACAAGCGAGCAAGCGGTTATTAGAGAGGTTAGAGAAGAAATAGGTTATCACATAAACCCTGCTGAATTAATTAATATTCATAATTATTTCCGGAAAGACCATTGGGTTGATGTTTATTTATTGAAAAAAGATATTTCGATTGTTGAATTTGAAGTTGGCGAGGAGGTGGAAACCGTAAAATATGTAAAACGTTCTGACATTGAAAAAATGAAAAAAGACGGGCTATTCTGGAACTTGGACAATGAGTATTTAGAGAAATTATTTTTTCATTAAAACAACGGTTGACATGGTTCTGACATCAGCTACATTTACTGTTTTAAATGGTTCTACAAAAACGAGGTTGTGAATCAGCATTAATTTTTTCAAAACATTTTGATCCAATAAATAACGGGTAGACTCATCCGGCAGGCAATAAATATCTTCCTTTATTTGCGTTGCTAAATGTTCAATGGTATGTTTGGAAGTCATACGAAAAAAGAAAAAGCCGCCTTTTTTTAGCACTCGAATATGTTCATTAAATAGGTCTACAAATTCTTTCCTGCTTTCGGCAAAATGCAATACTGCGCTGCTAATAATAAAATCAAAATAATCATCTGGAAAAGGGATAGCATTTAAATTTGCAACAGCATAATTACTTTTTGTAAATGCGGGATTCCAACGGTATATTTCATCTAATAAATGTGCGACCGATTCTTCATTTTTATCAATACCATATATATTGTACCCATGCCGGATAAAATATTCACTATTGCGGCCATGACCACAACCCGCATCCAATATTTTCATATCCAATTTAATTCGGCCTTTTTGTAGTTGGTCAATTAAATAGATATCCATCAATCCTAATTGGTCGATCATGATTATTATTTTCGCTAATTATTTAAATTTAAAAAATAAAAAAAGAGGACAAGCAAACTGCCTACCCTCCCCTTGTTAATATTTTTAAATAAATTATCTTATTCTTCGGATGCTACACTGGCAGTAAAAAACTCACGGTTCATTCTCGCAATATTTTCCACAGAAATTCCTTTCGGGCATTCAGCTTCACAGGCAGTAATATTGGAGCAACGGCCAAAACTTTCCGCATCCATTTGGCGAACCATTTTTAACACCCGCTGGCTGGCCTCCACTTGCCCCTGCGGCAATAGTGCCAGATGTGAAACCTTGGCGCTGGTAAACAACATAGCCGATGCATTTGGGCAGGCAGCAACACAGGCGCCGCAACCAATACAAGTGGCGGCATCGAAAGCCTTGGAAGCATCGTTGTGATCGACCGGAATCGCATTGCCATCCACGGCCTGGCCTGTGCTAACGGAAATGTACCCTCCAGCTTGAATGATCCTATCAAATGCCGAACGGTCAGTAACCAAATCTTTAATAATAGGAAATGCCTTGGCCCGGTAAGGCTCGATATGAATGGTGTCACCATCTTTAAAACTGCGCATGTGCAACTGGCAAGTGGCCGTTTTTTGCATTGGGCCATGTGGCTGTCCGTTGATGACCATACTGCATGTACCACAAATCCCTTCCCGGCAATCATGCTCAAAGGCGACTGGCTCTTTTTTCTGTTGGATCAATTCTTCGTTCAGCACATCCATCATTTCCAAAAAAGACATGTGCTCATTAGCTTCGAGGGTATGGCTTTCGAAGTATCCTTTGTCTTTGGCACTGCGCTGGCGCCATACTTTGAGGTGCAATTTCATTTTTCTTAATGATGAATGATAAATGGCGAAGGGTGAATGGTGCAATAATTCACCATTCATCGTTCACCATTCACCATTGTTATTTATAGCTGCGGGTTTTGAGTTCCACAACTTCAAATTTCAATTCTTCCTTGTGCAAGATTGGCTCTTGCTTGGTATCCGTCCATTCCCACGCCGATACGTAGGTGAAATTTTCATCATCACGCATGGCTTCTCCCTCTGCCGATTGAGACTCTTCCCGGAAATGGCCACCACAGCTTTCTTTGCGTTGCAAGGCGTCCACGCACATCAATTCTCCATGTTCAAGGAAATCAGCCACCCGGGCAGCTTTTTCCAATTCAGGGTTGAATTCGTCCATTGTGCCCGGCACGAAAACATCCTTGTAAAATTCTTCCCGCAGTTCCCGGATCATTTTGATCGCTTTGGTCAAGCCCTCCGCATTACGGGCCATGCCACAATATTCCCACATGATTTTGCCCAATCGGCGGTGGAAACTCTCGACAGATTGGTTTCCTTTAACATTCATCAGCTTTTCCAATCTTGCTCTCACTTCTTTTTCCACCTTTTCAAATTCTGGTAAATTGGTGCTGAACTTTGGCGTCCGGATTTCATTGGAGAGGAAAACCCCGACAGTGTAAGGAATCACAAAATAGCCATCGGCCAAACCCTGCATCAGCGCAGATGCTCCGAGCCGATTGGCACCGTGATCGCTGAAGTTGCATTCACCCAAGGCGAAAAGGCCGGGGATATTGGTCTCTAAATTATAATCAACCCAAAGCCCACCCATGGTATAGTGGACTGCTGGATAAATTTTCATGGGCGTTTCATAAGGGTTCTCACCGGTGATCTTTTCGTACATTTCGAAGAGATTACCATATTTTTCTTCCACCACTGCTTTGCCCAATTCCCTGATCTTTTCAGGGGAAGGGTTGTGCAAGTTCATGGAATGCGCCTTTGATTTACCATATCTTTCAAAGGCTGTGGCAAAATCGAGAAACACCCCAAGACCAGTCGGAACTACCCCGTGGCCTTTGTCGCATTCAACCTTAGCCGCTCTGGAGGCAACGTCCCGTGGGACCAAATTACCAAACGCGGGATAGCGTCTCTCTGGAATAATAGTCGCGGTCTTCTTCCGCTATTTCTACTGCTTTTTTCGACCTTCCCGAATGGCCGCAGCATCTTCTTTTTCTTTGGCGACCCAAACCCGTCCATCATTTCGGAAGACTTTCGGACATGAGCGTTAGTTTGATTGGTACTCACCCGACTGTGGGATACAGGTTGGGTGAATTTGAGTGTAACATGGATTGGCCATGTAAGCACCTCTTTACAACCTCCACGCAGCCGTTACGCTGCACCCCATTGCATTGGTTGACAGGTAAAAACGTTTCCGTAAACCATCACAGTAGCCAAGATGACAATGGGTGGAATGCCTCTCCAATTCACCAGTCAACAAATTCCGGGCAATGATCCCCTCGCTTTTCCATCAATGGTTACCACGTCCAACATTTCATGGCGATTGTACATCGTCACCTTGCCCAAGGAAATTTGGCGGCTCAATGCTTGATAGGCTCCAATGAGCAATTGTTGACCTGTTTGACCTCTTGCATAGAAAGTACGTTCCACTTGCACACCTCCGAAGGAACGGTTGTCCAGCATCCCGCTGTATTCCCTGGCGAATGGAACACCCTGGGCTACACACTGATCTATAATATCCGCACTCACTTCCGCCAAACGATAAACATTCGCTTCCCGGCTTCGGTAATCTCCACCTTTCACGGTATCATAAAAAAGGCGGTAAACACTGTCACCATCATTTTTATAATTCTTGGCAGCATTGATCCCACCCTGTGCAGCAATGGAGTGCGCCCGACGAGGACTATCGTGAAACGTAAAGCATTTAACATTGTAGCCCAACTCTCCAAAAGAGGCCGCAGCAGAAGCTCCTGCCAATCCAGTACCCACCACAATCACATCTAAGCGCCTTTTATTATCAGGAGAAACAAGCGGCATTTTGCTTTTATAAGTGGTCCATTTTTCATCCATTGGACCCGGAGGTATATTGCTTTTCAAACTCATTTTTATAGATGGTTGAATGGTTGGATGGTTAAATGGTTTTGTCAAAAACCTCTAACCAGCAAATCATCTAACTATTTTTTAGATAAAATACGATTGGGATGATGGCAAAGCCAAATGGAATTAAAATGGAATAGGCCTTTCCCAAAAATTGGATGGCGGGTGTGTATTTCTTATGGTTCAAACCTAATGTCTGAAACGCAGATTGAAAGCCATGCCATAGGTGAAACGCCACAACCAGCATACAAATCACATAAAAGACTACAAAGCCAGGATTGAGGAATGCTATTTTGACCTTCTCGTATAAGTCGCCAATTTCGGGCCCACCATCATAAGACACCAGAGCGACATTGCCCAATTGTTTTTGCAGCCAAAACTGATACAAATGGATCAGAATGAAAACCAACAGGATAGACCCAAGAAACGCCATGTTTCGGGCAAATCCTGGGTGCGTATTAACGGCCCGCACATTCGTGACCGCATAATTTTGCCCGCCCCTTGCAGCCCGATTAACCACCCAGAGGTAGAGACCTAAGCAAGCATGCAAGATGATGAATAAGAAATTCCCTTTGGAAACCAATTGAATCAGAGGGTTATGGCCCATGAAATCAGCATATTGATTGAACGCCATGCCCTGATCGTTGGCCAGCAACTGGAGGTTGCCAGCGAGGTGTACGGTCAAAAACAAGATCAGGAAAATCCCGGTGAGGGACATGATCAGTTTTTGGCCAAGGGAGGATGTTAGAAATCTGCCTAACCAGCCCATATTTTATTGAAGATTTGTTTTGTTAAGTTGGTGATTCAACTACAATTTTTTGTAGCGGTCACAAATGTATTATCTGAAATGGTTTTTACAAAGAAGAGTTGAAGGAAGGCGATGAGTAGCTACTTATTTAGATTGGTTAAAAATTGAAAACCCTGAAACACAGGACTTTTGTTTCAGGGTTTTCGGTTCTATTCAAGTATTTCTTACCCTTTCACATACTTCACTGCCGTATCCGTATTGTAAAACAAAAACGAATAAATATCCGCTTGTTCATCAATGATCTTGGATGTCGGCTTGCCAGCACCGTGACCAGCGTCTGTTTCGATGCGAATCAAAACAGGGTTGTCGCCAACATGCGCTTTTTGCAATTCCGCAGCGAATTTGAATGAGTGCGCTGGTACTACCCGATCGTCGTGGTCGGCAGTGGTAATCATCGTAGCAGGGTATTCAGTGCCGGGTTTTAAGTTGTGGACGGGTGAATAACCTTTCAAATAATTGAACATTTCTTCACTCTGCTCTGAGGAACCATATTCAGGAATCCAACCTTTTCCAACTGTGAATTTATGATAGCGCAACATGTCCATTACGCCTACCGCTGGGAACGCAACAGCGAACAAGTCAGGTCGTTGAGTAATAGCCGCCCCAACCAGCAAACCGCCATTTGAGCCTCCTTGGATTGCCAATTTTTCTTTTTTGGTATATCCCTCTTTTATCAAATATTCAGCCGCTGCGATATAATCGTCAAAGACATTTTGCTTTTTCATCAACATCCCAGCCTGGTGCCAATCTTCACCATACTCGCCACCTCCACGAAGGTTAGGCATAGCGAAGACGCCACCATTTTCCAGCAATAAAATGCGGGAAGTGCTAAAGGAAGGTGACAAGCTGATATTGAATCCACCATAGGCATACAACAAACATGGATTGTTGCCGTCCAATTTGAGCCCTTTTTTGTGGACAACAAACATCGTCACTGGAGTGCCATCCTTGCTGTTGTAAGTCACTTGCCTTTCTTCGTATTCAGCTGGATCGAATTTCAGTTTAGTTTCCTGAAACAATGATGATTCACCCGTTTCAACATCATATTTAAATATGGTAGGTGGGTAAAGGAAGGAGGTAAAAGAATAAAACAAGGTTTTGTATTCTTCCCTTCCGCCCGGCGAACTGGCCGAACCAACACCAGGTAGTTTGATTTCTTTTTTATCCGTCCCGTCATAATTCATCTGGTAAATACGGTCGGTGGCCTTTTCCAAATAATTGGCGAAGAGCTTACCTCCTCCAGTATTGCAACCCTGCAACAGATTGCCAGTTTCAGGAATAATGTCTTTCCAATTTTCTTTCGCAGTATTATTGATGTCCACTTCGATGAGCCGGTAATTAGGCGCATCAATGTCAGTCAGCACGAGAAATTTATCACCTAAACTGTGAACCACTGAGCTTTTATTGGAATAGCCATCAAACAGGGTGACGAACGGTCCGTCTTTCCTCAGGTCTTTATACATCGTTTTGTAGCCATCCGTACCGGGTTGTTGGAAAAGGACAAAATAATTATCATCCTCAGTAACGTAACCAAAATGGTAATAGGCAGGGTTTTGCTCATCAGAAAAAATGAGCTTGTCCTTGCTTTGTGGATCTCCCAACTTGTGGTAATACACAGAGTGCATGGTGTTATTCCCTTTCAGTTCATCACCCTTCTTGGGTGCTGGATAACGGGAATAGAAGAAGCCATCTTTCCAAAAGGAAGCACCACTAAATTTCACCCATTCGAGCTCATCTTCCAGTTTATTCATCGTTGCCACTTCATAAACGAGGATTTTTTGCCAATCTGATCCAGCATCATTCCGACTGACGGCAATGTATTGGTTGTCTTTGGAAACGCCAATAATTCCAATGGCAGTAGTTCCTTCTTTCGACAATTGATTGGGATCAATAAAAACTTCTGGCTCGCCGTCCAACCCTTTTTGACGATAGGTCACTGACTGGTTCTGCAAACCATCATTTTTGGAAAAGAAATAATAATCACCCACCCGAAACGGGGCAGAATATTTTGGGTAATTAAACAGCTCTTCGTACCTGTCCCGCACTGCTTTGCGGAAGGGGATTTGGTCGAGGTAGCCAAAAGTAACGGCGTTTTCCTCCTTGACCCATGCTTTGGTTTCCTCCGAATTATCGTCTTCCAACCAGCGGTACGGATCGGCAACCTCCTGTCCAAAATAATTATCTTTCACGTCGCCAGTTGCCGTTTCTGGATAGGTAACTTTTATCTTAGGATAGTCCATTTCGTTCGTAGGTGTTTCAGTGGATTCGTTTTTACAGGCAAGGATGCTGCAAGCAAAAACTAAAAAGGTTAGGATTTTTTTCATGTTTGTTTAATTAGTTGAATGTTGATGGGTGCAAAAGTAAGATTCATTAAACTCTTTGCATATTATCATATAAAGCAGTAACTCTAATTCCTACCCACTATTGCAAGCGTTTGATCTATCTGCTTTTTATGTCGCTGGAGGTGATCCCTAAAAAACATCAACATTCCATCGAAGGTCATCCGGCCAGCAAAACCATGACGGTATGTAAGTTTAGAATTCCATTCTGCTGGTGCAAGATTGAGAAAATCTTTCAGCTCGTTTCGAATCGCCCTCCAATCAGCAACCAATTTTTCAAAAGAAATATTTTGATCGAACTGAGTTTCGTTCACCACCGCTGGAGCATTCACTTTGATAGGCAGCCGCAAAAAAATGTATAAGCGAAACTTTCGATAATGATCAGCAATCCCAGCTTCTTCCAAGGATTCCGGATAGCTGGTTTTCTTTTTAACATAGGCAAATGAGCCTCGCTCGGCGATCATTAAATGTTGAAGGATGTCCAGCACTGACCAAGCATTTGGTTTTGGTTTTTTCTGTAAAACCTCAGCTGGAAGTTTGGAAAGGTCTGCCAATAAGTGATCCAGGCTTGTTTCAATAGCCGCAAATTTTAATTGCATTGATTTATCCATACTCTCAGGTTTTGCTGGCCCGCACCATTTCCCGTTTGCCTGGTGGCCCTTTTAAGGTTTTTACATCAAAACCAATGGATTTTAATGCCCTTTTAAAATCACCTTTAGCGCAATAGGTAACAAGGATGCCACCTTGGATCAAGGCGTCGTACATTTTTTGCAAGATCGGCGCTTCCCACAATTCAGGCTGGACATTGGGCGCAAATGCATCGTAATAAATAATGTCAAACACTGAATCAAAGGTGGTTTCTTCAAAAGCTTGATTCCTTTTATTGATCGAGAAATGATCAGATAGTTTCACTGTTTCTTCCCAAAGACTATTGTGTAACTGGTCAAACAGACATTGGCCATTGGTCATCCCTAATTTTTCGCAGTAATTTAATTTCGCCAAAATCTCAAAATCAATTGGGAAACGTTCTATCGCTGTATATTCAATCTTTAGCCCCAAAGCGGCTGCTTTTTGTTGCGTCAACAAAGCATTTAGCCCCGTACCAAATCCCATTTCAAGAATCTTCAGTTCCTTTTTTGCGATGCATTTATAGAAGAGCCCCTCTTTAATAAAGACATGAGAGCTTTCTTGCAAAGCGCCATATTTGGAATGATAGGTAACGCCAAATTTTTCTGATAACAATGTTGAAGACCCATCCCTTGATTCGAATACAATCCACATCTTCTATTTGGTTTTTAAAAGTGCAGTGCGCAAAGTAAAAGATTTTCTGTAGAGAGAATCTATGGTTTTTTGCTTGTTGATTATTACTATTTACACCGAATCAGCCTAACCCAATTCTATTTAAAAAGTTTAGCCAGCGACCCTTCTTAATTTGATGATATTCAATGCATGCATGATTCTAAGAATTGGGTAAACTGGATCAAACTCAAACCACTTCTTAGCAAAATTTGGGCTGTTGGGATGTTTGTGGTGGTTATTTTGAAACAACTCGCCCAACATCAAAAAATCGAAAGGAACAGAGTTTTTGGAGTCGTCTCCGTTGCTGTAATTTTGGTATCCATATTTATGCCCACACCAATTCACAACTGCCCCATGGATAGGCCCCATCAAAAAATGTATGGGCAGTAAAAGATACATCCACCAAGATGTAGCAAAATAGACATAGAATAAAACGTATCCCAGCACCCAAAGGAGCCTGGAAAAATTGCCGTAACCAAATTTGTCGAGCCTTGGCCACTCTGGGTAGTTGCCCAAAAATTTGGGAGAAACTTTTATGGTTTTATTGACTAAGCCGTGAAAAATTTCACGGGTATGCATCATCATTCCCATCACATCCTTAAAAAAATGTGGCGAGTGTGGGTCTTGCTCGGTATCTGAGTAAGCATGGTGCATCCGGTGCATAATGGCGTAGGCACTTGGAGTCAAATAGGAAGACCCTTGTGAAACGTAAGTCATGAAATGAAAACACCTTTCCCACAATTTATTCATGGTAAACATTTTATGGGAGGCATACCGATGATGAAAGAATGTTTGAAAGAAAAGGGACAAAAACCAGTGACAGACAAAAAAGATTAGGATAGGCATTAGCTTGATTGAAAAGTGTTTAAAGTAAAGGTTTTATCGTTGGTGCCGGGGTTGATTGGTTTTGGTAAAATTATTTGGCGGCCAAAAGTACTCTGATTGGTGCGTAAATATGGATCAGCCTCAAAGATTTTTCCTAAAAATGATTTTCCAAAATCGATGCCCCAAACTCGGGAGGTCAATCCCAGCACCGTTTTGGAAATAATATAATAGAATACAATAATCGATATAAGGTTTTAATAATCAATAATTTATATTATAATTCTCCGATAATTTCCTGTAAAAGAAATGCAAAAATTAAAAATTGGAATAATGTTTGAAAAAACGTAATATGTTTTTGATTCTATTAATCAGTTCCTTACGAATATTATTTTTTTTAAAATTATACCCAAGGTACTGAAACAAAAAGAAATCAAATTAAGTATTACAACCACGAAAACGAACAACTGAGCTGCACTAATAGAAATTCCCTGAACATGTTTAACAGTGGCAGCTCACTGAGATGAAAAAAGGCTTTTCCTCCGGCCTGCCACCCAAAACCGTACTTTCATGAACAACCTCAATCGGAAGCTCATCCTAATAGCAACTACTGCCTTAGCATTCACTGCATCGACTGGATTTTTGTTGCAAACTGACGCTTACGGCAAGTTGAAAATCAATTACAACTTATTATCCAAAGAAAATCAAACCAATAAAAAACACATCAACGAACAGTCGTTGACGATCCAACAGTTAGGAGAAGCTATCAAAATAAAAGACGATAGCATCGTTGTACTAAATTTAAGAATTGATGAGTTGGTTGAAGAAACCAATGTCTTAAAAGGAAAAATAAAGTCGCTGGACCAAAAAGTGCAGCAAATGAGTAATAAGGTTAACGAACTAACGCAACAAGTCGGTTCGTTGGAGGTTACTAAGAAAAGCGACCAACAAAAGATAAAAAATCTCGTAGCAGAACGGGATGAATTATTGAAACAAATGGAAATGTTGGATAAAGAGCGGATGCAAGAAAAACAGAGGCTCGAGGCAAATAATGCCATAGTTATCCAGCAAAATAAGGAGTTAAAAAAGTTGGAAGCGGTGGTCAAAGAAGAAAAGGCGACCATGAAACAACTAAACGAATCCCCAGTAAAAGAAACCGTTGAACCAGCTTATGCCGCCCCTACTCCATCGATCAACGCAAGCATTGAAGACGAAAAAGAGGAGATCATTGCCTCTCGCAAACAAATGAGAATGCGTGAAATAGTTGTCGCTACCAACATTGATTTTAAGTCCATTAGCATCAGAGATGAAAAAGATGGGAAAGACTTGGACAAAATCAAAAATGAAGGTTGGCGTTATACAGTGATCAATTTTGACCTCACTAACCCAAAACCGGACGCCATTTTCGATGAAGAATTTATTCTTCAAATATTTGATACGGACAACCAACGGGTCGTCCCATTCAACGAAAGCAACCCTGAATTTCCAGACAGCAACCTCGGTGCAACGGGTTACAAATTTACTTACGAGGGCAAGCCACTGGAAATAGCTTATTTTAACAGTCAAAAGAAAACAAGTAAAAATTACGAAGTCCGTTTGTATTACGCAGGAAAAGGGTTCTTGCTCCCATTGAAAAACGGAACTTCAAGGATCGTGGAAGATGGAAATGTAGTGCAGCGATAAGATCCGCTCAATTTGGAAAGCCTTTATCTCAATAGAAGTTGTTTTTGGGCAGTGGCCGTTGGTCGCTGCCTTTTTTTTTGTTTTTTTTTGAAATAAACGAAAACGAAAAAACCATCCAACCTTCCAACCATCCAACCATGTTATAGCGCTAACTTTGCGCCATGCATCTGGAGCAGCTCAAACTCACCAATTTCAGGAATTATGAATTTCAAACTTTGAAATTTTCTCCTCGACTCAACCTCGTTGCGGGTCTCAACGGTATGGGAAAAACCAATTTGCTCGATGCCATTTATTACCTCTGCATGGGCAAAAGCCAGTTTACTGGGACCGATAGAAATGTGGTGCGACAAGGAGAGGATTTTTTCAGGTTGGAAGGCGACTTTATTTTGAATGACAAAAAGGAAAAAATAGTCGCCAAAGTAATGCCCGGCAAACAAAAAACTTTTGAAAGAAATAAAACCAGTTATGAAAAGTTGGCCGATCATGTCGGGCTCTTGCCAGTTGTGTTTAAAGCTCCGGATGACACCTCCCTCGCATTAGAGGGCAGCGAGGAAAGGCGACGCTTTTTAGATAATACACTCTGTCAAATTGACGCAACTTACCTGCATTTTTTGGTGCAGTACAACAAACTTCTGCAAAAGCGAAATGCGCTATTAAAACAATTTGCTGAGCAGCGTTTTTTTGATGCTGCCCTTTTAGAAGTATATGACCAACAAATGTTGGAACCAGCCCAGTATATTTTCGATAAAAGAAAAATGTTCATTGAATCATTTGAACCTGTATTCAATCAATACTACCAAATAATTTGCAATGGAAACGAACAGGTCAGCTGCATCTACCGCTCGCAACTCCTTGATAACGAATTATCTGAAAAATTAAAAGAGGCTGTTGAAAAAGACCGAGTGCTCCAGCGCACAACAGTAGGCGTTCATAAAGATGACTTACAATTTAAAATGAATGACCGCCCACTGAAATCTTTTGCATCACAGGGCCAGCTCAAATCATTCGTGCTTTCCCTCAAACTCGCCCAATATGATTGCTTGAAAAAAGCGAAGCATAAAAACCCCATTTTATTGCTCGACGATTTATTTGATAAATTAGATGACCAACGGGTTAAGCACCTGTTAGAATTGTTAATCAAGAATGATTTTGGGCAAGTTTTTATAACGGATACCCACCCAGAAAGAAGTGAAGAATTGGCCAAACATTTTGGAAGCGAATACAAAAAATTTATTATTGCGAACGGTTCTTTAATGACGAACGAAAATTGACCAATGATGAATGAACACATTGTCGTAAACTTAACGGATGCCAGTATTTTTCAAAACAAAAACCTCGTTTTGGAAAAAGTAAATTTGACCATTTCAAAAGGTGAATTTGTTTATTTAATTGGAAAAACTGGAAGTGGAAAATCGAGTTTATTAAAGACGCTTTACGCTGCACTTCCTCTTACGGTTGGTAGTGGTACGGTGGCCGGACATGTTTTGAAAAACCTAAACCGCAAAACCATCCCCTTGCTCCGACGGAAACTGGGAATCATATTTCAGGATTTTAATTTGTTGGATGATCGCTCTATCGAGCAAAACTTGTTGTTTGCCATGCAGGCCATGGGCTGGACCGACAAGAAAAAAATGTTAAGCCGTATTGATGAACTATTAGAAAAGGTGGATTTGAAAGGGAAAAATAAAACAATGCCTCATAATATTTCCGGCGGTGAACAACAACGAGTCGTGATTGCACGTGCCTTGCTCAACCATCCACAAATAATCATTGCCGACGAACCTACCGGCAACCTTGATCCAGAAACCTCCGACGATATTTTATTGCTGCTCCGAAAATTGGCCAATGAAAACGATACCGCCGTCCTTTTTGCTACCCATGATTACCGCATTTTAGAAAACTTCCCGGCCCGGATCATTCGTTGTCATGCTGGCAAAGTGATCGACGAGGAAGATGTTGTAGTTTAAAATGAACCAGTCCAACTTTCGTCTGTTTACCCCGCAAAAGTTTTCATTTACATGTCAAAAATCAATATCTTCTGGTTCCGTCGGGACCTCCGTTTGCACGACAATGCAGGATTGTACCATGCATTAAAAAGCGGGCAGCCAGTCCTTCCATTATTTATTTTCGATAAAAATATCCTTGATAAATTGTCTGATAAAAAAGACGCAAGGGTTCATTTTATTTTTAATGAAATAAAAAGATTGTCTGAAGAATTAATTGAATTAGGAAGTGCATTAATTGTAAAATATGGTTTCCCACAAGAAATATGGGAATCATTATTAAAAGAATATAGCATTGAAAATGTATTCACCAACCACGATTATGAACCTTATGCATTTGAGCGTGATCAGGAAATAAAAAAAATAGTAGAAGCAGAAAATATTGGTTTTCATACTTTTAAAGACCATGTCATTTTTGAAAATAAAGAAGTGGTAAAAGACGACAGAACCCCTTACACGGTCTTCACGCCATATAGCAGAAAATGGAAGGATAGATTAAATAGTAAAATCGTACAAGATAAGGACGGCAACAATATTTCTTTTTATTTAAAAGCCTACCCTACTGAAAATTATTTTGATAATTTCCTAAAAATAAAGCAAAAAGAAATCCCCTCCTTAAATAACATGGGTTTTGAAAAAACCGACTTGGGAATTCCTGACAAAACCGTCACTCAAGGTTTGATAAAAAATTATGGAAAAACCCGGGATTACCCAGCAATTAAAGGGACTTCCAGATTAGGAATACATTTCCGTTTTGGCACCATCAGTATCCGGGAGAAGGCCCGAAAAGCGTTGGGATTGAGTGAAGTATTTCTCAATGAATTAATCTGGAGGGATTTTTATGCTATGATTTTATCCAATTTTCCGCACGTGGCAACCGGCCCATTTAGGCCACAATATAAAAATATAGAATGGCGGAATAATGAAAAAGAATTCAAAGCCTGGTGTGAAGGAAAAACGGGTTACCCATTAGTGGATGCGGGAATGAGGGAATTAAATAATACCGGATATATGCACAATCGGGTACGTATGGTGGTGGCCAGTTTTTTGACCAAACATTTATTAATTAATTGGCAATGGGGAGAGGCCTATTTCGCAGAAAAATTATTGGACTTTGATTTGGCGAGTAATAGTGGCGGATGGCAATGGGCCGCTGGTTGTGGCACGGATGCGGCGCCTTATTTTAGAATATTTAATCCTACATCCCAATTGGAAAAATTTGACAAGGAATTAAAATACGTAAAAAAATGGATACCAGAATATGGAACCAATAATTATCCAAAACCAATTGTGGAACATAAAATGGCGAGGGAAAGATGTCTGGAGGTTTATAAGACTGCTTTGAAATAATTTTCCCGCAGAGTCCGCAAAGTTTAACGCAGGGTTTCGCAGAGTTTGCGTTTATAACTCTGCGAGACTCAGCGTTAAACACAGCGAAACTCTGCGGGAAATAATTCTTACTCAACAAATTTCAAAGAAACGGAATTGATGCAGTAACGCAGCCCGGTTGGTTTAGGCCCATCATTGAATACATGGCCTAAATGTCCACCGCAACGGGCGCAAACCACTTCCGTTCTCACCATTCCGAATTTGGTGTCTTTGTGTTCGTCAATGCAATAATCATTGATAGGTTGGTAAAAGCTTGGCCAACCGGTGCCGCTTTTGAATTTAGTAGCTGAATCAAACAATTCAAATCCGCAGGCACGGCAGAGATATTTTCCCTGTTTTTTATTGTCCCAATATTCACCGGTGAAAGCCCGTTCTGTGCCAGCTTCCCGCAGCACGTAATATTCCATTTCACTCAATTCAGCTTTCCATTCCTCATCTGTTTTATTCACTTTGGCAATGGTTTCGCCCGAAAGAGTTGTAATAGTCGGTTCGGCACTTTTTGCATCCCCATGGGCATTTTGGGCTTGGTTGCAGGAAGCAAAAAGAAGTAGGAAAAAAGCAAAAGGAAATTTTTCATTTTTATAATTTTTATTTGAGCAAATTTGAAAATATGCAATTAAAACGAAAATCCCCATGCAAGGTTTATTTAATACTGTCTTCATTGAGATAAACGGACGACTACTTCTACCCGCCTATTTTTCCAATTCGGCTGGTCATTGATCGTTTCGCCTTTCCCTTCAATGAAAACTTTATCTACGTGGATGCCTTTGGATTTTAGATAATCACCTACTATTTGTGCCCGTTTTTCCGACAATAAATAATTATAATTATCATCGCCCAATTGGTCAGCAAAACCAATCACTTCGACGCTTTTTACTTTTTGTTCTTTAAATACTTCTTTTAGAAAAACATCTAATTCCTGGATGGCTTCCGATTTTAAATCTGCTTTATCAAAGTCGAATAATAAATTATGTTTTAATTCTTTTCCTCTCGTTGGTTTGTGAGCGACCAACGTAGCTTCAGGATTAATTAAATCTGCATATTTAGGTAGCTTAAACAATGGATCTAAATAAATATCCAATGTAAAAAAAGTGGAATTGTCCCATTTGTCAACTGCAAAAGTCCGATGATAGGCATGGTAGTCTTTGTGTAAAATAGTCACATCCAATAAGTTGCCCGCTGGTTCGCAAAGGAAAAACCGGCCTTCTTCATCCGTTAGCAATGGTTCTCGACCTTGGACAATTACTGTAGCAGGGATGGGGAGTTGGGTAATCGAATCCTTGACAAGACCTTCTACATAGGTTATTGGATCACTATGAAGCACGGCAGGCAATTCAAAATAATAAATATCCATGCCTCCCTCCCCGCCGATCCGATCGCTGGCAAAGTAACCTGTTTTTCCATCAGCACTCAAGAAGAAACCCAATTCCCGGGATGAAGAATTAACGGGAGCACCCAAATTAACAGGTAGGCTCCAAAAATTTTCCCCACTCAAACGGGACATAAACACATCCTGCTCACCTAATCCAACATGTCCCGTGGAGGAGAAATAAAGCGTTTTACCATCGTTCGTGATAAAAGGCGCTTCCTCATCTCCAGGGGTGTTGATATGATCGCCCAAATTTTCAGGCTCCTTCCACGAACCGTCAGACTTCCTTTCAGATTTCCAAATATCTGTCCCACCTTTTCCACCCTCCCTATTGCTGGCAAAATACAGGACGCTCCCATCGCAACTGATGCTGGCCTGCGATTCCCAAGCCTCCGAGTTTGCCAGCCCAGTTATCGGCTCCAATTCTTGGATATCTTGCCCTTTTACTTTGGCTTTCCAAATGTCGCAAGTGCCCAAAACTGATTCCCGCTCGCAAGCAGTGAAATAAATTTGCCGCCCATCACGGACGATGGCGGCCATGCCTTCATTGTGTTGGGTGTTAAAACCTTTCACTTTCGAACCGCTTTTCCAGCCATTGTTTTCATTGCTGCTTACCAATAAATTTTCATCAGCAAATTCATCTTTCCGGGAAGTGTAAAAAAGGGTGCGTCCATCATTTGTTAGGAAAGGGAAATATTCATCTGATTTGGTATTTATGCCAGCACCCAAATTTTTAACACCTGAAATATTCCAAAATTGGGCGCTATCCAATGCGATGTGGCAAGCCCGTCGGCTGGCCTCCAATTTTTCAAAATAACTTTGTTCTACCGTTCGCTCCGCCTCTCCATTATAAGTGAATTGAATGGGGTCTTGCTGCAGCAACGAGTCAAACTTTTCAAAGCACTGCAAAGCCAAATCGTACTTCCCACATTTGTAATGGATGTTGCCGATTTCATAATACATGGCCCTCGAAAAGTTGGGGTTGGACTCTATGGCCATTTCATAAAATAAAGCGGCAGATTCGAAGTCCCCCATCATTTCGTGGCAAACGCCCACGCTTCGCAAAGCAGGCGGGAAATTGGGGTATTTTTTCAAAACCCTTTTAAACAGGCGCAGCGCCTCCCCATATTTTTTCAGCAACAATGCTTGCTCGCCTTGATGATGGATGGTACTGTATTCCTTAGGAATGATGTGGAGATTTTCTTTTTTTTCTGGCTGGGCGAAAAGTGCTAAAGAAAAAAATAGCATGAATGGAACGAAAAGTAAGTGTCTGACCATGATTCGGGTGTGTGCTGAGTGAAATATTGCAATTGTAAAATGCATTGCAATAAAAATACCAGACGGCAACACATGAGATCAACAGCCCCATCAAATAACCTCTTACCAGCGCTGAACACCAGTAAATCCAAACCCTTGTTATTCAGACAAATAAACAATCACTTCTACTTTTCTATTTTTCCAATTAGCCTCATCGCTTTGGTTTTTACCCTTGCCTTCCAATCTTATATCATCGACCATAATTCCTTTTTGCTTGAGGTAAACGCCAACTGCTTCGGCCCTTTTTTCGGACAATTCTACATTGTAGGCGTCGCCGCCCTGTTGGTCGGAAAAGCCGATAATCTCAATGAACGCCGGCTCCCTTTCTGCAAAGTGTGCGGTAATAAACTGATTAAAATTTTCCAGTGATTCCGTTTTGGGGTCTGTTTTATCAAAATCGAAGTATAGGACGAATTGGTCTTTTTTCCCCGATTTTGGTTTTAGCCGACTAATAAAAGTTGGGGAATCAGGCTCTATTATTTCTGAATAAACAGGCAACTTGAAGAGCGGATCTAAGAAAATTTTCAATTCGAAAAAAGTGGCATTGTCCCATTCTGGAACAGGGAAAATTCTACTATAAGGATGATAATCTTTATGCTTTATTTCGGTTTCCAATTCTTCATTGGCATCCACACACAAAAAGAATCGACCTTCCTCATCCGTCAAGATTGTTTCCCTACCTAAAATGGAAACGGTAGCCTGCACAGGAGATGAGTGATCAAGTCCCTCACTTGCCCTTCTACAAAAGTCACCGGATCGCTTTGCAAGGTGTCAGGAACTTGAAAATAATAAATGTCCATACCTCCAGCGCCTCCTTCCGGTCACTGGCAAAATAACCCGTTTTACTATCACCGCTCAGAAAAAAACCAAGCTCCCGATAGGCTGGAGTTGAGGGCATGCCCAAATTAACTGGCTCACTCCAAATATCCTCCCAAGTAACCTTGACATGAAAATATCTTGCTCGCCAAACCCGATGTGGCCCGTTGAAGAGAAAAAAGAGTTTGTCCATCGTTGGTGACAAAGGGCGCTTCTTCATCACCCGGCGTATTTATTTGGTCGCCAAAGGTTAATCGGTTCGCTCCATTTATCATTGGACAAACGGTTGCTTTTCCAAATGTCTGTCGCCCTGCCCACCTTCCCGGTTGCTGGCAAAATAAAGAGGGTGCTGCCATCACAACTGATGCTTGCTTGCGATTCCCAAGCATCTGAATTGGACTGGCCGATTGAAGGTTGGATATCTGAAATTTCCTGTCCATCCAGTCTTGCTTTCCAAATATCACATGTCCCAAAACAGACTCCCTCTCACAAACAGTAAAAAAAACATTTCGTCCATCCCGCACCAGGGTCGCCATCCCCTCATTGTTTTTGGTGTTAAAACCCGCACCATTTCCCCTGACCTCCAATCTTTACCGTCATTTTGACTGACAAACAAATTCTCATCAAATGATTCCCCTTTGCGGGAAGTGTAAAAAAGTGTTTGTCCGTCGTTGGTGAGGAATGGGAAATATTCATCGGCCTTTGTGTTCACATCACCCGGCAGGTTTTTGACCTCCTTTATGTTCCAAAATTGGACGCTGTCCATAGCGATGTGACAGGCACGTCGGCTTGCTTCCAATTTTCCGAAATAGTCTTTCTCAATATTTTGCTCGTAAAAACCATTGTAGGTAAACTGCTTGGAATCCAATTGCAGTAGCGAATCGAATTGCTCAAAAGATTGCAGCGCCATCTTATAATTACCTGTTTTATAAAACAGGTTTCCAATCTCATAATACATGGCCCGGGAAAAATAAGGGTTGCTGGCAAGGGCTGCTTCATAGTTGAGCAATGCCTTATCAAAATCGCCCATCAATTCATAGCAGGCTCCCATGCTACGCAGTGCAGGTGGGAAATCAGGGTACTTTTTCAAAACCCTTTTGAAAAGCCTGACGGCTTCTCCATAGTCCTTTTTCAGTAGTGCTTTTTCGCCTTCGTGGTGGATGGAACTGTATTCTTCGGGAATAATATAGATGGTGCCCTTACTATCTGCTTGGGCAAAAATGGCCAGCGAAAGGTAAATGTTCATCATGAGGAGTAAGATTCGCAACTTCATTGGGTGTCGGTATCAGGGTCGCAAAAATAGATCATACAGGCAGAAAAACACGATAAAACGATGTTCTGTTTTGGCTACTTTGGAAATGGGAACAAGCTCAGTTTATTTTCCAATTAATTCCGACTTTTGCCCGATTCGAAAAACTGCTACTTCAAATTGAACTATGACCAATAAAGAAATCGCCAACACTTTTCAATTCCTTGGCAACATCATGGAGCTGCACGGTGAAAACCCTTTTAAGATCCGTTCCTATTCCAGCGCTTACATCACCCTACGGAAATTTCCCACCCCTTTGGCTGATCTTTCTCTGGATGAATTGGCTGCCATCAAGGGCATCGGGAAAGCTATTTCCGAGAAAACAAGGGAGTTAGTGGAAACGGGCAGTATGCAAGCACTACAAAAGTATTTGGATAAAACGCCTCCCGGCATTCAGGACATGCTGCGGGTGAAAGGTTTTGGGCCAAAAAAAATAAAGGCCGTTTGGAAAGAATTAGGCGTGGAAACGATTGGCGAACTGCTCTATGCCTGCAATGAAAACCGATTGGTCGAACTAAAAGGATTTGGCCAAAAAACACAGGAAGACCTCCGCCAGAAACTGGAATATTTCCAAAAATCCGCTGGGAAATACAGGTACGCCGATGTCGAACAAGAGGCAAACGCAATCTTAGATTTTATCAAAAAAATATTGCCCGAAGCCTTGGTTAGTCCAGCGGGCGCCTTGCGGCGTAAAAGCAATATTGTTGAAAAAATTGAAGTGGTGGTTGGTTACAATGAGGGCATCGAATCACTTTTTGATGAATCGCAGCTCATTTTACAAAAGCAAAATGATCATACCTATTTTGCTAAAACGGAACATGAAACCTCAGTCGTCATCTACCTCTGCCAAAAAGAGGAATTCGGCAGTAAGTTATTCCGGTATTCAGCAGGTGAGGCATTTTTGCAAGCCTTTTTGAAAAAGACGGAAGGCACTGATTTTAAAGGATTTAGCGACGAGTCGCAAATTTTTGCTAAAGCCAATATCCCTTTCATCGAGCCTGAATTACGGGAACAAGAATGGGCCTTGGATTTGGCTTCGAATAACGCACTGCCCAAATTAGTCGAGGTCAATGACATAAAAGGCGTAGTGCACTCGCACTCAACTTACAGCGACGGGCTGAATACCCTGCGGGAAATGGCCGAGCACTCGAAGCAATTGGGCTATCAATATTTGGCTATTTCCGACCACTCCAAAGCGGCATTTTATGCCAATGGTTTGAATGAAGACCGGCTCGAAGAACAATGGGCTGAAATTGATTCGCTCAACCAAGAATTGGCCCCTTTCAAAATTTTTAAAAGCATCGAGTGCGACATCTTGGCCGATGGGCGGTTGGACTATGACGACGCTACTTTGGGCCATTTTGATTTGGTCATTGCTTCTGTCCATTCCAATTTAAAAATGGACGAGGAAAAAGCAACCGCACGCATTTTGCAAGCCATCGAAAACCCACACACCAGAATCCTTGGCCACCCGACAGGCAGGTTGCTTTTGTCGAGGCTAGGCTATCCGCTCGACCACCAAAAAATAATCGATGCTTGTGCCGAGCACAAGGTGGCCATCGAGCTGAACGCCAACCCGTATCGGTTGGATTTGGACTGGACTTGGATTCCTTATGCACTGGAAAAAGGTGTCCTGATTTCGATCAATCCAGATGCACACAGTACCGGAGGTATCAACGATATCAGGTTTGGAGTGTTTTCTGCCAGAAAAGGCGGATTGTCCGCGGACAAGTGCCTTACTTGTTTTGATTTGGAGCAATTTGAAAACTGGGTTAAACAATAAATGCAAAAGCCTGTTTGCAAAACGCTAACGGTCAATTGCTTACCACCAACATGTTAGAAACTTTCCTCGATTTTATTTTCAATAGTACCGAACACCTCAAAGACTTCGTGAATCTTTACGGCACATGGGTTTATGTGCTGGTATTCGTCATCATTTTTTCTGAAACTGGGTTTGTGATTTTCCCCTTTCTTCCGGGGGATGGATTCATTCTGGCGGTGGGTGTGGTGGCAGAATCGACCGACCTGAATATCTGGTTGGCGATGACCATCATGAGTGTCGCTGCTTTTTTGGGAAATGCTACCAACTACCATATTGGGAAATATTTCGGCGATAGTATTTTGAAAGGCGGAAAAGGAAAAATCATCAAGCAGGAACACTTGGATCAAACCCATGAATTTTTTGAAAAGCATGGGCAAAAAGCGGTCATTTTAAGTCGCTTCGTACCCGTTTTCAGAACATTTGTACCGTTTGTTGCTGGGATGTCAAAAATGGACCAACCCAAATTTATGGCCTATACTTTATGGGGCGGTATTGCTTGGGTGCTGCTTTTTGGCCTACTCGGTTATTTCTTTGGACAACTTCCGTGGGTGCAACAAAACCTATCTTTTATTTATATTTTCCTGGTCGTCATTACCATCATCCCAACCATTGTTACGGCGCTAAGGGCAAGGAATAAAGGGTAAAAAGAGTCTGTACTAATGGCCATTATCAAGCTTTAATTATTATGGTATAGACTAAGGTCTGCAAGGTTTGAAACCTTGCAGACGTTCCTAAGCAAAATTTCTCAGCATTGAATTTTACGCACTGACCGTTGTATACGTATAGACCAAATATTTCAACTATATTTCAATCATATTTCAACTATATTTCAATCATATTTCAACTTTATTTCAATCATATTTCAACTTTATTTCAATCATATTTCAACTTTATTTCAATCATATTTCAACTTTATTTCAGCCTTCCCCCTCTTTTATACCTGCACATATTTATAATATTGCGGCAAAATTAATATATGAAACCGCCCACCATTTTATTCGCAGAGGACGAACCCAAAGTTGCCGCATCGGTGAAACAAGGCTTGGAAGAAAACGGGTTTGAAGTGGAAATTGCCCCAGACGGGGCAGTCGGTAAATTTTTAGGCGTTTCCAAAAAATATGACCTGATCCTTTTGGATATTAACCTACCCCATTTGTCAGGCTATGATGTTTGCAAGGCTATCCGGGCAAACGACGAATCAGTGCCCATCATCCTACTCACAGCCATGCAATCCATCGAAAACAAAATAAGCGGCTTTGATGTAGGGGCAGATGATTACCTCATCAAACCTTTCGATTTCAGAGAGTTGCTGGCGCGGATCAAAGTTTTACTAAAAAGAAAAAAACAAGGTGCCGAACCAACTGAGGAAGTAATTTTGGTGGTGGAAGACTTGGAAATGAATCTCGCCGAAAAAACGGTTACCCGCCAAGGTCAAAACATTTCTTTGACCGCAAAAGAGTTTGCCTTGCTTGAATTTTTGATCAAACGGAAAGGCAGGGTTTCCAGTCGGGCTGACATTAGCGAACATGTTTGGGATTTGAATTTTGATACTGGAACCAATGTCGTCGATGTTTATATCAATTTTTTAAGGAAAAAAATTGATAAGAATTATGAGCGGAAACTTATCCAGACCAAACCAGGGATGGGGTATTTTCTGAAATGAAGCCCTTTCATTATGAATATTCTAACCAAACTCACCCTCTGGTTCACCACCATTGTCGCCTCCATCCTCATCCTGTTTTCTATTCTTATTTACATTTTTTCGGCTACCTACCGGAGCGAGGAATTCCTGGACCGTTTGGAAAACCGGGCCGTCACTTCTGCCCGACTTTTGGTCAGTGTTATTGAAGTAGACAAAAATCTGCTGCGCATAATCGATCAAAATTCGGTGCCTGCCCTACCCCAAGAGGAAATTTTGGTTTTCGATGGAAACGACAGCCTTATTTACAGCAGCCAAGAATCACCGAAAGAAATTTTTGACCAAAATTTATTGATGGAGGTCAAAAAAAATAAACTCTACCGATTTAATCTGGGGACGAGGGAAGTCGTCGGGGTTTTATATCAGCAAGACGGCGAGGAGGTTATTTCCATTGCATCGGCTTACGATTTATATGGTCGGAATAAACTGCGAAACTTAAGCACCATTCTCCTTACGAGTTTGCCAATTGGCATTTTACTGATTGTTTTGGCGGGGCGTTGGTTTGCCAAAACAATGTTGTCGCCGCTCGCTAATATGAATGCCCAAGTTTCCAGCATTACAGCGGGCAATTTGGCGCAGCGAATAGACGAGGGAAATAGGCGGGACGAGATCGCCCTGCTGGCCATGAATTTCAACCGGATGCTACACCGCATCGAAATGGCCTTTGAAGTGCAACGCAGTTTTGTTTCCAATGCCTCCCATGAACTGCGCACCCCGTTGGCTGCCATGCAGAGCCAATTACAAGTCACCTTGGAAAAAGTTAGGCACCCGGAGGAATACCAAAAAGTGTTGCAATCACTCTACGAAGACACGAAATCATTCACCGAGCTGACAACTGGGTTATTGCACCTTGCCCAATCAGGGGTAGCCAACCAAGATTTGTTGTTTTCAGAAGTACGTTTGGACGAAGTCCTCTTCACGGCACAAGAAGATTTGGCCCGCCGCAAACCTGCCTACCATTTCCAATTCGCCTACGATTCGTTGCCAGAGGATGAGGCCGCATTAACCGTAAAAGGCAATGAACAGTTTTTGATTATGGCCCTGACCAACCTGATGGACAATGCTTGCAAATTTTCACCTGACCATACCGTATTTATGTCCCTCGCTGTCGAGAACGAGTTTATTGAAATCCACTTTCGGGACAACGGTTTTGGGATTCCAATGGACGAACTGAGCCAAATCTTTTCCCCATTTCACAGAGGGGAAAATGTAAAAAGCTTGGTCAAAGGCCATGGCATCGGCCTCTCTCTTTGTAAGAAAATCATCGAAGTGCACAATGGCGAATTGCTGGTCAAATCCACACTGGGAAAAGGTAGCCACTTCACGGTGCGCTTGTTGGTAGCGGCTCAGTCTTAATACATTTCACATTTTAATCATTTTTTAATCTGTCTTTAATGAGACTTTAAATGGCGCCACTACATCTTTGTGCAGCGAAAGATAATTTACCCCCGTGAAATCGAAAATGGCTTATCTGGTTTAGATTAGCCGTTGAAGTTTGTCGACAAAAAAACACAGCAAAGGTCTACAGGATGTTTTGCCTTTTATTTTGCTTCAAGCTTCAACCTTGAACATCCCAATTCCGAAGGAGTTAAAGGTTTTTCCTGGTGCCTTTTTTAAATTTATTTTTAATGAAGGTGTTGGGAAAAACCAATGACTCAATTTTTACTCGACCGACTACAGGCTATTAATGGCATTTATTTCCCATGCACAGAAAAATTTCATACATCAGCCAATCAAGGCTTTTGCTTCCAATTCTCACCTTAGAATTGGCTTCCAAAAAATATGGAAGCCTCCTTTGCCAACAAAATCAAGATTGCAAACCTGTAACTATTGCTGTCTGACCAATGCGTCAAACAGCTTTAACCATTTAATCCAATATTTAAATTTTGACAAAGAATGGTGCTTTTAAAAAAAGTCAATTCTTTTTCCCATCAATCAATTACCCATTACAAATTATGAAAAGATTCTTTCTACTCATTTTTCTCACTGTACTCGTACAATGGTCGCTGCAAGCCAACCATCGGTTCGCAAATTTGGCAGACACCATTAGCGTGAGTGCAGACAGCCTCGTCCACAACCAATGCTTTGGTGAAAGTGCGGGCAAAATTTTCCTAACCGTTCAAGCGGCCCTTCCCGTTACTTTTTCTTGGAGCAATGGGGACTCGCTGCAAAATATTGAAGGGTTACCGACTGGTTTCTACGGCGTCACTGTGAGCGATACGACGGGTTCGCAAGTTGTGCTGGACAGCATTTTCATCGGCGAACCGAGTGAAATCGCAATCGGGTTTTCGGATGTCATTTATCCAGATTGTATTGGTGGTTTGGGTGAATTGACCGCCATTGCTTCAGGTGGAGTTCCCGACTATAGCTACCTATGGAGCACCGGAGATACATTGTCGCTGATCGATTCGCTCGTTTCAGGTTTGTATGAAATTACAGTTACTGATGCCAATGGATGCCAAGCGGTTTCTTCCTTTATGCTGCAACCACTAAATCCTGTTGTTTCATTATTAAGCACCGGCAATATCAATTGCCTGCAATCAACAGTTACCCTAAATGGAACGGGGTCGCAACCCAATAGTATAAACTTCGAATGGTTAGCTGAAAATGGCGGTCATTTTTCAACCACGACCGATTCGTTGGTGGTTGAAGTTGACAGTGCAGGCACTTACACCTTGACGATTACCGATACCCTGACGGGTTGCTCATCTGCCACATTTGTTTTGGTGGAAATTGACACGTTAGTTCCTGTGGTAGATGCCGGGGCTGATACGACCGTTGTTTGTGAAAATACAGTTATAGGGCTGTCAGGAACGGCGGCGAATGGAACATCCTTCTCCTACAACTGGACGGCCTCCAACGGCGGTTTGATTTTGGAGGGCGAAACAACTGATTCAATCACAGTTGGTGAATCTGGGCTTTTTACGTTTGAAGTTGTCAATTTGGAAAATGGCTGCCAAGCAACCGACTCCGTTGCTGTGAATGCCCTCCATCCGGCCCCTACTGCTACGGTGACTGATGGCGAACTGAACTGTTATTTCCCATCCATCAACTTGCCAATTACCGCTGATACCACTGATAAATCTTTTTCATGGACTGGGCCTAACGGCTTCGCTTCCAACGAATTGAGCCCAATGGTAAACGAGGAGGGAACGTATGCTGTTCAAATCATTGATACCGTCACTACCTGTTCCGCCGACTATAGCATCGAAATAATTGACAATCAAGGCAATCTGAATCTGATCGTTGAAGGTGGCATCCTCAATTGCAATAATTCCAATGTAACATTGGGAAATGCCCATACCTCCGGCGATGCGGTTTATGATTGGGCAGGCCCAAATGGATTTAATTCAATTGAACAAAATCCAACTGTCACCGAAGCTGGTGACTACATTTTGTTGCTGACGGATACGCTTACTGGATGCACCATTATTGACACTGCGGTTGTTTCGATTGACACCTTATCACCAGTTGTGGTGATCGCCCAACCTACAGTTCTTAACTGCCAATTCCCTACCCTCAATTTGGACGCATCTGGTTCAACTTTGACAAATACAGCTTTTGCCTGGACTACAACTGATGGAAATATTTTATCTGATGCAAACACGGCCAGTCCATTAATCAATGCTCCTGGCACGTATTTGCTGACTTTGACGGATACTTTAAATGGCTGTAGTGCTTCCGGTTCAACAACTGTGACAGGTGATTTTACCACTCCAATAATCAGCACTGTTGGTGGGTCGTTCGACTGCTTTGAAGGGGTGCTGCAAATTTTTGGCGTCTTCGACACCACAGGTGTAGTGTTTGAGTGGACTGGCCCAAATGGCTACTCTTCCACTATCCAAGATCCATTTGTAAATGCAGGAGGCGAGTACATTTTAACCGTAGTAAATATCGATAATGGCTGCGCCGTTACGGACACCGCAACCGTCCTACAAATTGGCGAAGTGCCCATCTTAACTGTGGGCGTTTCTGATACCATCACTTGTACCACCCCTTCCGTTCAATTGACGGCAGCTGCCCAAATCAGCACAATCGACTGGTCGTGGGCCAGTCCGAATGGTTTCGCTTCTACAGAACAGAACCCAATGACCACCTTCGGTGGCTGGCATTTTGTGGTTGCCATCGAAACGACTAATGGCTGCATTGCACTGGACTCTGTTTTTGTAGAAATGGACACTGAATTGCCATTGGCCAACGCTGGTGCAGGTTTGGCATTTGATTGCTTTACCTCCTCTACCGTGTTGAATGGAATGGCATCTACTGGCCCAGAATTCAGTTTCGTTTGGAATACTACGGACGGCAATTTTGCCGAAGGCGAAGACACTTTGACTCCGACCGTTGACCAGGCGGGAACTTATACTTTGACCGTAACTGACGAATCAAATGGTTGCGTTTCTTCTGATGAGGTAGTCATCACACAAACTCCTCCTGTTGCGATCGTTGTCAGTAGCACGGATGCGGCCTGCTTCGGCGGCGCAAGTGGAACGGGTACAGTTGTCCCAAGTGGTGGAGTTGGCAATTATTCCATTGCTTGGTCGAGTGGAAGCACATCTTCATTTGCACAAGGTCTCGTTGTCGGAAATTATTCCGTAACCGTGACCGATGGCGATGGTTGTTCAGCTGTTGGAAATATTGTCATCAACCAACCAGATTTATTGGTCGCAAATGCTTCTGCCACGGGCGAAACACTTGCTGGTTTGAATGATGGCACCGCTACCGCCAACCCAACAGGTGGTACCATGCCTTACAATTACAATTGGAGCAATAACGAAACAACTCAGTCCATTAGCCCTCTGGCTCCTGGTGTTTATAAAGTGACCGTTACGGATGACAACAATTGTATGTCTGTCGAAACTGTCAACGTCAATGAATTCCCTTGCACGCTGACCAGCAGCATTTCTGCAACCCACGTAAATTGTTTTGGTGACAGCACAGGTACCGCAACTGTTGTTTTGGAAAATGCCACCTTGCCGTTTTCATTTATTTGGTCAAATGGCGATACAACGGCTACCATTTCAAATTTACCGGCAGGGACTTATTCAGTTATTGCCAATGATAGCACCCTTTGTAAAAATGAGTTGACCGTAGTTGTAAATGAGCCGACGCCGATTCAGATCACCGAACTTTTCCATGAAAATGTGGATTGCCAAGGAGAGGAAAATGGCTTTGTCATCGTTGGGGTAAACGGTGGTGTGCAGCCGTATTCATTCCTTTGGAGCAACGGTGATGTGACCCCTGTATCGAATGGTTTGGGGACTGGCCTTGCGGAATTAGTAGTTACTGATGGGAATGGCTGCGAAGCAACTTTCTCCACTACGATCATCACCAATGATGTGACCGCCCCACAATTGGTTTTACAAGACGTCACAGTGGCTTTGGATCAAGATGGTTTAGCAGCTTTAAATGCTGCTATTTTTGATGCTGGGACGACTGACAACTGCGGCACATTTACGCTGTTGGTTGAGCCAGATACATTTGATTGCTCCGCCCTTGGTTCACAACAAGTAAGCATAACTGCCATCGACGAGTCAGGAAATGTCAGCACCGGAACTGCTTTTGTTCAAATCGTAGATGACCAAAGTGCGGTGTTAATTTGTCCTGATAATATCGTTGCCAGTGCTTGCAATGCTCAAGTAAGTTTTGAAGCACCTGCTGTTCAGGACAATTGCGCTATCGACCCAGCCAATTTGATCCAAACAGAAGGTCTTTCCTCCAGTTCGGTTTTCCCCTTAGGTACAACTACCGTAGTATTTGGATATACTGACGCTGGTCAAAATAGCTCTGCTTGTAGCTTTGATGTGACCATTGTTGATACTATGCAAACTGAAATCGCCTCTTCCAATGTTACTTGCGCAGGAGTTTGTAACGGTTCGATTCAATTGGACATCACTGGCGGTATTTTGCCTTATCAAATTGACTGGAGCAACGATTCTACGACTACTGAACTGAACGATCTTTGTGCTGGCAGCTACACTGTAACTATCTCTGATGCAAGCGGTTGTACATTTACCCAAACCATTGAAATCAGCGAGCCATCTGTTTTGGAACTGGCCATCGACTCTCTTGCAAACAATGTTTGCGCAAGCGATCAAAACGGAAATATAACCGTAACGATTAGTGGCGGAACCGGCCCTTATGCGCAATTGTGGTCTGACGGAAGCACGGACGCCAATTTGGAAAACGCCGTTTCAGGTACTTATACTTTGGTCGTAACGGATGCGAACAATTGCGAGGTTAGCATTGCCGCCGAAATCATTTCCTTAGATACCGTACCTCCAACGTTGGTTTTGCAAAGCATTACAGTAGAATTGGACGATGATGGTTTGGCCTTGCTTGATCCGGCCCTTTTCGATGACGGTAGTTTTGACAATTGTACCATTGAAACTTGGGAGATTTCCCCGACCTCTTTTGACTGTAATGCCGTTGGCGACCAGCAAGTGACCATCACTGCCACCGACAGCAACGGCAACAGCAATTCTGCAACGGCTACAGTAACCATCGTGGACAAAATCGACCCAGTTTTGACTTGCCCAGACAATCAAGTAGTTGGATTTTGCAATGCTTTAGTGACGTTCGCTGATCCTCAGATTACTGACAACTGTGAGATTGTTCCTGTCAACTTGCAATTGGTGACAGGCATGCCTTCAGGCACTACCTTCCCAGAAGGCACAACCACCCAGCAATTTGGATACATCGATGCAGCTGGAAATGCAGCAACTTGTAGCTTTACGATCACTGTCAATGCTGCCGCTAACATTTCAGCAACTACCACGGATATTACTTGCAATAGTTTTTGTGATGGTGAAATTACCTTGTCGTTAAGCGGAGGAGTTGCCCCATTTGTTATCACTTGGAGCGATGGGCAAACAGGGCCAACTGCTACTAACTTGTGCGCGGGTGATTATAGTGCAACCATCGTGGATGCAGATGGATGCGAACAGTCGTTTTCTGCTGTTTTATCTGAGCCTAACTCGTTAGCCATTACAGTGGATGAGGTTACCAACGATGCTAACATGGACGGCATTGGTGCCATTCAGATCAGTGTGTCAGGCGGGGTGGCCCCCTATTCTTACAACTGGTTTAAAGATGGGCAACCATTTTCCAACAATGAAGACCTGAGCAATCTATTGGCTGGGAATTACCAAGTTGTGGTTTTTGATGCGAATGGTTGTGAAATAGAGAGCGATACGATCATTGTGCAAGACCTTGTTCCAGCAAGTGAAATCGCTCGAAATGCCAATGCTTTCAAATTAGCACCCAACCCTGCAAAGGGCTGGACGAAGCTAATGGCCGTCGATCCATTTTTGGAAAATACTACCATTGATGTGTTCGATGCAGCAGGTAAACTTTGCCATCGATTTGCGGTAGCAAAAGGACAATCTGAAGTTCGTTTGGATTTAGGAAACATCCCTTCTGGCATGTACACCGTGAAATTTAAAGTGAACAATGCCTTGGTTGTCAAGCCGTTAGTTGTTGACTAAACAAAGTTTATTTCAACAAAATAAAAAAGGGTTGGCGTCATGTGACGCCAACCCTTTTATCATTTAAGAGATTAGGTCTTAAACGGATTTGCCCAATTTCTGAGCAAGCAAGTAATAGAAAACTACTCGCTTTTTCATTTTGGAATTGTACTCTTCGCAAACAGCTTTGATGGCATTGTCAAGTTCAGCTCCGAGTGACATGCCTAATTTCTTAACAGCGAAGTTGTTGCGTACCCGGTCCAACTCTGATTCATCAGCACAAGAAACCAATGAAGCATCTTTAAGGTAGATTGATGGCCCTAGTCCCTTGGCTATGTTTTTCAACAAAGTGGCATCTACCGCACTACGTCCCAAACCTTTGAGGTCTTTTTCGTAGCCTTCCATTTTTTCATCTAATTTGCTCATAAGTAAATTTAATTTTTGGTTAATAATTATTAAAACGCCCGTAAGGTAGGAAGTTTTTTAAAAAAGGGTAAACCACGGGTGTTAATTGTTGATAAATTGAGCACAACCTGTATAATATCTGATTTAACGCTTTAGGAATACCTTTCATCAATTGAAAAATCGGCTGGGTATTTTGCAACACTATTTTTGAAAAACTGCATCATTTCCCGCATTACTTCATCCAATGATTCCTCACCGTGAAAGATTGGGCCGAAGTAAACAGTCCGGTTTTCGTAGTTGCCCCCCAGCGTAACAATGGGTACTTTGGCTTTTTGGGCAATATGGTAAAAACCTGTTTTCCATTGTTTACGTAAGGAGCGGGAACCCTCCGGTGTGATAATTAGTGCTATTTGATCATACCTTGTATAAAGCTCAGCCAGCATGTCCACTTGTTGGTTGCCAGCGCCATCCTTCCTTTTTACCCGGTTGATTCCGACTCCCCCCAATGGCTTGATTACCAAGCTAAAGGGAAATTTAGTCCAAAATTTTTTGATCGCCACTTTGATCGGAACGCCCAAACTTATCATGCACATGACCCCAAAATAAAAATCCCAATTAGACGTATGTGGGGAAAAGACAAAAACACAACGGTAGACTTCAGGCGGAACGGGTTTTCCCACGATTTTCCACCCATGCCATTTGAACAGGAACTTAGCCAAACGTTGTTTAAATTTCATATAGAGAAAATGTCAATTGTGAATTGATGCGCCAAGGTAAAAAGAAAGCCGTTTCTACCAACTATGATTATTTTCATTTTAACATTGGGTTTTTAATCGAAATATTGAGCGAGAGCTTCAAAAAGAATAAAAAAAAATTCATGAACAAAATAGAAGACTTAATTCAGATTTTAGAACTTGAGCAAATCGAGGAAAACATTTACAAAGGGGAAAGCCACAAAACGCCTTGGAAAAGGGTTTACGGTGGACAGGTGTTAGCACAGTCGTTAACCGCTGCCTATCGAACGGTTCCCTCGGATAGATATGTCCATTCCATGCACGGCTACTTTATTTTGGCAGGTGATATTGAAAGGCCGATTGTTTATAATATAGAGCGCACCAGAGATGGGGGCAGCTTCACCACCCGTCGGGTAACTGCGATACAGCACGGGCAAGCCATTTTTGTGGCGGCCTTCTCTTTCCAACTGCAACAAGATGGTTTGGATCATCAGATCACGATACCCAATGTGCCTTCTCCTGATATGCTCGTCTCAGATGAAAAATTGATCGAAAAGTATAAAAATCTTTTGCCGGATGCCTATTTAAGGATTCACGAAAACCGCCCCATCGAATTTAGGCCAGTGGAAAAAATTTCGCCGCTTGAGCCTAAAAAGAGGAGCCCATTTCGTCATGTTTGGTTTAAGGCAAAAGGACAATTACCTGACGACAAGCGCCTCCACCAGCAGGTTTTAGCTTATGCGTCTGATTATAATCTCTTGACTACGGCTATTTTTCCGCACCTCGATAAACAAGGAATCCATGAAAGTTTTTTAGCCAGCCTTGACCATGCGATGTGGTTTCATCGGGACTTCCGAGCTGATGAGTGGTTGCTTTACGCCTTGGACAGTCCGAGTGCCTCCAATGCAAGAGGATTTACCAGAGGAAATATTTTTAATGAGGCGGGGACGCTTGTAGCTTCCGTTGTCCAAGAAGGATTGATTCGAAAAAAGAAGTGATCAATTTGCTCATTTATAAAAAAGAATATTTAGTTTAAAATTGAAATTTATTTCATTTTCAATTGATTACTTTTTTAATTATATCGTGAGCCGCCAATTATTGGGTATGGTTTTATAAGAGGTTTCTTAAGGTAGGTAAGAGTTAAGAACTTACCTCATAAATCCTATTATAAACTTTATTTCCATTCACAAATATTGGCGGAGTGAGCTATAAATAAAAATCATTTTCATGCTTTATTTAAATAAAAAAAAAGCTGATGTAATTACATCAGCTTTTTTATTTTATTTATTAATTATTGCAATTAATAAATTTTATTCAAACTTAATAAATTGGAAATTATGAAATAGCCAACCAGTTGTTTTTCAAAACTTAAATGCATTATAATTTCGCAATTTTCAATTTCAGAAAAACCTCTAATTATTTGTCAAAATAATTTTCCTTACAAACGATTTTCCATTTTGAATTATTTGCAAGAAATACGTACCTGGGCCATTTTGCGATATATCGATATAATCACTAAAATCACCGCTAAAAACCCCAAGGTCATATTCGTAAATACCTCTCCCTGAAGGGTTTACTACTTTAACCAACGTTTCACCTTTCGATTCAAGGTCGAATTGAAGTTCGAACATACCAATGTTTGGGTTTGGCGACAACTTTAAATTTGTCACTTTTAAATCATTGGAAATTTCCATGTTAATTCCCTTCGAAACTAAATTCTTCGCTTCGGAATCGGAAACATTTTCCATGGCAACATTTACTTCTTCGACATCAACCCTGGTTTCATTTTCATGCTTATTTTCAGAGAAATTAAAATGAAAATCTTTATCAGGAATTACTATATCAATTTTTGAAATTACATCACCACAATCACAATCCTTGCATTTTTTAGTTTCTGCATAAGATTTAATCTTTATGGAGTTACTGTATTTTTTTCCATCCCGAATATAATCTACGGCTATTTTATCACCGGGCGCCAACATATTTATCGCAATACCAATATCCATCCAATCATACATTTGATAACCATTAATGTAGGTAATAACATCGTTTTCTTCAATGCCTAATTCCTTTGCAGTTGAATTACTTACTGGTTTTACCCGGACGCCTTCTTGATCACTATTTTTATCTAATTCAATAATACCGAAAAAAGGATCTTCACATTTGTCTTTGGATTCTTTTACTGCCTCAGAATGTGAACGGAAAATAACTTGCTTGGATATTTTTTTCCCTTTCCTGTACAGGTGGATGGTAGCTTCGTCTCCTGGTTCATATTTCATTAAAATGCCACCTAAATACTGATTCTCCCCTACCCTATATTCATCAATTCCAAAAATGTAATCGAACGGCATTATGCCAGCTTTCTCAGCCGCAGTATTTTTTATGACACTGGAAACATAACTGCCATAAGGATTATCAAAGCCTAACGCTTTGGCTTTTTTTTCAGAGATATTATCTATATATACACCCAAGAAAGCTCCTTTTACAGCCGACCATTTTTCAGTTTCTTCTTGGTTCCAACCATTATTATCATCCTTATAAACAATGACTTTTTGCTGGCGTTTTTGATCTTTTAAGATTCCTTTTTTAGTGATTTCCTGATCTCCCCTTTTTACTAAAACTTCAACATTATCACCCGGTTGATGGTTATCAATGGCTGTTCCGACATCATCAAAATCTAAAATTGGATATCCATCAATGGCAATGATTATATCGCTATTTTGAAGCCCCATGTCGGCGGCAGCACTTCCTTCAATTACCTGAACTGTTACACCGTCCATGTCTCTACTTCTCTCGTTGGCGGCTGGCCGGACACCCAAAAATGCATGGCCTTCCTCTTCATCTTCCCAGTTGAAGTCATTGTAATCACCCAATTTTACAGTTGCCGATTTTTCCTTTCCATTTCTGATAAAATAAATAGTAACCGATTCACCTGAATCGTAATCAGACAAAATATCCGTTAAATCTTGGTTGTCGCTGGTACGTTGATCTTCGACGCCATAGATATAATCGAACAGTTGAAGTCCAGCCATTTCAGCTGCGGAGTTTTTTACAACTTTGGTTACGTAGCTCCCAAATTTATTTTTAAACCCCAAGCGATCTGCCTTTTCTTTGGAAATGTGGTCTGAGTGAATCCCTAAATAACCAACATCCTGTGATTGATGCTTCCAATTTTTTTCTGACCCTTTTAAACGAATATCAAAATCTCCATCATCAAATTTTTCTTCGATGTCGTCCGCCAATTCTTCGGCAATGTCGGATAGCTCCACGAAGCTTTCTTCAGCGTTTTGGCTGAATCGTTCGGCCAGCCTTTCAACTTTGAGCGCCAAGTTTTCCGCCCAAGTTTCCAATTTCTCTCCATTTTGGGCTTGACAAAAGGAAACTAAGGTGAAGAGTACCACGAGGTTAGAAATGAACTTTTTCATGTTTATTGTTAGATAAAATTATTCTTGAAAAATCTTTATAATCTCAAACAACCATTGAAATTTATTAAAGACCAACTACGGCAAAAAGACAAATAGGTGACATTAAAGTTGCATTGCTCAATTACGAAAATCACCAGTACATTTGCGCTAAAATGAGGATGCAATAAATCAAAGTTTCCACCTATGTTCCTAAAAATTTTTCAGTTTACAGTGTTGTCAGCATTTTTACTGCAATCGTGCCACAGCACAAAACCTATGAGGCCAATGGAAAATTATGACCCAGATGCAAACACTAAAAGCTCAGTCTTGAACCTTCCGATTAAAATTTATAAGTCAGAATTGGAAAAGACGATCAACCAACAATTGGGGGAAGTCATTTTTGAAGACGACGATTATTCGGATGGGCTGCTTATCAAAGCAACCAAACAAGCGGATGTTAGTCTGGAAATTGCAGATAAAATAGTGAGGTATTCAGTTCCGATCAATTTATGGGTCAAGAAGGATGTCATGATCACCAGCGTTGAAGCAGAAGGCTCGTTGGTTTTGGAATTCGAAACTAATTATGGAATTCAACCAAATTGGCAGTTGGAAACAAACACCCAGCTCAAAAAATACGAATGGACAAGGACGCCGGTAGTCAAATTAGGGATTGGAAACCTAAACGTCACCTCCATTGCTAACCAATTTATTGAAAAGGCCAAAGGTCAGTTAGCCGCTGCTATTGACGATCAGGTTAAAAGTTTGATTGATTTAAAAGGGGAAATAAATGAAGCCTGGAAAAAAATGCAAAATCCCATTTTAGTTTCCGAAGAACACAAGACATGGCTTTTGATGAGCCCAGATTCAGTCCGTTTGACTCCTCTTGCCACTATTGGGAACATCATAGAAAGTACGGTGATCATTACCGCCAAACCTCGTTTATTTATGGGGCAAAAACCTGAAAGTCATAGCAATGCCGCATTGCCGAACTTTCAATTTACTGACAATCCAAGAAACCAAGATTTTTCAATTTTTCTGGGAAGTGAAATTCCGTTTGAGGAAGCAGAGCGCATTACCCGTGAAAATATAGTTGGAGAAAATTATAATTATGGCAAAAGAAAAGTCAAAGTAGAAGAAATTAGTCTGTATGGACAAGGCAACAAATTAGTAGTAAAAACCAATTTGTCAGGCAGCTATGAAGGCGATGTTTATTTAACGGGCAAACCCGAGTACAATGACCGGAAAAATGAAATCGTCATGAAGGAGGTAGATTTTGATTTCAGTTCAAAGAAAACGTTGATGAAAACGGCCAGTTGGCTGTTTAAAGGAAGCCTGAAAAAAACCATTCAAGACAACCTAAACTTTCACTTAAATGAAAATTTAGAAGCAGCACAAAAAGCGATCGAATTTGAATTGGAGAATTTTGACCTTGGGCCCGGTATAAAAATGGTTGGAAACTTGAACGAAATCAATGTCTCCCATGTATATATCAGTACAACAGGGATCAACGTAAAAGTGGGTTTATCAGGCAAATTGCATATCGAAGTCAATGAATTTAGCAAGTTAAAATGATTCATGCAGTTTTGACCAATCAATTTTGTCCAAAAAGTCCCAAAAATTGATTTGAAAAAATAATATTTATTTCCTCAATTAGTTTTCCTTCTAATAAGCTGGTTGACAATACCTTGCGATTCGACGCCTCCCTAATTTTACACTAGTGCCTAAACCACCTACTTTACTTTTTGTTTTGAACATAGTAAATTTGCCCTCCCAATTATAGGCAGAAAGCTGCCAATCAAAAATATACCACATGGGTACAAATCTCAATGTTTTGACTCAACACTTATCATTTTAGGGAGTTGATTTGGAATGCTATTATGGCGGGCCTCAGCCGTTGACTTGTCCGGCTTCGTTCCGATTTCACATCGGAACGGACGGGAGGATTACAGAACATATTCCGGCTACCCTAACCATGTTTTTATAGGGGTCAAAAACGCCTCTTGTACTCGTGTGGTTTTTTTTATTTTCCTTCCACTTATTTTTTTAGAAGTTTTTCTTTTGCTCAATATTCAATGTACTTTCTCCACTAATAAAAACCATTTACCTTAATCTTATTTTTAGCTTATTTAGTGGATTAAAAGTGTTTTTTTCAAATAAAGGAAGTAACTTTCACCTCACTTAAACACCTCATTTTCAAATAACTAAATCTAATAAATCATGGGAGTTTCCGCAATAATTTTTCTCGTACTTGCTTTTTTCATTATCACCTCTTGTTTATTTGTTGTAAAACAACAGACTGCAGTTATCATTCAGCGGTTTGGCAAATTTCAAAGCGTTAGAAATTCTGGACTACATTTCAAGATCCCTGTTTTTGACCAAATTGCTGGACGAATCAGCCTTAAAATCCAGCAATTAGATGTTCCAGTTGAAACAAAAACCAGGGACGATGTATTCGTCAGGATACAGGTTTCAGTTCAATATCGAATTTTGAAAGAGGCCATTTATGAGGCTTTTTATGAACTGCAAAACCCTACCGAACAAATCACCTCTTACATTTTTGATGTTGTTAGAGCGGAAGTGCCTAAAATGAAGCTGGATGATGTTTTTGTCAAAAAAGATGACATTGCCCATGCCATTTTAAGAGAACTCGATGAAGCCATGAATGACTATGGCTATGGAATTGTAAAAGCTTTGGTGACGGATATTGACCCTGCCATTGAAGTGAAGCAGGCCATGAACCATATTAATGCTGCTGAACGAAAGAAAATAGCTGCAGAATACGAAGGGGAAGCTGAAAAAATTCGAATCGTGGCCAAAGCAAAAGCAGAGGCTGAGAGTAAGCGTTTGCAAGGACAAGGTATTGCTGATCAGCGCCGTGAAATTGCTAAAGGTATCGAAGATAGCGTAGAGGCATTAAATAAAGTAGGCATCAACTCACAGGAGGCTTCCGCCCTGATCGTTGTTACTCAGCACTACGACACCCTGCAAGCAGTAGGCGAACAATCTAAAAATACTTTGATTTTATTGCCAAATACGCCAAACTCAGGAAGTGATATGTTGTCGCAGATGACTTCTTCTTTTATCGCTGCTCAAGAATTTGGGGATGAGTTAAGAAAATCAAATGCCGCCAATGGAAGTAAAAAATTGAATTAAGCAATTTATATAAACCCTTTTAAAGGCCTAAAACGAAAAAGTTTTAGGCCTTTTTTATTTGATCAAACTGTATGTTTGCCAAAAAATAATTCATGGCAAAAACGAAAAAACCATCACCTTCAAAATTAAAAAAAGCTGCAGCAATTGCTGACATATTGGAGCAACTTTATCCCGTTACTCCTATTCCTTTGGACCATCAAGATCCCTATACACTATTGGTTGCGGTACTGCTTTCTGCTCAATGCACCGATGTCAGGGTGAATCAAGTCACCCCTACCCTCTTCGACTTGGCCGATAATCCTGTCGATATGGCCAAAGTACCTGTAGAATCAATAAAAGAAATTATTCGACCTTGTGGTCTATCCCCCCGAAAGTCAAAAGCGATTTCAGAGCTATCAAAGATTCTTGTTGAACAATATGGCGGCAAGGTACCTCAAGATTGGAAAGCGTTGGAGGCCTTGCCAGGTGTAGGACACAAAACGGCCTCCGTTGTCATGTCGCAAGCGTTTGGCGTGCCTGCTTTTCCAGTTGATACACATATTCATCGGTTAGCTTTTCGGTGGGGACTGACCGATGGTAAAAGCGTCGAAAAAACGGAGGAAGATTTAAAATCATTATTTCCTGAAAATTCATGGAATAAGTTGCATTTACAAATAATATTTTTCGGACGAGAATATTGTCCGGCTCGTGGACATAAATTTGATGAGTGCCCAATTTGTAAAAAATATGGGATCAAAAATAGAATGAAATAATGGATAAAAAACCTATCCTCGAAGCATGTGTTGAAACGGTAGAACAAGCCATACTTGCCGAAAAATGCGGAGCTGATCGTGTCGAACTTTGTGCTGATTTATCAGTAGGCGGACTGACACCCTCAAAAGAATTATTAATTAAAACAATCAACTCCATTAATCTTCCGATTATGGCAATGGCCAGACCAAGAAGTGGTCATTTCATTTATAATAAAAAGGAAGTAAAAGAAATAATGGCAACTATTGATTTATTTAAATCGGCTGGAATACGAGGTGTTGTTTTAGGTTTTTTATCAGTTGAAAATGAAATAGATTTTAAATTAACCAAGATGATTGTTGAAAATGCATTCCCTTTAAATGTAACCTTTCACAAAGCTATAGATTTGACATTTGACCCCGTCTCTTCCGCAAAAAAATTATCTGAAATTAAAGGCATTCAAAGAATATTAACTTCAGGAGGAAAAGCTACTGCGGAGGAGGGAAAAAATAATTTAATAAAAATGCAAAAAATAGTTGGTGACGCTTTAAATATAATAGTGGCAGGAAAAGTTACTAAAGAAAATTTGGGAGAACTCCACAGTTCCATTGGCGCAAAAGAATATCATGGCCGCCGGATAGTTTTTTAATCAAGACAATTTTAACACTGCTTTATTAATCTTTGATATATTTTGCCAAAATAAAATAGCTATTACAATAGTCCCTATAAAATAGGTTAGATAATTAAAATTAATACTTAATTCAAAGCCTTGGTTTTCAACTATTTTCACAAACAAAAAGCGTATAGCTATAAGAGCAAAAAGCACGCAAATAATCAATGCAATAAATAATTGAGTAAATTTATTGGTTAATATCTTAGAAATTTGAGAGGGTGCAAAACCTTGTTCCATTAACAATTGAATAGAGTTTTTATTCTTGGAAACAATTAATTCAAAAGTAAATACAAATACAATTGTAGCCAATAGCAAAATAACCAAACCAAGGATCGCTAATATTGAAAAAGCAATTTTTGAAAATATGGCAAACTCTTCACCTATCAATCGACCTGTACTGACTTCATAGCCTTTATTTTCTATAGTTTCTAAAAGTATTTTATCCAATGGATTAGAAACTGCAATTATGATTCTTGTTGGTTGTTTTTCTTTATTATTACCAAATTTATCATTTGCCCAATCCATAAATTCAGAGGGCACTAAAATAGAATTAATCCGATCCGATAAGCCTACTACTTTACCTTTAAATGACTGTTTAATGCCGTTGCCTTCGAGTTGAATATCTATTTCTAATCGCTGTACAGTTTTGGCTGAAATTTGGGGGAGTCCCTGGCTAGGTGCAAACCCAAAATTATAAAGGGCTAAATAATCTCTTGCTACAATAATGGGTATTTCATTTTGATCTTCATTCCAACGAAAAGAGGGCTCTTGAACATCCAAAAAGTCTTTTGATACCGATTCAAAAAATAGCTCTGTATAAAACCCCAACACATCGCTATATGCTCTAGCTTTAAAAATATTGGAAGAAAATTTCCCGATTTTTTCGACAACTTCCATTTTATTTATCTCTTCTAATTCTTTCTCAGAAAACCCAGATGCGCCACCTAGTGTATTAAAAATATTTACCTTTTTATTTAATTGGATAAAATGACCAACATCTTTTTGGTTGCTGAATAATAGTGATTGAAAATCAAAATAAAACTGGACAGCTACCAACAAAAGTACTAAACCAAGAAATGCCCCAATAAGCGCACCTAAGAGTTGCCAGTTGAGTTCTTTTTTCCAAAATATTTTTTCTAAAATCTTCTTTAAGTCAATTGTCGCCATTCCAAGAATATATTCCAAAAAGTAAAAAAGGGCAGCCGGAATGCGGCTACCCTTTCAGTGTATTTTTTTATAAAAACTTTATTCAAGTTTAAACTTGACCGGCAGGTTGAATTGAACACGTACTGGCCGGCCACGCTGTTTTCCTGGATCCCATTTTGGCATTTTACCAACGACCCGTAGGGCTTCCTGACCACATCCTGCCCCAATGTCACGAACAACTTCCGCACCTGTAATACTACCATCTTTTTCAACTACAAACTTTACAACTACCATCCCTTCTACTCCGTTTTCACGGGCAATCGCGGGATACTTAATGTTGCCATAAATGAATTGTAGCATTTTCTCGTCCGCACATTTCTTTTTTTCCGCTTTATCTGAAATATCAGAGCAACCTGGGAAGGCTGGCTGATCTTCCACTACTTTGAAGATTTCATTGTCATCATTCTTTGGTGGCGGCGGCGGTGGTGGTGGTGGTGGTGGTGGAGCAGCAGGCTTGGGAGCCTCAATTTCCACTTTCTCATCAATAGATGTATCCTCGAATGTAACGGTTTCTTCAACGGAGACATCATCGGGAATCTCTTGAATAACTGGTGGTGGCGGTGGCGGTGGTGGTGGTGGTGGCTCAGCAGTACGAGGTGTTTCCATCTCAATTTCCTCGTCCAAAGTACCTAATAGTCCGGAAATGTCAATAACTCTTTCATATTGTGTCCAGCTAAAAGCAAGGATCATCAATACAATAGCAGCCAACAACCCATAGTTGAGGAAAGTACCACTCAAACCAAACGTATCCACTTCTGGATACTTTGTTCTACCTTCAAGAGGTGAACTGAATGTTGTGTCTTTGTGCTTAGCAGTAAGGTCACTTCCAGAACGATTTTCATAGGTTCTCCTTACCAAAACAATTATAGCAATGGTAAGTAAAATCAATGCTATGAAAGCACCTAAAACCACTCCGCCTTTTACTTCAATATCCATATGGCTTAAGTTTTAATTATGAATGATCTAAAAATTATGAAACTCAAACAAGCGCCCGTAATATTAGCAACCATATCCCACAATTCAAAATAACGGTACGGAAAGAAAGCCCATTGAACAAATTCAAGGAAAATCCCATATAAGGATACTCCGAACACTGCCCAATAAGCGGTTTCAATGTTTAGCCTGCCATCCTTTTTCAAACCTGAAAAAGTAAACCAAGCTAAAACCCCATAAGCTATCAAATGGCCAATTTTATCCGAGGAAATACCAACATTTGGCAATTGAATTCCGGGACTAACCGAAAGACCGAAAATTAAAACAGCGCAGCAGATAGCTGGCAAATATGGGTTCATTAAACGATTTTTCACAGAACAGACACTTCACAGATGCAGACCGAATAATTAATGGTGCATCAAGGTTAATTTTTTTTTTAACCTTCAATCAATTCAGTATAAGCAACTGCGTCCAATAATTTTTCCAGCTCTTTTACATCACTCATTTCTATTTTTATTATCCATCCGTCCTTATAAGGAGATTCATTGACCAAACCAGGGTTATCGCCTTCGTCAGAGTCCAAAGCAGAGTTGAATTCTAATATTTTACCACTTACTGGCATGTATAAATCTGATGTTGTCTTGACAGCTTCCACTGTTCCAAAAACATCTCCTGCATTCAGTTCCTCGTCAACCATTTCTACTTCTACATAAACAATTTCACCCAACTCGCTTTGAGCATGATTAGTAATTCCGATGTAAGCAATATTTCCCTCTTCAACCCTGATCCATTCATGGTCCTCGGAATATTTTAGATTAGCTGGTACATTCATTTTGGTAATGTGATTTTAAAAAAGTGAAAAAAATGGAAGCACGGTTGAGCAAACCACAACGAGCGTTGAAAGGTAGGTTACCTTATGCCTCTTTAATGTTGCGCCAAATTTAGAAGTTTTTGGAAATTAGAGAACAGAAAGGTCAAAAAATAAAAAAACCGGGCTTACGAAAAAGGAGATGTAAGCCCGGCGAAAACACGCTCTCTCTAATTTTTTATAGCGCTAAGATAAGGGTTTTTGTCAAAATCAAACCATTTTGAAATAAAATAATCAAATTTCCTTTCCCCTGAAAATGGAGCAGAAAGTACATTGAATTGATTCTCAAAGAGTTCTACTGAGCAACTAATTTTGAATCAATTTTTGCAAAAAATGGAGACATTTGTCCAAAGACCACCAAAACGATGATTTTCAAAAAAATAAGCCTATGCTATAATATCAATCAAAATTGCTAATATTTTTAACAAATAGACTTGATAATTTTCCCGACAATTTTTGACTTTCGACCTAATGTGAAATTGAAAAATCCACTAAAAATATTAAAGTAAGGCACGATTGTTTTGCAAAAACCTAAAAACCATTATCTTTGCGCCTCGTTTCAGAAAAATGAAAAAAAATTGACATGAAAAAAGATATCCATCCAAAAAATTACAGAAAAGTTGTCTTCAAAGATTTCTCATGTGATGAGGCATTTTTGACCAGTTCTTGTGCCCCATCCAACGAGACAATCACTTGGGAAGATGGAAATGAATACCCTTTGATTAAGTTGGAAATTTCTTCGTTTTCCCACCCATTCTTTACAGGTAAAATGAAGTTCGTAGATACTGCTGGCCGTATTGATAAATTCAACAAGCGGTTCTCCAGTTCTAAATTTGCCAACAAAGAAAAAACGGCATAAACTTTCCGTAATTTTGCCAGAAAGAAAAGCCTCAGCCACCTTGGTTGAGGCTTTTTTTTGTTATTTCGCCTTTGAAAATTTTTCATAGTATAAATAGCCAGTTTATACAACATTAACCATTTAGGTCAGCCAGTTGAGCGATGAGAAACATTATACTTTTTGACAATGAAACCCGCGACAAATTGTTGCCATTTACCTATACCCGCCCAGTTTGTGAAATCCGGGTTGGCATTTTAACAATTCGTGAAAAATGGGAAAAATGGCTGTCTGGAAATGTTTCCTACATAACCCAAGATTACCTCTCAGAAAAATATGACATCTTGATTTCTGAGCGCAATTATTTGATTAATGGCTCAGTGCTGCCCAATCAAGAAATCTGTTCATTGATCCGTCAGATGGAAAATGGTGAAGCTATGTTGTTGCACGGTGAACTAATTGCCGCTGTCCTTGACCGAGACCAGTTCAACCGGCTGATGTATGATGATATTGAGGAACTTTCCAGTTTTGAATTAAAAGACACTCCCATTTCAAAAATCAATCACATTTGGCATATATTTTTAGAAAACGACCAAGCCTTACGTTCTGATTTCCAATTACTTACAAATGGAAGAAAATCAGCCCCAATTAGTGGAACGAACCAAGTTATAGGAACGCAAAATGTCTTTCTCGAACCGGGTGCCAAAATAGAATGCGCCATATTAAATGCTGAGAAAGGACCAATTTACATTGGGGAAAATGCAGAGATTATGGAGGGGGCGATTATCCGGGGGCCTTTCGCTATGGGAAATCGGAGCGTAGTAAAAATGGGAGCAAAAATCTATGGCCCTACCTCCATTGGTTCAGGCTGTACTGTTGGAGGGGAGGTGAAAAATGTCGTCATTATGAACCATTCCAGCAAGGGCCATGAGGGTTATCTCGGCAATTCAGTGATTGGGGAATGGTGCAATCTTGGTGCGGATACCAATTGCTCTAATTTGAAAAATAATTGGAGTGAAGTAAAAGTCTGGGACTACGTCAAAAACGGATTTTCAAAAACTGGCCAGCTAAAAGCGGGTCTATTCATGGGCGATTATTCGATGGCTGGCATCAATACGATGTTCAATACGGGCACTGTGGTCGGGAACTTCTGCAATATCTTCGGAAGCGGCTTTCCTCGAAATTTCATCCCATCTTTTAGCTGGGGCGGCCACGCAGGTTTTTCCACCTATGATCCAGGAAAAGCTTTTGAAGCTTTGGAAAGTATGATGAGGATTCATGGCCATTCCTTTTCGCCAGAAGATCGGTTGATTATGCTTAAAATATTTGAGGAAACGGCCAAGTACAGACATTGGGAAAGCACGGAAGAAATGGAGAAAATACTCCACAAGTCGCAACCTTCATGAAGCAGCCGATCTGGAAAATTTGGATGAGCTATTTGACGGAGCTAATTATTGAAGAAGGCGCTTCAGATCTAAACCCTGACCTACAACTTGGCTTAAAAAAAGGGCGCTATTGCCTTTCAACACCTAATGCTATTTATTCCTACGCCGACCTTTATGATAATTTTTCCAAGTCATTTAATCATTTAAACATCAAGGAGAAGGACATTCGAGAGGTTTTGGTTTTGGGTTTTGGGCTAGGCAGTATTCCTTACATGTTGGAAAAAAAATTCGGGAAAAACTGTCGATACACAGGTGTGGAAGCAGACGAATTGATCGCTTATTGGGCATCGACTTATGTGATGGATGAACTGGCTTCACCAGTGCAAATGAATATAGTGGATGCCTCCTATTTTGTTGAATCGTGCGAGCAAAAGTTTGACCTGATAGCCATGGATATTTTCATAGATAATGAAATACCGAGTGAATTCGAAGAGGTACATTTTTTACAAAACTTGAAAGAACTACTAAACGGCCAGGGTATTTTAATGTATAACCGTCTTTGTTTGACTACAGCTGACAGAACGAAGTCCGAACAATTTTTCAAAAACGAATTCAAATCAGTTTTTCCAAATGCTCGGTATTTGGATGTCGACACCAATTGGATGCTACTGAACTATTAAAAATCAAACTCCAACTGAATCCCTTCCTCTTGGTTCTCTTTTTCAAGGTTCGAAACTGTGACGCCCAATAATCGGACGGCCATCATCTCCGTTTTACTTTCTTCCAACAATCCATAAATTGTTTGTTTCAAAGCATCAAGTGACCTCACTTCGCTGCCAAACGACTTACTCCTTGTTATCAATTTAAAGGCTGGCGTTTTTGCTTTCAAGGTGACGGTACGGCCGAAATTTTCACTTTTCACCATATAATTAAAGACTATTTCACTGACATGATCCAGGCGTTCTTTCATGTCTTCCAAGTTGGTCAAATCCTCACTGAATGTCCGTTCCGCACCAATGGATTTCCGAACCCGGTGGGGGTTCACTCTTCTACTATCATCAGCCCGCACTATCCGGTAATAATGCCGGCCGGCCTTTCCAAATCTCTTAGCCAATTCGATTTCCGAAAAACGTTTCAGGTCTGCGCCAGTTAGAACACCCATTTTTTCCATCTTTTGGGCAGTAACTTTTCCGATACCAAAAAACTTTTTAACGGGCAGTTTTTCCAAAAATTCGATCGCTTCTGCTGGCAGAATGACTTTGTAGCCATTGGGTTTGTTAATATCGGAAGCAACTTTCGCCAAAAATTTATTAAATGAAATACCTGCTGAAGCTGTCAAGTTGGTCTCTTCAAAAATCCTTTTTCTGATCTCCTCAGCTACAATCGTTGCAGAGGCTATCCCTTTTTTGTTTTCCGTAACATCCAAATAAGCTTCATCCAACGACAACGGTTCTACGAGGTCAGTATAATCATGAAAAATATCCCTAATCTGCTGGGAGACTTCTTTATAAACAGGGAAACGATGCTTTACAAAAAGCAGCTCAGGACACAGTCTTTTAGCAGTAATCGAAGGCATGGCCGACCGCACCCCAAATTTGCGTGCCTCATAACTGGCAGAAGCAACCACCCCCCTCAGTGCAGAACCACCCACCGCAACAGGTTTGCCACGCAATGCAGGATCATCCCTTTGCTCAATGGAAGCATAAAATGCATCCATATCTATATGTATGATTTTACGGATCTCCACTTTATTAAATTAAAACGCTAAGTCAAAAAATTGAAATTGATATTGGTTACCAACACAAAATTGACAAAGCAGCTCGTAAAATGTTGAAAAATTCAAAAACCAAAAGCTATCAATATTCCTATCTTCGCACGCTGAAAAATTATGCGACTTAAAACACTCGAAATAAAAGGCTTTAAATCCTTTGCTGACCAAACGGTCATCAATTTTGAAGAGGATGTGATCGGCATTGTCGGCCCAAATGGTTCTGGCAAAAGTAATGTCGTTGACTCTATCCGTTGGGTACTTGGAGAACAAAAAAGCAAGGAATTGCGCTTGGACACCATGTCGAGCGTGATTTTTAACGGAACTAAAAGTCGCAAACAAGGGGGCATGGCCCAAGTGACCCTGACTTTTGAAAACACCAAAAACCTCCTTCCTACCGAATACAATACGGTTTCCATCGCCAGGCGGCTCTACAGAAGTGGTGAAAGCGAGTATCAGTTGAATGGCGTCACTTGCCGACTCAAGGACATCACCAATCTTTTCATGGATACAGGCATCGGCTCCAACTCTTATGCAATCATCGCATTGGGGATGGTCGATGAAATCCTTTCGGATAAGGATAATGCTCGGAGAAGGATGTTCGAGCAGGCGGCCGGTATTTCCAAATATAAAAGAAGGAAAAAGGAAACCCTAGGCAAACTCAAAAGCACTACCGAAGACCTCGACCGGGTGGAGGATTTGTTGTACGAAATCAACAATAACCTCGCCTCCCTCGAAAAACAGGCAAAGCGAACCAAACGCTATTTTGAGCTAAAAGAGGAATACAAAGAACTCAGCATCAAATTGGCAGCGCTTAAAACCCAAGTCCTCAAAGCGCAACATCAAGAACTCCAAAACAAACTCAACCAAGAATTGGACAATTACCGTCAGGTGGAGGTCGACCAAGTCCAATTGGAGGCCAGTTTGGAACGGGAAAGAAAAGCCAATATCGATAAAGAACAAGACCTTTCCAGCAAGCAAAAAGAGGTGAATGAATTGGTCGGGCGAATTCGGGACATGGAAAATGAGAAGAGGGTTCTGGAGGAAAGAGGAAATTTTATCGAGCAAAACAAGTCGAAAGCCAATGCCCAAATCCTGATTGCTACCAGCCGGATTGGTAGTCTTGAGCGGGAAATTGAAGACTACCGACAGACCGTTAATGAGGACAAACGCCTAGAGCGAAAACTGGAAGATCAATTAGACGCAGCAGAAGAAAAGCTCAATAAGATCAAAGAAAGCCACGGTGCGCTCAAGTCGGAACTGGATGAGATCATGGCCAAGCAGCAAGCGGTGGAGCGGGAGTTGTTTGAATCTGAAAAGCAGAAAGCGGTCAATAATAACCAGATCGAAAACCTGAAACGGGATATTGAGCACAACGAGTATGAAGCGAAAACGAGAGGCACAGAAAATGCCACTTTAAAGCATAAAATATCAGAACTGGAGAAGGAAGAAAAATCCCTTTCCGGCCAGTTGGAAGCGCTACAAGAGGCAGAAGAAAAAAGGCAAAAGGCGTTGGAAGAAGGGGAAGAAAAATCACAGGCCCTCACCAGCAAGGTCCAAAAAATCCACCGCGACCTCGATGCCAAACGGAACGAATACAAGCTCACCAAAAGCATGGTGGAAAGCCTCGAAGGTTTCCCCGAAAGCATCCGTTTTCTCAGCAATCCGAAAAACTGGAAACGCCAAGCGCCACTATTTTCTGACTTGATTTATGTGGAAGCCGATTACCGGGTAGCAATTGAAAACTTTTTAGAGCCCTACCTTAATTACTATGTAGTCAGCAATATTGAAGAAGCTTTTGATGCGATCCGCTTGCTGAACAACGCTCAAAAAGGTAAGGCCAATTTCTTTTTGTTGGATGCTTTTGAAAAATTTGAGCCCCCCATTACCATGATCCCTGGTGGTTACAAAATGGCGGCTGATTTGGTGCAATGCGATGCCGCTCATCGAAAGCTCCTGAGTTACCTGCTCGAAAATGTAGTGGTTACGGAAGGTGACGAGGCAGCCAAAGAATTGCCAAGCGATCAGATAACAGTTTTAGCAAAAAGTGGCCGTTTTATCAGAAAACAAACCAGTTTGAGCGGTGGAAGTGTCGGTTTGTTTGAAGGGAAAAAAATTGGACGTAAGAAGAACCTTGAGGTACTGGAGAAGGCAATCAAAGCTGCCGAAACGGAAGAGAATAAGCTGTCGACCGAGCTTTATAATTTGAAGGCCAATTTAGAAGAACTAAGAACAAAAACGAACCGGCGGGAAATTCAGGAAGTGCAATCGGCCTTCAATAAAATCTCTCAAGAACGTTTCGGCTTGGCAGCCAAATTGGAAAGTTTTGAAAACTATTTGAAAGATACAAACGCCAAAAACCAGCAAACGCAGGCCCGTATCAACGAACTGGAAAAAACCAATGAAACCATTGAAAAGGAATTGGCAGAAAAAGTAAAGCG
>JAWKLX010000053.1:0-51234 GCA_041392505.1 Saprospiraceae bacterium | reverse complement strand
CCGATGTTTTCTGGTTGTGAGGAAATGGATAATATAAAAGAACGTAGGAAATGCGCTGAGCAAAAAATGATGCAATTCCTTTACGGAAATATCAAATATCCAGACGAAGCCAGAGAAGATGGGATTGAAGGAGTCGTAGTTATTAAATTTTTTGTAGATGAAGACGGGAGCATTTGGGACGCTGAGGTTGCAAGGGATATTGGGGGTGGGTGCGGAATGGAAGCGCTGAGAGTGGTCGAATCAATGCCTGATTGGAATCCGGGTACAATTGATGGAAACCCAGTCGGGATGCATGTTCATTTACCCGTAAAATTCAGTTTAGGAAAACGCAATAAATAACAATATGCTAAAAATAGGAGTAATAGGCAGTGGTTCGATGGGCAGTGGCATCGCCCAAGTGGCGGCTACGGCAGGCCATGAAGTGCTGCTCTACGACAACAATCCAACCGCCCTCGAACGGGCCCAAGACAAGCTCCAAAAAATCCTCAACCGCCTCGTAGAGAAGGGCCGGATGGACGACCCAACGGCCAAAGCCATTTTTGGAAGAATCTATTTTGTGGATAATATGCTGGCCTTTACTGATGCCGGGCTCATTATCGAAGCGATCGTTGAGGACTTATCCGTCAAAAAATCGGTCTTTGGCCAATTGGAAGATATCACCAACGACCAGTGCATACTTGCCACGAATACTTCCTCCCTCTCCGTTACAGCAATTGCTTCTGCCTGCGGCAAACCTGAGAGGGTACTCGGCATCCATTTCTTCAACCCCGCCCCACTGATGAAATTGGTGGAAATCGTGCCCGCCATTCAAACTGATCCAGCCATTGTAGAGCAGTGCCGACTGCTTATTGAAAGTTGGGGTAAACTGGTGGTGATCGCTAAGGATACCCCCGGATTCATAGTCAATAGGGTAGCCAGGCCGTTTTATGGCGAAGCATTGCGAATTTATGAAGAAGGCATTGCGGACGTGGCAACAATTGATTGGGCCATGACGGAAATCGGTGGCTTCCGCATGGGGCCTTTCACCCTAATGGATTTTATTGGAAACGATGTGAACTATAAGGTAACGGAAACAGTCTTTGCAGCTTTTTATTACGATCCTCGGTACCGGCCAGCATTCACTCAAAAGCGCCTCGCCGAGGCAGGTTGGCTGGGAAAAAAAACAGGAAAGGGCTATTATGATTACTCGGAAGGGGCAGAAAAAACGACTCCAACCAAAGACCCCCAACTTGGTCAAACCATTGTCGACCGCATTGTCGCTATGCTCATCAATGAAGCTGCCGATGCCCTTTATTTAAATGTAGCTTCTGCCGAAGATATCGATACTGCCATGACCAAAGGCGTCAATTACCCCAAAGGGCTTTTGCGCTGGGCCGATGAAATGGGGATTGCTACTTGCGTAAAAATACTGGATGACCTTCATCTGGAATATTTAGAAGACCGCTATCGTTGTAGTCCGTTGCTGCGTAAAATGGCAAAGAGCGGAAAAACATTTTACCCAACCAATAGCTAAAAATGCCCGGTGAATCAAAACCTGCCCGCATCGTCGATGCCATGATGTCCAAGGACTATTTCAGCCAATGGCTTGGCATTGAACGGCTGGAAGACGGTGAGGGGCGCTCTGTTTTGCGAATGACTGTCCGCAGAGAAATGCTCAACGGATTTGGCATTGCTCACGGTGGCATCACTTATTCGTTAGCCGATAGCGCTTTGGCATTTGCTTCCAATTCGAGGGGGCGTCATGCTGTTTCTGTTGAGACTTCTATTTCACATACCGAAAAAGTAAAGGAAGGGGATGTACTGACTGCGGTGGCGGTAGAGGAAAAACTGACCTATAAAATTGCCAATTACCGAATTACTGTTACCAATCAGGAAGGCAGCATCGTTGGCCTGTTCAAAGGCATCGTTTATCGGTCGGGCAAAGAATGGGAGGTGTGATAGAACAAAAATTGAAAACCTTCCGAAAGGGCGGGAATTTAATTCCCGCCCTTTCGGAAGGTTTTCAATTCTCCCCCTTATCCCCTTTTTTTTATCTTCACGAAAAAAATTATCCGCATGAAAAAACTTGGCTTTATAGTGTGCGGCCTGTTCATGGCCTGTTCCATTTTTGCACAAAAAAAACAACTCTCCCACGAAGAGCTCGTCACGTGGAAACAGATTGAAAATCCCACCATTTCTAACAATGGCGAATGGGTCGCTTATTCGCTGAAAGCCGAAGAAGGGGATGCCATTTTAAAAGTTTGGAATGCGGAGAGCGGAAAGACCTATACTTTCGACAGAGGGGAGGAAAGCACCTTTTCGAGCGATAGTGAATATTTGATTTTTAAAATTCATCCGCAGGAAGATAGTCTCAAAACCCTGCGCCGCAAGGATGTAATAAAGGAGGATCTGACAAAAGACTCATTAGGCATTTTGAAATTGAGCGATCAGAGTTTGGTGAAAATAGCGGATGTCAAATCTTTCACCGTACCTGAAAAATGGTCGGGCTGGGTCATTTACCACAAAGAAATAGAGGAAGTAAAAAAAGAAAAACCGGCCATTGATTCCACCGCCGTTGCCGAACCTGACAGCGCCAAAATGGAAAAGCCCAAAAAAAAGAGGATAAAAAAAGAAGGTAAAAAATCAGGCACCAAACTCGTCCTGCACCAACTCGCCACTGGACAAGAAGAAGTAGTTGGTTATGTACTGGATTATAAAGTTGCCGAGGCAGGCCCACGGGTTTTATTCAACAGCACTGGCAATGATTCCACTTTGCTGGAAGGCGTTTACCTGTATGATTGTGAACGCCAAAATTTGACGCCGATGTGGCGGCAAAAAGGAAAGTACAGCCAATTGAGCCTCGACGAAAAAGGGGAACAAATCGCCTTCTGCGCCAACTTGGATACGGCCAAAGCACAGGTGCCGCCCATTGCCCTTTGCTACTTTAAAAATGGGTTGGATTCTGCTAAAATTATTGCTGATGAAAGCGCCCAGTTTTTGCCCAAAGATTGGTTGGTCAGTGACAATGCCTCCCCTGATTTTTCAAAGGATGGGTCGAAATTATATTTCGGAATCGCCCCGCCCCCGATCTTGCAGGACACCAATTTATTGGATGATGAAATAGTTAATGTCGAGGTTTGGAGCTATACTGATGGACGCCTTTACACCCAACAAGCAAAGCAATTGAACAGTGAGAAAAAACGCACCTACCAATCCGTTTGGCACATCACCGAAAATAAATTCACCAATATCGGCTCGGAAGAATTACCGGAGACGCTGAAAGGTGACGAAGGCAATTCAGACCTTGCCATTGCCTAACCGAGGAAGATTATTTGCAATTGATTTCATGGGAAGGTAGTGCCAGAAAAGACGTATATCTAATCAATACCAAAACGGGCAATAAAAAAGAAGTAGTTAAGGGTTTGCACGGAAGCCCTAGTTTTTCACCTAAAGCAAATTACATCCTTTGGTACAACCATTTGGACAGCGCTTACGCAGCTTATTCAGTAAAAAACGGAGCGGTCAAAACGTTGACCAGTAATACTCCTTACCCATTTTACGACGAGGAAAACGATGTTCCCGACTATCCGTCCCCGTATCGGATTGCCTCTTGGACCAAAGACGATAAAGCGGTACTTATTTATGACCGCTATGATCTTTGGCAGATAGATCCAACTGGAAATGCTGCCCCTATCCGACTGACTTTTGGGCGTGAAAACCAAACCGTTTACCGCTACATGCGCTTGGATGAGGAAGAGCGTTTTGTCGAAAATGGGCAGCGCATGTTGCTCCATATTTTTGATGAAAAAACAAAGGCCAGCGGTTATGGCTACCTCTTGTTGGGGGCAGGCAAGCCCATCCAATTGATGAAAGAGGATTTTGCCTATAGCCGCCGACCCATCAAAGCTAGGGATACTGAGAAAATCATTTTTACCAAAGAAAACTTCCAGACCTTTCCCAACCTGCTTTATTCCAATCTGAGTTTGCAAAACCCCAAACAGATCAGCGATGCCAACCCACAACAAAGCGAGTATAGTTGGGGGACAATTGAACTATATGAATGGACGGCATTGGATGGCCAACGCCTGACGGGCATGTTGGTCAAACCCGAAGGTTTTGACCCGAACAAAAAGTACCCGATGTTGGTCAATTTTTATGAAAAAAGTTCTGACCGTCTGCATAGTTATCCGCGCCCATACCCTGGCCGCTCTACTATAAACTATTCTTTTTATGCCAGCCGGGGCTACCTCATTTTCAATCCGGATATTCCTTACCGCACGGGGTATCCCGGAGAAAGTTGTGAGAATTCCGTCTTGCCCGGCGTCACGTCCCTGATCGACAAAGGCTTTGTGGACAAGGATCGGATCGGTGTACAAGGGCACAGCTGGGGAGGCTACCAAATTGCTCACCTGCTCACCAAGACGGATATTTTTAAATGCGCAGAAAGCGGTGCGCCCGTGGTCAATATGTTTTCGGCCTACGGCGGCATCCGTTGGGGCAGCGGCCTGAGCCGGATGTTTCAATACGAAAGGACGCAAAGCCGCATCGGCGGCACGATCTGGGAATACCCCTTGCGCTATCTCGAAAACTCACCTTTATTCTTTCTGGACAAAGTCAATACGCCTGTGCTCATCTTGCATAACGACGAGGACAGCGCCGTGCCGTGGTACCAGGGCATTGAATATTTTGTCGGCCTGCGCCGCTTGGGCAAACCTGCATGGCTACTCAATTATAATGGAGAACCGCATTGGCCAGTGAAGCTGCAAAACCGGAAGGATTTCCAAATCCGCATGGCGCAGTTTTTTGATCATTACCTGAAAGACGAGCCCATGCCGATGTGGATGAAAAGGGGTGTGCCAGCCATTGAAAAAGGGATTTTGCAAGGGCTGGAAAGTGGTGAGTGATTTTTATTTGCCAATAGTTGATCCCAAACATACGTTTATGCACTTATAAAAGTTTGTTTATCTATTGAATGCGAAAAGGCACCTAACACATGTAGTTTTGTATTTTAAAAAATAAGTCTCAACCTGTTTTAAGTGCCACTTATTTAAAATCTGGAAGGCCCATTTTTATTGAAATTCAACAACATGAAAAAACTATTTTTTGCAGCCCTTGCCCTTTTTATTTTCCAATCTATAAATGCCCAAACCATTTTTGGAGAAACTATCCAAACGATTAAATACCGCCTCCAACAAGACAGCAACCTGTTGCCACAATTGACTGACCGTTTTGCAAAAAATGATACGACTTTGAACCTCAATCAACTCAGCCTGATCTATTATGGTTATGCACTTGGTCCAAGTTATGACCCGGTGCGGGAAGAGCGTATTTTGGATGCTGCGAATGCCTTGGGGCGTCGGGAGAAATACGATGAGGCCATTAATTTGCTTGATCATTTTTTGGAAAAAAATCCGGGTTGTTTGGCTGCTCTTTTAGAAAGGGCGTACACCTCTTGGTTGGTGGATGATAGCCTCGGCACGGTGGACGGTTATAAAAAATACTATATGCTCATGGAAGTGCCCCTGCAAAGCGGGACGGGCAATACTGCGGAGGATGCGATGGCCGTGAGCAGTGTGCGGGACATGGAATTGGTGCTCGACAAAAAAGGGTATTACATCACTGGCCAATCACTCATTCAAAAAAATGGGCACAAAATATATATGGTCACTTGTGCCACCGAGGCCGACCCGAAAATGACCAAGGTTTTTCATTTTAATGTGGATTTGCCGTTGAATAGGTGATGGTCGATAGCGAAATGGTTTGTGCCTTTTCATTGTCAATGGCTAAGTACGGGACAAAACTTGATAACGCATATTTATTTATGCGGAGCGGGATAAGACGAGTTTCAAATTGACCAACCCAAGTGCTCCTCAAAGGGATTTAAAAGGGGCACGTTGGACCGTTGCGAGAAGATTAAGTGATGCTGCCCCGCATTTTATAAATTCATTTTTGTCTTGTACTCAGTATCAAGGACTAAAACCCAATCGCTTCTCAAAATAATGCCCCGAACCATTATCTTTGCCCACCTTAAGAAAATACAAATACCCATTTCCTAATACCTATTCTCCAATGCACTCCTTAGATATAGAAGCCCTCAACCAACAGATTTACCTCGACAGCGCATTTGTTGAGCAGCTCAATGCTGAAACTGCCAAGGTCATCGTCGGACAGACGAACATGATCGAACGGCTTCTGCTTGGCCTGCTGACCAAAGGCCATATCCTGCTTGAGGGCCTTCCAGGGCTGGCTAAGACGCTGGCCATTAAAACTTTATCGAGTGCTATTTCTGCTGATTTCCAGCGCATCCAATTTACGCCCGACCTGCTGCCTGCGGATATCATCGGTACAATGGTTTATAACCAGGCTTCTTCCAAATTTGCCGTCCACAAAGGACCTATTTTCGCTAATTTCATTCTGGCGGATGAAATCAACCGGGCTCCCGCCAAAGTGCAATCGGCCCTGCTCGAAGCCATGCAGGAACGGCAGGTGACCATTGGTGGCGAGACGTTTAAATTACAAGAACCTTTTTTGGTGCTGGCTACCCAGAACCCCATTGAACAGGAAGGAACTTATCCGTTGCCCGAGGCACAGACCGATCGTTTTATGTTAAAAGTGAAAGTTGGTTACCCCACGTTGGAAGAAGAGCGGGAGATCATGCGCCGCAATCTGAACGATGGTGCTTTTGGTAAAGTGAATGCAGTCGTCACTACCGACACAATTTTGAAGGCCAGGCAGTCGGTACAGAAAGTTTACATGGATGAAAAGATAGAACGTTACATCCTTGATATTGTATTTGCTACCCGAAACCCCGGAGGGTTTGGACTATCAAACCTCGAACCACTGATCAATTACGGCGGGTCACCACGGGCCAGCATCAACCTTGCCTTGGCCTCTAAAGCCTTGGCCTTCTTGCGCCGACGTGGCTACGTGATTCCAGAAGATGTGCGTAACATTTGCCATGACGTAATGCGACACCGCATTGGTTTGACATACGAAGCGGAAGCAGAAAATATTACACAGGAGGACATTGTAAGTCAGGTATTGAATCGGGTGGAGGTGCCGTAATTATATATTGTTAAGAAGCTTGCTCTCTATATACTAAAAAACAAATCTTAGATGTCAAAGGAGTTAAATTATAAAGAAATTAAACAACAAGCCATACAACTGCTTGCTCAAGGAGATGATTTAAAGCTGATAATGAATTTCCTTTTCGAAAAATTAAAAGGAGATAGACATCATTCCAATGATATTATTTTGTTGACAGCCAGATTGAGCAGTATGGAATCAGAGAAAAAGAAAGGACTTTTAACAGATGAACAGTATCAGGTAGGAAAGAATAAAATTCAATACGGGCTGACTTCTTTTGTAAATAATCTTGATCAGCCGAAAAAAATTACGGCAAGACCATTTGAGATAAATAAAGAACTCCTCGTTTTATTCAGTGCTATTGTTCAACTATTGTCTTTAATCGCACTGGTTTATATTATTTACCTGTTGAAGAATTTATAGAATGACATGCAACGCTTCGTCAGTTACGGCGAAGCGTCATAAGATTGGATCGTGACACTCTTTTGTTGTCCTTAAATTTCAGAGAATCCTATTTGTTAAAAAATACTTAGCAGCTAATTCTTGTGTTTTTCCAAATACTCCTCATACCCCATTTTTTCTAATTTCTTATACTTCACTGCCACTCCGTCGGCCAACCCTTTTTTGTACGCAATCATTTTTCCTAGTAAAACAGCATCGCTGGTTGCCATGATTTCCGCAGCAAGCAGGCCTGCATTTTTAGCAGCATTCAAAGCGACGGTAGCGACGGGAACGCCGTTTGGCATTTGTAAAATGGAGAGAACGGAGTCCCAACCATCAATAGAATTGGAGGATTTGATAGGGACGCCGATCACTGGGAGGGGCGTCAAAGAAGCGACCATGCCCGGCAAATGTGCTGCCCCACCTGCCCCGGCAATAATAACCTTAACACCTCTGGTATGGGCCTTTTTCGCAAATTGGAACATGCGCTCCGGCGTGCGGTGTGCCGATACGACGGTCAACTCAAATGGGATGTCAAATTCTTTTAAAGCATCGGCTGCTTGCCGCATGATTGGCAGATCGGAATCGCTGCCCATGATAATGGAGATCATCTTTTTTTAATGGTGAATGGTGAATGGTGAATGGTGAATGAACAACCGATTCTTGATTTACCATTGGTGTTTATTAATTAAAAATTTGCCAACTGCCACCCCGAAGAAAGTTCGGGATTTCGCTTCGTTAAAACTGTCCCGCCGCTTCCCGATAAATAACTTCCAATAGAGTCTGGCCAACAGCCCGCAACGTGCGGATATCGATCACTTCCATGTTGTCGTCATGGGTATGCCAATGCCGCCCGAAGCTATTGTTGGTGCCGGGCGGTTTGGGCATGCCGATAATATCGATCATGGGTATTTTGGCAATCGTATTCACGAAATAATGGTCGTCGGTTACGCCGCCGCCAGTTTGTTCGTTGACGAAAAATCGGCCATAGCCCAACTCTTGGCCAATTGCCCAAACCTTGTTCATTACCTGCGGGGCAAAATTCATGGAAACGCCTTCTTTCGGGAACTTGGTATTGCGCGCCCCGACCATGTCGAGGAGGATGCCATATTTTGGCTGATAGCCAGCTGGCACCAGGTTCTTAGACCAATATTGTGAGCCAAGACACCAAGTTTCGGGTTTGGATTCTTCGCTGGCATCGTCACCGTGATCCTCGGCATCGAACAGCACAAAATCGACGCCTATGTTTTCTGCTGGGGCGGCTTGAAGTTGGCGGGCCACTTCGAGTAGCACGCCGACGCCACTACCCCCGTCATCAGCGCCGAGTATCGGTTCGTCTTTTCGCTCAGTGCTTAAATCTGAATCTGCAATATGCCGGGTGTCCCAATGGGCTGCCAGCATGATGCGCTTGGAGGCAGATGGATTGTATTGGGCGATGATGTTGTAGCTATTGAGTATGGTACCGGTATAGGCCGTTGCTTTGAAAGGTTGTTCGGTCACCTGTAGGCCGTATTTTTTAAATTCCCCTACCAGCCAATCTTTGCAGGCTGCATGGCCGCTGGTGTTGGGCAGGCGCGGGCCAAATGCGACTTGTTTTTCTACAAAAGAAAAAGCGGAATCCCTGTCGAATTTAGGTACTTCTACAGTTGGTGATGGTGCGGGGGCTGGAGGTGGCTTTGGCTCGGATTTGCAACCTATTTCTAATAAAAGGAAAAGAAAGAAAATGCCGCAGAATGATTTTTTTAAAAAATGCATGAGCAATTGGGAATTTCGGATTTTTAGATAGCGGCAAAGGTATTGAAATTCCCATTGGTTGTGAGAAGCTGATTATTGGTGTTGGCCCCCTGAGTGCCAACACCAATAATTGAATACGTTATGCGGCTGTCGCTCGCTTGTTTATAAAAGCAAATATGGCGGAGAAAATCAACCCAGCGATAACGGCTATTCGCACATGGCTGAAAAGAAAAGCATCAATCGGGTCACGTTCGATACTCCCTTTTGAGATAAATTCAAAGACGTTGGATGCAAAATCTGGATTGACTGCTTGTATGAAAATATAAAGTAACAAAGTACTGATCGGGATAAATATCAAAGTCATAATAGCTGCTGCCCAGAAGCCCTGTTGCCAGTCCATGACGCCCCGGAGGTCGTGCTCCCGCTTTTCACGGGTCACCATAAAATAGACGGCAATAAAAATCAGAAGGCTGCCAATAATATCTACAATGGCCCAGGTTGACATTTTGTCCGGCGTTTGCAGACCCAATATTTTTTCAATAAAAAGCCAGATAAATAAAATGATGGAAGCGATAACGGCCCATTTTGTTTCCGTTCTCATAATCGTTGATTTTTCGTGAAGGAATGTGAGTTGACCAGCTAAAGGTAGGGAGAAAGAATTAGAATTCAATGGCGTTAATTTGGTGGATAATCAACGGATTGAAAAAGAGTGGATTTATATTTTATTACATAGCGCTTAATTGTGTATTTAAAATAAATTTTTACAGAAAAAATATTCTTTTTACCTTACGCATCAAATATTTAAACGCTCAATAGGGAATTGGGATTTAGTTGCTTCCCACCCATTCAATTCCCGGATAACTGAACCCTGATTTCAAAAACGCTTTACAAAAATGCTCAATTGGCGGGAGATTCCTTTCGTGCGCATGCTTGCCGCATTGGTTGGCGGCATTCTGCTTGCTTTTAAATTAAATTACAACCACCCTGCGCTGATGGCCATGCCATTGGTCCTTTTCTTATTAATGCCGTTGACAAAAAAATGGCAACGGAAATTTCAGTATCGTTGGCTGTTTGGTTTTTTAGGTTATTCTTTTTTGTTTTTACTCGGTTATCAAATTACCTATTTTCATGATGAACGAAACGCAGATAATTATTTTGGAAAAAACTTGCCCGATACACCCTCTATTATTTTAGGGAAAGTAAATGATGCCCCCATTAAAAAAGGGGATTGGGTCAGAATTGTTTTGTCAACTGATGCTATTGGGAATCAGGTGGACAGTTTGGCGACCTGCTCTGGTAATATATTGGCATATATTGCCAGGGATACTTTTTCGGAAACGATCGCTTATGGAGATATGATTTATATTAATGGAAAACCAGAAAATATTAAACCGCCCGAAAACCCTCATTCTTTCGATTATAAAAATTACTTGCATTTTCAAAATATACACCATCAAACATTCGTCAAAAAAGGCGATTGGAAAATAATAGACAACGGACGTGGCAATGTTATTTTTAGCAAAGCCATTTATATGCAAAATTTATTTTTGAAAACGCTCCGCAAACATTTAACCACTGAAAAGGAATTGGCAGTTGGCGCCGCATTGATACTCGGATACCGCGACGAAATACCTGAAGAAATACAAACTGCATATTCGCAAACGGGGGCCATGCATGTGTTGGCTGTTTCTGGCTTGCACGTCGGGATCATTTTTTTGTTAATTAATTTTTTCCTTAAAAAAATAAAAATAAACACCTTGACTTGGCGAATAATAAAAGTGCTAATTGTACTTTTTGTTATCTGGGCGTTTGCATTAATTACGGGGGCCTCACCATCGGTCATGCGGGCAGCGGTCATGTTTTCTTTTCTAAATGTGGGACTGGCCTTTCAACGTTATCCAAGTATTTACAACACTTTAGCGGCATCCGCTTTTTTTATTTTATGGATAAATCCTTTTTTGATCGCAAGCGTCGGTTTTCAGTTATCCTATTTAGCAGTTTTTGGCATTGTTTATTTCCAGCCTAAAATGGTTGGCTTGTGGAAAGTGAAAAATAAATTCGGGAATTATTTCTGGGAACTGACCTGTGTATCGTTGGCGGCCCAAATCATGACCTTACCACTCACCTTTTATTATTTCAATCAATTGCCTGTTTATTTTTGGCTGACAGGTTTATTGTTAGTGCCATTGGCAGGTTTGGAATTGGGGGTAGGCGTCGTGTTATTAATATTTGAAATTGTTTCCCCTGCATTGGCCATTTGGTTTGGCAAGTTGCTATATGCTTTTTTATGGCTGGGAAATAAATTTGTATTTATTGTCCAACAATTGCCCGTCGCCGTTATTGAAGGAATATGGATTGGTAGCGCAACGGTTTTGCTTTTGTATATTTTTATTTCCAGTTTAATGGCGGCGATCAGTTCTAAAAAATTTTATTGGATAATTGTAAGCCTTGGCTTTTTATTTATCACCAGCATAAATTATGCTTTTTCTGAAGCTAAAAACACCAAAACTCGACAGGTCGTTATTTATAAAATTTACAAGCAGAGTGCGATTGATTTTTTTGATGGTAAAAAAGTCTATTCGGCAATTAATTTAAATATGGAAGAAAAGGCATTAGGCTTTGCTACGGAAGGGCATCGGTACGCAATGGGGATGGAATCTTTGCGCTCATTTTATTTAGAGGATACCGTTCAATATAATTTTCATAATTTATTTTATGAAAACAATTTTGTCCAATTTTATGACATTAAAATGGCCATTATTGATGGCTCTAAAGATATTTCTGAAAACATAAAAATGGACGTTGATTATGTATTACTGCGGAACAGCCCAAAATTAACCATGGATGAATTAATGCATGTTTTTAATTTCAAAAAAATAATCTTCGATAATTCCAATAAAAAATGGCAAGTGGAAAAATGGCGGGAACAATGCGATATACAAGGCATTGATTATTATGACATAGGATCGGAAGGGGCGTTTGTTTTGGATTTAAAATAAAATGCAGAGCGTATAGCGCAGAGTGCAGAACGTAGAGTGCTTAGTGAATTCTGCACTTAGCGTTCTGCACTCTCCGTTTTGCACTATTCAATATCCTCAATATATTCTGCACCAAAAACCGTGGTGAAATTACCTGCCTCAATATCCACTCCACGGGGTTGTTTTCGCCCACCTGTATGTTTATGCAAAAAGTCTTCGGCGATGGCCCAGAAAGAAATCCAGCTTTCTGCCTGCCGGTAATCATGACCTTCTTCGGGGTAATAAAAATAGACCACTTTTTTCTTGGCATCGTTCAGTGCCTTGGCAAAATCATCCACCTGTTTTTGGGGTACTCGATCATCGAGGCTTCCGGTGGTCAGTAAGATGGGGCTATTGATACCTTTGATATATGTTGTTGGTGAATGACTTTTTAATAAGGCTGCCCCTTCTTCGGTATTTGGGTCGCCTACGCGGTTGCGCCACAGGTCGTTATCGGCAAAAGGCAATTTGGTAAATTCGTATAAATCGCAAATACCGTACATCGAAATGCCGCAAGAGAATAGATCGGGGGCAGCCCCCAGGGCATAATTGGTGGCATAACCACCGTACGACCAGCCCCACATTGCGACCCGCTTAGGGTTGGCGATTCCGCCCCGAGTGGCCCAAGTGACCACATCCACGATGTCGTTGTGCATTTGGCCGCCCCACTCTAAATTGCCCGCATCGCACAGTTCTTTCCCCAAGCCCGTCGTGCCCCGAAACTCCATATTGATGACGGCATAGCCGCGGTTGGCGAGCAGTTGAAAATTGCGGGTATGAAACCAACTGTTCCAGTGCGTCACCCCTGCCCAAGGCCCTCCGTGAACATAAACAACAGTTGGCAGCGGCGTCTTTGGCATACCATCCGCTTTGGACATGCCTGGAGGTAGATAGACATGAACGGGCAATTTTTTGCCATCGCGGGTGGTAACGGTATGCGCCTTTCTTGTGCCAAGTTCGTAATCGTTGAGGTAGGAATAGTCATTAAATAGTTCCGTCAGTTTTTGGGTAGCGCGGTCGAAGTAATAATAGGTCGAAGGGCCACCACCCAGTTTGCGGACCAGCCACGCTTTGTCATCCTGAGTGGCTTCCACGTACCCCACATTGTCTTTTATTTCTGCATTTAAAAACTCAAAATCTTTTTGAACCGTCTCGTCCAAAAAATGTCTTTTGGTGTCCCCCCAAAGCGCAACGACACTTGTTGGTTTGCCCGTGGCATCAATGGATGCGGCGTAAGGCAATATATCGGCATCAGGGTCGGTGGCCAGTTCGGTGACCTCCCCGCTTGCTACATCAATAGCGACGAGCGCCGTTTTGTCTTTTTCAAAGTTAGTAGTGGCATAAATAGTCTTGCCGTCCACACTAACGGAGATGATCCGAGACAGGCCACCGATGAACATGTCGGGGGCAAATGGGTGCTCAAAAACGGGCACCCATTCACCGCTTTGATATTGAGAAATAGTGTAGCCTCCCAACTCATTGGTGCTGAGCGCCGCAACTTTGGAGAAATTTTGATCAAAAAAGAGTTGTTGGAAATCATCCATTCTACCCAGCCGTTTCAGGTTGCCGTTCAACATATCCAGCAAATAAATGCCGCTGCTTGCGCTTTCTTTTGCGGTGATATTGACGAGTATTTTATTGGGAAAACGGGCACTTAGTTGGAGAAAGCGGAGCCTTTCAAAAGGGAAGAGGTCAAGCGTTCTTATTTTACTGGAATTGACCGTGGTAAAATGCACCTGAAGGTTGGTGTCCTGTTGCACCAAAGCGACAATGCCTTCGTCGTAGGTTGGCAGGTAATCAAGTACAGGGCCGGTAAATTCTTTTTGGCGCACCACGTTTGGCGCATCGATGGAGAGGTAATAAACATTGTTTTCACTGCCCTCTTCATTTTTTTTGTAAAAAACAATTTCCCCTTCCTTGGAAACGTGAACCTGCGTTTTGTCTTTTTCTTTAAAAAACAATTCCCGTGGAGCGAGGTCATAAGGCAATTGGGAAAACAGGAGCCAAGTCGGCAAAAGGAATAAACAGGTAATAAAAGCTTTCATGGATATTATTTTTTTGAATCGGATATGGTGCAATGGTCTTTTCAGGATAGGTGCAAAAATATGGTTTTTGAAACGGTCAAATTTTGTCTTTAAACCAAAAGTGACAACCCGAAATTTTACAGGTTGTCACTTTTGTGAAAAATGAAAAATGGGACAGTTGTTATTTTATCAAAGTCACATCTCCTTCCAGCATTAATGTAGAACCGTCGGTAAACTCAATTTCCGCAAACCAAGTAAAAACTGCAGGGCTCAGTTTTGATCCGCGGAAGGTGCCATCCCAGCCAAAATTTGGATTGTTGGGCGGGAAATTTTTATATTGATAAACGGTCTCGCCCCAACGATTGAATACCATAAACGATTTTACTTTTTCTACTTGGTCTTCATTTGCATAAATCATAAATAGGTCATTCAAGCTATCGTCGTTGGGCGAAAAACCGGTTGGGACATAAATGTTCCTTTCTTTGGCAACAAAGATGGTCAGTGCGTCGCTGTCCGTGCAGCCATTGTCCCCCACCGTGATCGAAAAGGTTGTTTGTTGAACCGGTTCGGCTATAGTGTTGAGGCAGGTATCGCAACTGACAAGGCCTGCTGGTTCCCATTGCACCCAGTCGAGGCTGTCATCGGGCACGTTGACGACCCCGGTCATTGTAACGCTTTCGCCCAAAGTGATCACATTGTTGTCGCCTTCGATGGAAACAACCAGTTCGACATTTAGCTCTTGTGGCTGCTGGATGTCGAAGGTCAGCCTGTTTTCACAGTTGTTAGCATCGATGATATTTATTTCATAAATACCGGGAGCAAGGTGGGTAAAAGCGCTGGTTTGGCTAAAAGGAGACCCATTTATGGAAAACATATAAGGCGGTTGGCCGCCGGATACAGAATTGATAATGATGGCGCCATCATTATTTCCAAAACAACTAATTGGCAATAAGTTAATGTCGGGAAATGGGGTTTCCTGACTGGCCTCAATGATGACCACATCTGTTGATGAGCAGCCAAGCTCATTATTGGTGATGGTCAAAGTATAAATGCCCGGTAGGGAAACGATCGGGTTTAAGATCGTCGAATCGCCAGGGAATGCGCCCGATTCTGCTTGCCATGAGTAGGAAATATTATTTCCTGATGAACTATTAGAGCTGCCGAGTTCGACATCTGTTTCGCCTTCGATGCAAGTATGTATTGCGTCAGGGCCTGCGTCGGCTATTGGTGGCGCCAGTACTTCAACTTTTAAAGTATCTAAAAGAATGCAGTTGGCATTTTCAACAAATTCATAAATCAAACTGTGTTTACCAACACCTGCTACTGCGGGGTCGAACAGATCGTTGGTGACCCCCGGCCCGCTCCAGGCACCAGCGCCATTTCCACTGCCTCCCGTAGTGGTTGCTATGAGTAAAACAGGAGATTGGGCTGTTTGACAAAGTGGGCCAATGGGCGCCAGGTCGATGGTCATATCTGGGCAGTCATTCGCTGTGCAACTGGCCGTAACGACTGGTAGGTCGCAGGCGGTGTTTCCGATTGCAGTAACTTCAATAATTACTTCTTCGCCATACGAAAGGCCATCCACTAAGTAAGTGCCGGGCGGTGTGAACGTTCCGTTTTGTCCCGAGAGCACGACAATCTCATAATCTGTTGCGCCCTGAGTGGCAGTCCATTGGAATTCAACCGACTCGTCCGAAGCGGAGCAGGAAATATCCGGTGCAGTTATTTCAGCGGTGACCTCTACTTCTTGCTCAAAAACCTCCGATGTGCAGCCATCTTGCTCGACTGATAAGGAGACCGAATGAACGCCAAGCGTGCTCCAAGTAATAGTATGTTGAATAGGATCAACGATGCCCCCATCCAAATTCCAAGTGAAATCAGCAAACGGGGAGGCATTTCCCAAATAGGTAAAAATGGCCTCATCGGTCACACAAATAGTTGGGGTGATTGAAAAATCAGCAGTTGGTTCGGGAAACACTTCAACTACGGTAAATGCCTGATAGCTACAATTTCCATTTTCATAAACCACTAAAATATTGTGCTGGCCAATGCCTGCCACCATTGGGTCAAAAATGCCATTTGTTGAATCTATGATGCCATTGCCGCTCCAAGTTTCCGTTCCATTTCCGCTGATGCCAGTGACGACCAATTCAAGATCAATTGTTGAGGAATTGCTGATGCAGGTCGATGCCCCGTCGGGAAGGATTTCCAGGTCGGGGACTGGGCAGTCATAGGCAGCACAGGTTTCTTCAATTGTAATTGGAGGGCAAGTGCCATTGCCGATTACGGTCAGTTCTATGGTCACTTCTTCATTTGGTGATAAGTTGTCGAATGAATAACTATTGGGTGGTGTGAAAACGCCCATTGGGCCATTCAACACCGCTACTGAATAATCCGCTGCTCCCGGCACTAATGGCCAAGTAAATTCGATAGATGAAGAGGTAGAGCTACATAAAATAGCAGGAGGGGAAAGTGGTTGAACAACCTGCACTTGTGCGTCAAATATTTCTGAAACACATCCAAAGTCATTTTCTACGGACAGGGAAACCATTTTAGGACCGCTATCTGGCCAAGTGACTTGATGTGGGCCAGCGCCAGTGCCTGGCACCGCAATGCCGCCCTCAAAATCCCAATTGAAACTCAGGTTGGGCAAAGCTGGGCCAGTATAAGTAACTGTCATTGCCTCCCCATCACACACTGGAGCGTCTGTTGAGAAACTGGCAACGGGCAAGGCATAAACAAAAATGCTGAAGTCTTGGGTATAGCTGCAATTGCCTTCCACATAATTGGCGGTAACTATGTTTTCCCCAAAACTGCCCTCGTTGGGATCGAATGTGCCAAGAATCGTATCCACGATGCCATTGCCTGTCCAAGTCAAGTCGCCGCCCCCGACTCCGCCAACGATGGTAGGTACAAGATCAAATGGCATATTCGTTCCGTCCAAACAAATGTCATCAATGGGTTCGATTGTAATTATTACAGCTTCGCAGTTATTGGCAGTGCAGCATGCTTCAGCCATTGAGCCGCCACAGGCACCACCGCCATTTGCAATTACTTCTAAGCAAATATTAGTGTTGGGAGTGAGATTGTCAAATAGAATGGATGTATCGGAAGTCATGACACCCTGCATCCCGTTTGATGCATTGACAGTATAACTGCTTGCAGACGGAATGGCTTGCCAAGAAAATTCAATATAGGAAGTGCTTGCATCGCAAACGATCTGTGGTTCGGGCAGTGGAAAATCCACTTCAACTGTTTGAAAAGTGGTTTCAGAAGGGCACCCGTTTTCCGTGACTTGGAGGGTGACAATATAAATACCTTCATTTGACCAAGTGACTTCGTGTGGCCCCATCCCATTGCCGGGGTCGGCGATCCCGCTGTCGAAGTCCCAGGTAAAATCAGCATCAGAGCTGGCATTGCCCGTGTAACTGACTATAGAAATGTCATCGGAACAAATGTTAGGAGTGGCAGTAAATTCTGCAGATGGTTGAGGAAAAACATTGATGACCGTTGAGGCATTGAAAACACAAGTACCTTCTTCGTAGGTGACCAAAATATTATTAGGGCCAATATCTCCATTGTTGGGGTTAAACGTCCCTGAGATCGGATTGACACCTGGCCCAGTAAAAGTGTAGACGCCAGAGTCATCCCCGCCTGTTTGCGAAGCCTCTAAAACAACATTGGTCTGCGTTCCATCCAAACAAATATTGGCTACTGGATTGATGGTTACCACGACTGGAGGGCAGTCCTGTGCGGTACATGAAATTTGAGTGATCGAGTTGCTACAAGCATTTCCGGAAATGGCCTCAATGAAAACAGAAGTCAATTGACCGGAATTTAGCCCTTCGATTAAATAGGACGTGTCCGAAGTCATCACGCCCAATGGGCCAATCGTCACATCCACATTGTAGCCACTGGCGCCGGGAACTGGGGACCAAATAAATTCGATGCTGCTCGTTTGCGGGTTGCAGTTAACCACAGGCTGAGGTAGAGGCGGAGAGACGTTTACCGTTTGACTAAAGTTGGAAGTACATCCATTTTCGGTTACCGTCAACGAGACTGTTTTTGTACCGCTGGTTGGCCAAGTGACACTGTGTGGGCCAGGCCCTGTGCCCGGCATAGCTGTGCCACCTCCAAAATTCCAAGAAAAGATGGCACCTGTATTCACAGAACCATTAAAATTGATGGTAGAGCTTTCGTTTAAACAAATCGGAGAAATGACAGAAAAATCAACCACAGGTAGTGGAATGACAGCGACCTCAACACTTATTTCATCCGTGCAGCCGCCACTATTGGTAGCGAGTATATAATAGGTAGTCGTTGTTGTTGGCGAAATGATCGTGGAGTCCAATTCATTGGCTACTGTTGCTGGAGTACCGCTGTGGAAGGTGAGGACAGGTGACGTATTATTGGTATCTACTACTTCCAAATCATTTAGGTCAAATGTTTCCCCTAAACATAAAACTGGCAGTGGCCCATTGATTTTCAAACCCGGTTCGGTCAAATTGCCCACGACAGTTACTTCAGCGGTCGAAGTGCAAGGCGGATTGACGGCGTTGTTTTCAACGACTAAAGTATATTTCCCTGGAACCGTTGCTTGAATTGATGGATTATTGCTTAAAAAATTGCCGGGTCCGATCCAAGTATATTTTGCTCCAATAGGCCGAGAAGTCGATCCATCTAAAGTAACAGAGGCATTGATGCAGTTCAATTCAGGCAAGGAGTCTGAGAGAATAACTGCCTCCGTTGAGTCTTGGGTAACAAAATAGGTGACCGTGCTATCACAGCCAAAAACACTTTCCAAGGTGATGATAAATGGGCCAGGTGGACAATAAACAACGTTGTTCACTTCCATACATTCGCCCGGGCAAAGTACGGTATCCGTTACAGTTGATTCGATAAAGATGGGTTGGAGGATTACCGTTACAACACTGTCGCAACCTAAAAATGATTCCAGTACAATATCGCCCGAAGAGCATACTTCTACACTACTCCCATCTGAATTTTCTAGAAAAACACATTCCCCTAAACAAGCAAAGGTGTCCAAAACTGTCGGTGGTATCAGGTTGCCAATAACAACGTTTACGCAGTCATTAGAAAAATCGGCACAAAAAGCAGCTGTTTGGCCAGAGATCAGATTTTGAGCGGCTGTCATGTTCATCCCGATCAGTGACTGTACATCCCCAGTGGCCAATGTCAGATAAGAAAGGCCACAAACCTGGTAAACACCCGGTGGCTGGAACGACATATCAGGTGTAGGGTTTATAGCTATGATGGTCCCATTCTGGGTGATCGCGTAATTATAAGTGTAATCCCCGGCGGAAGCCTGTTGTTCGCCATTGCCGTAGGATGGAGAAATGTTGAGGTTGAGGCTGGGGTCACCAAAACAAGAAGTTACATCATCAGTATTCAAACTGCCGCCTTCCGCTCCGCAAACAATACAGACCGAAGTACCACAGTCAAAAAACAATTCGAAATTGTCCAGCGTCCCAGTATCATCTGGGCATACATCGTTGACCGTTAAAATCCAGGTGCCATTGGCAGGGCTTCCAGCTGTGTTGAAATCATTGAGGTCGCAATTTGGGGCTTGGGCCGCACCGCTAACAGGATCGGAAACGCCGCCGCACGGCATAGTCCAGCTTCCTAACAAACAGATACCGGCCATGCTACCATTACATACATATTCTGTATTAGCAGTAAGCGGGTTACTGATTCCTGGCTCAATACAGACATTGACATTATCTTCTTCATTGCCACAGCCTCCAAAGCCATTGTCAATGTCAGCCATCAGCAAAAAATTAGTTCCGTTTGGGGAAGTCAGCGCCACGGATAAATCCCCAACCCAAGAGTGAGTAATACTAAAACAAACCTTGGTCAAAGGGCAAGCCCCTAAGTCATTAGGGCCATTGACGGTCACGTCTAAGGTACCTTGAAAGGTTGCATTGTCGAATATCGGCACAGGGCAATTGCCAGTAGAAATACAATCACAGGGTTGGGCCAAAAGTGGTGTGGCCGTAAAAAAGAGTAGTAGCATACCCACCAACCGCACTATTCTTGTCATTGCTTATTATTTTTCTGGTTTATAACTTCACAACTGGTAATACTTATCCCAGTCTCGTTTTCTTCAGTTTGATGAGGTTGGAAATAGAAGAGCAAAGCAGAGCGCGCGGTCAGGCTTCTTATCTATGTTCATCGAAAACAGTCCATTTCATGGTCAATAGGAGAATGGCCAATACTGCCAGCGAATATTTTTCTTACTTACAAGGCATCGGGATAGAAGGAAGCCGCCCCTAGGCTGAGTGAATGTTCGGGATAGCCGACTTTTTTTGGGAAATCGGCAGCAAAGTTAAAGTTGCCCGAAGTTTTAAGAGAATGAATAGCAAATTTTTTATGAAAATACCCGATTAATATTTTGATCAACCTTTGATGTGCAAACTATCCTGCCCCTTAACATCCTCACTAAGACAATTTTTTTACCAAAAAATCTTAATATGTTTAATTGACTCTAATTTGGCAGTTTATGAAAATACCAATTCGCATTTGGTTAGTCATTTTGAGGAGGGTACAGGATTTAGAAAAACAAAAAAAGAGGCGTCGGCGAATTCGCCAACACCTCTTTTGAATTTCATCATTGACTAAAATATTATCTGATAAGCGTTACGTCTCCTTTTAGCATTCTGACAGAGCCGTCTATTAATTCTACCTCAGCGAACCAGGCAAAAACGGCCGGGTTTAGTTCTTTGCCATCCAGAGTGCCGTCCCATCCTGCACCAGGGTCATCCGGTGAAAAATTTTCCTTAATGCAAACCATTTCACCCCAACGGTCGAAAATCATGAAGTATTTGATTTTGGCGACTCTTGGCCCCGGGTACAATTGCAGGATGTCGTTTACATCGTCGCCATTTGGGGAAAAAACATTAGGCACATAAACTGGGCTTTTGTATTCGACATGAATAGTAATTTCATCAGATACTGAGCAGCCATTTAGATAGGCTGTCAATTGGAAAGTAGTTACTTCTGTTGGTCTTGCGATCGGGTTGAGGCAATTGGTACAACTCAAAAGATCGGTATTCGACCACTCGACCGAATCAAGCTGGTCGAAAGGAACATTTGTCAATGCCACCAAATGGATGGAATCTCCCTCATCAATGTGGTTGCGACCAACAAGGTTTGCCGTTAGGTCTAAGGTCAATTCTCCTCCAAGGGTCTCCACTTCGAACTCCATTTCGCTTTCACACCCAGCGGCGTCTATAACGGAGAGAGTATAATTGCCAGGTGGCAAGAAAGCAAATGTATCGGCATTTACGTACGGTTCTCCATTTAATGAGAACAAGTAAGGCTCTACTCCTCCACTGACATTTTCGATGGCAATGGTCGAATTTTGCCTGCTACAATCAGAAGGTGAAAAGGATATTTCCGCTATGGGCAAATCTGTTAGGGCAGAAATGACGACCTCATCTGAATCGGAGCAACCCAGTTCAACATCGGTTACGGTCAAAATATAGGTGCCAGGTTCAGTAACCTCGGGCCGAAGGATGTGTACATTATCGGGCAGGCTACCCGTTACAGTGGTCCACTCATAAATGACATTAGGGCCTGAAGAACTGTTGTCGCCACCCAACCTGAAAGAAGAACCACTATTCCAACAAGTCAAGCTGGCATCCTCGCCCGCATCTGCAGTTGGTGGTGGGGCTACTTTTATTTCGATTGTTTCTGAAAATGTACAATTGACCAATTGATAGTCATAGCTGATTTGGTGCAGCCCTACACCTGCTTCCAAAGGATCAAAGATGCCAGCTACCGGATCAATTACTCCAGGGCCAGACCATTGTCCTGTACCATTTCCAGAAGAACTACTTACTGTTGATTGTAAAACCACTTGGCTTGCCTCGGGCACAAAACAAATAGGCGCCACAGGGACTATTTCAACTATTACATCAGAGCAAAGGCTTGCACTGCATGCAAAACTGGTTGGCTGTGGAGGGCAGACTGTATTGCCTGTTGGCACCAATTGCAAAATGACTTCCTCGCCAGGATCAAGCCCCGAAACAAGGTAGGTAAGGTCAGTCGTAGATTGAGTGCCTGAGCCTTGGTTTAGTATTTCAAAATCATATCCCGTTGCCCCCGTAACATCCGTCCAAGTAAATTCAACAGAAGCAGTTGTGGATGTACAAGAAATAATTGGAATAGCCAGCTCTTCGTTAACTTGAACGGTTTGTCCAAATTGGCCAGCCGTGCAGCCATTTTCATCTATATTCAATGAAATTGTTTTAGCGCCGGGCGTATCCCAAGTGACTTGGTGTGGGCCTAGGCCAATACCGGGTATGGCTGTTCCGCCATCAAAATCCCAAATAAAATCGGCAGTGGCACCAGCTACCCCTTCAAAAGTTACAAGGGTTGCTTCGGTGATGCAGATTACTGCATCGGCTGTAAAATCGCTGGTTGGCTGCTGGTAAATGTTTACCAAGATCGAATCCTCATAAGTGCAGGCTACTTCTTGGAAAGTGTATTTTAAAATATGTGTTCCAAAACCAGCGGAAGCTGGATCAAACATGCCACTTGCAGCATCAACGCCATTGCCCGACCATGTTCCTGCACCTGATCCATCACTGCCTGTCACCACAACATTTAGCGGGAAAGCCAAACTAGTGCCAAGGCAGATATCTGCCACTTCTTCAACGTCGACAGTAATGATTGGGCAATCTTCGGAAGCACAAGAAAACGGAACAACGACAGCAGGACAGATTCCAGAAGTACTGAGTAAGGTTAGTTCAAAATCAACAGGTGTGCTTGGTTGCAGGCCATTGATCGTATAGGTGTTTCCTTGTAAAACACCCGCTTGGGGTGTGGAAACAACAATGGATGAATCCTGTACACCAGGAACACTGTTCCAAGCGAACGTAACGGAAGTGGTAGTTGCAGAGCAATCAATGACGGGTGTTTGGAGTGGTTCTTCTACCAAAACATCCATGCTTGCCATTTCGGAAAAACATCCATCTGCATTTTCGACAACTAAAGTTATGGTATATGTGCCTGCGGTCGTCCAGGTCACATCATGAGGGCCAGAGCCAATGCCGTTGGAAGTGGCCCCTCCTGCAAAATCCCAAGTGTAGTTCAGGTTTGTATTGTTTGTCCCCGTATAATTTACCGTGATTGCATTGCCTGCGCAGGTGATCGCATCAGCTGTAAAATCAGCGACAGGCGTATCAGAAACATTAATTGTAATAGATTCTGCGAAAAAGCAAGTGCCTTCTTCATAAGTCAAGGTCATGACATTTGCCCCGGGGTTGGCTTGTGCTGGATCAAATAAGCCATTGGCATCAACACCGTTCCCTATCCAAGTCAAGGTACCATTGGAAGTATCGCCTGTGATCGTTGCGTTTAGCATAAAAGGAGCTGTCATTGCATCTCTACAGATGTCTGCCACAGGGGTAATATTCATATCAACTGGCTCACAAGTATTGGTCATGCAGGAAGTCTGGAAAGTAGAATTTCCGCAAGGGATAGCTCCAATAGCTTGGACAATTATATCAACCGATTCACCCTCTCCTAAATTGATTACTTGGTAATGAGTGTTCGATATTTTTATACCATTATGACCTCCAGGAAATGTTACAGCATAGCTGGATGCATTCGGGTCGGGAGTCCAAGAAAAGTCGATGCTTGAGGAGGTGGCATCACACATGATGTTCGGTTCTGCCAAAGGCGTATAAAGGCTGATCGGCAACACCAAGGTCTCTGAAATACAACCACTTGGACTTTCCACTGTCAGTGAAATATCATAAGTTCCACCAACAGGCCAAACGACATCTACGATTTCTCCCAATGTCCCAGTCGTTATGACCGTACCTCCTTCAAAGTCCCAAGTATAAATGGAACCAGCTGGGGCAATGCCAGCATACGTGATGGTTATTGTATCGGAAGCACAGATAAATGAAGGCACATCAATCGCTACTAGCGGTGTTTCGTGTAGAATAATATCAATGTTTTCTGTATAGATACAGTTGTCCTCATAATAGTTTAAGGTTAGGGTATTGACACCTAATGTTCCCAAATCAGGGTCAAAGTTGCCACTGGAAGAAACGCCAGTACCAGACCAAACGAAGGTACCGTTGCCCGTTCCGCCAGTAGCGGTAGCTTGTAGGCTGACCGGTGATGGATTGGGGACTAGGCAAATATCGGGTACATTCGAAATGCCAAGTGTTACGGTTGGGCAATCCTGTGCATAGCAAGTTAGTTGGGAAACACTGTTCCCACAGCTATTGGAGCCAAGTGCTATTACTTCAATGGTTATGTATTCCCCGGGGTTAAGGCCATTGAACACAACAGCGGTATCAAGGTTTTGGGCTAATGAACTACCGTTGGGCTTGTATATAACGTTGACATCGAATCCTGTACTTCCTGGTACGGGGTCCCAACTAAACCCAATACTGGACGTGGTAGGTGAGCAAGATATGTTTGGGATTGGTAACGGCATATCAACCATTACATCTTGGGTGAAGGTAGCCGATGTGCATCCGTTTTGCTCAATAGTCAATGAAACCGTATGGTTGCCTCCACCCGGCCAGGATACCAAATGTGGCCCTGCTCCAGTACCAGGTGCAGCTACGCCTCCATCGAAATCCCAATTATAAGTAGCGTTGGCTGAGGCATTGCCATTATAAGTGACAGTAGCTTCGTCGGTAGCACAAATAGCAGATGTTGCTGCGAAATCAGCAGTGGGCATGGTAACAACCGTCAGAACGATGCTGGTTTCGTCAGTACAAGAACCTGTTTCCCCTAAAATATAGTAAGTAGTTGTTGTATTTGGAGAAACGTTAGTTGCGCTCAATTCATTGGCAGGCGTGGCAGGCGTGCCGCTGTGAAAGGTAACCGCTGGATTGGTGTTGTTTTGATCTTGGATATTCAATGAGGAAAGGTCGAAAATTTCGCCTTCGCAGATGGACGGAGCGGCTCCGACCACAATCAGATTTGGAGGAACGAGTCCATCCCCGACCGTAACATCGGTACTCGCTTGACAGGCTGGACTGACTGTATTATCATAGACCGTCAAAGTGTATGTGCCTGGTTCAGTAACCGTAATTGATGATTGATCACTAGAAAAACCATTAGGACCAACCCATTCAAAAGTATCGCCGGAAGAAGACGAACCATCCAGAACCGTTGAACCAGCCATGCAGGTCAAGGTAGATGGATTGGGTGGGGCAATGACCGCTGTGGCTGTTACTTCGTTGAAGGTTAAATGCACTACACTATCGCAACCCAGAACATTGGACAAGGTGACATAATAAGGGCCAGGTGCACAATACTGGTTCCCACCTACATCAATGCATCCACCGACACAAACATTGGCAGTAAAATCCGTCGTGTCAGGCAATATAGGTGTGAGTGTTACATTGACGACACTGTCGCAGCCTAGTGCTGAAACCAAGGTGACGGAAGTGGAAGAACAAACTTGCTGGTTGCCAACCATGATGCAATCACCCTCACAGACCACAGTATCTAAAACGGTTACAGGAATGGCTGGCAAAATAGTCACCGTGATCCAATTAGCTGAAAGCGCCCCACAAAAAGGAGCAGTCGTAGTAGCCAATTGAGAGATAATAGTGGCCGTATCCAGCCCGATCATTCCATCCAAATCAATAGAGTCGGGCAGGTAATAAGAAACCCCTTGCACCTGATAAGTGCCCGGAGGCTGGGAAGTTAAATCTGCCCCAGTTGTATCTATTTCGAGCACAACACCATTTTGTGAAATGATATACCCGTAGCCATACACGGTGTCGATCGGAGGCGACCCTGTGTAGTTAGGAGATAGGTTCAGATCAAGATCAGGGTTGCCGACACAACTGGTAACACTTATCGAGTCCAATGTTCCCCCATCTGCTTCACAAGAGATACATGTTTCGACCCCGCAGGCAAATGTTAGCGAGAAATTATCTAGCGTTCCCGTGTCCATATTGCAAACATCCACGACTGTTAGAGTCCAGGTGCCGTTGGCGGGATCGCCAGGTATATTGAAGTCATTTAAATCACAGTTTGGTGCTTCCAACGCGCCGTTGATAGGGTCTGTCACCCCTCCGCATGCCATGGTGTAAATACCTGTCAAACAGCAGTTGCCTGCTGGACATGGGCCAGTATTACAGATGTATTCTGTTAGATTACCGTCGCTATCAGTTGCCGGCGGGTTAAAACTTCCTGGAAAGATGCATATATCAACATTGTCTTCCTGCATGCCGCACCCCCCATAGTTATTATTGACGTCGGCCATCAACAAATAATTGACACCGCTGGGTGAAGTTAGGGCAACACTTAAATCGCCTATCCAAGTATGAGTTATGGTAAAACACACCGAAGTGAGCGGGCAAGAACCAAGGTCATTGTCCCCTGAGACGGTGACGTTCAGCGTACCATCATAGGAGCCATTATCTACTATTGCAACGGGACAATTGCCCGTGTTGACACAATCACAGGCCTGTTGGGCAAGGGAAGGAAAATAGGTAGTGAGTAGCAGTGATAGGGCTGCCATGCGTACATAGAAAACCATAGTTCTTGATTTTAGCATGTTTGTTTCAAAATGAGAAGGGTTGTTGGCCCAATCGGGGGAGAGTGGGTGTCGACCTAATAAATTCAAAGGGGGAATTCATTACAAACTTGTATAGCCTATTCAGGCTAGGAAGGGGAACTCTGAGGGGGAACGACCAGTACCGTATTTATTAATGGAATATTTTCAAGAACAGGACGGCATTCAGGTGAACCTAAATAATTGGATAATGCCTGCCTTTTAAAAGGGCAAGCAATTAACAATTGGACCTGAATTTTAAACTGGATTACAACAATGTGGAGGGTAAAATTGGTTTTACTTAAAAAACAATGCCAAAACGGTAAGCATAAAATTAAATCAGCGGAGACATGGAAATAAAAAAAATCCGGGACCGCAGTTAGCGATCCCGGATTTTTTAAGTCAGTTTTTTCTTGAAGGAAAGCCTTGATTCCCGTCAAAAACTGGCTCTGCTTTCGGTTCACAATCGGGCAATGATTGTTTTGTTCCCGCGTACCTTCTGGCCCATCTCCACTTCGATTTTGGCGTTTAGTGGCAAAAACAGGTCGACCCGCGAACCAAATTTGATAAAACCAAAATCAGCGCCTTGCTGCACCTTATCTCCTTCTTGGATATAATTGACAATACGCTTTGCCAGTGCTCCTGCGATTTGGCGGAGCAGTACTTCGTTGGTGCCGTTGTCAATGACAACGGTCGTGCGTTCATTTTCGGTAGATGATTTGGGATGCCAGGCTACAAGGTATTTGCCAGGGTGATAGCGGAAATAATTGACGGTGCCGCTGATCGGATTGCGGTTCACGTGGACATTGGTCGGTGACATGAAAATAGACACCTGTAGTCGCTTGTCCCCGAAATATTCCCCTTCCATCGCCTCTTCAATAACCACTACCTTGCCATCTGCCGGAGCATAGACGATGTTGTTGTCGGCGATTATGATTTCCCGGGAAGGGTTACGAAAAAATTGTAACACCAATAGAAAAAGAACAATGGAAATGACGATGGAAACGGTCAGGGCGAGCGGCCAGAATTTTAATATCAGGAGATTTAAAACGACCAATGCCAAGACCAACGAAAGCAAAATCTTGTGGCCTTCTTTATGTATATTCATCTGCTAAAACTGTTTTTTTATTGTAGTTATAAATTACACACGGGGAATTAAAAAGCTTCTCTGAATGAAATTTGGAAACACGGAGGCGCAAAATTAAAAAATTGGCCAACAATAAAGCAAAAACGTTTTGACCAATGCTATGGCAGCCTGCTGCTCAAAATCCGTACACCTGTAATTTCCCTTTTTTCAAAACGTATAACCGATCTTTTCCAACCCGTAGCTCGTCGTTTTTAGAAATACCTGGCGGCAAAAGCAGCTGGCTTTGCAGCATTGTCCGCAAATGGAACGAATACAGTTGACCGTTCTGGAAAAACAACAATTCATCGTCGATCACCTGCAAAGTTGCAACATCCAAAAGCGGCAAAGTCTTCAAATATTTACCAAAAACATCGAACACCAAGATCCCCACTCCAGGGTCGTTCAAATATACCCGCTGATCCCTTTCCAATAAAATGGTAGGACGGATCATCTTTTCCAGTTCCAAACTCAAATCTGCACTCTGCACGATGGTTTGCCCCTCTTTACCGATTTTTTTCAAATGAAAATTCACCACATCGTACAGCCACAGGTTTCCGTCCCCTGCCATACCGACAGCGTCCAACCCAAACAAACCTAGTTCGAACAAGTTGAACTGGCCAGCCAAATTCATCGTACGGTCGAGTGTTATGACATTTTGATAATCAGGGTAGAAAAGTAATAAATTAAACGGGTTCGTCGCATCAATATAAGTGGGGACGCCGAGGGTTTTATTAATAAAACGGAACTGCTCGGTGCCATCAGGCCTCAATTTTACCACCTCGTTTTTTCGGGAAGTGTAGTATATGTTTTGGAGGTTGTCCGTTGTAAAGTGGGAAGCGTCAATTTTTAGTTCAAATAATAACCGATAGCTGTTTTTTAAAGAATTGGCGGGCAAGGTTTCTTGTGCGTTTATTTTGGGAAAGAAGAAAAAAAGGAAAACCAATTGGGGTATCCCCCAACACAACGTCGGCAGGGTTTTAAACCCTGCCGACGTTTGTAGGATTTTTCTTACTTGGTTATCTGCCAAAAACAAAACCTTCCTCATTTTCAAAAAATTTGACTTCCATTTTATCGCCATCAAAAACGGCGTAGGAATTAAAATTGATCCATTCGCCTAAATTGATATAACGGCTCTTCCTGTTTTTCAGTGTATAGTCGATCGGTAGGTGGCGGTGACCAAAAACGAAAAAGTCGAAATACTCTTGCTCCAATTGGGTATTGCAAAACTGCACCAGCCGTTCTTTTTCTTCACCTCTGAAAACTGTTTCTGCGGGGTTCGCCTTTCTGCTCGACCCCGAAAAAAAGCGCATAAGCCACAGTCCAAAATTGGGGTGCAACCGCTCGAATAACCACTGACAAGCTGGATTTGAAAAAACGGCTTTGATGAATTTATACCCGAAATCACCGGGGCCTAATCCATCGCCATGGCCGATGTAAAACCGCTTGCCGTTTATTTCCCTGACAATCGGTTTTCGGAAAATCGGGATACCCAGTTCTTCTTCCATATATCGGAACATCCACATGTCGTGGTTGCCCGTGAAAAAATAAATGGGCAGTCCGCTGTCCCGTAATTCGCCCAGTTTCCCTAAAATTCGAACAAAGCCTTTGGGGACGACCCTTTTGTACTCAAACCAAAAATCGAACACATCGCCGACCAGATAGAGTTCTTTCGCATCCTGTTTTACCATGTCCAACCACCGGATGATCTGTTTCTCCCGTTCTTGGCTGGTCAGACGGCCATCCACCCCTAAATGAAAATCGGACACGAAGTAGGTTTTGCGCATTAAATGTTGGTTATTCTTTATTGATTGCTAATTGTTGATGAGGGCATAAGGCAATCAACAATTAACGATCAGCCACCAATTCTGCGAAGTTCTGCTATTTTAGCCAAAAAATTTACCGCCTTGCAAAACCCGGACGAATTCCGAATCTTCTATAATCAGACTATCCATCCCGAATTGATGCGGTTGGACAAGCAGCGACGACGTATGCTGCGACGCATATTTCTGTCCCTCTTGCTCATGGTTGGCGTAGCTGCGCTGGTCATGGCAATTGACATTTTTGTGCTAGCGCTCATTGCTGTTATTCCATTTGCCATCTACCTATTTTATCAGTACAGACAGATTCAAAAGTTCAGGGAAAAATTCAAACCCCGGGTAGTTGAATTGATCCTCGACTTTATTGACAACGATCTTTTGTTTGGAGACCTACGCTACGATGCCAAGGGGAAAATCTCTTATGACAAATTTTTCAGGAGCAATATTTTTGGTGTAAAACCAGCGGTTTATGAAGGGGAGGATTTCATTGAGGGCCGCATCGGCGATGTGGAGTTTGAAATGTGTGAATTGTTGGTAGAAGAATTTTCAAAGGTGCGCAAGCGGCTCGACCTAGTGTTCCGGGGTATTTTCGTACGGGCCAAGTTTTTTTATCCCTTGAACGGCAAATTGTTGGTACTGCCCCGTAAATCGCTCCCAAAAAGATCTGAGGCACTTAAGGCTTTTATCCGGGCTGATGGACAACTAATGGACCCATTTGTGCGACATAAACAATTTCTTGAAACGTACACAGTATATGGTTCAAAAGACACTAAGGTGCTAGAACTGCTGCCAAAAGAATTGATGGATTTCATTTTGGTTGCCCGGGAAAGAACAGGCGAAATACAGCTGTCTATTTTTAAGGAAAATTGTTATGTCGCTATTTCCAACAATAAGGACATCTTAGAACCAAAAATTTTTCAATCCAATGTGAGTTACGAACTTGTCCGGGAATTTTATGAAGATATATTCGTGGCGCTGTTTATCGTGACGGCGTTGGATCGAGCACATTGAACAAAAAAAAAGCCCCTCCACAAATTCATTGTGGAGGGGCACTGACCTTTGGCTGTCGATTAATGGATTCCAACTTGCGGGTACGTTGAGGCTTATCCGAGACAATCCTGCACGACCTAACCTTTTCCCGCCTGTATAGAGTAAACCGGGCAATGCCGTCTTCTCAATCCCTTTCCCGCCTGCGTTTTCTTATTTCCTCCAATAAAGCCTTTTTGAATTCCCTGTTGATTCGCTGTAGCATGGCCACTTTACGGATGGGAAGCACCTCCATGAACTGCATGGTATAGTCCTTCCGAAGCTTGACCAGTTCGTCTTCCATTTCCAACTGGCTCATGATATGCCCCTTGACCTCATCGTCCGATAGTAACTCCAGCTTTTTACCCCTTAGTTCATATTTTTCCTGCAAGGCATCTTGCCGCTCTTCAAACTGATTGAAAAGGGGCCAGAAAGCCTTGGATTCTTCGGGGGTGAGTTGCAGCTTTTCGGTGAAGAAGGCAATTTTGAACGCATCAATTTGCTCTTGTCGCTCTGCCCGCATGCTCCCTCTTTGGGCGTTTGCCGTCATGTTGAACATTAATAAGACAATTGTTCCTAAAAATAATTTTTTCATAATCAGGGTTTGGATATGAGTAAAAATTAAAAAACACGAGTTTTTGTTCGATGATAATTTGACCCAAAAAGAATTGCGCTTTTTAATTTTTCTTTCTTCCTTTTTTTTAAAATTAGAAATTCATTTGGGATCGTTTATAATAGTGCCCCTTAAAGTAAGTCCTCCAAATCCTCCTCGTCCAAGCCATCAATCAATTCATCCATCAGCTCATCACTGGTTTCAATTTGCAACCTGGACAACGGATCAATGTTCTCCGCCAATTGTTCCGAAAGCGTAGCCTCATCAAACTCATCAATATTTTCTGATATGTATTCATTTAAAACTTCGTCCGGCAACTCATCGAGAATAGTGGCGGCAGCAACCACCTGCTGTTTACCCGAACCTAAACCTTTATAATATATTCCAGCTATTAACAACAAGGCCACTGCTGCGTAAGCCAAGGCATATCGCAGCTGAAAGAAATATTGTAAAGACTTGATTAATTGATCCAACCAATTTTCTTTTTCCTCCACCGCAATGGTCTCTGCCCGAGCACTTAATTTCCCCAGCAACTCATCCGGCAAAGAGCTAAAATAATCTTTGGGCACGTCAAACCCTTCAGGCTTTCCCTTTTGCTCCCAGAGAAATGGGGACAAATCTTTCAGTTCTTCCTTTATTTCTTCTTTGTCTTTCATTTTCTAAAAATTCATGTTCAAAAAAAATATTAACTAACTCATGGTGATTATTCGGGTAAAATTTTTAGACAAGATTTTTTTGATAGTTTTTCTTAAAAAATCCTTGCATAGCAGAGTTCTACGGAAGTATTTTTTAAGGAAAAATAGCGGAAAAAGATGTTTAAAAATTACCCGAATAATTAACATGTGTTACTTAACATCAGACCTCATCCGCCGCACTCTTAACGTACTGCTCTATTTTTTTGACAGCGTGGTGAAACGAGGCTTTCAGAGCCCCTTGTGAAGTATCGAGCAGTTCCGACATATCGGCATAGCTCATTTCGTCATAATAGCGCAAGTTGAAAACGAGCTGTTGCTTTTCGGGCAGATTTGCAATAGCTGCTTTTAGCCAAGCTTGAATTTCATCCCCGTTAAAATAAGGGTCTGCTTTTAGTTGATTAGAGAGGCTGTTTGCTCCCCTATCAATTGAATCCGTTGCTTTCTGTTTTTGCCGGTTTAAAAAGGTGATGGCTTCGTTGGTAGCAATGCGGTAAAGCCAAGTGTACAATTTTGATTTTCCCTCAAATTGGCGGATGCCCCGGTAAACTTTCACCAAACAATTTTGGAGCACATCGTTAGCATCGTCGTGATCGTGAACCATGCGTCGTATGTGCCAATACAACCGCTCCTGATAGGTCGCCATCAACTGACGAAACCCTTGCTCCATCGTCGCATCTTTAGACAGCAAAGCCAATATCCGTTCGTCGTTATGTTGTCCTGATGGCTGGTTCAAATTTTTTGATCAGTTTTGTGCCGTGGCGGAGGGCAGGTCGTTCCGATTTTCTGTCAATTTTTTGCACACGTTCTATTGACTGGAAAATACTGGATCGGTTTAAATGGCTTAAAAATTTTTCTTAAAAATGAATGACTTGAAATGCTTAAACCTCTTTTCCGCTTTGGCTAATTGTTTGATCTGCCAAGTCATTTATCACATAACAATATGCAATTAAAACCTTATTTGAAAATAAACAGCGACTTAAGCCTCCACCTCGCCCGTCCCGAACTGGCCACTTCCATTTTTGCGGCAGTGGATAGCCAACGGAATTATTTAAGCGAGTGGTTGCCTTGGGTCAGTTCCACCAAAAGATTGGAGGATACTGAAAATTTTATCAAGGAAGGCATGCAGCACAACACCAATGGCACCCGCCTCACCACCTTTATTCTATTCCGAGAAGAATTAGCTGGTTCGATAAGTGTCGTTAATTTTAACAAGGATAATAAAAGCTGCGAGATCGGCTATTGGTTGTCAGAAAAACTACAGGGCAAAGGTATAATGACGCAGACATGCAAGGCCTTCATCGATCATCTTTTCAAAACAAAATCCCTCAACCGAATCGAAATTAAAGTAGCCGTAGGCAATGCCAAAAGCCTTTCCATCCCCCTCCGGCTTGGTTTTACAAAAGAGGGCGTACTGAGACAAGGGCTTCTATTATATGGCCAATATCTCGATTTATCTTTGTTTAGTTTGCTAAAGTGCGAATGGGAAGCACCTTTTCAGCAAAAAAGAGACTAAGAAAATTATTTGTTTTAAAAATCAAAAAAATAGAACAAAAATTTGAATTTAAAATTATTTGTTTTAGATTTGCCTCCGAATAATTGAATTTGTTTTAACCCAAGATAAAATATTATTATCATGATCGGAGAAGACCGCATAGAACTAAACAATCGGTTTATCAAAGTTTTCCAAATGCTTGAAGACCGGGGCATCATTATTAAAAATGACCGCAATGGCAAAGGGATCGGAGATGTTGCTGAAAAAATACTTGGCAACAAAGGTTACGGCCATATTATCCGGGCTTTTTTGAACGACAATGACAAACGGGTAGTGAGTTATTCACAAGCGAGGGTCTTTTGCAGGGAATACGGCATCAACGAAGATTACTTGCTCGACGGGTCGGGCACTCCTTTCGGTTTCGACCTTCCTAGGAGCAGCAGCCCCATTAGTAATTTGAACCGGGGCAATATTCTTTTCACGACCGTGGAAGCATTCGCAGGAAGTACAGTTGGGACGGATAGTTTCGATACCGAAGATACTTCTTGGTTTTCGTTGCCGGGCTTGCAAGGCAACGGTTTGGTCGCCTTCCAGATCAATGGTAACAGTATGGAACCAATCATCAACGACAATGACTTAGTCGTCTGTCGGGAGGTAGATCGACTGGAAAACTTGAACGATAACGACATTTATGCGGTGAAGAACAATGGTTCGCTCTGGGTCAAGCACGTGCAGCGTATTTATCATGGCAACCGCATCACTCACTTGAAATTGATCTCAGCCAATCATTTAGAGCATGACCCTTTTGTGGAAGAGGTAGGTATGCACACCCGGCTTTATAAGGTGGTTAGGAAGATCAGTGATTTATAATCAACTGTTGTACAGATCAATTTGAAAACAGAGCCACCAATTCTTAATTGATCATCCGTTTTTTCAGATAAAAAATTTCTCTGCTTATTATGCCTTCTCTGGGCATATCATCCTGCTGTTTTTTCGAATTTATAAAACTCCCTGACCGCAAGGTTTTGGGAGTTTGTTTTTTTGTTGTCTGCTGTTGTGAAATACCTCAATGAAAAAAGTAGGCTTTAAGAAAGGAGTAGATTGACAGCTATATATTCAGCAAATGCCCCATGAGTTCCCTTTTAGTTTTCAGGTAGGAATGGTTTTCCTCTTTTGGTTCAATAATCAACGGTACCCTTCCAACAATTTCTATTTCTGAATTTTCTATCGCTTCAATCTTTAGGGGGTTATTCGTCAACAAATAAATCTGCTTTATCCCTAAATCCTTCATTATCTCAACCGCCAGATCGTACTGGCGAGAGTCCACTTCAAAACCGAGGTGGGTATTGGCGTCAGCCGTGTTTAGTCCTTTGTCTTGCAGGTTATAAGCTTTCAATTTATTGATGAGGCCGATCCCCCTTCCTTCTTGTCGCAAATAAATAACAGCACCTCTCTGGTCAGCAGCCAGTTCCAAAGCCTTATCCAACTGCTCCCCACAATCACATCTACGAGAATGAAAAATATCACCAGTCATACATTCGGAATGTATACGGACAAGCACAGGCTTGGAAACATCCATATTTTCGTGAGCCAATATCAAATGAGGTGTCGGCTCATCTTCGCTGTCGGCAAAGGCATAAATGTTAAAATTTCCCCAATCAGTGGGCAGAAATACCGAAACTTGTCGTTGCATTTTAGTGGCTGGTGGATAGTGATCAGAAATTAGTTATACACCTTTTCATCATTTTGGAATAATGGAACACGATCAAGGGTAATTAGTTCGCTTCCGCCTGCAAAGGTCGGCTATAGATTTTGAATTACCTAAACCGACTTTGTTCAAGGTATCCTCTTCACTTTGCGCTGAATAAGAAAAAATATTTATGGAAACAAATAGGCCAATCATACTGCTTGCCGAGGACGATGAAACCTTGGGGTTTCTTTTGAAAGAATACCTCACCGATCAAGGCTTTCATATTGACTGGGTTAAGAATGGGGCGCAGGCGCTCCGTTCATTCAAACAAACCAGCTATGACCTCTCCATCCTTGATGTCATGATGCCTGCACTCGACGGCTATACCGTCGCCGAGCTGATCCGCAATCAACAACCTAACCATCCCATCATTTTTCTGACGGCAAAATCTATGCACAAGGATGTGGAGCGTGGCTTTCGGGCGGGTGCCGATGATTACATAAAAAAACCGGTAGAAGAGGAAGAATTGGTAGCGAGGATCCTTTCCGTATTAAAAAGATCAGGAGCGAACAACCTAACGGGTGAAACACAAAATTTTGAAATATTTCAGATCGGCGACTATATTTTCGACAGCAAAAAACATCTATTGCAATACAATGAAAGCATAAAAGAATTAACTGAAATGGAGTCGAACTTACTTTGGCTATTATGCGAAAACAAAAACAGATTGATACAACGGGAATATGTTTTACAAAAAATGTGGGGTCGCAATGATTTCCTTGCCCGCAAAAGCATGGACGTTTTTATTTCCCGCCTGCGTAAATATTTATCAAAAGATGAAAAAATAAAAATAGTGAATATCCATGGGAGCGGGTTCGTGCTGGAAATAAATGCGGAGGGGGAGTAAACGCTTTTAATATATCGACTATTTCAAGAGGAATATTTAAAGCAATTTTTTAATAGTATATTTTTTATCCTGAAAAAATGCGGTGTCACTTTCTTTTTTTCCAATAAATGCTTTTGCCAATGGGGCATCTAAAGAAATAGCATAGACCGTATTTTCATCAATTATTATTTTCCCAATACTAGTAGCAATAAAATAATAGCCCGCATCGGTTGCAACTAAAGCACCTTTCTCTACTATTCCATATTTTTTATTTAAATTAATTTGCAACAATTCATTCTTCAATACCATCGCTTTATCCAACTGGGCTTGATGCTTATTTTGTTCCATCTGCATCATCGCCCGTCCAGTTTCATATTTATCGCCGACACTGCTTTTTGTTTCTTCATTGCCAGCAGCTATAGCTGCATCGAGTGCTTCTTGAATGGACTGGATGCGCTTTTCAATATTTAATAAACAAGCGTCGTAAATCTTTAATTTATCAATCATTATTGGTTATAATAAATTATTTAATAACACTTAAAAACCTTGCTTTTTAAGTGTTATTTTATTGCAATCAATGTATGCCATAAGTTGGGCTTAAATTAATTTGTTATTTTTGATTTTCCAGTCACAAAAAATGCTTGTGTTTTTTTCAACAACCAGCAATTATACTAAACATATTAAATGGGTAAACTAACCTCTGTTCTATTTATTTTATTTATTGCGACGATAAATTTTGCACAAGTCGCCCCGATCTGCGATCTGCCCACCAATGGGTCCAGCTGGCAACTGATCGGTCCCAACAGCTTACCTGAACCTGGGCCAGGTGCACGATTCGGCCAGTTAGGCACAGGTGCACAAATGCGGATAAAATTTCAGGACGCCGATCAACCCAGCCCAAAAATTCTTTATACCTGCACGCCCACCGGTGGCCTTTTCCGCACCATGGACGCTACCGCCGATATGCCCATTTGGGAAAATATTACAGACAATACTCGGTTGCCAGTGCTCGGCGTAAGGGACATGGCATTCGTGAACGGTAACGACCAAACAATTTACATCGGGGCTGGCCTTCGGTATCCATTGGAATTGCGCCGACTTTATGGAATCGGAGTTTTGAAAACGGAAGATGGTGGAAAAAGCTGGGAAAAAACAGGGCTGCGATTTATCCCCCGTGGCACACGGGAGCAGGTTTGCCACAACATAATTGTTGACCCCGAAAATAAGCAGATTGTCCATGCATTATGTGGTGGCCATTACCACAAATCAACTGATGGAGGGAAAAATTTCACCTTGAAAAAAACACATGAACTGGCAAGCCCTGCCGGGTGGGGCGCCTCTTTCCGTGACATAGTTTTTAAGCCCGAAGACCCACAGGTTATTTATCTTTCAACCGATCACAATTTTCTCTTCGTATCTGAAGATGGCGGGGAAAATTGGAACGAATTCAACGTAATGGAATTGGGCGTAGCCCATGAAACGGTACGCATGGACCTTGCCGTTTCCGACCTTGCCCCCGAATTGGTTTATGCTGCCTGCTCCACTAAAAACGGGGAAGCGATTTTACGATCCACCGATGCCGGAAAAAACTGGGAAATTGTTTTTGAAAAAAAAATCAAGACAAGCTATGAGCGAAACGATTTTGTCATTTCCCCAAATGACATCAACGTCATCTATATTGGCGGCCTTTACATCGACCGCATCGTCATAGATTCTACCAAAAGGAATAGCCGTTCTATCTCTTCCGGCACGCACCTGGACCACCGCGGGCTGCTCGCCATAAACGATGGCAATGGAAATGACCTTGTTTTTTCTGCCAATGACGGAGGGCTTTACCGGGGGCATTTGCCAGAGGAAAAAAGGACTTGGGAATGGGAGGACATTTCGGGTATAGGCATGAACAACACCCAGTTTTATGGGATTGGGGTGGCAGAAGATTTTTCAGTATTCGTTGGAGGAACGCAGGACAATGGGGTACTGACTGGCGATAGTACCGGCCATTTTATAAAACCAAGCCTCGGCGGTGACGGTGCCGATTGTACTGTTGACCGTTTCGATTCAAAACGGGTATATGGCTCAAAATGGGATTTAGTCCCTCCACAAATCTGGCTGTCCGAAGATGGTGGGAAAAAATTTACCAAGCATTTAAATAAGGGGATTGAGGATACTGCTGACACCTACAATATGCATCTGGAATCAGGAGAGGATGGTAATCTTTATTTCGGTACGAGGAATATTTTCAAACTACCTCCAAATTCTGATACTTGGGAAAAGATAGGTGACATCCAACTTCCAACTGAACATCCTTATAGAATACTGTCAATAGCTGTTTGTCCAACCGATCCAAACATCATTTATGCCATCGGCGATTTGCTTTACAAAACTTCCAACGCCACGGCTGACAGTGTAGAATGGGTGAAAATAAGTGACGGCATGGGCAAGGCATCGAAGCCCTATGGAGCAGGGGGAGAGATGTCAGCGGTCACTATGGACCCACGCAACCCGGATCGGGTTTGGGTAAGCATTCGCAATTATCAGTCGGATTCAAAAGTTTACTTTTCCGAAGATGGCGGCTCGACTTGGCAAACCATCAGCAAAGGGCTGCCTCCTTTCCCGGTCAATGATATTGTTTTTCAGGCGGGCACCTCAGATGCTTTGTATGTCGGTACAGATGTCGGCGTTTTTTACAACTCCAATGGATCGAACCCAGATTCGGAATGGCGTTGTTTTAATACTGGCTTGCCAGTTTGCATGATTGCAGATCTTGAAATGAATTATTGTTTTAATAAGCTTGTCGCAGGGACTTTCGGCCGGGGAATCTGGGCCTCCCCTCTTGCGACTCCTTCCAATTTTGAAACAATCAACGTGGAAAGCGATGCCATTTGGAATTATAAAATACTCCGTTCTGATATAGTTGTAAAAAAAGGAAATACCTTAGCCCTTCAGGGCGAAATCAGATTTGCTTCTGGGAAAAAAATCATGTTGGAAAAAAACAGTACACTAATTTTGGACGGGGCTCACATCGATGCCCTATGTGGCAACCAGTGGGGGGGGATAGAAATAGCCGAAGAGCCGAATTTTTTCCAACGTCTCTTTGGTGCAAGACCAGGAGTTGTTGAATTAAAAAATGGCGCTTCTATCAATAACGCTTCTTTAGAGATGCCTTAATTTTGAGGGAAATTTCAATCAGTAAAAATTTATCATGAAAAAATTAGCCTGCTTTTTTTTGTTTTTTACATGGGTGTTTGTTGCTTGCCAAACTCAAACGGATTCTTCTAATAACAATCAGGTGCCGACCCAACAAGTCACCCCGTACCAAGATTTGTCCGTAGCGACTTTTAAAGCCAAAATGTCCGAACCTGGGGTAGTCCTTATGGATGTGCGAACTCCCGAAGAAACCGCAGAAGGCAAAATCGAAGGGGCTATGGAATTGGATTTCCGTTCGCCCGATTTTGCCGAAAAATTGGATGAATTGGACAAAGAAAAAACTTACCTCATTTATTGTCGGAGCGGGAACCGCAGTGGCCAGACCTGCGATATGATGGCTAAAAAAGGTTTTAAAAATCTATATAATTTAGATGGCGGCTTCATGGCTTGGTCATCAGAAAAATAAAACAATGCTTTTAGACGATCAGTTAACCGCCCAACTACATTATTTTGAGCCTAACCTATTAAGTGAGATTGACAAAACAGGCTCACTTAAAGTATTAGAAACTGGGGAAGAAATGATGCGGCCGGGCATGTATGTGAATTTCATTCCTATCATTCTTTCTGGAAGTTTGAAAATCATGCGGCAGGACGACGATGGGAAAGAGTCTTTTCTTTATTTCCTAACAAAAGGGGACACCTGTGCCATGTCGTTGACGTGTTGTACGGCTCACAGACCTAGTTCAGTTAGGGCCGTTGCAGAGGAAAAAACGGAAATGATATTGGTCCCCGTTGAGAAGTTAGATGTTTGGATGAACCAATTCCCGTCCTGGAAATCTTTCATTTTTCAGACTTACCAAAAGAGATTTGAAGATTTATTGGAAGCCGTAGATAGCCTTGCCTTCAAAAAAATGGACGATAGGCTTTGGCGGCTTTTAAAAAAGAAGGCAAGCCTCCAAGAGAAAAGGTACGTTTATTCGACACACCAAGAACTTGCCGATGAGTTGAGTACTTCCCGAGAGGTTATCACTCGATTATTAAAAAAATTGGAAGGGATGAATAAAATCAAAACTCATCGTAATAGGATTGAGATTATGTGAACGACTTTAAAATAGTATAAGTGATAATTGTTACCTCCTGTCACGATCAATGATTCTAATTTTGGGAACGTATTTGAATTTGCCAGATTTCTAATGGAGAATTCAGGCATCATTTTGGCAAAATTGGTTTTCACGCAAACAACCTTGAATTAATTCAATAATTCTAAGATTATTTGCCACCCATTGAATAGCGGTTTAACATTAATTAAGACAATTATATGACGTTAATTTATCGTAAAATTTAAACCGATTCATTGTACCTTTGTTATATCTGAAAATTGACTGTAATTTTTACTCAAGATAAATTGTTTTCATTTGGTTTTTTGGGGTTAAAATGAGAGGGTGGCTTCGGCCGCCCTTTCTTCTTTAATAGCTAATACTAACTATCGGAGTATTTAATCAACCCTTTCAATAATGGCCAAATCTTGAAATTCTTTGCAACTTCCCATTGGCAATCCTCTCCACGAACCTTCGAATAAATGCCTTATCATAAATCCATTCCTTCTCACTAATTCCTGTTTGAAATATTCTTTTTCATAAGCCACATTGGCGCTTTTCACCTTATCATCCATAAGGCGATAATTACCCTTTTCAAAAGGAAAATCAAACCCGGTGGGAAAGGTTATTTGACCTTTATCAAAAAGAAAAAAAGTGATGTAGGCAGTACCTCCTATTTTTAAAACCCTTGCCATTTCAGTAAAATAATTTTCCACCTCCTTCGCCACCATGTGCGTAAAGACAGAATTGACGATAATCAGGTTAAAAGTATTGTCTGGATATGGAAACCGGAACGACTCAGGCGCCTTTCCATCTGGCCGGTACAGGTCGTTATTGAGCGGCACATAACTGAATTGGAAATTTGGAAAACGGGAAGAAATATTTTTGGAGCACCAATCCACCCCCCTTTTTACCACATCAAAACCTTCGTATTTACCTTCTTTGTCAAGATAACTGGTCAAAGCAACAGCGCTTCTCCCCATGCCGCTGCCGATATCAAGTACAGCACCATTTGGGAGCAGCCCACAATACTCCCTAAAGTACCCAAGCTGCATTTCACTTATTTTTTTGAAATCACCACTGCCGGTATAAATCATTCCTTTGGGAGGTATGAGTGGCTCCCGTTTCCCTGATAATTGGTCGAGCACATCAGAAGGGAAATAAAATAACCTCCGCGCTGAAAAGCGCAGAGCGGGGGGTAACAGGTAAAAAAGTTTTCTCCCGAATTTAATCATGATAAGCAGTACAATGGAAGCCCGGTTTATAAATCAATTTCCATAAATACCGGACAATGATCGGAGTGCATGGCATCCCCCAAGTGGTAGACACTTTTTATTTTATCTTTTAAATTGTCTGTAACTGACTGATAATCGATTCGCCAACCTTTATTATTTTTCCTCGCATTAAACCGATAACTCCACCAACTATATTCAATCTTATCTGGGTTGGCAAGGCGAAAGGCATCGGAAAACCCACTGTTGAACCACTTGGTCATCCACTCTCTTTCTTCCGGCAAAAAACCTGAATTGTTCTTATTCCCTTTCGGGTTGTGAATATCCATTTCGGTATGAGCAATGTTGTAATCACCGACGACAATGAGCTTTGGGCGTTCCTTTTTTAGCTCATTTATCCACTTGGAAAAATCGTCGAGGAATTCATACTTGAAACCTTGGCGATCCTCCCCGCTAGTGCCAGAGGGAAAATAGCAGTTTAGCAATGACCAGTCGCCAAAGTCTGTGCGTATGATGCGGCCTTCCCGATCGTATTTATCCATACCGCACCCTTCGACTATTTTGTCAGGTTGCTTCTTTGAAAGGGTGACCACCCCACTGTATCCCTTCTTTTCTGCGGAAACCCAATAATGGTGGTAGCCCATTTTTTCAGCAAAAGAAAAATCAACCTGGTCAGGTTGAGCCTTTGATTCTTGCAAGCACAAAATATCGGGACTGATCTGACCGAGCCATTCATCAAAGCCTTTGTTTATGGCTGCTCGAATACCGTTAACATTATAGGAAATGATAGAAATGGACATAGCTATTTTTTTTGAAGTGCAAGTTTAAGGAATTCATGGGGTAGTTTGTAATTAGCTAATTTGGCCAATCACAATGGCAAATACTAATAATGCATGAATCAGCAATAGAGACCATTAAAACTAAAAACACCTTGAAGGAGTCTTCCTTCAAGGTGTTTTTCATTTCAGTAAAACAGCGTACTAAGCCGCCTGCCGCAAAACTAAATGTGAATGTTCCAATCTTTGTCGAGCATAATCTTCCGTGATGGTAAATTCTTTTATGCTCCGATCGGAAGGTAGATCGAACATGGCATCATTCATCACTGCTTCACAAATGGAACGGAGTCCCCTTGCCCCCAACTTAAATTCAATCGCCTTTTCAGCAATATAATCTATTGCCTCAGCGGTGAAACCAATACGAATTCCCTCTAAAGCAAAAAGTTTGGTGTATTGCTTTAACAAAGCATTCCTTGGTTCAGTCAATATCCTTCGCAGCGTTGGATGATCAAGCGGTTCGAGGTAGGTAGCAACTGGCAATCGGCCCACCAATTCGGGGATCAGACCAAACCGTTTAAGGTCTTGATGATTGACATACTTGATAAGGTTTTCTCTTTCAACTACCTGCTTGTCCTCTGCTTTGAAACCGATCACATGGGTATTCATCCGCCGAGCAATGTGCTTTTCAATGCCATCGAAAGCACCTCCACAGATGAATAGGATATTCTGGGTGTTGACCTTGACCAATTTTTGCTCAGGGTGCTTGCGTCCTCCTTGTGGCGGCACATTGACCTCTGTCCCTTCCAGCATTTTTAACATGCCTTGCTGTACACCCTCCCCAGAGACATCTCTAGTAATGGAAGGGTTATCGCTTTTCCTCGCTATTTTATCAATTTCATCAATATAAACAATGCCCTTTTCCGCAGCCCCTACGTTATAATCGCAAACCTGTAAAAGACGGGAAAGAATACTCTCTACGTCTTCACCAACATAGCCAGCTTCTGTAAAAACCGTAGCGTCCACTATTGCAAATGGCACATTCAAAAACCGAGCAATCGTTTTTGCCAGTAAGGTTTTTCCCGTTCCTGTCTCACCAACAAAAAGCACATTAGACTTTTCGATTTCTACGTCATCTTGTACAGTTTCACCAGATTGGCGAAGCCTTTTATAGTGATTATAAACAGCAACAGAAATCGTCTTTTTTGCTACTTCTTGCCCAATTACATATTGGTCGAGATAGTCTTTAATATCCTTTGGCGTAAGGTCGTCAGGCAAGTTAATCTCAGGTGCATCTTTTTGAGGAGCCGTTTCGTTTTTCTTGTTCCCATACAGCTCTTCTTCTATGATATCAACAGCCTGTTCTACACATACCTCACAGATATGACCTTCGATCCCCGCAATCAAAATGAGGGCCTCGGATTTATCTTTTCCGCAAAAAGAACAACGGTAACTTTGTTTACTTCGCCGCATAACACATCTTGGTTAGTGGTTTTGAGGTTTTGAATTTCGATATTTGATCAAAGACATCAAAACCTCAAAACGAAAACCTAATGGGGGATTTAAGACTTTGTTGGACGCTCCAATACTTCATCAATCAGGCCATACTTCTTAGCATCTTTAGCCGTCATCCAATTGTCACGCTCACAATCTTTTTCAATCGTTGCATAATCCTGACCAGTATGATGGGACAAAATGTTGTACAAGTCCTTTTGCATGGCTTTGATAAGGTTGTACGAAATTTCCATATCCGTCACCTGCCCTTGCATGCCCCCCAAAGGTTGGTGGATCATCACCCGGGAATGCTGGAGACAGGTCCGCTTTCCGGAAGTTCCTGCTGCCAGAAGCACTGCACCCATAGAGGCTGCGATACCTGTACATATTGTCCCGATATCAGGTGAAATATATTGCATAGTATCGTAAATACCCAAACCTGCCGTTACCGAACCACCGGGGCTATTGACGTACATTTGAACATCCCGTTTGTTATCCGTTGAATCAAGGAAAAGCATTTGTGCTTGTACCACATTTGCCACATAATCATTGATGGGCACACCTAAGAAAATAATACGGTCCATCATCAAACGGGAAAAAACATCAAGACCCACGATGTTCATTGGCCTTTCTTCGATCACATTGGGTGTGAAAGAGCGGATATTGGGGAAAGCAGCCTGGGTTGATTTTTCAGCATATTTTTCCAAATGCATGCTACTCATACCTAAGTGCTGGGTAGCATACTTCATAAATTCATCTTTGTGGAACATAAGTCTATTTATTTGAATTGGTTGAGGATGTTATAGTTTGTAAAACACTAAAAATCAGGGCATGAAATTTTTCGTAAATGTACCTTGACTATTAAAACAATATAAGAACATACAATTGCTGCTCTAGTTGAGGATTCACCTACAATTATTCCTCTTCGTCGGTGCTGCCACCTGCCCACTTAGCGGAAATAGCCTGGTTTTCGGCTTCGATGGCTTTCATTTTTTCAGCGAGCTCTTCCGATGTCACCTCCACCTCTTTAAGGGTCACCGCATTTTTTAATTCAAAGAAAAGCTTGTTGCTCAAGACATCGGTGGCCAAACGTTCAACTTCCTCTCTGTTTTCCATCGTCTTGTCGACCAGGTTCTTTATCATATCCTCCATGCCCGGATAAAACTGACCTCCGAAGTAGCCCATAATCCTACTTTCAGCTGCTTGCCTGATCTCTTCTTCTTCTATCTTAAAATCGTATTTTTTATACAGCTTATTTTTTATCAACGTCCACCGCATGTCATCCGCAAAATCTTCAAAATTGTTGAGGATGGATTCCCTTTCCTTCTCAAAACCTACCTCCACCCAACGTTTGAGATACTCTTCAGGAAGAGGCATATTGGGTTTATTGAGAGCGAGGAGTTTGTCTTTGAGGTCACGGTAAAGGATCGTATTTGCGGTTGAAACATCCGTACTCCCAATATTAGAACGGATACGGCTGCGCAATTCTTCTTCAGTGGCTTTTTCACCTTCTTCACCTAACACCTCCTCTAAAACTTCCTGCGTCAGCTCAGCTGGCACCAGCCGCTTTACTTCTTCAATAGTCGCTTCGTACTCTTCATTGGTTTCCGTTCCCTCTTCTATATCCGCTTCCGTGAAGTTGAGCAAATATTTTTTGACAAATTCCGGCGTGGCGTCTTTTTCCAACTTATAAATATTGAAACGTAAGGTGTCACCTTTTTTCTTGGTCAAAATTTCCTCCCGGATATCATCTTCCATGCGGGTGGTGATGACAGAGAATGTTGTTTCCCAGCCACTTTCTTTGATTTCGCCGTTTTCTAATTCCTTTGCTTTTAGTGAAATGACATCCTCTTCCTTAATTCCATCTTCCACTTCTACTCTCTCTCCTTTTTGTCTTTTTAAAAGATCGACCTGCTCATCAATTTTCTCTTCGGGAACAGTCACTTTATAAAATTCACAAACAGTACTGTCGTCAGCTCCCTGCACTTCAAAATCAGGGGCCATGCCGATCTCAAATTTAAATTCGTAATCTTCCAGATTGTTTGGGTCGAAATCAACACGGGGTTGATCTTTAGGTGGGATGGGGCGGCCTAAATAATCGGAGTTTTCGCCATTCACCTCTTTGCCAAGTTCCTCTTGTAGAATATCGGTGACAATGTCGGCCAACATTTTTTTACCGTACATTTTTTTCAAAAAACCGATCGGCGTTTTGCCTTTGCGAAATCCTTTTAGGCTGGCTTGATTCTTAACTTTTTTGAGCTCGTCATTGAATTTTGGCTCGTAATCACCTCTTTCAATAACAACCTTTAAAACAGCGCTCTGGCTGCTAATATCCTCTCTTGCAACGTTGGGCATAATGTCTTTGCTTTTTATGAAAATATAGGGAAGGGAGTAGAACGGGTCAGAAGTTTCCCACATGGTGCTATTTGCTAAAAGAGGTTTTTGCATTGGAGGATAACCTCTTCAAGCCAAAAACCTCTTTTTTTTACAAAAGCCCATTTTGAGGAAAACCCCAAAAACCAAAAAAAGTGCGGGTGGAGGGACTCGAACCCCCAAGCCTCGCGGCACTAGATCCTAAGTCTAGCGTGTCTACCAATTTCACCACACCCGCAAACGTTTGATTATCAAAGAAAAATAGTAACCCTTTGGTCAAAACGGGTGCAAAGATAAACACCTTTTTCAAATAATTAATTGGCTGGCCAAAAATCAGTCATTTTTCTAATAAAAACATTCCTGCAAATTAAGTCAGTACCATGGTGTCGGCTTCCGATCAAGTCAATTTACCAGATTTCCAATAAAGTTTTTGTTTAGTTTTGTAAAAGGTTTTTAGAAACGATTCATAGCCAATAACCTTACTGGCGTTTGTCCGTTTCAATAATTAACTTGGGTTATAAAATTTTGATCTAAATAAATAAATGCCAACAGTAGCTACGACATATTCCCAACAGGATATGGAGATGATAGAAAAAGCCTATCATCACCTCCTGCAAGTTCTTGAGCCTAGGATGGACGACGAGGACAGGCAGCAAATGGGCAAAGCTTATGAAATGGCATTGGACGGCCACGCGCACCAGCGACGAAAATCGGGCGAACCTTATTTCACCCACCCGATCGAAGTAGCGCGCATCTGCATCGAAGAGATAGGCTTAGGTCCAACGGCGGCCGTCTGCGCTTTGCTGCACGATGTCGTTGAAGATACGTCTTATACCTTGGGTCAGATCAAGGAGACTTTTGGAGAACGGGTTTCCCTGATAGTGGACGGACTAACCAAATTGGATGGCTCTCATACCTATGAAAGCCCACAGGCAGAAAATTTCCGAAAAGTCATTGGCACCTTAGTCATAGATGTGCGGGTCGTCCTGATAAAAATGGCCGACCGCATGCACAACATGCGTACGCTTGGCTCCATGCCCCGCCATAAGCAATTGAAGATCGCAGCAGAAACTAGTTATATCTATGCGCCGCTTGCCCACCGGCTGGGCCTTTATGTAATCCGCTCCGAGTTTCAAGACCTTTGCCTCAAGATTACTGAACCGGAAACGTACGAAGAGATCTCCCGAAAAATTGATGCAAGCGAAAGCGACCGTACCCGCTATATCAATGAGTTCTTAGAACCCATTAAAAAACAATTGGACGATGTAGGCGTCCCGTATCGCTGCTTCGGGAGGGTCAAATCAGTCGCCTCTATTTACAGTAAGATCAAAACGAAAAAAGTCCCTTTTGATGAAGTCTATGACCTGTTCGCGGTACGCGTCGTTTTGGACGTGGAACGCAAAAGGGAAAAACAACTGTGCTGGCTAGCCTACTCCTTTGTTACCGACATCTATAAGCCCATTCCCGAGCGACTAAAAGACTGGGTCACTGTCCCAAAATCAAATGCTTATGAGTCCCTTCACACTACCGTGATTGGCCCTGGTGGCCGTTTTGTGGAGGTACAGATACGCAGTGAGCGGATGGACGAAATCGCTGAGCGGGGCTTTGCGGCACATTGGAAATACAAAGGCATTTCCGGCCAACCGGATGTCTACGATAAATGGCTCGACCAAGTTCGGGAACTCATGGAAAACCCGGGCTCTGATGCTTTGGAGTTTATCAGTGATTTTAAAAACAATCTCTACGCAGAGGAGATTTTTGTGGTTACCCCAATGGGGGACATGATCAACATGCCCAAAGGTTCAACTGCACTTGATTTCGCTTTCCACATCCACACCGATGTCGGTTACCATTGCAAAGCTGTTAAAGTCAACAACAAAATTGTCCCCATGGGCTTTAAGCTCGGGACTGGTGACAAAGTCGAAGTCATTACAGACAAGAAACAAAAGCCAAACGAAAGCTGGCTAAAGATAGTGGTCACTGGGAAGGCCCGGTCCAAGATCCGGTCGGCCATGAAGGAAGAACGCCGCAAACATGGTGAGTTAGGGAAGGAGGCTATGCAGCGGAAATTCAACAATTTGAAAGTCAATTTTGATCAAGGCGTGGAGGCATTGGTTAAATACTACAATTTCAAATCGCACGCCGACCTATACTTCGCCCTGGCCATGAACAAGGCCAACCTCAATGACTTGTTGAAACCTTTTGAGGCCAAAGAACAGAAACTAGTAGAAATAACCACTGAGAAGCCAAAAATTGAAGAGAAAAAAGAAGAGCCCGTCAAGCCAAAAATTTCATCCAAAACCAAAATCTTGGTTAATGGCGAACCTGCGGAGCTTTATCACTATAAATTAGCAAGCTGCTGCAATCCAGTGCAAGGCGATAGCATATTTGCCTTCCTGACTTCGGCGGATGGCCTAAAAATCCACCGCTCTAATTGCCCCAATGCGACCAACCTTTTGGCTCGGTATGGCTATCGGGTGATGAAAGCGGAATGGGTCGTCAGTGGCGACAGCACTTTTGTAGCAGAATTAAAAATCATCGGCGTGGACGAGGGGGTTGGCGTGATCCAAAATATCATGAACGCCATTTCATCAGAAATGGGCCTTAACATTCGCTCCTTCAACATCCAAGGAGGCGATGAGGGCTATTTTGAAGGCGATATCAGTTTGATGGTTACGAACACCGACCAATTGAACATGGTCATTAAATCCTTGCTAAAATTAGAAAGTGTATCTGATGTAACCAGAGTAAAATAACTTCTCAATAAATGGCCATTGAGCATTAATTATCACCATTGGCCAATAATTAATACCACTCTATTTGGCTTTACTATTCATCATTTTTTCCCTATTATCTGCTGGAGTTTATTTTTTTATTATTTCGACATACAAAAAAGCGTGGTGTTCATTAATTGAATGGAATATTCCTAACAATTATTTCCCTACAACAAAAGTCACGATCATAATACCCGCCCGAAATGAGGAAAAAAATATCATCAACTGCTTAACCTCCATTTTAAAAATAAATTACCCTAAAAAATTATTTGAAATAATAATTGTGGACGACCACTCAACGGATAGCACATTTAAATTAGCCAATGATTTTTCAAAAATTAATTCTAATGTTAAATTAATTCAACTTGCCAATTTTATCAAGCATAAAAAAATAAATGCCTTTAAAAAAACAGCGATTAAAACAGCCATTTCCCAAGCTACGGGTGACCTCATCGTGACGACCGATGCAGACTGCATTGTTCCGCCCGATTGGTTACAGTTAATTGTTTCCTTTTACGAAACAAAGAATGCCAATTTTATTGCCGCTCCGGTAAATTTTCACCAAGAAAAATCAAAATTTGAGCGATTTCAATCACTCGATTTTTTGGGCATGATGGGCGTTACTGGAGCTGGCATTCAACTGGGATGGATGAATATGTGCAATGGCGCCAACCTTGCTTATGCTAAAAAAGCATTTGAACAAATAAATGGATTTGAGGGAATTGACAACATGGCCAGTGGCGACGATATTTTATTGATGCAAAAAATGGCTGTGCATTTTCCAAATGGCGTTGCTTTTTTAAAAAATAAAAATGCCACTGTTTTTACCACTGCCAAACCAGGCATTAATTCTTTTATTTCTCAACGCCTGCGCTGGGCAACCAAATCGGCTAATTATACAGAATGGAAAATAACATTAATTTTAATTATTGTCTTTATTTATTGCTGCACAATTATTTTATCTTTTTTTGCTATTATTTTTTTAAACATTAAATGGGCTTTTTTATTTGTTATTTTATTTTCTATAAAAGCAGTTAGTGATTATTTTTTTCTGGGAAAAATGGCTGCCTATTTTAATCGTAGTGATTTAATGAAAAATTATCTGCCTGCACAAATATTGCACATATTATATATTGCCGTAATCGGAATCCTAAGCAACTTAAAAAAACAATATAAATGGAAGGGCCGGGCAGTGAGGTGACCTTGTAAATATTTTTTGAGATGCTTATCTTTGGAACATTGAAGCTACACCTTACCATCATGCAACATCACCATAGACAATCCGACGAAATTGAAGAATTCTACCGCAAAGCAGTTGAGTATGGCCAGTGGGGCGATGTTTATAATGCTGTAAAACTCTGCAAACTGATTATTCGAAAATCTCCAGATTGGTCAGCACCCTATGCCTATCTCAGCAATGTTTACAAAGGCCGCAACGAGTGGAAACCTGCGCTCCATTATTCCAAGAAAGCCATTGAACACAATCCTTTTAACGAAACCACTTGGGAGAACCTCGCTCTATCTGCTACCGCACTCGAATCGTGGAAAACAGCCCGTCATGCTTGGAACCAACTCGGCTTCCGATTGAAAGATTCCGAAGAAGAAATCCACCTTGACCTTGGTCTCATACCTGTGCGCTTAAACCCAACTACGCAACCAGAAATCATTGAAGCAACCCGCATTGACCCTGCTCGTGCCATCGTCGAAAGCATCCCTCAGCCTTCCTCTGGCAGGCGCTATAAAGACCTCTTGTTGTTAAATAGCAAGCCCAATAAAGATTTCATCCTTCACGGTAAAAAGCTTGGCGTTTTTGATGAGCTAGAGGTCCTGAAACCATCCCTTTGGCGTACCTATGCGGTGATGTTGCAAACGACATCCATCAAAGATGTCAATACCCTCGCCAACTTGTGCAAAGAGGCAGATTTGGGTTTTGATAATTGGTCGAATGCTGCCCGTTTTTTCCAGTCTAACCTGCACCCGAAAGTAATGGAATATTACGACCAAACCGTTTTTGGAAAATTGGACAGAAAAGCATTTATGGTCGCCATCGCCTCCCGGCGGGACGAAGCCGTGGTGGAGGTTTTAAAAAACTGGGAAATCATAACTTTGCAAAAATTCACTGGACTGGAATGGCTGTACTAACTCCCTTCCTTTTATTT
>JAWKLX010000052.1:0-62715 GCA_041392505.1 Saprospiraceae bacterium | reverse complement strand
CTTAATTAATGACATTATTGATTTCAAAATGGATTTAATTAATAAACCAGAAAAAGTGATCATTGGAAAAAAATTATCAAAAAAAACTGGTAAAAACATTTATTGGCTACTCAATTTCATTGGTGCCATCATTGCCATTTATTTAGCCAGCCATGTCCAACATCTGTTATTATTCTTGATTTATCCGGCCGCTATTTTAATACTTTATTTTTATTCAGCTTATTTTAAAAAAGTGCCACTCTGGGGAAACATTATAGTATCGCTATTTTGTGCTGGAGTCGCAGGGATTATTTTATTTGCAGAAAGGGAATCGTACAATCATTTATTTAATTCCCAACCAGAATTGGCCAACAAAATAACCTACCTATTTAGTGGTTATATTTTATTTGCCTTTTTTTCTACCTTATTGCGGGAAATAATAAAAGATATGGAAGACATAGAAGGTGACAAAAAATTGGGCTTAAACACGTTTCCAATTTTTTTTGGAATCAAAAGAACAAAACAAATATCGGCCATCATTGCCAGTGTAATAATACTTGGATTGCTATTAAGTTGCAAATGGCTGGCGACCCAAAAAGAATGGGCAGCTTTAATTTTTACCTTACTGGCAATCTGTTTACCGTTGCTGATTATTTTAAATTATTTAATTAAATCTGAATTAAAAAAACATTTTTCCAAACTTAGCCATTTGACAAAAATGGTAATGTTGGCAGGACTGTTTTTATTGATAATAATATGGAAATTCTAAACAAAAAAATAATCCTGGCTTCCAAATCCCCTCGACGCAAAACCCTGCTGGAGCAGGCAGGATTTACTATTGAAATTAAAACTAAGGAGGTCGAAGAAGATTACCCGGATGATTTGCCGGCAGCATTGGTTGCACCTTTTTTAGCCGAAAAAAAAGCAACGGCTTGCGCCGATTTTTTATCAACAGAAAATGATATTTTATTGACCGCCGACAGTGTGGTCATTTTAAACGGTGTAATTTACGGGAAGCCCACGGATTACGAGGATGCCTTTAAAATTTTAAGAAATCTTTCGGGTAATATGCACGAAGTAATTACTGGTATTTGCCTTTTATCAAAACATAAAAAAAGAGTATTTTCTGGATTGTCGAAAGTTTATTTCCAACCATTAACCGACGAAGAAATCCATTATTATATTTCCACTTGCCAGCCTTACGACAAGGCAGGGGCGTATGCCATACAGGAATGGATCGGTCTGTGTAAAATATCAAAAATCGAAGGGACCTATTCCAATATTATGGGATTGCCCATGGAGGATGTTTATCGGGAATTGTTGAGATGGAATGGATAATGTCAATATTTTGGGGCAATTTTGTTCAGAATTTTTTCAGCAAAAAATGTATGGCGATTTAATAATTTTTCAAAATAAACATCTCTATACCGCTCGCCATTTTCTCCACATCATGCAACGAATGTATTTAAATATTTCGGTGTGCGCAGCCTTCCCCTACTGAGGATTGAGGGGCAAAGCAGAGGAAAGACCGAAGTTTTGAAATCCCTCCTTTGCAACACTTCCTTCAATAGCGGCCATTTCACTTTGGCTAAAATTTTGTAATATGTTTTTCTCTGATAGACAGCAGCAAATGCACACAACCGATCTGTTTTGCAACGAGCATCTAAAATAGCGCTTTGCTTGGATTAGATTTCTGCAAAACTCTTAACTTGCAGTCCGATTCTCGAACTAAAATATCCCATGAATGATACCGTACATTAACCGTTTTACACTTTGTTTTTTTCTTGCCATTATGGCTGGGAAAGTCCTTTTTGGGCAAACGAACCCAGTCAATTCCCCTTCTTGCGGATTCGATGGAATTAACAACCAACTTAGGTTGTCTGATCCAACTTTCGAAGAAGAACTTCGTCACTTCAGAGAGGAAGTCATCCCTGCTTTATCATCACAAAACAGAAGTGCTGTTGAGCCGCTGATCACCATTTCCGTGGTGGTTCATGTCATCCATTCTGGCGAGCCATTGGGGCAGGGAGCTAATATTTCCGACGAACAAGTGCAGGATCAAATTGCCATTTTAAACGCAGATTATACTGCCACTAACGAAAAATATTACGACACACCTGCCAAATGGGCTGACCTTGCCGGCATGCCAAACATCCAATTTTTACTGGCCACCGTTGACCCTGACGGCAATCCAACTAATGGAATTACCCGTCATAATATTCCAATTACTGGCAGTTCTTGGAATAATAACAACATTAACTCCTCGATCAAACCGGCGGTCAAATGGGACCCGCTCCGCTATATGAATATCTATGTAGCTGGCATCCCCGGGACGACCGCAGCCGGAGGAATTGTCGGATACTCGAACTACCCTACCCAATCGTTGATTGGAGCCGACCGGGATGGGCCAGTGATTGATTATCATTGGTTTGGTGGGCCGGGCCATCCGGTTTCTGGATGGAGCCCAATATCACATGAGACAGGTCATTTCTTAGGGTTGTCCCACACCTTTGATGGCAGTTCATGCAACACGGACGATGGCATTTCTGATACACCGAATGTCGATGATGCCACCAGTGCTTATGCGACCTTGGATTGTAGTGGAGGGTATCCAGCAGGCCCGCAGTCCTGTGGCAACGAACACCTCTACGTTAATTTCATGGATTACGTAAATGAAAATTGTTACACTTCATTCACGCCTGGGCAAATCAATGTGATGCGATCTGTTCTGGATGGCACATCCAGTGGGCTTGGGTATGGGAGCAGGGAATTGCTAATTTCGAATGCACCTTCTCAAACTTTTATTCCCGGCAATGATGCAGGGATTGTGCGCATCATTTCCCCAGAAACGATCAACTGCACACCGGATGTTTTGACACCAGCCGTAACCTTACGCAATTTCGGCAGCGAAGATTTGACCTCAGTTTCGATTCATTATCAAGTGGATAATGGCCCGGTGACCAGTTTTGCTTGGCAAGGAAATCTTTTCCCTGGGGAAACAACCGATGTCGTTTTGCCTGATTTTACGCCGCCGGATGGTTTGTACGATTTAAAAATTTACACGACCAACCCAAATGGGCAAACGGACGATAGAGCTACCAATGACCAGTTTGAAAAAACGTTTCGTACCTATTTTGCTTTTGATCCGCCCATGATTGAAACCGCTGATGGGGCAGTTACTTTCCCCACATCCGTTGGTACTTTTCAAGTCAATTTTGGTAATGATGATTTCGCTTGGGAAATAACCAATGAAGCCTCTGCTTTTGGCATTGGTTCGGAATCTTTTGTTTTCAATAACCGGGGAGGTACCGTTTCAAATAACCCCTCTGACACATACGATATATTGGTTACCCGCCATTTTGATTTTAGTGAGGTGACCAATGCAGCGCTTTATTTCGATGTGGCACATGCCGATTTCAATAATTTACAGGTGGACACCTTGTATATTTTAGTGGCAGTCGGTTGCACGCAAAATTTTAATGGTTTTGTTTACAAAAAATGGGGAGCCGCCCTGAATACAGCGCCAAACACACAAAATATTTTTACCCCAACACCCAGCCAATGGCGGTCCGAAGGGGTCGACCTCAGCTTTTTCGATGGGTTGGACGATGTGACCATTGGTTTTTTAAATGTTTCCAATTGGGGCAACCGCATGTTCATCGACAATATCCGGGTGGGAGTTGATTGTGGTTTGCTCACCGATGAATGGGTGGTTACAGACAATGGTTGCGATGCTGCCTGCACGGGGGAGGCAACAGTTTCCGTCCCAATTAGTAATGGAGAATTGACCTATAGCTGGGAAGGTTGGCCTGCCAGCCACAACCAACCAACTGTTACCGGTCTGTGTGCTGGCGAAATAATGGTTACCATCACGGATGAATTTGGTTGTCAAATAGTTGCAACGGAAACCATCGAAGATGCCCCGGTTCCAGCATTAAATCTATCGGCTACAGACGAAACAGCCTACTTGGCAAATAACGGAACGGCTACGGCAACGGTCAATAACGCTGCCTTACCTATTACCTTCACTTGGAGCAACGGTACTGAGGTTACGATAAATAATAATTCGCATTCCATTTCGGGCTTGTCACCAGGATTATACGAAGTGGAAATTACCGACGCAAATGGCTGTTCAAATACTGCTGAAATAATGGTCTCCTCAGTCTGTGACGGTTTTGATGTGTCTGTTTCGACAACCAATGTTTTATGCAATGGAGAGTCCTCTGGATCGGCGACGGCAACACCCATAAATGGCAGTAGTTCTTTTGATTTTATTTGGAGCAATGGCATTTCTACGGCCACCAATAATAGTTTAAACGCTGGTTCTCATACAGTTACAGTCACTGATGCGAATGGCTGCCCAACAATAGAATCCTTTACCATAACCGAACCCGATGTCCTGACGGTCAACATCATTTCCACCAATGAAACGAGCATCAACGCAATGGACGGAATGGCCACTGCTACTCCTTCAGGCGGCACACAGGGTTACAACTATTTGTGGAGTACCGGATCGACCTCTTCCTCCATTATTGGCTTGAGCCCCGGAACTTATTTTGTTACCGTAACTGATGAAAATGGCTGCATTGCCTCCGAGTCAGTGTCCATTCAATCGGTGGACTGCAATAACTTTTCAGCCTCGATTTTTGCTGAGGATGTAAGCTGTTTTGAGATAAATGATGGGACCGCTCAGGTGACTACTTTAGGAGCAACGTCTCCCGTTGGTTACAATTGGAGCAATGGAGGAACGGGATCAATGATTGAAAATTTGCCAGCGGGAAATTACTCCGTAACCATTATGGATGCAGCTGGTTGCTCCGCAACCTTGAACGCACAAGTGCAAACCCCTCCTGCTTTGACTTTAAACTTTTCAACGACCAATGTAACTGAACCAAATTTAAGTGATGGGACAGCTACCGCCATTGCCAATGGCGGAACCCCAATAAATGGTAGTGGCTATAGTTACTCGTGGAGCACCGGCGGAACAACACCCACTATTTCAGGGCTGATGGCTGGTTTCTATTCAGTTGTAGTAACGGATGGAAATGGTTGCACCATCACTGGCAGTGTTGAGGTGACCGCAACCAATTGCCAATTGAGCATCCAATTGACTTCGGAAAATGCCAGTTGCCCAAACGTAGCAGATGGTTCTGCTGCTGTGACCGAAGTTCCAGGCTCTACACCACCACTTTCCTATTTATGGTCAAATGGGGAAACGGGGGCTTCTATTGAAAATTTATTGCCTGATAATTACCTGGTTACCGTCACCGATGCCAATGGTTGTACAGTCGCTGGCTGGATGCCGATTCAAGGAATTGACCAAACTCCCCCAACGCTGCTTTTAGTGGATCAATGGGTGATTGACCTTGAAAATGGGGCTGTCCAATTTGACCCAATTGCTGCCGATAATGGCAGCTTCGACAACTGTAGCCTAATTAACCTTTCAGCTTCTCAGACTTCATTTGATTGTTCAGATATTGGACAAACGACCATCACGATCAGTGCTGAAGATGCAAATGGCAATGTTTCATCGGCAGAATTAATGATAATCGTAAATGACATTTTACCACCATCGATCACTTGCCCGGATGATATTTCCATAGAAACTTGTGAGTCAATTATTTATGATGTGCCGATTGTGGAAGATAATTGTGGCGTGGAAAGTGTACAATTATTGGAAGGTTTTGCAAGTGGCAACCTTTTCCCAACGGGTACAACATTGGTGACTTGGCAAGCAGTAGATGAAGCAGGAAATTCTGCTAACTGCTCCTTCAATGTTACTGTAGATTATGATTTTGCCTTATCAGATGCGATCATCAATTCCCCTGTATGTCATGGTGATTCTAATGGATCAATCGAAGTGCTGATCAATGGCGGTGTGCCTCCCTTCCAAACTATTTGGAGTCACGGTGGAGATCCCAACAATTTGCCAGCGGGTGAATATTCGACTACGATTACCGATGCCAATGGCTGCAATGTTTTGGGTTCATTTGAGATCACCGATCCGCCAGTTCTTGAAATAGGGATTGTTGAAATTGTAGCCGCTATGGGAGGGCAGCAAACAGGAATGATTGTGCTGTCAATTTCGGGCGGCGTGACGCCGTACCAGTTCAAATGGTTTGAAAATGGGATAGAGTTGCCAGGTTTCGATCCGCTCGTTGCGCCTCCCGGAACGTACAGCGTGGAAGTTACCGATGAATATGGCTGTGAAAAAACGGGCGGGCCTTATGTAGTAGACAATTTAAATAGCACTTCCTCGCTGGAATTGTACAACCAAATTTCTTTGTTCCCAAACCCAACGTCTGAAACGGTTTCCATCAAATCGGCTGCACTGCTGCATGAAGTATTAGAAATTTCCATTTTCGATATAAATGGCAAAGCCTGTTTTTTACAAAAATTTCCGTCTGTCCAAGCTGCTGGTCAATTAGACATTTCCCATTTGGGAAAAGGTGTTTTTTGGGTCAAACTACTGATCGGACAAGAGGTCGTTTGGAAAAAATTGATTGTTGTTTAATTTTTCATGATATAAACCATCAACCGTTAACTAATTTAAATTTAAAATGCAAAAAGGTAATTTTCTCCTGATACTTTTTATCGTTGTTTTCATGGCCTGCAAAAATGACCCACCATCAGCTGCTGCCACTGACGATACCAAGGAAGAACTAAAGCCATTGGTCAATGAACCAGTAAAAACGCCATTGTCTACGGATAGAATAGCTGAACTTCAGGCCAATGCATTCGATGAAAATGACTATGTTGGCCGGGTCAAGCACTCGATTGAATTGATCCAAAAGCAGTTCATAATGTCCAATAAATTCAATACACCTAAAGGCCAACAAACCATCACGGTGGATGAAGATTACAACTTATTGATGAGAAGTGAGAAAGATGGGCAAGTACAGGAGACCAAAGTCAACCTAAGAAACCTTGACCAAAGGAATGGAGGGATGCGGTTAATTGCCGATGTTGAAAAAGGGGATTTGCCGGGATTTGGCATTAAAGTAATTCCTGGAAAATCTGGTGTTGAGCTGTTCACCAACGGCAAGAAAACGGGTGAGGAAAATGAGCTACAAATTTTCATGGCCGACCGTTCTTTGATCGAGCAAGCGGTGCCAGCTTTCTTGCAAGCATTGAATATTGTGCACGGGAGAACCAGTTAATTACGAACTTATTTAGATGCAAGAAGAGGCTGTTTCGTAAGTACCGATTTACTAAATTTTATACTGCGGAAAATAATAATTAATAAAATGCGGAGCAGGATGACTATCGCTTTCTGCAACTCCCTCGTATGCTCCTCCAAGGGTTTCTAAGGGGCGGTGTCGGTTCGAGAACCGACACCGCCCCTTAGAAACCCTTGACGGGCCGAGCAGACTGATGATAAGTGCTTGAAATACTATTCGGCCCGCATGGAATAATGTTCATTTTTTGCTAAAATTATTAATTTTCAATTTTCGGCAGTATAAAATTTAGCAAATTCTCGCGCTGAAGGTACTTATGATACAGCCTCTTCCTGCACCTAAACTCCAACATTTTCAAAATCTATTTTCTTGTTGCTGTTTCAAATTCCATTGTATTATTTCATTTTTCAAGACTTCCTTATCGACTATTGTGACTCCAACATTTTCAACAATTTGCCCGCCAACCAAATTTGCCATCAGGGCAATTTCGTCTTCTTCCAACCCAATTGCGATGGCCAGTGAAGCAACGGCAATAACCCCATCCCCTGCCCCACAGACGTCCGCTACCTTTCTTTTTTGTGTGGGGAATATGGCCATTTTATCATGACTTGCTGAGAAAACGCCATTTTCAGAAAGAGTAATCAGCAGCAACTTGCTTTTTAGTTTTTCTATTAGGAAGTTCTGAGCAGCCTTTAAAGATTCAAAAGTTGCCTCGACCGAAAATGGCAATACATCTCTCACCTCTTTTAGGTTTGGCTTGAATAGGTTGACGTTCTTGTACAACCAAAAGTTTTTTAGTTTTGGATCAACCGTGACTGGAATATTTAGGTCCTTCACCGTTTTCAGAACATAGTTGATCAAACTTTCGGTGAGCAAGCCTTTGTTATAGTCTTGTAGAATAACCAAGTCAATCGAATTTTCCCTAAAAAAATGGGATATTTTTTCCACTATTTTGCACTCCTCTTGCTCGTTCAAATCCTCCGTTTTTTCTTTGTCAAGCCGGAGCAAATGTTGCTTTGCTGCGATAACCCTTGTTTTTACGGAAGTAGGACGTGTTGCTGACTGAAAGATCAAATCAGGAACTAATCCATTTTCTTCCAACAAGGTGAAGAACAATTCGCTTTCCTGGTCTTTACCGACTATCCCACACAAGTAGGTGGTTGCGCCTAAAGCGGCAACATTTAGTGCTACATTAGCTGCCCCACCGAGTCGGTTGTCCTCCTCTTTCCATTCAACCACTGGTACAGGTGCTTCGGGCGAAATCCTTGTTACTTCCCCATAGAGGTACCTGTCAACCATAAGATCTCCAATGACGAGCACCTTTAATTGTTGGAATTTTTGGAAAAGGGAATCTATATTCATATCAAGGATTAAGGGCAAAAAAAAAGCCGATGCCGAATTTTCGGCACCAGCTTATTTAACCCCAAAAAACCAAATCTTTAAGCAATAAATGCTTTTATATCTTAATAAATAATTATTTCAAATTGAATCTGTTGCTAAAGTAAAAAATGATGTTCACTTTAACAACGGTGCAAAGAAATAAAATACAATAGACTCTTGCAAGCAATGATTTCGATTTTTTTTAAAAAAAATCCATGCGCTTTATTAACATTGTGTTTACCAGCTGAACTGGCAGTAAGTTGGATGAAATCATTTAAAATATTTCAATATTCCATCGCTTTTGGCGAATTTTGACGCCTTTTGATCGGGCGAAGAAAAAACTGTTGTTCATTAATATTTCCAAACAAAGCTAAAATATTTTGATTTCAGTTACTTTTCCATTTTGAAAAACATACATGAAGCCTAAATTTTTGTGAAGTACCTACTTATCATATTCCTCATAACGATCTCTTTTGGCTATTCTATCAAAACGACGCCAATTGAAAAGCCCACCCCTATAACAAAACCCAAAAATATCGTCTTGTTGATCGGTGATGGTATGGGCTTGAGCCAAATTTCTGGCGCCATTTACAATACCACCAAACAGCTGCAATTTGAAAGATTTCCGGTCATTGGCTTTCAAAAAACATTTTCAAAAGATAACCTTATCACTGACTCAGCAGCAAGTGCTACTGCGATAGCGACTGGAGTTAAAACGAAAAATAGTTCGATCGGGGTGGACGAAAACGAAATGCCCGTCACTTCCATTCTGGAAGAAGCTGAGTCGCAGGGCCTTGCAACCGGACTGATAGCCACATCGAGTATTGTTCACGCTACCCCAGCCTCTTTCATTGCCCATCAAAAATCAAGAAATTTGTACGAACAAATTGCGGAAGATTTTTTAAAAACTGATATTGATTTGTTCATTGGCGGAGGCAAGCAATTTTTTGATAGAAGGAATGTTGACGACCGAAATTTGATTGAGGAATTAAAAGCTAAAAACTACTTGGTGTATGATTATTTCCGGCATGAAATCTACCAAGCCAAACCTGACCCCAAAAAGAATTTTGCTTATTTCACCGCCGACAATCAGCCACTTTCAGCTTTTCAAGGCAGGGACTACCTGCCTTATGTCACTGAGATAGCCTTGGATTATCTGGACAAAAAAAGCGATAAGGGATTTTTCGTGATGATCGAGGGCTCGCAAATCGATTGGTCATGTCATGCTAATCAAGGCATCCCCCTTTTGGCGGAAATAGAAGATTTTGACAAGACCATTGAAAAAGTATTTGAATTTGCCAAAAAGGATGGAGAGACCTTGGTCATTGTAACCGCCGATCATGAGACAGGTGGTTTTGCCATTAATCCCGGTTCCAAAAGAAAACATTTGGAAATGGCTTTCACCACCAATGGCCACACGGCCAGTATGGTTCCGGTTTTTGCCTACGGCCCACAAGCTGAACTCTTCGAAGGGATTTATGACAATACTGGAATTTATAAGCGGATGAAAGAGGCGTTGGGGCTGTAGCCATTTTATATATTTTCAATCCATTCATATTATTCGCATATTTTAGACCTAACTATTTTTTTACACTAATTTAATATTGCATTTGTTAGTTTTGTGTTTTCCAATTTAAAACGACTCCTTGCCACCAATTGAAAATGTCTATTTTTTATTCATTTAAACCCAATGCTATGAATAGGCCATTTTTTCGTTTCAATTTTTTTGTATTGATTTTTATATTTCCTTGCTCCTTTATTTTCAGCCAAATAATTTATAACGCTGACTTTTCAATAGAAGGAGACGGCTTTCCTGACCATACTACTTCAATTCCTCCAGCTGAAGGGCCACAATCAGTGAATGGAGGTTCTGCACCTAATAATTGGGAAGCATCTTACACAACCAAGCCCGCAACCGATGGTTCAGCCAACGAATTCAGTGTAAATTCGGGTCAAATGAGAATTCAAGATTGGGGCGGTTCTGCTAGCTGGCAAAGTGCAGCGATTGACGTAAGCAGCGTAATAAATCTTGATATTACTGCAAATGGCGTCACTTTAGGAAATACTGTACAAAACGTAGGTTCAGAATTCTTTAACTATTTTTACATCTTGGATGGCGGTTCACCTGTGACTACTCCAATAGTTTTGAGTGGTGAATCTGCTGGGACACCTGTCAATTATAATATCACAGGTTTAGATGTTTCAATGGCCAATTCGATAGTTGTTGGTTTTAGTTTTAATGTAAACGATGCAGATGAAGGATATTTAATTTCTTCTTATACTGTTACGGCTACGGCCCTTCCTGTTGAATTGATAGATTTCAATGCAAGAAAATATTTCAATAGTATCCAACTTTCCTGGCAAACCGCTACTGAAATCGACAACGATTTTTTCACCGTACAACACAGCTTAGACGGGCGTACATTTCATGACCTCGAAACCATAGATGGGGCGGGCAATTCCTTTGAATCAAAATCCTATTCTTTTGTCCATAAAAATCCCCACAATGGGATGAATTATTACCGGCTGAAGCAAACAGATTTTGACGGTGAGGAAAGTTTTAGCCCCGTCGAATCTATTCAGTTTGGCGAGAACGAATATTGGTCAATTTATCCGAACCCCGCCATAGATCAATTAACCATCAGCTTACCTAAGACAAGCGATCAAAATATTGCTATCTCCATTTATGATCTTCAAGGCAAACTGCATAAACAATTTTATTTTACGAGTGAATTGAATCAACTGGAACTTCCTTTGGCGGATTTAGAGCAAGGCCAATATTTCCTTAAAACAATAGCTAACAACCAAGTCAGCACCCATTTATTTTTCAAAAAATAAAACCTACCAAAAGTTTCAAAAAAGGGCAGTCATCCACATGATTGCCTTTTTTTATTCCCCTACTCTACTGTTCTTCTGTACTTTTGCCGACGCTTCTATCCAACATTTAATACAGAAGCTGTTAAGATACACTTTGGCTTTAGTGTGAGCGTTTTTACCAAAAAAATCCTTTGCATGAAATTTTCGAAAATCTACTTTTTTATTTCCTTTTTAGCTCTTTCCAACCTACTTCACCAAACAAACCTTTGGGGGCAAAAATACAGCAACGAATTTCTTTCCATTGGAATTGGTGCCAGGGCACAAGGCATGGGCAACGCCGTAGTCGCAAGCATCGACGATGTGACGGCCGGGTATTGGAACCCCGCAGGCTTGGCAAGTTTCAATCCCGGGCAAGGGCTTCAAATTGGGGCGATGCACGCTGAGTGGTTTGCGGGAGTTGGCAAATTCGATTATCTGGGGATGACGCTGCCTTCAACCAGTGGTACGCGCAGGGTAGGATTGTCGCTGATCCGTTTTGGTATTGATGACATACCTAATACCCTGAGTTTGTTTGACGATGACGGGACGGTTAATTATGATAACATCGTATCTTTTTCTGCCGCTGATTATGCTTTTTTGGGGAGCTATGCGCAAAAGCTCAACGCGAAGGAAGGCCATAATTTTTATGTTGGTGGAAATGTGAAAATAGTCCGGCGGGTGATCGGGACGTTCGCCAGTTCGTGGGGATTTGGGATAGATTTAGGTCTGCAATACCAAATGGGCAACCTGAAATTGGGTCTGGTAGGAAGGGACATAACTTCTACTTTCAATGCTTGGAACGTCACGTTTACAGAAAAGGAAAAAGGTGTTTTGCTGGCAACAGGCAACGAGTTGCCCAACATCAATTCCCTAGAAGTTACCAAACCACAAATTTTGGTAGGAGCGGCTTATTCTTTCCAATTCAATAAGATTTCCCTCACCCCCGAATTCAACCTCACTGCCACCACCGATGGAAAAAGGAACACTTTGATTTCAGGTGATCCGATCAGCTTAGACCCTAATCTTGGAGTAGAAATGAACTATAACAATTTTTTATTTCTGCGGGCAGGTTTGAGCCAGTTGCAAGAAGAAACAGACTTTAGCGGCGACCAATATTATATTTCAAGACCCTCCATTGGCGTTGGCCTGCAATTGTACAGTCTGCGGATTGATTATGCTTACACAGATTTAGGGGACTCCCAGGATCGTTATTCCCACATCGTTTCCCTGCAATTGGACTTGAAACCAAAAGGCAGCAGAGAATAATCATGGTTCTTTGACAAATTCCGTGGAGCAAAAAAAACAATGAGAGAGGTAGGTGAGTGGAAAATTTTTTCAAAATTTTTCACTCACTTAAAACCCTGATTATTAGATCCGTTCCACGCTATTAGTCAAAGAACGATAATCATTTACTGGATGGGTTGGTTGGAATGATGCCGTGGAAACGCAGCAGATGATCAGGCGCCTTCTCATTGAAAATCTCAAGAATCAAGGTTGTTTTTTTACGTCCTTTAAGTGGGAATAATATTTTGATCGGGTTATGGACGTAGCCGTTGTCACCAAACATAATTACCTGTTGATTGCGGACAGTCAATTTAAACATTTCTAATTCTTTCACATCTTTTGGCAAGGGAATATCTCCATACCCTTCTTCGTGCAAAAATTGACGGATCATCTCATAACTGCTTTCCAAAGTTGCACCCGAGAAAACTGATTTATAGACATACCCATCGATTTCAGCCGACCATTCTGAATCGTCCCCAGGCTCTGGAAATTTATCTCTTAAAGGCATATTGATATTTTTTCACAGGTAAAGTTAGGATGGGCGATCTTTTTTTGTTGGCCGGAATGGTTAAATAAATTTATTAATTGTCCAAGGTTTTAAGATTCCTACAAAAGCGGATGGCCCGACCGATTACCTAAGCTCTTTTCAAATCGCTCTTTTTTGCAACAACTATTTTAGCCATTTTTCTAAATTATCATTTCATAAATTATTTTTTTCACCAAACATTTGTACATTAATCGCTCAATCATTTAAACATACAACAAAATTGAATTGGCCTATGATGAATGAACGTCTATCCAGCATCATGACAAAAAATGTCGTTACCGTAAAACCGAGCGATTCACTGGAGGTAGTCAAAAATTTGCTCTTTGAAAAACACTTCCACCACCTGCCTGTCATCAACGACGACAATACCCTGGCCGGCATCTTAACCTCTTGGGACTTGATTAAGCACAATCTCAAATTTGAAGAATACAAAGACAAACTGGTGTCGGATGTCATGACAGAAAAAGTGGTCACCCTCAACCCGCACGAATCGGTTGGGGCGGCAGCCATGATTTTCTTGAAACATCTTTTTCATGGGCTACCCATTGTGAATGATGAAAAACAATTGGTTGGGATTGTAACCACCCATGACATTTTGAAATATGAGTTCTTGAAGGAATATCCAAACGACGTATTTGTCAAGGAGACCAATTGGCTACAGAATTAAGATTTTAGTTTTAGGAAAATAAAAAAGGTAGTGATGATTCCTCATCACTACCTTTTTCATTTTAATGGAAAGTTGGGGTTGGAAATTAGTAGCAATCAAAAATGAGGAGTTTAGACTTTTCAAATTTTGAAAACTTGGTCAGTCTTTGCCTCGAACTCATTGTTTTTCAATAAATAAATTCAGCTCCTAATTCGCATCTTTAGTTATTTCACCTTAAAATTATTTTTCCAACCTTTTCAAGGTTTGAATAGTGGCGGCCACCGTACCCAACGGCAAAGCAAACAAAAACCCTATCACGGACAAAAACAGCAGCATAAATACGATGCCGTTCCCAATGGACAGACTACGGTTGTTTCTGACAAAATTTACACTATCCCGATAGTTGAAATGCCGCTCCAATGTCAAATCTGTATTGCCAAAGCCCGCATAATAGGACTGGATCAAAAAAATCAGGGCAGTAGTAAAGGGCGTAAAAATTGGGATCAGCCCAATCAAGAATAGGAAAATAGACGCAAATAATTCACGGAAAACATTCCTCAGGGCGATTCGCAATCCTCTCAACAAATCAGAAATTATTTTCCCCAAGGAAAAGGAGGTAGTTGATTTGATGCCAGTTATCTGTTCTTCTACTTTGGCGGAAAGCAGGCTCATGATCGGAGCAAGTATTACCATGAGCAATTGTTTGAATAAAATTGCTCCGAAAGCAACAATCAAAATGCCGCCAAATATTTGAGCAATTTTTTCAACAACAGATCTCCCCCAATCCCAAGGCCACCAAATATCAATCAAACCACCAAGATCATCGGAAAGCCCCCAAGCTAAAGTAATGATTCCGATTGCCAGCAATAAGCTCAATAATCCGGGCAACAGGACGTAACCCCATAACCCATGTTTGGAAATATGTTTGATGGCTGTTGAGTAGGTCGTGATTCCTTCAAATATACCTTTGAGCATGATTTTAATTTTTGCTCAAATATAATCTGCTACCCTGATAAAAATAGAAAAGCCAACTGGTCATTAATCCAATTGGCTTTTTCATTATTACATTATTACTATTTTGCTCAAATCGTTTTTCAAGCACCCGGCTTGCGCTTGCGTCGGGTTTTGAACAATTCAACAACTTCTTTTTCTTTTAGGAAATTCAAATCCTGGAAAGTCGTGGAAACGAATTTTTTAATATCCTGATAATCTTTGCCCCGCTTGTCGGTGTACTTTTTAAGCAATTTTTTAATGTACCGCATCGACAAACCTTTCACATCCAAATTGAATTTTTCGTTGGCGAAAATCTTGATGTAAACGATGTAGATTTTTGAAAGGCTGAACAGCTCTTGGTAATCAGTCACTTCCAAATTATTAAGCAATTTTGCAAAATAGTTGAAAATGGTGTGGCGCACACATTCATTAATCAATGAGGTACCTTCATGCCGGTTATAGAAAGTTTTCACCGCTTCCATCGCTTCTTCATTGACGTAGCCAATGCCATGGATAATATCCATCAGATTGTAGTAAGCTGTCAGGTCATCATTAATTGATTTATCTACGAGAGCAGATACCCGGCTGTCCGCTGCGGCATCAACATCTACCCTATCACTTAATTGTAATTCCAATACCAAGCTCAACCATTTTTCCAAAAATTCGGGGTGCTTAGCCCTTGTTTCGTTGAAGTGCTTAGAGAGGAAAGCTCTATTTTCTTCATCCAAATCCAAGAACATTGCAGTCACGCCCATGATTTGCAAGTGCTCATCTTGACCTTTGAATTCTTCGTTGCTAATAAAATTTTTGAGGAACGGTAAAAGGCTGGTGTTATTTAATTTGCGTTCAATCCGGAAGATCAAAAACTCTTTAAGCGCTGACCACAATACTTTTAATTCACCCTTATTTTTTGGGAAATCTGCGGTCATGTAGTTGAAGCTCTTGAACTGCCTTTTAAATATTTGATAACCAGAAATACGCCCACTCAGGGTTCTGTATTTGTCCAATTTTTGGCTTTGCAAAAAATAACGGATACGCTTGTTTTCAATAGGAGCAAACAAGTTGGTGATCCAAATATCGCTGCTCAGGGCAAATCCAATCTGGATACTTTGCCCGATCCTTTTTTTCAAAATCTCAAAATTCGGAGAATGGCAAATCGCCATCAATAACTCCTTGAAGTGATCCTGAGGCATCACATATTTGTACTGCTCGTTTAGCTCGCCCCGCAAAACAGAGTAACCCAACATCCGGGGCAAGAACAACCCCTCAAAATCATTTTCCATCAACCGCTTCTCCAATGAGATTAATTGAAGCGGATCTTCACTGGCTACCTTTTCATAAATCTGGTGAATGAGTGGTTCAAAATTACTTTTCAATTGCTCGTACTGCTCATCTTCCTCTTCCTCTAAGTATTGAGCTAATTCATCAGATTCTTGGATGTTCTTGGCGAGCTTTTCGAGCTCGTCCAAATAGGACTTGTTTAGTTCCAACATGTTGAGTTATTTTAAAAGAACCTGGCAGGGCAATTAAGCCCTGCCAGGTTCTTCATTAGTAGATTCCTGACTTGACGAGCGCAATGGCAATTAACGCCTTTTACCCGTGGGCGGCAAATATAGGATTTGGTTTTGGTAAAACAAAAGAAAAAAGAGGGCAGCTACTGAGATAAAAATATAATAAACCAAAGCCTTTAAAACCGTTGGAGCACCGAGCAGATAATGCCTGTCGCAACTGCCGCATTGAGCGATTCTGCTCCTCCATTTGGGTGTCTGGGAATTTTTATTTTCTGGGTCAGCAGCTGTTCAGTTTCTTCGGAGATTCCAACACTTTCATTTCCGATCACTATAATCCCAGCCTCTGGCAAATCGATTTTGAAAATGGAATCACCAGCAAGAGAGGTGCCTAAAAAAGGTAGACCCTGATAGTTTGCCCGCAATTCCTGCAAGGAAACAGTTTGTGTTTTTACCCGTAAAAATGCTCCCATCGATGCTTGCACGACTTTGGGGTTCGAAACTTCCACACAATTTTTGGAACAAAATACCCACCGCACCCCAAACCAATCGGCTATGCGCAAAATAGTACCCATATTGCCGGGGTCCCGGATGTCGTCTAAATAAAGGGAAAAGCCGCTGGACAGATCCTCATCTTCATAAGAAAAGACAGGTTGTTTCAAAACACAAAGCACCTGATTGGGGGTTTTTAGCTGGGAAATAGCAGCCAATTCGTTCTCCGTTACGGCAAAGATTTTATCCCGGTATTTTGAAACTAAATGCACATTTTCGGAAAGCCACTCCTGAACGGCATACACCCCTTCAATAGGTGAACCAGGGTGATCAAAGATTTCTGTTACAGTTTTTACACCTTCCGCCACTAAGATTCCATACTTTTGGCGGAATTTGCGCAGGTGCAAAGATTTAAGATATTTTAACTGTTTGTTGCTCAACATCTTTTGCTAATATTCAGTTGGGAGGTGTAAAAGAACAAAAAAGCAGTGACAATTGGTCGGCCATGATTCGCACAAGATTTTAGCGGAAATTGAGCACTCTGGATTTAACCAAAAAGATAAATAGGTTAGCGAATGCTTTCATTCCAAAAAGGCAAAAATAATTCTATCATATTTTCTGGCACTTTCAGGCTGGCACTTATTTACGTGCCTCTTTTTTTCATTTTTCAAAGCTGTTTCACCACCCGTTATTTAGACCCTGAAAAAGGCGAGACTCTTTTGGTGGCCAATCATATTGAATTTGAGAAAACATCTAAAGAAAAAGTAAAAAACAAGGCCACCCTAACTGAGCAATTGAGCCAACGACTGCAACAACGACCAAACCGAAAATTATTTGGGATCAGGCGCCCCCATTTCTATTACATTTCCCTTGACTCCATTGACAAAACAAAGTTTGGCCTCGCCTCAGACCGTACCATGAGACGGATATTGGGGGAAGAACCTGTTTTTATCGATACGCTTTTAGCCAAACGCACGGCAGAATTGATGACCACCTTTTTACAGAATAAAGGATTTTTTAAAGCACAAGTTGATTATAGCGTAAAAACCAATAAAAAGAACACAAAGGCAGAAGTTACCTACCATGTCAAATCAAATGGGCAATATTTAATCGACACTTTAATCTATGAAAGTAAGGACAATGTCATCCAAGAAATTCTGGACAGCCTCGCCGATGATTCGTTTTTGAAACCGGGCGAGCCGATTGATATTTCCCTCTATGAAAAGGAAGTTTCAAGGATTACTAAATACTTGATTAACAACGGCTACGCAAATTTTTACCCACAGTACATCAATAATTTGGAGGCGTTTGACAGTTCGGACGCCAATCTAAACGCCCAGTTAAGCCTCGAAATATTGCCGCCACCAAACAGGAAATCGCATCAAGTTTTTTACATCGGGGACATTTATGTTTTTCAAAATTTCAACCCTTCAATACGTGATCTTCCAAAGCCCGACACTTTATACAATGGTATTTATTTCACCTCTGGTGGCAAGTCATTTAAAGTCAAACCAAAAAGCCTGAAAAATTCCATTGCTTTAAAGACTGGTGAATTGTACCGATTTGAAGATGTAGAGGCAACAAGAAGGCAATTGGGCGCACTTGGGGTGTTTACAACCCCAACCATCAGGATCGAGGCGGACACTTTAAACCCTGACCGACTTAATTTTTTTATCTATTTAACTTCCAACAAAAAATGGGAATTGGAAGTGAGTGGGGACGTGAGCTACACCGTCAGAACATTATTGGGAACCAACTTAATCGGTCTTTCCGTAAGCCCATCCGTACGAAACCGAAACTTGTTTAGAGGTGCAGAATTAGGAGTTATTGGTCTTGATCTTGGAATCGAAGTGGCCCCTTTCAACAAGACCAATAAAATCAACTCGCTTGATTTAAGAGGGCAAACAGATATATTCTTCCCCAGATTTGTAGAGTATCCGAAAGTTTGGAAGAGCCTGACAAAAACCAAATTGATCAGCGATTCTTTTTACAACAAGGTCTAAAAAAATGGGATCAACGGGGTTTCAGCCAGTTACAATTTATTGAGATTGTTAGGAAATTATGACTTGCATTTTCCAATATGTCGTTTGGACATGACATCCAATTTAGCCCCTCAAAAAGGGTCAGTATCAATCAGGCGGAGTGGATTTGTTGATCCCGAATATTGTCCCAGAGTCAGCATTTGGGACGTTGATTGATAGCCAATTATTTCTGCAACGAAGCTTTAGCAAGCAATTTATGACTGGTTTCCTTTTCAGGGACATATCCTTTACTTACGATGAATCCTTTCTTGGTTATAATTCTTATTGGTTTTTCAGGGCATATTTTGATGTTTCTGGACTTGAAGTGATGGGGTTAAATGCCTTGGCCAACGGAATTTTCGTTGGAATTCAGATTGGGAAATTGGAGGTGTTAATTTATCATTATATCAAATTGGAATTGGATGGCAGAAGGTACTGGAAGTTCGGCCCTAAAGGACTTTAATTGCCAGACTTAACACGAGAGTAATCCGCCCTTATTATAACTCTACGGATGTGCCTTATGTAAAACAGTTTTACGTCGGTGGGCCAAACAGCCTTCGAGGATGGTACGCCAGAGGGCTTGGGCCAGGAAGTTTTGTTGAAGACCTTACACTCGATACCCGTAACAGAAACCGGTTTTATCAAGCGGCAGATTTTAAAATTGAGTTTAATCTTGAATATCGGACGTTTTACTTGCCGACCTTTTGGGTTCTTTAATCTACATGGTGCAATATTTATTGATGGTGGAAATATGGACTTTAAAATATGACGAACTTAGGAGAGGTTCGCAGTTTTCATTTAAAACAGTAACAGATGATGTCGGAATTGTAAAAAATAATTTTGTCAATACAATTGCTATTTCCGGCGGTGTTGGACTGAGATGGGATGTTAGTTATTTTACATTAAGAACGGATTTTGGGACGCCACTTAGAAGCAATTATCCTGACCCAAAACGAAATGATACTTACTTAGCAGATTTTAAAGGTTGGGGAATTAGGGATGTTGTTTGGAGTCTTAGCCTTGGCTATCCATTTTGATGGATTGAATAATAAATACTTAATATTTTTTCCGCATTTTGTTCTTTTGAAAATAACCGTGTTTTTATTATTCCATTTTCAATACATGCTTGCCTTAATTGATTATCATTAATCATTCTTTCAACTTGTTCCGCTAACATTTTTGCATTTCCAATAGGTGCCAATAATCCAGTTTTTTCGTGTTCGATAATTTCCTGAACACCTCCGACTTTTGTCGAAACAACTGGAACACCTGCCAATAAAGCGTCCAGCGTAGCACCTCCAAGACCCTCGGTTTTACTGGTAAATAACATTAAATCCGCTTGGGCCAAAATGTCTTGAACGTCCGTTCTATGGCCCGTCATTATTAAATTATCTTTGATTTTTTTCTTTTCTATAAATTCGGCAATATCTGTTGCTTCTCCCCCATCTCCACCAATTAATAAAAAGGTAACTTTTAATCCTTTTTTTAAAAGAATTTCTGCGGTGTTGACGAAAGTAAAATAGTCTTTATGCGGAGCTATTGCCGATAAATTAATTATAATTAAATTATCATCTGGGATATTAAATTCCTTCCTTAAATCAGTAGTCCCAATCGGCTTTACTGACAGATCGATTCCGCTATAAATAGTTTTAATAAGTTGCTTGTTTTTGATAGCTGGCTCAATTAATTTTTTAATAAAATCGGATACACAAATAATTGACTTTACTGCTGGGTGATTATATTTCCAAATAGATAAAAAATTATTCTTAATGGGGAAATCAACTCGCCGATGGACAATCAATGGGATATTTATTTTAAATAAACTAATGGCCAAAACGGCAAAAGTATGGGCATGCGAATCATGGGTGTGGATATGAGTAACTGGGTACTTTTTACATATTTTTTTTATTTCAAACGCCACTAATGGATTTAAAGAAAATATTTTATCATACGTAATAAAATCTATATTATTGGCGAAGCACCAATTGGCTATTTCGCTTTTATTGGCGCAAAAAATGGTTTGACGGACATTTATTTTTTTTAACTCAGTTGCTAAAAAAGATATTTGCCGCTCCCCTCCCCTCCATGATTTTGCGGAGGAAATATGCAGGATATGAAATTCGTTCTTTTCGATGACTTTTAATTTGAAGTTGGCAAAAAAAAGGCAATCTAAAATAGTCCCCAACAAAAATTCCGAATTCTTGCAAAGTTTTTAGGTTAGGATAAAAAAACAGATTCCCTTTGCAATTGCAAAAACTACCAGATTAATGAAAATATTCCTCAAACATTTGACAATTACTGGGCTACTTACCCTATTCACCCAAATCGGGGGCTTACTTTATTTACTTTGTTTGCCCATTTTTTATTGGTTCAATAGAAAAGTTACTGGACGTTGGAAAAAGCGATTTATTAACCTGGCATTTTTCTCCGCATTTTATTTAATAGCGACTTTTTTCATTGTACCGCCTTTGGCCAAATGGCAATGTGGAAGAGTCCCCATGCCTTTATGGAGCAACCCCAATTTAAAGCCGCACAACCTGTTCTATTACTGTATCCTCAACCATCATTATGTGCGGCCTGAGCTAAAAAAAGCAACTGAAGAAGTGGCAGATCAATTGGCAAAAAAGTATCCGGGTACAGCACTTTGCTACCTCGACGCCAACTTCCCCTTATTTGACGGTTACCCGCTCGAACCACATTTTAGTCACCGGGATGGTAAAAAACTTGATGTGTCCTTGCACTGGAAAAAGGCAGCTGACCAGACGCCCTTCTTTGGCAATCCAAGCTTTTATGGTTACGGTGCCTGCGCAGCTCCTTTGCCTGGTGAGTATGACACTGAGCCTGTTTGTCGTGGAAAAGGGAATTGGTACCGGCGATTCGAAAAAATAGGGACGGAATTCTTTTTTGATAAAAATGACTACCTTTTTGACCAAGAGCGCAGCAAAGAAATGATCCGTCTTTTTGCCGTTCACAAATCTATTGGTAAAATATTATTGGAGCCTCACCTCAAAACAAGGCTTGGATTGACGAAGTACAATAAAATAAGATTTCAGGGCTGTAAAGCAGCCAGACACGACGACCATATCCATGTGCAGCTTTGACAAAAACAGAATTGTGGTATTTTATGTAGGGGTTTACATTTGCAGCCCAAATTTTAATTCAAACCTATCATTCACCATAGATAAAAATGCAAGCAGCCTATTCCATTTCAGCGGTTACGCTCTGTTTTATTGCTTATTATTTTACCATCCACTCAGCTTGGCTGCATCAATATTTTATAAGAACTAAAGGAGAGGCAAAGGCCAAAAGCCATTGGATCATTTTCCAGCGCTTTGCCGGCGTTTTCTTTTTTGGCTTAGTTCCTATCTTAATAACTATTTACCAAAACATTGATTTTCAAATAATTGGATTAACCACTCAATCTAAAACGCCCGTTTTGGGTTGGATGGTTGGCCTTAGCCTACTTTGTTTGATCGTCAATTTATTTGCCTGTAGAAAACCGGATCATTTGGAAATGTACCCGCAAATCCGTACCCCCTTGCCATGGAGTAACAGTCTTTTGTTTTTCAGCTCACTGACCCTAGTGCTCTACACGTTGGCTTATGAAATAATGTTCCGGGGCTATTTATTATTTACCTGTGCGGCAGAAATGGGAGCAACCTTGGCCATCGTGATAAATACCTCCATTTATGCTTTGGTACACATCCCAAAAGGCTGGAAGGAAACAGTCGGTGCTTTCCCGATGGGCATCGTACTGTGCTGGCTGACTTTGGAAACGGGGAATATCTGGATTGCTGTGGAGGTTCACATCGCATTGGCCTTAACCAGTGAATGGCTGTCCATCTATTTCCATTTAAAAAAATCAACTATTTGAGACCACCCCATGTCCCGCATGGCCCAATAAGTCAGGAGAAGACCCATTGGAAAAATAACCAGGCAATTCATCCAAGCGGATAGAACAGCATGGATAACAAACCGCTCCGCAATGTTTTTGCTAAAAATGCTGATCACAATGAACAGCATAAAAAAGATAATGGATATGAGCAGCGGCCAACCAAATCCACCTTTCCTTACGATGGCCCCCATCGGAGCCCCCACAAAAAGAAATATGAAACAAGCGATGGCTAAGCTATATTTTGAATGAAATTCGAAGATGTGCTTTACCCGGTTTTCCATTGTTTTTTTTAAAGACCGAAAGCTACTGGCCGCCTGGTCTTTTATTGACCTCGCACTGGCAATTGCCTGGTCAATAGATTTACGCCTTGTTTCCTTGGTAAATGTTTCTGCGATGGAGGAGTATTCTTGCAATGGCTTATCAATAGTTTGGGGCAAAATGGGGGCATTATCTTTAATTTCCTTTTTAGGTGGTGGTGTTTTTTTGGGAGCCGTTGTCTTTTTGTTGGTGTTGGCAATCTTTTGTCGGTTCCTTTCTTGTTTGGCTTTCATGCGTTCCATTTCCACTATCATCCGTTCTTCTCTTTCTTTTTCAGCGGCCTCATCCTTACTTTGAGCATTTTCCTTTCCTTGGGAGTTGAGGCCATTTTCTCCTTTTTGTTTAGAAATTTCTTCTCGTCGCTTCTGCGCTTCTTCTTCCCTTTCTATCCTTTTCTTTTCCAGGGCAGCTTTTTCAAAAAAATAAAAAAAGCGGTTGGTCTGCTCGCCAAATTTTGATTTTCGATCAGCGATGTGGTTGTCGATTGAATCAATGGCAGTCAGCAGCTGCCGATTGCTCAACATCGTATGGTGCGACTTGAACAAGCCTTCGTCCGTTCGGTCCAATTCAAATTCGTCAAGATTAAAAATTTTCGTCCACTCTTTAAAAGTTGACCGCATCAAAGGATAATTCCTTTTCCCTGCCTTATTGGTTGGTTTCGGTTCCGAAATTTGGCTGCCGTTGTATAAGTGCATGACAAAAAATTTCCCATCTTTTGAACCAAACATCTGCCCGCTATCGGCTGCCACCATGTTCAACATATCATTGTTGGATTCCCGATTATCATACAGCATCACTTCCCGGATCGTTTGGTTATCTGGCAATTTGTCTCCTAACCGAATGGAATACCCTTGGAAGTCATCATTGAACAGACTTTCTTCCATGCTCAAGGCAGGTTTCTGGTTTTTGATGTCGTGCAGCCTTGATTTAAATTTTAGGTTGGAAACTGGAATGAAATAGTTGGAGCAGAAAAAAGAAAACAGCCCGATCGATAAGGTTACAGCCATCAAAGGCCGCATCGTGCGCCAAAGGGATACACCCGCAGATTTAATACTTGACAATTCATACCGCTCTGCCAAATTGCCCATGACCATCACAGAAGAAATTAAAACTGCCACCGGAAGCGCCATTGGGATCATAGAAACCGACATATACCCAACCAACTCTACCATCAGGAAAAAACCAACCCCTTTACCGGCAATATCGTCAATGTACAACCAAAGCGTTTGCATCACCAGGACAAATAGGGCAATGAAAAAAGTGACCACAAACGGAGGTACAAAACTCGTAATGAGAAGGTTATCCAGTTTTTTTAGCCGCATGTTAGTTTTTAAGAAAAGGCAAAAGTAAACACAAAGTGTTCCTTATAGAAAAGCAAAACCACCTTGCGTGTTTTTAACCTCGTTCAAAACTCAAAAAGTCTCCTGCTTGATGCCATATTTGCCTTTTGTTAACCCCCCAATTTTTACCAATTCATTGGGCTGAACAACATTTTTCAACCAACTGTAACAATCAAAATCAAGACACCGTCTTCCAACTGTATGACACAACAAGAATTCAAAACATACATTTTACCAATCAAGAACAAGTTGTTCCGGTTCGCCTACAACATCGTAAACGACGAAGTTGAGGCAGAGGATGTCGTCCAAGAAGTGTTCATCAAACTTTGGAAACAGCGGGACAACATGGATCAAATCAATAACGTGGAAGCCTGGTGCATGCGGGTGACGAGAAATTTGTCGATCGACAAAATTCGCTCAAAACACCGCCGCACGGAAGGGTTCCAAGAAGGATTCGACATGAAAGACGATGCCCCTTCCCCTTATCAGGAAACTGCTGGAAGCGATTTGTTTTCAAAAATCAAAAATCTGATGCAAAGGCTTCCTGAAAAACAGCGCATGGTGATGGAGCTACGGGACATTGAAGGGTTCAGTTATCAGGAAGTTGCCGATGCACTGGAAATTTCGCTCGATCAGGTCAAGGTCAATATCTACCGGGCCAGGTTGGCGATGCGGAAAGAACTCGAAACCATAAACTTAACGCCAAATAATTTTTAAACATACGGCATACATGATTGCCCTTTTCAATATCCCAAATCAATCTTTTATCCCTTAGTCATGAAAAATTTAATTGAAAAATATTTGAACGGAGAAACTTCCCTGCACGAGGAAGCAGAGCTTAAAGCCTACTTCAATTCGGGTCAGGTGGAAGATTCGCTCAAAGAATACCAGCCGCTCTTCCAGTTTTTTGAAAATGAAAAACAGCTTGAGCTGAGTGCGGATTTTGATGAAAAGCTATTTGAAAAAATAGCTGCACAAGAAAACAACGAAGACGATTTGGTGGAGAAATATTTTAAAGGAGAAACTTCCTTGGAAGAAGAAACCGAGTTGATTAGCTATTTCAATTCTGGTCAAACAAAACCAAATCATCAAGCCTATTTGCCCCTGTTCCAATATTTCAAGAAACAGCAAGAAGTTGAAGTGAGCAATGGTTTTGACAAAAAGCTTTTTGAAAAAATAGAAAGCCAAGGAGCAAAAGTTATCCAAATGAGAAGTTTCACGAGGAGATTGATGAGAGTAGCGGCTGTAGCCGTTGTTTTTTTAGCTGCCTATTTATTTTTCAACAAACCCGCTGAGCCAGCACCGCCAGTGGTCGATTGGTCAGCTTATGAAATCCACGACGAGCAACTGGCCTATGAAGAAACTGTCAAAGCGTTGAGGCTACTTTCTTCCAAAATCAACAAAGGCAAAAAAAAGACGGTTGACGAGGTGTCAAAATCCGAACCCGTCTCAAAATACCTAAACTAATCAGTAGCAGTAAAACAATCTGAAGTCTGCCCCTATCACTGCAAACTGCCGACTGTCAACTGTCTACTTTCAACTTTACTACCCGATTGTTTAACACTTAAATTTAAAAAGTCATGAAATTCCTATCACTTGTATTCGCCTTGTTCCTCAGCACCTCCATGTTTGCCCAAGAGGACGCCATCACTAAATATTTCTCCAAATACGTTGACAATGAAGACTTTACCGTAGTCTATGTCAGTGGAAAAATGTTCGAACTCATCAACAAAATGGAGCTTGATTTCGATGACGATGAAGCAGAGGCCGTTCTCGCCGTCGTGAAAGACCTCAAAGGCCTGCGCATCCTAACCACGGAAAAGGATGGTCTGAAATATTACAAAGAAGCACTCCAACTGATCAATACCAAAGAATACGAGACATTGATGACCGTCAGGGAAGGTAAAAATGAAAACGTTCAGTTTTTGATCAAGGACAATGGCACCAACATCCTCAACGAACTCTTGCTGTTGGTCGGCGGCGAAGGGGAAGAATTTGTCCTCATTAGTTTCATCGGTTCCATCGACCTCAACGAAGTAGGTAAGTTAGCCAAAGCCTTTGATGGAGAAATAAAAGAAAAGAAATAATTTCAGCCGCATAACGAATGAATAATAACGATATACGATGGATTAATCATTCGTCATTATTCATTCGTCATTTTAAACACCTGACGACAATGAAAAACATTCTGCTGGCCATATTTCTTTTGTCGGTGCCAATGGTCGCCTTTAGCCAAAACAAGGCACTGAATAAATTTTACAGGCAAAACAAAAGAGGCAAAGAAGTTAGAAATGCCAAGTTACCTGGTTGGCTTATCCGAACTGGGGGGAAAATTGCCCTCAAAAATTCTGACATGAGCGATGAGGACTTTCAACTTGCCAAACAACTTTTAAAAAAAGCAGGTGGGGTGAAATTCATGTATTCAGAAGATGGGACCAAAATCCCCCAAAAAGACCTCCAGCAACTGAAGCATGATTTGCACAAAGATCATTTTGATGATCTGATTATGATTAAAAGCGGCGGCGAGATGGACTTTCAACTGATGATCAAAGAAGTAAACGGCGTGGTAAAAAACCTGTTCATGTTGTACAATGATTTAGAAGATGGAGAAATGGCTTTTGTCACCATGAAAATGAACATCAGCCTGGAGGAGGTCACCAAATTGGTGGAACAAGGGATGGAAGAAAAATACCATGAATTGATAATGGATGAAGAAGAGGAGACTGCCGAACCCATTTTATAGAAACAACAGAAATATCTTACGTGTAAGAGGCGCTTTTAGATAAGTAGCCTCTTTTTAGTTTGTAAAAATTCCTACTTTCGCCGCTTATTTTAAATTTGAAAAAATACACAAATGAGCAAGAAATTTAGGGCCGGCGTTCTGCATGGCGACGAAGTAACCGAACTCCTCAATTATGCCAATGACCATGACTTTGCCCTCCCGGCAGTCAATGTTATCGGCACCAACTCCGTAAACGCTGTTTTAGAAACAGCCAAAGCGGTCAACTCTCCTGTCATCATTCAATACTCCAACGGTGGGGCCGTATTTTTTGCCGGAAAAAGTCTTTCCAATGAAGGGCAAAATGCAGCCATCATGGGAGGGATTTCTGGAGCCATTCACGTCCACACCATGGCCAAAGCTTATGGCGTTCCAGTTATTTTGCATACCGACCACTGCGCCAAAAATTTATTGCCTTGGGTAGATGGTTTGCTTGCTGCTGGGGAGCAATTTTATAAAGAGCGGGGCTACCCTCTCTACAGTTCCCACATGCTTGATTTATCAGAAGAAGACATCAAGGAAAACATTGAAACTTGTGTCAAATACCATGAGCGCATGAGCAAGATCGGTATGACACTGGAAATTGAATTAGGTGTGACCGGTGGAGAGGAAGACGGTGTTGACAATACCGATGTTGACAGCTCAAAACTGTATACGCAACCAGAAGAAGTAAGCTACGCTTATGAAGAGTTGAGCAAAGTAAGTGAGCGGTTTACCATCGCAGCCGCTTTTGGTAATGTCCATGGTGTTTACAAACCTGGCAATGTGAAGTTGCAGCCGATCATTTTGAAAAACTCCCAGAACTATGTGAATGAAAAATTCAAAACTGAAAAGGACAACCCAATCAATTTTGTATTCCACGGCGGCAGTGGTTCGAGCAGGGAGGAAATCAGGGAAGCCATTGGTTACGGAGCGATTAAAATGAACATCGATACCGATATGCAATGGGCGTTCTGGGAAGGTGTTCGTGATTACCACAACGCCAACGTGGATTATCTGAAAACCCAAATTGGCAATCCAGAGGGTGACGATAAACCAAACAAGAAAAAATATGATCCAAGAGCTTGGTTGCGCAAAGGGGAAGAATCCTTTGTGAAGCGCCTCAAAGTAGCTTTTGAAGATCTGAACTGCATCGACCGGAATTAATATTTAATTCGTGTTAATGCAAATTTTATAAAGGGAAGCATCCGAAAATGCTTCCCTTTTTTATTTTGTCAAAATTCTTTTTCAGTGTCAATAAATTTTTCATGGTAACATTTGAAAAGCTGCTGAATGATCGACCTTTCTTGATACTTGATGGTGCTCTCGCTACAGAATTGGAGCGAAAGGGCGCCAACCTAAATGACCCATTGTGGTCTGCTAAAGTATTAATCGAGAACCCCACGCTAATCAAAGAGATTCATCTTGAATATCTTATATCTGGGGCAGACATCATCACCACGGCAACTTATCAAGCGACATTTGAAGGTTTTAAATCAAAGGGATTTTCTCAGAACGAATCGGAAAGGTTGTTTTCATTGGCAGTTCAATTGGCAGTGGATGCAAGAGCTGCTTACGCTACTTTCAACGATCGAAAAAGGCAGATTTTGATTGCAGCTTCCATTGGGCCTTATGGCGCTTTTCTGGCAGACGGCTCTGAATATTCTGGCAATTATGGCCGTTCTCAAAAGCATCTGATGGACTTCCACCGAGAGCGGCTTTTTTATTTAGCCAAAGAAAAAATTGACTTGTTGATTTTTGAAACAATACCCAGCTTAAAAGAAACTGAAGCCATTGTCAATTTATTACAAGATTTAAAAACGCCACTACCGACATTCGTAAGTTTTAGTTGCAAAAATAGAGAACAACTCGCCGATGGCACCCCACTCTCAGACGCAGTGGCTATCGTTTCACAAACACCTGTTATACAAGCTATTGGTGTCAATTGTATCCAGCCGAAATTGGCAACAAGCGTTTTGGAACACCTTTCAAAACAACCACCTTGCCACTGTTAGTTTACCCAAATAACGGCGACGTTTGGGATGCCCAAAACAAATGCTGGATCGAAAAACATGGGCCTGAAATAGAAAAAAACAATTGGTTGGAATGGTACAACTATGGGGCAAAAATCATCGGAGGTTGTTGCCGCACCCAACCTGAACAGATGGAAAGACTTTCAGCTTTTAGGGAAAATTTGTATTAATTAATGGATTGATATTCGCATAATAAAGTAATCCAATTTGGGTAATTTCAATGAACAAGCAGCATTTAACAGTTGCTCTCGTTCCTTCATTGTTAAAAGTTTGCGTGTTCAATTTTCGTCAATTTTATTGAGCAACAATTAACTTTGGACATTGCCTACCCTCCATCATTGAATTATGAAAATAGGAAAACTGCAATCTTACTTTTTCGTTTTGGGTCTGATTCCGTTATTTCATAGCTGTTCGCTCACAGGTGGTGACAAGGAAACGATAATACAAGTTGAAAAAGAATTCTCTATCAATATGTATGAGCAGCTCGGAACAACTCGTCGGCTTTATTTTGAACTCGAATCAATTGAAGTTGACTCCTGCCTGAACAGCAGCATAGACAGGGCTGTCATTGTCAATTCAAAAGAAGTTTCCTTGTTATTAAATGGAATTGAACCAGCGTCTGATTGCAACCCTGGTGTGGCTCCAGCAACTTCAACCGTCCATGCAGGCTATTTTTCAAATGGCGTATATGACTTTTTAGTTACCACACGTAACCTGTTCACAGACGAAGGCATATTGACCATCGATGATGAAAAATATGTTATCGATATGTCGAGCAGTGATGGTATTTCCATTGTCAACAGTACCCTCTATCGCATACCTGAACAAGTCATTTGGGGCTATTATGCCTATGATGATGAAAATCTGGTTGGTGATGCTCCAAAACAGTTTCAAACAGAACTTGAGTCCTTGGTTCAGGTTGCTACGCTTAAAAAGGGCTATTATGGAGATTTTCAAATAGGCTCAAATAATGAATTAGTGTTGTTAAAAGCAGCACCGTCCTTTAATTACTCAAAGACCTTTTTCTATAAATATACCGGGTCGGAAGCCCAGTTGAAGGAGTTACTCAAAAATTATCGGGAAGGACAGGCAGGTAACCACATGGAGTTAGTCATTTTCACCTCTAATGGCTCGGTACTATAATTGATTTTTGAGAAAAAAATCAATCCTCCATCATTTTCACAAACCTCATTTTTTGGTCTTTGGTTTTGCTTTCTTTCAATTCAAAACTAAACCCTTCTGCTTCAAATTTAAAATACCTGGCTTTATCAAACTGGTATAGCTTGGCAGGGCGATGGGGTACCCCCTCCTGCATTTCTTCCAAGTCTACAAGTAGGTTCATGGAAAGAATTTTTTTCCTGAAATTCCTTTTATCCAGCTTTGTTCGGAGAATGGCTTCATATAAATGTTGAAGTTCAGTGAGTGTGAACTTCGGCGGGAGCAATTCAAAACCAACAGGGCGATAACGAACTCTTGTTTTTAGAGTATTGACACATTTTTCCAAAATGTTGTTGTGGTCAAAAGCAAGTTTCTGGGTGTATGCATTTTCTACCGTGTGCCAACTTGCCTTTTGGGCAAAGGAGGAAGGCGTAATCACAAAGTCACTGATTTTTACTAAAGAAAAATAAGCTATGGTGATAACCCTGCCCAAGGGATGCCTGTCGACTGCTCCAAAAGTATGGACCTGCTCCAGGTAAACTTTTTGCAAACCTGTCAATTCCAACAATACTCGATTGGCAGCAGTCTCCAATCCTTCATTTGGATAAACTAGGTCACCGGGCAACGCCCAATGGCCTTTAAAGGGATCAGCGCCCCGCTTAATGAGCAGGACTTTTAAATCCCCTTCATCAAACCCAAAAATGACGTTATCCACTGAGAAAGCAGACTTGAAAAAGTTGCTTACTTCATTCATATCCTGTCGTAATTTATTGCGGTGAAATTAACAGGTTTTGAACGCCCCACCAAAGAATTGCCGTAGTTTTTACACTAAGTTGGAAAGGATAGAAATATTAAAAGGCCTTATCCCATTGATAGTTTTTTGCAGCTAGCCACCCTATTTGATTTAATATCCTGCTTTTGTTCTTAACTTTGTCTACTTTATAAAAAGTCATTTTGACTGATGACAATCCAGCTCGTCAAAATTGAAAAATCGTATTAAACTAACTATGGAAATAGAAAAACAACGAATTGTTGAAGCCCTATACACAGTGATCGACCCGCATTCGGGCAGCGACATTATTAAAGCTAGAATGGTCGAGCAATTGCAGGTAGATGGAAAAAATGTCAACTTCAATTTAATACTCCCTTCCCTTACCGGCCCGAACAAGCAAAATTTGATTTTTTCATGTGTCGGGGCAGTAAAAGAAATTTACCCCGAAGCCGAGGTAAATGTTCACGTTGTTGCTAAAACGCCAAATGCCCAAGAAAATGCCTCGCCCATTTCACAGGTCAAAAATATCATTGCGGTGGCATCAGGAAAAGGAGGTGTTGGTAAATCAACAGTTGCTACCAATTTAGCCTTGGGTCTAAAAAAATTGGGAGCAAAGGTCGGCTTAGTTGATGCCGATTTGTACGGACCTTCCATCCCAACAATGCTTGGTTTGCAGGGTGAGCGTCCAAAAGTTGTTGACATAGGTGGTCAGCCCAAAATAACCCCATTGCGGGCATTCGACATGCAGGTCATGTCCATTGGTTTTATCATTGAACCACAACAAGCAGTCGTGCTTCGTGGGCCCAGGTTGGCGGGCATCATTCGTCAGTTTTTTAATGAGGTGTTGTGGGAGCCATTGGATTATTTAGTTGTTGATCTCCCTCCTGGTACTGGTGACATTCAACTTACGTTGGTACAAACTGTTCCTGTTACGGGAGCAATCATGGTGACGACGCCACAAGAAGTTGCCGTGGCAGATGCAGTTAAGGCCATGAATATGTTTTTATTGCCTTCTGTAAATGTCCCCATTTTAGGGGTAGTCGAAAACATGTCGTGGTTCACACCTGAAGATATGCCCGACCGCAAGTACTATTTATTTGGTGAGGGCGGTGGAAAAAAATTGGCCAAAATGAGCAACAGTATGATGTTAGGTCAGGTACCGCTCGTGCAAGGTATAAGGGAAGGCGGGGACAAGGGCAAACCAGTCATCACCGACCAAAATGCCATCGTTGCCCAATCATTTCTGAAAGTGGCAGAGAACGTTGTCCGTCAAGTAGCTATTAGGAACGAAATGATGAGCCCCACGCAGGTAGTAAAAATGGAGCAATAAATTTTTTTATCGTTTTCAAATTAAGTCCGCAAAATAACTCAACATGGATAGTCAAACAAAAAAAGAATTGATTCTAAGAGTAGATGAAGCATTAAACACTGTTCGCCCCCATTTGGCAGCTGATGGAGGGGATGTTGAAGTTATTGACGTAACTGACGACATGACCGTAAAAGTCAAATGGTTGGGCAACTGCGAAAATTGCTTTATGTCTATCATGACTATGAAGGCGGGAATCGAACAGGCAATCAAAACCAAGGTGCCTGAAATCCACCACATTGAAGCCATCAATGGCGTGGAAATTCCGGGATAAATTGTTGTAAACATGATAGGCTCAAGTGAAAAACATTTCACATCCAGATAAACTAAAAACCCTCTTCCATTTAAATGACCAGACAAGAACTCTTTGAACAAATAATTGCGAAAAAATCCTTTCTATGCATTGGTCTTGATTCTGACCCTGCCCGCATCCCCAAACATTTACTGGAATTAGAAGACCCCGTATTTGAATTCAATAAACGGATCATCGAAGCCACTTCCGATTTATGTGTAGCCTATAAACCTAACCTCGCTTTTTATGAGGCTCAAGGGGTCAAAGGCTGGCAAAGTTTGGAAAAAACATTGAAGGTCATTCCCCCAGATATTTTCAGTATTGCCGATGCCAAGCGGGGCGACATAGGCAACACTTCCACGCAATATGCAAAAGCATTTTTCGAAAATCTCAATTTTGATTCCATAACTGTCGCCCCATACATGGGCGAAGACAGTGTCAAACCGTTTTTAGCTTTTCCCGAAAAATGGGTTATTTTATTGGCGCTGACTTCAAACAAAGGCAGCTTGGATTTTCAATTGGGATCACAGGACGGTGGCGAACCACTTTACGAGAGGGTCATGACAAAAGCGCAATCATGGGCCACACCGGATAATCTGATGTACGTGGTTGGTGCTACCCATCCGGAAAAATTTAGTGAAATACGGCGGATCGCCCCAGACCATTTCTTATTGGTTCCCGGAATCGGCGCTCAGGGAGGTGACTTACAGGAAGTTTGTCGTTATGGGATGAACGACCAAGTCGGCTTGTTGGTCAATTCTTCCCGGGGTATCATTTTTGCAGGCGACGGTGAGGATTTTGCGGAGCAAGCCCGGCAAGCAGCTTTGGACATTCAACAACAAATGGCGCAAGTTTTGGCAGGTTTCATTCGTTAATCCAGAAATTATTTTACTTCACGTTAGACAAAATTCTTATCCAATATTTTTTTCATGAAAAAGCTAATTCAAATCTTCACCCTGACTTTATTACCAGTAGTTGGTTTTTCACAACACTTCGAAGCAGGTGTGCTCATCGGCATGTCCAATTATGTCGGTGATTTATCTAACAATTCGAGCAGCCTTTATTTAGGTGAAACCAAACCCGCTTTTGGGGCGCTGGCAAAATACAACTTCAACCATTTATTGGCCCTTCGTGCAAGTTTAAATTACACTTGGGTAGCAGGTCGGGATGCCAATGTTTCCAACGACGATTTTGTCAGAATGAGGAACTTGAGCTTCCGCTCCAGCATTCTGGAGTTTTCCTTGATCGGGGAATTCAACTTTCCAGGCTACCAGCCTTATGCTTTGTCCATGCCCATTTCTCCATACATTTTTGGTGGCATTTCCTTATTTAAATATGCACCCCGCACCAGATACGAAGGCAATTGGGTCGACCTACAACCATTGGGCACTGAAGGTCAAGGCATGCCGGGCAGGGATGCCAAATACAGCTTGAGCGATATTGCCATCCCTTTTGGCATCGGTGTAAAATATGCCTTGACCGACAAGATCAACCTTGGCCTCGAGTTGGGCGCTCGCCGTACAATGACGGATTTCCTGGATGACGTAAGCGGCACGTATGTGACATATCCTGATTTGGCCGCAGGCAACGGCCAATTGGCCGCCGCATTGGGCAACCGTACAGGTGAGTTGATGGAAAACAATGAACCAGTGGTCGTCGAAACGGGGACACAGAGGGGCGATTTAAAAAAACAAGACTGGTACTTCATCCTCGGATTGACGGTCACCTACAATTTTATGGACAACGGACTGATGGGTAGCCGAGGTAGGTCGAGGAAAAAAGCGGGCTGTAGAACAGGTTTGTAATATCATTTCACAGCACCACTAAAAAGAAAAGGCAAGAACGGATGAATCCATTCTTGCCTTTTTATTTTTAGTTAAAAATCGGTCTTAGAAATATTTGAAACTCTGACCGTATTCGATTTTCAACAACGTGTGGTAGATCAGTTTAATGACATTTTCCACGTCAGATTTATGCGCCATTTCCACGGTGGTATGCATATAGCGTAAGGGCAAGGAAATCAACGCTGAAGGCACACCGCCATTGCTGTAAGCAAAAGCATCCGTATCCGTGCCTGTGCTCCGAGAAGCGGCCTCCCTTTGAATTGGAATTTTTTGTTTTTCTGCGGTGTCGAGAATCATTTCCAACAATTTATTATGGACGGCAGGTGCATAGGTCACAGATGGGCCTTCCCCGCATTTCACATCACCAACGTTCTTCTTTTCAATCAGCGGTGTGTTGGAATCATGGGTCACATCGGTAACAATGGCCACATTTGGCTTGATGGTATCGGCAACCATCTGTGCACCCCGAAGGCCAATTTCTTCTTGCACCGAATTAACAATGTACAATGTGTAAGGGAGTTTCACCTTGTTTTTTTGGAGCAAACGAGCTACCTCCGCAATACAAAAACCGCCCATCCGGTTGTCCAACGCACGTCCTACATAGTAGCGGTTGTTGAGGGTCATGAACTCATCTTCATAAGTGACCACACACCCTACATGAATCCCCATCGCCTCTACTTCTTTTTTATCTTTTGCACCGACGTCAAGAAAAATATTGGTTGTTTTAGGTGTCAGTTTAGATTCTACTGACCTCGTATGAATGGCGGGCCAACCAAAAACTCCTTTTACATATCCCTTTTTGGTGTGGATATTTACTCGCTTGGATGGTGCGATTTGGTGGTCACTTCCTCCGTTTCTGATTACATTAATGAACCCTTCCTCCGTGATGAAATTAACAAACCAAGAAATTTCATCGGCATGCCCTTCAATGACAACTTTATAATCGGTACCTGGATTGATGATTCCGTAGGCTGTACCATAATTGTCCAGTTTCCATTCGTCAATAAATGGGTCAATGTATTTTAACCAGAGCTTTTGTCCTTCTGCTTCAAAACCGGTTGGGGAAGCGTTGTTGAGATAGCTTTTCAGGAATTTTTCTGAATTGGCCGTAATCAATGTCATCTAATTAATTTGCTTGTTTAAAACACCCGGTCTCATCTTGGCCACCGGAGGTTTTGTTCGTTATTTTGGTTGCTGACAGTTATTTCATTTTAGGGCTACAACAATGAACTTTAGTGCGGAATCTTTTTCAGTCCCACTACTTTAAATCAGACTCCTGTTTTGGTCCGCCACGTTGTCAATAAATCGACATCAATCAAATTGATAAATTTTATGGCTAATGCTTCCCTTATCATTACATCATAATTGGTTAAGGTATGCAACGGGCAATTCGCCTCTTTAAAGGCATTCTTGGCCTTTTCAAAATTATAAGTGAACAAGGCCAAAACACCAACCACATCAACCCCATATTCCCTTAAAGCCTCAACGGCCGCCAAGCTGCTCCCACCTGTAGAGATTAGGTCTTCCACGACGAGCACTTTTGATCCTTGTGCGAGCTCCCCTTCTATCAGGTTTTGCCGCCCATGCCCTTTGGCTTTGCTACGTACATAAGCGAAAGGTAGGTCAAGCACCTCGGCCAACATTAAGCCATGGGCAATGCCTGCTGTTGCTACGCCAGCAACTGCATCAAAGTTGCCAAATTCTTTGGATTTTTCTGCTAAACCTGCCTTGATTAATCGCCTCACATCTGGATGGGAAAGCGTAATTCGGTTGTCGCAATAAATGGGGGACAAAATCCCAGAGGCCCAAGTAAACGGTTTTTGAGGGCTTAATTTAATTGCTTTTATTTGCAGCAATTGTTTTGCGACTTCAGATGCGATGTTCACTACGTTGAGTATTTAGCCACTGAATGTACCAAGTTTCATTAATTGATTTTCCGGTTTTCAGATAAAAGCGTTCCTGCTGATTTTGAAAAATAGTACTGAAAATTCAACTAACTCAATTTGATTATTTAAAAATGACGGCAAATGTATAAAATTTACATTAACGAAACCCGCTATACTTAACTACTGTTGAAGAGGCTAAAAATTTTGGGTCACCTTCCGAAAAAATACTCATTCTTAGGTATGCTGGCAAAAAGAAATTCTTGTTGAACGTTGTCAACCAATTGGAACATTCCCAACGGTTTGAGAAGGTGGTAGTGTTTCATAATGACATGGAGGAATTGTGGGAAACGTTCAAGAAAATTTTCAAAATCATCGAAGCTGCGGGGGGCGTTGTTTCCAACATGGAGGACAAAATCCTCCTGATTTTCCGCCGCAATTTTTGGGATTTGCCCAAAGGGAAAATTGACCGTGGCGAAACCCCGGAACAGGCAAGCGTCCGGGAGGTCAATGAGGAAACGGGGCTGAACCACTTGGTTCTTGGAAGCCATTTAATGGATACGTGGCATACCTATCAGCAAAATGGAAAACGGATTTTGAAAAAAACCTATTGGTACAAAATGCAAACCAATGAAATGGATTTGACCCCGCAATCAGAAGAGGATATTGAAATAGCAGAGTGGAAGGACATCGGTTCGTTCTTAGCTAATCCTGTGAAAATTTATGGAAGCATTTTAGATGTTTTAGAAAACTATAAAAATAATTGAGTATCAGTTCATGCATCGTTTAATCCTACTTTAAAATTCAACCCAATATTAATGGATAAATTCCTGCAAGCGGCTTTTGAGCAAGCCCAAAAAAGTTATGAAGAAGGCGGTATACCCATTGGCTCTGTACTTGTCCACCAAGGGAAAATAATTGGTGCCGGCCACAACCAACGGGTGCAAAAAGGGAGTGCCATTTTGCACGGCGAAATGGACGCCATTGAAAATGCTGGACGCCTGCCTGCTGCTGTGTACAAAGAATGTACAATCTATACCACCCTCTCGCCCTGCCCCATGTGCTCGGGCACCATTTTACTGTACGGCATCCCCAAAGTAGTGGTGGGCGAAAACCAAACTTTTATGGGTGCTGAAAATTGGTTGAAATCGAATAGCGTTGAAATAGAAGTTGTTAACAGCTCCGAATGTGTAGAACTGATGAAAAAATTTATCGCAGAAAAGCCACAAGTTTGGAACGAGGACATCGGTGAGTAATCAATTTTTAGCGCATAATTTCGTAGACACCCGGTAAGGCAAAAAATGAAAATTCGACGCATCGCCCTTCGCAACCTCCACTCTATCCAAGATTTAGTGGAAATAAATTTCACTACCAGCCCATTGGTGGACACAGGACTTTTTGCCATCATCGGCGATACCGGGGCCGGGAAAACGACCATTTTGGATGCAGTGACGTTGGCTTTGTACGGCGATGTTTGCCGGAAATCGGATGCTCGTGAAACGTTGTCTTACGGTGCGGAGGAAGGGATGGCCGAATGCGAATTTGAAGCCAAGGGCCGACGTTTTTTGGCCCAATGGCGGGTTCGACAAACCCGTTCAAAAAAAGTTGGGCAACAATTAAAAGCAGAGCGGTCGATTGCTGAATGGGAGGAAAAAAGTGATACGTTCCATATTGTGGCCGAACGAAAAGTCAAAGAGGTCAATCAATTTGTTGAGGAGGTGACGGGGCTTGATTTTTCCAGGTTCACCCGTTCGGTAATGTTGGCACAGGGCGATTTCGCCGCTTTTTTAAAAGCCAACCAAAAAGAGCGGAGCGATTTATTGGAGCGGATCACCGGCACCGAAATCTATTCCGAATTGTCGAAAGGGGCCTTGGAAAGAAAGAATTTGGAAAAGGCAAAATTGGACGCATTAACGGAGAAAAGGGATACGCTCAAAATTCTCACTAAAGAAGAGACCAAAGAGAAAAAGTCCATTTTCAAACAAAAACAAAAGGAAAACAAAACGACCAAAGCGGAGATTGACAACTTGAAAGAGGCGCTGGTTTGGTTGCAGAATGTAGCAAAATTTGAAAAACAGGAAACGGTCATCAAAGCCAATATCCTACGCATTGAAGAGGAAGCTGAAAAAATAAAAGCCGACCTGCTCAGACTCGACAACCACCAAAAAACACAGCCGCTCCACCCTACCCTTGCCCGTTTCGATGATAAAAATGGAGAAGTTAATTCGATCCTCGCCGACCTGCAGCAATTAGAACACAGCCTCCCTGAGTTGGTGGAAAAAGAAGCCAAATTAAAGGCCCATTTTACAGCAAAAAAAGAAAGCTATGAGGCTCTAAAAAAGGAGCAGCCAACCGCAATCCGCCTGTTTGATGAAGTTTCGACCCTTGATTCGAAGATCCAAAATCAAGAATTGGCATCGGCTAAAGCAAAAGCAGAATTGACGGATTGGCAAAAACAAGCGGAACAAACACAGGCCGAAAAAAAAGAATTAGTGCGTAAAATTGAGGCCCACAAAACAGCTATTTCAACATTAAATGATTGGTTGAAAAGCAATGCGGCGTTGGCTCATTTATCCAAAGACCTCCCTACTATCCAGCATTTTAGGGCCTCTTTGGGGGAGAATTTTTTAGAACGGGAAGCCCTGCAAAAATCCTTGCAAGCTGCTGAAAAACAACTGGAGGATAACAAGAAAAAGGTTGTACAACTTGAAAGTCAAGCGGAGCAAGAGCGAAAAGCTGTTGAAAAATTAATCAATGAATTCAACCAATTGGCGCCAGAAAACTATGCGACTGACCGACATGACCTGTTGGAAAAAATGGGCCGGGATATTGAATTAATTGCAGAGCAACAAAAGCACTTGTTGCAGCTAAAAGCGCAAAGTGAGGATTATCGGCAGCTGCTCCAAGAAATAAATGCCAACGAAGAACGGCTGGAAAATTTGAGGAAGGAAGAAATGGCGCTCGATAAAACCTTTTTGAGTTTGGAGGAAGAAAGTGATTTGTCTGCCAAAGAACTCCAATTTAAAACAGAAATTTTCCGCCAGCAACAAGCCATTTCCAATTACGAAAAAGACCGGGCCAACCTAAAGGAAAACGAGCCTTGCCCCTTGTGTTTTTCGACCGACCACCCTTTTAGGCAAAATGGATTCACCCCATTTATTGACCAGGCAAAAGCAGAATTTGAGCGGGCTGAAATCCATTTTCAAAGCATTCAAAAACAGAAAAATAATTTGGTAAAAAGGCACTTGGAAGTCGCCTCGCTCATCCTGCAAATAGATAGTAGTTCTAACGGGATTTTGGGAAAACTAAAAATGAAATTAGCAGCCAAAGAGGACGAACTCGCTGCCCTCGCCAACCTTGTGGAAGCAGAGGATTTTGCCAAATCGGCAAGTGGTTGGGTAGAAGAAAAATTGTTGAATTTTGCAGACCGATTAAAGAACAAAAGAAACGTTCGGGAACAACTCGCTGCGCTCAACAGCCAATTAGCAAAAATAGAAATACAACAGCGGGAAGTTGAAACCCAATTGAAAGACAACCAATACGCCCTACTCGAAACCGAAAAAACCATCCAGCATTACCAACAGAATATCAATGGTTTAGCAAATAAATTCGCTCAGATGACCAGCGAACTTGATGGGCTGCTGGGAAAATATGGCTACCAATTTTCGGTCGAAACAGCCAAAACAATGTTCCAAGAACTGGGTGCTAAAGAACTGGCCTATTCAGCAAAACAAGGCAGCTTTGTCCAACATGAAAAGCAATTGGAACTTGACCAACAAGCGCTCGCCCAAATTGAAAAATCAATTGAAAATATTCAGCAAAAAATAAAAAAAGTCGAGGTTGATTGGCAACACTTAAATGTTGAATTGCAAAATATGCGATCCCATCGGACTTCTATTTTTGGAGACAGAAACCCGCAAGAACAGCGGGAATTATTATTGAAAAAACTGGAGGAAAAAGAATACGAATGGCAAGAGGCCAGAACGCTATTTGAAAAAACAAAGGAAGTCTTACAACACACCCAGCAATCGATTATATCACAAACCAAGAGACTGGAAAAAGAGAAAAAATCTTGCGACGATTTGTCAAAAATGCTTGAAACTGGCCTGAAAAAAATCGGCTTTCAAGACATGGCAGAGCTGCGTTCGGCTATGTTGACCGAAAGTGAGTTAACCCGGATTTCAACCAAAGCCCAACGGATTCGACAACAAGAAATCGAAACGGCTCAACAACTTAAAATGGTTGAGAAGGAGTTAAAAATGCTCCGCAAAAAAACAGTTACTGAAAAAACGGAAGAAGAATTGAAACTGGCATTAGCCGAAATGGAAGCTAAATTTTTGGAAATACAGCGCACCATTGGCGCATTGGAACAGCAACTAAAAGACAATGAAGCACTCGAAATAGAAGCTGCCCACCTGCTGGAACTCATTGAAAACCAACGCACAGATTACAATCGTTGGATGGCCCTGTATGACCTAATCGGTTCCTCTGATGGCAAAAAATTCCGCATTTTTGCGCAAGGACTGACCTTGCAAAAATTGGTTCACCTCGCCAACCAGCATTTAAAAAACTTGTACGGTCGCTACTTCATTGTTAAGCGTCCCGCTGACGACCTCGAACTGGACATTGTCGATACCTATCAAGCTGATAATGTGCGTTCTATGCACACGTTGTCAGGCGGGGAGAGCTTTTTGGTCAGCTTGGCATTGGCCTTGGGGTTGTCCGATTTGGCGGGCCGGAACACCAACATCAAATCACTTTTTATAGATGAGGGCTTTGGCACTTTGGACGATCAAGCGTTGGATTTGGCGTTGAACACTTTGGAAAATTTACAAGCCAAAGGGAAAACAATCGGGATCATTTCCCACGTCAAAGAATTAAAAGAACGGATCGCTACGCAAGTGAAGGTGGTGAAAAAAGGAGGAGGTACAAGTATCGTTGAGGTAGTCGGTTGAGCATTTAGGTAAATACCAATTTCAAAATTTATTTTTTCGGAAAATAATTAAGCAGCAACAAACTAACACTTTGAAAAAAATTCTAAATAATACAATAGCCCAATTCACTTTACTAATAATCATAACCGCTTCGATTATTTACCGTAATTACCAAGCTATTTTTGATAACTTTTATTTACCGAAAACAACCGATATATACCGGGATGGGATAAAAACAATTTTAAATGCCATTTACCACACAAAATACAATGAGTCATATACGTGGTACACTGGCATGAATTACCCTTATGAGGAGCATATTGTTGCGGCAACGGAAATGTCAGGCATAGCGATGTTATTCAAATTTTTACACCCCTATTTTCCCTGGGTCACTGATTATGCATTTGGAATTATTCATTTGATTTTATTAGTCTCTATTTTAGGTTGCTCCATATTTCTTTATTTGATTTTTCGGGAATTAAAAATACCCTTTTATTTGGCCATTCCTTTTTCTTTAGCAGTTACTTTTTTAGCGCCGCAGTGCATGCGCTTCCCATCGCACATGGGTTTGGCACCATTATTTGTGTTGCCCTCCGTTTTGTACTTTTTATTAAAATCTGAACAAACTGGCCATTGGAAATACAGTGCATATTTGGCATTGGTTACTTTTATTGCCTCTTTTCTTCACTTTTATTTTTTTGCGGTAATTGCGATTTTTGTTTCATTGTATTATTTTATTGGGGCACTCAGTAAATTTAAGTTTGACAACATTAAAAAACTTTCTATTCAGTATTTAATTGGTATTGGCATCCCCTTATTATTCTTTCTTTTTTATATGATTTTAAATGACAAAATAACCGATCGGTCGCCCAACCCCTACGGCTTTTTTGTCTACCATTCTAATTTTACCAATCTATTTTCCTCCCCACAACTGCCTTTATTTACTTGGATCAACAAAAATTGGTTTCAAAAAACATCTGTTGATTTTGAAGGCTGGGCTTATATTGGATTAGTAGCAGATATTTTCCTGATAACACTCCTTTTAAAATGGATTTTTAATTTATTCAAAAAACCTATTTTTAATTTCCTACCCGATGATTTTCGCCCCTATTTTTCAAGGCTTTTAATTGCGGGTGGAATCATGGCTTATTTATCATGTAGCCAGCCATTTATCATGGAGGGGTGGGAATATTTATTAGAATATACAGGGCCTTATAAACAGTTTCGCTCAACGGGTCGGTTTGCCTGGGCGTTTTATTTTGCCGTAAATATTATTGCCTTTGGCGGTTTTTATTATTTAATAAAAAGAATTAAAAATAAACGGTTAAAAGTAATTTTATTCTTATCAATTATTAGCGTTTCATTGTATGAGGCATACACTTTTCACAGCTCCGCAAAAGTATTTAGAGGTTATGAAATGAAACAACCTCCTGAATTGGTAGAAGGCAAAGAATTTACAACAGTTACCGATATTGACTTTTCAAAATACCAGGCCATTGTTCCCATCCCATTATTTTTAGTTGGCTCCAATAATATAGAATTGGCTGGCAGTGCATATATTGTCCAGCAAGCGTTGGTGCTATCGATCCAAACGGGCTTGCCTGTAACAGGTGCCATGCTGACCCGATCTTCCCATCGGCAGTCTTTCGACCAGATTCAATTAGTAACGGAGCCCTACCGTTATCCGACCATTTTTAAGGATTATAAAAATGAAAAACCATTATTATTATTACGTAGCCATACCGATAAAAAAGAAGATGATTTAAAATATGGACATTTATTGGACGAGTCAGTTTTATTGCACCAAACAGAAAAATGGAGTTTGTATGAAATGGAATTAAGTGACTTTCAGAAAAGGATTGATAAAAAATTAACCAAAATCGAAAATGAAATAAAAAATGATTCTCTATTTAAAATCAATGAATTTTTATCCACTGATTCCACGGAAAATTTTGTTTACCAAAATTTTGACACCTTTAATTTGGAAAACCCTTATTTTGGAAAAGGTCAATATAAAGGCCATGTTGGCTTGGACAATTATTTATTCATTGGAAAATTGCCCAATGCCAACCCTGATAGCGTTTATACGCTTTCTATTTGGGTGGACGTCATGCCTGACCGCTTCGCAACGACCATTTTTAAGGTATCGGAAAAACTGGAAAATGGCCATGTCAATTTAGTTGGGCAGAACAGTCCGGGTTGGGGCTTCAAAGTTTTGGACACCAATGGTTGGGTCTTATTGGAAATCCCATTTCGGATCAGCGGCCCCGATGTGGAGGTTACCGTTTCATTTAAAAAACAAGAAGATTATGATCGAAGGTATATGTCGGTCGATGAATTGTTAATCAAACCCAAAAGCACCAACTTGTACCGCAAGGGGGATGATTATATTTGGAAAAACAATGAGGTGTATTTTTATAAAATGAAAGTTGAAGTAAAGGGCTTTCTTATAAAAATTAAAACAGCAACGAATTTGCTTTTAATTAAAAAATCCTGTTCGGATTGGCCTTTAGGCCAATCCGACGGGATTAAAGGCTATGGGAGAGAAAATCGGCTTTGCCGATTTTCTCTCCCTTACTCTTTAGGCAGCTTCGCCATCGCCCGCCAAATTTTTATAAGAAAGCCCTTAGTTGAAGTATTAATCCTTAAATACTTTAGCTTGGAAAAATTGGTCAATTTTGCAATACCAGCTGATTTTTCCTATTTTTACCGCCACTTCACACCAGACATCCCAGTATCACTTATTTCCGAATCATTGGCTTTGATGATTGTGAAAACTAATCTCGAGCTACTCCTTGATTTTGTGCAAGGAATAATGATTCCCTTCCCCCGTTCGTTTATTTCTCAATTTTAACAAAAACCTTGTGACAAATAGAGACCTTTTTTATCGAGTCGACTAACATTCGGACGGGCCTAAATGTGTTTAGAAAGAATAACTAAAAGTTGCCCATTCAAGGGGCATCTCAAATACCAAAACTTACACCGACAAAATCCCGGTTATGATACAAATTAACCCTTACCCAATTACTGTTTTGCTATTTTTAATGTGTTGTTTGCTGACCCCACTTATGGCCAGTTTAACGTAAATTGACTGTCAATAGTGGGAATGCAACTACCACTTTCACTGATCCATTTACTAATCCAGACCCAGCTGGAGTGTCAATGTGGAAGGCCAGGGATGGTCACCTACCCAGGGTCGGTTTTTTGCCCGCTTTTCCGCTTCCCAATACCCAGTATGATAGAGGTTTTCAATGCTTGATGGACGTCCCTCTGACCATCCAAGTTTGTTTATGAGCCTTTTTGAAAATGACCCCTTTATTCTCACCGGTGATGATGTCCTGACCTGCCAAGTGGAAGAATGTTTTGACACACCTGTTCCTCTATCTGGAAGTGTGGACGAAGATCTTGACTTGACAGACGGGTTTGCTTCGACTAGCCAGCCAACACATGATCGAAGCAGATGGATTCCCGGGTGGCCTTTATGACGAAGTTTGCGACGCCTTGGATCTTGGCGTACTGAACCAAGGCGACACGTTTGGTGATGCTAATGTGAGTACCTATAATAATTTTTGCACCACTGATTTGAACGAGCCCTCCCCTACCGATTTTGGATTGATCTGGAGCAACGAACAAAGCATGTGGTTCCAATTCACGACCAGTAATGATCCAAGCACTATCATAAAAATTCAGGCAAAGAGCGACCCTTCCAACTTGGGCGACCCCATCAATCTGCAATTGGGTGTCTTCACTACCGACGACAATACGTGCACCGGCAATTTTGAATTCGTCGTACAGAACTTCACCTACCAGATTTATGACGAACTTGTCTACTTCGAATGTCCCGAACCAAACAAAACCTATTTCGTCATCATCGATGCAGTGAGTGGCAGTTTCTACGAAATCCAAGGTTATTTTGGTTTTGAAATCAATGAAATGGGATTGGTGGATGCCCCCGACCTGGTTTGCGACGCCATTGATTTTGGTGTTGTGCCCGATGGCGGGTCAGTTGGTTTGCCAACCCCGATGACCAACGTTTGTGCAACGAATACCGGAGATGCTCCGAATGGGAATTTTTTCATTGACCAAGGCGTCTGGTTTGCGTTTGCCGCCCCCAGCTCTGGCCATGTCCTGATCGAAGGGATCAGCGATACTGAAGATGTACCCATCAATTTGCAACTGGCAGTCTATTCCTCTTCCGACAATACTTGCAGTGGCATTTTATCACCGTATGAGAGCGGGTACGACAATTCCTCATTCGATGAAACACTGGAAGTAAGTTGCCTCGACCCAGGGCAAACTTATTTCCTCTTGGTGGATGGGCAGGGCACCAATAATGCAGGTATTTTTTCCCTAAACATTTCGGATGCTGGCGATGATACGCCCGTTACACTTTTAGATGAGCAAATCTGTTTTGGAGAAACGTACACCGTCGGCAACTCAACTTATGCCCAGAGCGGGAGTTACGAAGACACCTTGTTTCTCCCCAATGGTTGCGACAGCATCGTTCTCCTCGACCTTGAGATTTTAACGCCTTTGGCGTTGAATTTTTCCATTGTAAATCAAGGGGTTGGCCCCGGAAATTCGGATGGCGCAGCCCAAGTCAGCCCAACTGGTGGGAGTGGGAATTATACGTTTGAATGGAGCAGTGGTCAGGCTACCCCAACCGCTTCCGGCTTAGTTGGAGGTGAAATTTATTGTGTCAGTATAGCTGATGAAATTGATTGCACCATAGACACTTGTTTTGAAATGCCATACTATGTGCATTTTGTGCCGGAGACGACAGGTAGTTTGGTCGATTGTTTCGGTGACCAGGATGGCACCTTCAACTTTACGGTTGCATATGGGGTACCACCTTATGTGTATAGTTGGCAAAATGCCCAAAATACAATCAGTGGTTCTGGAACTATCAGCCAAGATGGAGAGGTCGTTATGGTGGGAAATTTGCCGGCAGGCGAATACGAAATTTATATAGAAGACTTAATCTTCGATACAACAGTTTATGTGGTAGTTGACCAGCCTGATTTACTGCAAGTCAATAACACTAACCTATTGGATGCCAGCTGTTTCGGAAACTGTGATGGTAGCATTTTATTAGATTTAATTGGCGGTACGCCACCTTATCAAGTCGATTGGTCCGATGGGCAAAATGGCCTGCAAGCCTCTGGTTTGTGCAAGGGAAATTATCTCGTTACGATTACGGATGCCAATAACTGCCGGGCTAATTACAGCTATGAAATTAGCGAACCAGCTGAATTCATTGCCACCGCTTTTCAGGAACAGGCAGTTTCCTGTTTTGAAGGAAATGATGGGATCGCCTCTGTCAGTACCAATGGGACGCCAACTGCCTATTCATGGAGCAACAATGGAGAAACCACCGCAACTATTGACGGTCTGGCAGGTAGCGAATTTTTCGTTACGGTTACCAATGCGGATGGCTGCACCGATGTGGCTTCGGTAATTGTCGCAACTCCAGATTCACCAGTGGAAGTTACCATTGAAGAGCTTCAGCCGATTCGTTGTAAAGACGGAAATGATGGTTCGTTGCAGGCAAAAGTGACTGGCCCAGGTGCTCCGTTTACTTTTACTTGGTCGAATGCCAGTGGCAGCGAAATTGTAAATGGGTTAGCAACGGGAAATTATCAAGTCACCGTAGAAAACAGTTTGGGTTGTCAAGCAACAGCTTCTTTTATGATGGGCGAGCCTACCGAAATCATCGTTGAATTTTCAACCAACCAGCTGACTTGCAATGACCCACCAGATGGCGGCGTCGTTAAAATTGAACAAATTAGCGGCGGAGTTCCGCCCTACTCTTATTCTTCCAACGGGGCCACTTATTCTGATGCATTGGCTGCGACGGGTTTTATTGCAGGTACGCAGACGTTGTTTATAAAAGATGCTGGCGGGTGCGTGGTACAAGTGCCCGCTACGATTGATGGCCCCGTCGAGTTATTGGTTTCTTTGGGAAATGATTTAGAAATTGAATTAGGTGACGAGGTTGTTTTGCAGGCGCAGGTCAATGTGCCTGATGTAACGTTTCAATGGCTACCCGAACCATCCATACTTTGCGACGATTGCAGCAGCATCGAAGTGGTGCCGACCGAAAGTGGCCTTTATTCCGTTGTCGTAACGGATCAATTTGACTGCACGGAAGCCGCTGACGTTTTCATCAATGTTTTGAAAAAAAGAAAGGTGTTCATTCCAAATGCCTTTAGTCCAAACGGGGATGGGTTCAATGATTTTTTCATGCCTTACACTGGAAATGATGTCCAAAGGATCAATGAATTCAGGGTCTTCGACCGACAAGGGAACAATGTCTTTGCCACTAAAGATTTTTCTCCCGGCGACTTGATTAATGCGTGGGATGGGACATTTCGAGGCCAACAAATGCAGCCCGGCGTCTTTGTTTGGTTTGCAAAAATTGAATTTATTGATGGCGTTGAGGAAGTTTTCAAAGGGGAGGTTACTTTGATCCGGTAAGGATTTTCTCCAGTAGGATGTTAAAAGAAAAGGCGCCGGTTGTATTAACCGACGCCTTTTCTTTTTCTTAAGGATGGATAACGAGGATCAAAGAAAACCATCCAACCATCTAACCATTTAATCCACCGGCACCATCCCCAAGACCTCTTCCATAAATGCAAAACTCTCTTTCCTAACCGATTCCAAATCCTTGGAATTAATTCTTGATAAAAGGACATGAACGCCAACATTGGGAAAAGCTACTTTTCTTTTTTTATCTGCAGGTGTCGAAACATTTTCAAAAAAATCTTGCATCGCCGCCACCGAAACGGTGTGGTCTTGCTCCTCTTCATTTTTGTAATAATACCCCATAAAAAGTGGCTGCTCTATTTTTTGCCAAGTATCCTCCGTCATTGTTTTTTCCACCAATGATTTAAGGCAGATCAAGCCTTTTGAGCTGTAAGTTGTTGTCCAATATTTATAGCCTTCTTCGGGTGGTGAAAAAGAATGGTGTTGACCGATTATCGCTTCTGCAATTTGTTGCCCCCATGGCATAGTCAGCATTTCTGTTGAGGAATCGTAGATGTCAATATTGGGCGAATACAATAATTGCGCATACACTCTTTCTGGATAATTGGCCGCCAAATAATTGGATAAAGTCCCGCCCGTTGAACAAGACATGAGGATGGTTTTTTCGCCAATTAAATTCCCAATTAATAGCGCTTCTTTAGCGGAGGCAAATAATTCATCCGGCGTTAAATCTTTAAAAGAGTCCTTGCTATCAATGCCATGCCCCGCTAATCGGGATAAATATAAATTGCAACCATATCGCTTTGCCAACTCCTCATGTATCGGGTCGCCCTCTTCTTGGCTGGCTGACCACCCATGTAAATAAACAATGCTATATGGTGTTTTTCGAATAGAATCAGCCCAAACAATTCTGGCTTCATTATCGGGTTTTAATTTTTCGATTTTATTTTCTTTTTCAGAAATATAATTATCCAATTGATTTAATGGAATATTTAATTCCTCCAAAGTAAGATTTAAATCAGAATACCCCGGACGTGGGCCAGCCAATATGGCAAGAATTAAAATAGCGGGAATCAGATACCATTTTTTGATTTTCATTAATTAATGAGGAATATTTGGAAATTAGAAATTAGGAAATTGACAACCAAGTTTTTAATTTCAGAAATTCCAATTTCAGAATAAAGACTATTATTTTAAATAATTAGATTAGCAAAAACCCCAAACTAAAAAGCAAATAACACCATGAAGCCAGCCAACCATCGAACCACTCACTTATCCATTCTTACAATTTTCGGCATAAAAGTACCGATCACCTCCACCGAATCTTTTTGGAAAGCCATGACCTCGTTGATGTTTTTATAAGCTACCGGAGATTCGTCCAAGCCCCCACCGATCAAATCCACTTGATGGGCTTTGAGGATTTTTTCAGTTCATGTTGGGTAGTGGAATTTTTGGCTTTCGTCGGGACATCACCGTCCTGCTCCGTGGGAAGCAGGGTGATTGCCAACGGATTCCCTTTTCCCCTCACAATAAAACCGGGTGAACCATCAGGCGAGGGATAATGCCCAAGACACCTTTTCCCGCCGGTGTTGCCCCTTTGCGATGGACCGCCACTTCGGTCGTCCTCCAGTTTTCTTTCCAAGCAAAGTTATGATGATTTTCAATCATGGCAATTGGCTGTTCACCAAGAACCTTCGCCAACCGTCGATGGATGTCGTGGTGACAGGCAGAGGCATGGTCCCCAGCAAGGTTCATGGCCAACCAATATTCCTGCCCTTCCTGCGTATCAAGATCGAGCCAAGCAAGGTGTTTGGCTCCTTCGGGAGTGGGCATTTTCACAACCAATTGAGTATAATGCCGAGCGATGTTAGCCTAAACCACGGGGTAAGAATGGGAAAGTACTGCCAAGTATTCACCCGTAGTCGTGCCGAATTCATTATTATCATCCTCTATTGCAACGATGCCAAACTCGACAAAATGATTGCCCGAACCAGAAGACCCCAGTTGGTTACAGGCTTTTCCATGAAGACTTTTGACCACCTCTATTTCTTTAAATTCGCTGCGTTCCAAAACAGGGTCGTCGGCCCTTTTCTTGTGTTCATCCCGACCAAAGGCGGTATTTTCCAGTAACAACTCGTTGAGTTTTGTCCTGTTTTTTTCCAAAAATGAAGGTGGCAGATCGTAAAAAGTGAGGCACATCCGGCAGCCGATATCCACCCCAACACCATAAGGGATTACGGCATTTTCAGTAGCTAACACACCACCGATTGGCAGGCCGTAGCCCTGATGGGCATCAGGCATCAAAGCTGCTTTTTTGGCTACTGGCAATTTGGCTGCCACGTCCATTTGATCCAACGCTCCTTGCTCGATCCCTCCCAATCCATAAGTTTTATAAGGAAGAGAATTTTCATTCAAACTGATTTCTGCTGGATGGCTTTTGTCCTTTGGGGCCAATGCTTCCACAATGCGTCCAAAGATTTCATGGTCAATGAAATTTTCTTGGTTGTCCAGAACTTCTTGCAAAAGGGAAAGCACCTTGGCTGGTTTTTCTTTTTTGAAATGTTCATGTGCCACATTGATGGCCATGCCAATAGCCGGGCCTTGCGGGTAGCCCAATTTTTTTAAATCTTTTCCTCTGATTTTCAATTTTCCCACTTTAATTAATTGCTTTTGTGATTGACAAAAAAAATATTCTAAAATTAAATCAGAATTAATTTTTTCAGCCGAAACCTGAAAATGGAAAAAATAGTTCGCTTGCACAACAATTGGAAAATAATATCAGTTTTGAAGGCTTGTTTCAAAATAATGGAAAAGGGCTTTCTTATAAAAATTTGGCGGGCGGCAGTGGCTTCGCCACCGCCGCCTAAAAGAGGTTTAAGGAGAGAAAATCGGCAAAGCCGATTTTCTCTCCCCTTAAACCCCTTTGGCCCATTCACTTCTTAAACGACGATGTTATGAGACTATTCCAAAGTTTTTAGCGCTTCCTTGCCATTTCCTCTTTTATTTTTCTTGTAAAAATGATTTGGATACAGAACCGATTATTGTGGAGAATGCATTTCCCGTAGTTGAAACCGCCCTACAACCTTATTTTGAAGAATTTGAATTCCAAGCTTCCCTGCGCGGTATTACAGTAGATTTGGCAGCAGAAAAAATTATTGGGAAAATTGAAGAGCTGCCAACAGAACACGTCGCCGGGCAATGTACTTATGGATCGGCGATTGACAACGAAATAATTATTGACCAAACTTTCTGGAATGATTTCCCCCAAACCCTCGTCAGAAATGGTGATTTTTCATGAACTAGGCCACTGTTTTCTGCATCGAGTCATACCGAAGGCGCCCACCCCAATGGCACCTGCCTGAGCATTATGCGCAGCGGTTTGGAAGATTGCCAGGACAATTATAACTCCCAGACCAGGGCTGCCTATTTGAATGAGCTTTTTTCCGGTTTTCAGTAGGCAGTTGGCAATCAACAGTTGGCAGTCAACAGTTGGCAGTTAGCTGTATCTGACTGCCGACTGTGGACTGAGAACTGAGAATTGAGAACTGCCAAACATCTTTCCTATTTTTGCGCAAAAGAAGCATTACTTCCATTTATGATCCGATATACGAAAGATACCGACCACATTGCCATTCTAACTTTAGATATGAAGGGTAGGCAACGAAACCTGTTGAACCATGAGATTGTCGCAGCCTTTGTGCCCGTAATTCAACATTTAAAAAAACAAAAAAGCAAAGGGGAATTACGTGGAGTGATCATCACTTCGGCTAAAAAGAATTTCCTCGTGGGAGGCAATTTGAAATACTTATCAGATACCGAAAACCCCAAGGATATTTTTGATTATGCCGAAAAATTAAAATCCTTTTTTCGGGAGTTAGAACAGCCGGGGATACCCGTTGTTGCCGCTATCAACGGCAATGCGATCGGTACCGGTTTTGAATTGGCACTGGCATGTCACTACCGCATCGTTTTAAACAAACAAGATATACGCATTGGATTGCCCGAAGCAAAATATGGGGTCATGCCCGGCAATGGGGGGACGATCCGGTTGCTCTGGTTGATGGGCATCGAACAAGCGTTCCACCTTTTGGCGGAAGGAAAAGAATGGACACCGGCGGAGGCCAAAATGGTCGGTTTGGTAGACGAATTAGCCACTGACCAAGCAGACATGATCCTGCGGGCAAAAAGATGGTTATTAAAAACGAAGGAAGTCGTCAGGCCCTGGGACCAACCAAATGCCATGTTACCGGATATCAATTCGATGCCGCAAAAAATTGCCAAACTCTCTGCGCATGTAGCTGCCCGGTGGAAGCAGCACTACCCTGCCCAACAGGCCATTCTCAACACTTTGAACGAAGGAAGCCAAGTGGATTTTGCGACAGCCTGCCGCATCGAAAGCCGCTATTACACCGCACTTTTATTGAGCCCAGAATCGAGGAATATTACCCAAGCTCTGTGGTTCGATCAAAACCAAATATCCAATGGCATCAGCCGTCCAAAAGGGTTTGGGAAGCTCCGCCCAAAAAAAATTGGGATCGTTGGGGCAGGTGTCATGGGCTCTGGCATTGCGGCCTCCTGCTTGGCAGCTGGTTATGAAGTATTGCTCAAAGATGTTTCGAGAATGATTGCAGAGCAAGGCAAGGAACGGGTCGCCCAAATGCTGGAAGCTTATTTGAAAAGTGGAAAAATTTTGAAAACGACGCAAGAAGAATGCATTGCCAAAATACACACCACAGAATCGGCGGAGGGCTTCATTGATTGCGATTTGGTGATAGAATCCGTTTTTGAAAATGTCAATTTGAAAAGGAAGGTGGTCTCGGAGACCGAACAGTATATAGACGAGTTTGCATTTTTTGCCAGCAATACCGTATCCATTCCCATTACGCAATTGGCCGAAAAATCCATCCGGCCGGAGCAGTTTGTCGGGCTGCATTTTTTAAGACATGCTGATTCTATGCCCTTGGTAGAAATTGTTCGTGGTGAACAAACAAATGACGAAACCATAGCCAAGGCTTTTGACTTCGTGAAATCAATCGGTAAAACGCCTATTGTGGTAAAAGACGACTGGGGTTTCTATGTTGCCCGGGTCCAAAACACTTATATCCTCGAAGGCATTACCATGTTACAAGAAGGGTATTTACCGGCGCTTATTGAAAATCTCGGCCTGCAAAGTGGAATGCCCAAAGGCCCGTTGGCTTTGGCTGATGAACTCTCCTTTGACCTCGTCCTCCGATATGAGCAACAAGCTGCTGACCACTATGGCTCAAAATATATCCAGCATCCTGCTGTGACTGTTCTAAAAAAAATGATGGATGAATTAAAAAGAAACGGCCATAAAAAAAATGGTGGATTCTATGAACAAAATGATGAAAACAAAAAACTATGGCCCGGATTAAATGACCATTTTACTTTTAATAAATCCACTTATGACCAGGAAGAAATAATGGAAAGATTTTTATTTGTACAAATATTAGAAGCGGTTTGGTGCTTGCACGAAGGTGTTATAAAAACGGAACAAGAAGCTAATCTTGGCAGTGTTTTGGGCTGGGGTTTTCCATCATTTAAAGGTGGTGTAATTCAGTATATAAAAAATTATGGAAAATCGAATTTTATTAAGAGATGCAACGAATTAAAATCGGCTCATGGCCAACGGTTTTCGGTACCAGGTTGGTTGAAAAATAATTTAGCATGAACACAGTTATTTTTCATTCATTCATTCATTCTATCATTCTATCATTCTATCATTCTATCATTCTACTGTTATCTTTTAATATCCATTTATAACTGCTTGGTGAGAAGATTTCTGTGGATTCCATGGGTCCTGATAGGATGTTTTAAAAAGAAATTCCCTGATATAAGCAAGCGTTCTACATGCTCGTAAAAATATCGCTACATACGGCACCATCAACGGTACATAAGGCAATAATTTACGCTCCTCTTTTGCCCGCTCACTGAACATTGCGATTGCAATCATTTGTAAATAACCAGTGATGACATATAGTATTAAATTAAACGGTAAAATAATAGTTAAAAAACGTGAATAGTGAATGGCCACGTCGAAGAAATAAATAAACCATTTAAAATCCAGAATAACGTTGTAAAACATATTTTCGGCAAAAGCAATAAAATCTGTCCACCGGAAATTTTGGTGTGGGGTTAAGACATCATTGTGTTTGCGGAATCGAAAACGGACAATGGAGCGACTCCACCTTGATCTTTGTTTCCAGAGTACTTTAAATTTTTTAGGGCCAGTAGTCAGACAAACCGCTGAAGGTTCAAAATAAATGCGGTAGCGGGATTTTCGCAATTTAACTGTTATATCTCCGTCCAAACTAAGCCCAATGTCCCACAGCAACCTACTTGCTTCAACGCATCCATCCGGGAATGCCCCAAATGCGCCAGAAATGATCCTGTAAATGCCCAAATAGGAAGTAACGATGCGTCCGACGGAAATACTCTTCAGATATTCAATAGCTTGAAGTTTGGAGCATAAAGTATCTGATTCTCTGATCTTTACGTTACCACCGACACCACCGATTCTCTCATCCAAATAAAAAGGGATTAAAATATTCTCCACTGCATCGTGGTCAAAAGAACAATCGGCATCCATGTGCAGCACAAAGCTGCATTATCGCGCTGTAAATTAGCCATAGAAGCTTTACCCCCCGAGCCTCATTTCTGATAAACATATTTACATCAACCCAGCTTTCTCCAAACTGCGCCCTATGATGTCAGTTTGGTCATCCAGCCATCATCCACAATTATTATTTCTGCATTTGTATAAGTTTGTTCGTTAAGTGATTTGACTAAAGAATAAATATTTTCCCTTCGTTTTTACGGGGCAATAATAGAAATAAATGGTTTTTCAACCAAAGGAAGCATAGCAGCCTCCCATTTTCTTTTTCTTTTTTTGGCCGTTAATTTATAAATAAATAAACCACAAATTCAAAACCCGTGTACCTAACTAATTCAAATGCAATAAAATACCAGAACACCCGGGTTATTTTAAAAAAACCAACGGAATACCAGTACCCAAAAAATTCGTCAAAATTGAACATTTGAATGGATTATAGTTTGAGATTTACTTCCTAAATAAAACAAGGAACGTGTTTTAGGTGGTGAACCCAAGACACGACCTTTTTCCAATAGAAGTTGCGGCCAAAAATTGTGGCCATTCTACACCACCACAGTAAAGCCGTGATGACTGTAATCCCTTAAGCCTTTTTAAATATATTTCCCTTAAATGGGATAATCAGTAGTAATCGACAATAAAAGTTAGATAGGTTGTTTTTTTGTGAAGTTGTTCAAGTGTTTAGTTAATTTAGTTTTATTTTTGTCAAAAGACTCCATTTGAACTTTAACTTTTATGGAGGTGTATCTAAAATTTGAGCCAATTAATTGTTGTAAATTAAAAGTCAGTAATTCGTCTAAATATTGTGTTTCCGCTAAACCATTTTCTGTCATCAAAAAATAAAAAGAATTCGGGCCTTTGGCACTTACTACATCCGGTTCATTTAAATAACTTTTAATTATTTGACAAACCTCAATGGTCAGTTCTTCCTTCGTCCTTAAAGGCATTTTGTCTAAAAGAATTCCTTCTATTTTAACCTGCCCGACCACTCCGGGCCTTGGGTTTGTTTTACGTTTTGATATTTCTTGTTTTAATAAGATTTTAAAAACATCAAATTCAAAAAATCCCATTGCTCAACTGGTTTATTTATTTTGGTTGGGCGACTTTTCCAAAACCCGTTCCATTGACTACAGACTGATTTGCCTTTTGCAGATAATTCGTATTTTTTTACGTCCCACTCCTCCAGTTTATCCAACTCATTATCAGCACCACAATCCACACAAAGGGATTTAAAATTTGACTGCTGAAATGGGTGGTGGCAGGAATTACAATTATAAATGGACGATGGTTTGTCATAATCGTTTCCAATGTGCCTCAATGACTTATCGCATTTTGGACAATGAAGCCCGTCCGCATTCGCCCTTTCAAAATCACTAATGGGTGCGATGTGCGCACAAGGAAAATGATGAACCAAATCTTCTTCTTGCAGATCCACGCTACTGCATTTTGGGCAGGTGGCCCGCAAGGTATGGTGCATGCTGCCACAAGTAAGAGCAGAGATGGATTTTCTCTACGACTTTTCCATTGAGCCATCCCTGTTTTTCGGCTAATTTGAGAGGCAAACAAAACTTTTTGCTCTTGGAGGATTCGTAAAAAATACTTAGCGAAAATTGGTATATTTTAGAATGCCGGTTTTGGAAAGTTTGCAAATCCGTATTTCTTGTAAAAGAAATTGCAGCACTTTAATTAAAACCTCCACCTCAACAGTTTGGGGTGGATTTTCCACTAAAGCTAATTTGGCAATTTGACGGTGTCGTGGTATTGCTGTTTCGTGACAGCAGTTGAATTATCAAAGTAGTATATCCATCTATTTCATTTCGCCAATGAGCCTTTAATCCAGGATTAGCTACCATAAATTATTAAAAATAATCTTCGGGATTGTGTTGAGTCCTTATTTCCCGACAAATTTCTGCTACCTCCTATAACCGATATGTTTACGTATAATCAGGCATCATTGATCAGACAACAAGCACTTGCCGAATGCCTGATAACTTTACCAGGATAGGCCATGCTATCAGAGTACCTTATCCAAACTGAGTGTCCATTGCAGCTGAAGTTCTTAACATGAAATTAGGCTGAATCGATATTCCCAACTTGAGAACATCAATTGTTAAGTGACCAAAAAAGGGAATAAAAAAACAAGGGGATATTGGAGAGTTTTTCCTACGTGTGCATTTTATGCCAGAATAGATGCGAAAATATTGCAGGGGCAGTTGATTTACGATAATATTTTATGAATTGTGACAGGTAAAATCAAGAATTGGCTTCATTAAATTACTTCTTTAATTCAAAATTTAATTCTTGACTTAATTACTTTGACGCTCATTTTATAATAGGACAACCAATTTTTCATATTCTAATTCATCCTTTAGTACTATATCACAACAATGGTTCATAATTTGGTGGGTTCATATCGTTTTTTGAAATTCAGAGGTGGCACATATGATGTAAAAATTTTGAATAACTCTGCTTTTTAGAATTATAACAAAAATTTTGCCGCTTCTCTACCAATAGCAATGTCGTCGTATATTCAGCATAAAATAAATATGAGCCTTTGCTCGCCTAATTTATAGTTAGATTAATTTTCACTTTCACTTTTATAACAGACTTCATTTTCTTCTTTTTGGATCTGCCCAATTAATCCAGTGATAGGTGTCGTATAAAAAAGGATTATATCATTGAAATCGGCACGGGCCTTCATCTCATTTTGATACCTTTCATTCTCAGCATCAATTGCCAATTCTTGTTGCTCTTGTAATTTAGCTAAATAATGGATCAATACATTTATTTCACTGGAAAGGGATGCTTTTTCATTTTCCAATTCTTGGATTTCCGTCTTGATGGGATCTATTTTATGAGATAATTCCGAGCCTAAATAAACCCGCTTTTTAAGGGCTTCCAATTCTTGTTTCTTCAATTCGATAAGCGTTTGGATACCCTTCCGATCACTCTTTTTAAGCTCAACTTGCCGGGTGATCGCCATTTTTTCCCGGAGAAACCAATTGCTGTTTCCGTCAAATTGATTTTGCGAAATAGAAGGCCTGCCCTCATTTGGTTTGGCCACGACATAGCTGAACAGCGAATCACCAGCTACCACTTCATCCCCTTCGTTCACCAACATTTTCTTCACCCTGATTTCATCGGTGAAGTTGACCGACATTTTTTCCAAAATTACCTGACCATTGACGGAAATTTGGGCATAATTGACGTACATTTTATTACCAATAAAATACACTAACCATATCAGCAAAATGATAAAGAACAGCCTGTCCCAATTGAATTTCTTCTTTCTTTTGGGTTCGTCCACCGTTTTCAAAACAGAAGTGGTGGGTCGGTAGCCAGGAAAATTCTTCAATCCCATATTCTTATTCCACTAATCGTTAAGCATATTCGATTCCATGTTTAGAAAGGCCTGAAAGTCTTTAAAAACAATGTCATTGATCCGTTTGTCTTGTGTTATTTGGTTGATGTAAGCTTCTAATTTTAACCGATCCCGAAAGCGGCTTACATCCAAAGAGACACAAATCGGCAGATAATCAAACGGCAAGATCGTTTCGGGCAAAGCCTTGACATATTGCAAATCCTGCTCTGTCTCAGTTCTCAAAATGATCTTTTCGGTCCAACTACTTAGGTCGGCAATTTCTTGCATAGGAAAAGTTGCCGGAATGTTTAGGAAAATGATAGCCTCTGGCATCTGGTTTTTTAAGGCAATAAAGAAGGCGACCATTTTATCAGTTAAATCCTTTAATCCGATCCCCCTCAAGTTTTTAACGTCCGCAGAATGCAGATTTAGCATCACGCCAGCGAACCCACTTTTTGTCAATTCATCGGCCACTGAGCCAGCGTAAGCCCCCAGGTTAGTAATCGTTTTGTTCCAAGTGATTGTTTTTATAAAATTTATCGCTGCGTTATTATTCGTGGCCCCACCACCATATTGATGTAGGTTAGATTGAAGATTATCTCCATTTAAAATGGCATAATCGAAGTCATTGAACCAGGTAGTGTTCAATAAAATGGGGGTCAAATTTTTGGAAATCATCATCGTCCATAAAAATGGTGCGGCTCGCTGGGAGTTTTGCAAAATATTGGCCGGATGAAATGGGCAGCAAATATTCCTTGATTGATTTAAGGTTGGTCTTAGAATATATCTGAAGCAAAAAAAGATATAACTGCTGCTTGAGGTCGATCAATTCCAATTTTATCAAATTCAACTGATCGTGGTATTTTAAAATCCGGAAAGGCTGATAATAATCCGTGAATTGTTCCTTGTCTACTTGCTCTACCCTCAATTTTTCTTCATACAACATGTATTTGTAAAGGAACTCTACATATTGTTTTAGCTTGTAATTGAATTCATAATAATAATTGACAATTTCTGTAGCGGTGTTTAAGTCAACATATTTAGCTTTTTGATTTCTTAACATTGCTTCTGTATTAACTATTTCATCGGGTACTTTCCCTTTATAAAACATGTCAATTGGAACGGAGGCAACCACCCCAGCAGAGGTATAGGTCTGGTTGGGCGTATTCGGGTCTGCAAAACCCATGTTTTGGTAAAGCTGCAATCGCAGGGAAATGTCATTGACGGGGGCATTTTGCAGCCTATCATTTTCTTGCTCCAGCCACAAAGGTTTTTCCACGCTATTTAAATGAGCACTATCACGGATCAGCCGATTTACATCAATATCCAAAACAGGTAATTGGTAAACATTTATATCAGATTGGAATTTATCCAATCCGATAGTCGCTTCCATCATCGCATTATAATCAAGGTAATTTTTCAATTGGACGTCCACTTGTTCCAATTGGCCCTTCATAGCAATGACCTCCTCAAACATGATGTCCCTAACATAGTAAATCCTGTAGAGCAACTGTAATTGTGTTTCAATCTGTGACTTCCGTTCTTTCAGCAATTTTATTTTCTCAAGATTGAAATAGTAAATCAAGACATTGTAGCGGTAAAACAGCCGTTCCTTGTTCTTTTGCTTATCGAGCCGCAGCCAATCCGCCTCTTTTTCATTCTTTAATTGTTGGATTTTATTTTGGTTGGAAAGCAGGCCGTTTTTCATCAGGTCCCAATCAAGGCCAACCCTCATCCGCATGGGAGTTTGTTGGATGTCAAATTCATCCTGCACAAAAAATTGCGATTCAAAATTGTGGTTGACTTGGGCACGCAGGCTCAGTCCCCAATCTTGTTCCAATCTTTTAATCTTCAGATCGTACAATTGATCCTTATTGACTGGTTCTAAAGTTTCATCTTTTAGACTTAAAATGGCATCGACGACATATAGATTGTATTCCTCCTCGATTGATAAATGAGTATTGGGCAAATTAGCGATCAAAGGCTCCAATACAGCCTTTACTTCTTCAAACAAGGTGTCCCTGATATTTTGCGAGAAACTGGAATGTGCAGACGCACAAGCCAAGATTAGAACTGCCAAGACCTTTAGAATCCTACTTTTTGAAATCATCATAAACAACTGATTGTCTGCAAATTACTCTTGATAAGTATGCGACAGGGAAATTTTGAGTGGTAGGACATAGTCTTTTACAACAAAAAAAATTGAAATACGAAACAGGCGCTTCAAAAGCCCGTACGTGCATTTTCTATGCCAAAGAGGACGAATTTTTACTGTTAGATTCTACTATAAACACCTGATTAACAAGACCTTTTGCATTTATCAATTTCTAAAAGCAAAAGATGCTTGCTAAATCCTAACAATTTTTTGACGTTAATAACATAATTCATGCCCTCAAAAGATTACATTAATAAATTTTGCCATACATTTGCGCTCTGCCCAAATAGATAGTGTACCAAAAAGTTACTCGTTAAAAAAAACTTAAAAATAAATTCCATCACGGATTTTACACTTTTTTAAACACCTCAGCCTATATTTGCCCAAATTCACTCATTATTGAGTAAAATTATTGCTCAAACAACAAATGATAGAGACCTTAATCTCATCTAAAACAAGAATTAAGTTGCTGTTAAAGTTCTTTTTGAATAGCAATACAACTGCCTACCTACGTAGCCTTGAAAGTGAATTTGGAGAATCAACCAACGCAATCAGACTGGAACTGAACCGCTTAGAAGAGGCTGGAATGCTGTCCTCCTTCTTAAATGGCAACAAAAAAATGTTTCAAGCCAATACCAAACACCCACTGTTTGGGGAAGTCCAAAACATGTTGATGAAAACGATCGGGCTTGATAAAATCATTTTGACTGTAATCGAACGGCTGGGAGAAGTCGAAAAAGTCTTTTTGGTAGGAGACTTTGCGAAGGGATTGGATAGCCCAATTATCGACCTAATTTTTATTGGAGACATTGATAAAAACTACCTGGTCAATTTAGTTGAAAAAGCAGAGGAATTGGTGAAGCGTAAAATCAGGTATTTAATTTATAATAGCATTGAGTTCGAACTCCATTCAACCAAAGGGTTTGGAAATGAAGCCCTTCTTTTGTGGTCAAATGATGATGATTGACCCATTAATTCCCATTCAATTAACACACAATTTTTAAAGTCAATTTTGACAGAAAAAATTCTCCCGTAAAACGGAGGCTTGTGAATCACTCAAAACATCATGTACAACGAACTGGTAAAAAAAGAAAAAGCGATTTCGGTCATTGGTTTAGGCTACGTTGGGCTTCCATTAGCCTTGGCTTTTGCCAAAAAATTCAAAGTAATTGGCTTTGATATCAATGAAGGCCGGGTTGCATTGATGAAACAAGGCATCGACCCTTCTAAAGAACTGGAAGGAGACGAATTCGATGATGTTGACATTCATTTCACGTGTGACCCAGAGGACCTAAAAAAAGCACATTTTCACATTGTTGCTGTACCAACTCCAGTAGATGATGCCAAAGTCCCAAACCTCAAACCTGTCCTAAGTGCTTCGAGAACAGTAGGTAGTGCATTAAAAAAAGGAGACTATATCGTCTTCGAATCTACTGTTTACCCCGGTTGTACAGAAGAAGATTGCCTACCAATCCTACAAGAATCCTCTGGTCTAAAGTTAGGAAAAGACTTCAAGTTGGGCTATTCGCCTGAGCGAATCAATCCAGGGGATAAAGTACACACCGTAACCAAAATACTCAAAATTGTTTCGGGCAGCGACTCCATTGCCTTGGAGGAAATTGCAAAAGTGTATGAGGCGATCATTGAGCCGGGTGTCTTTAGGGCCGCCAATATCAAAGTAGCAGAAGCAGCCAAAATCATTGAAAATACCCAGCGGGATATTAATATCTCATTGATGAACGAGCTATCCATGATATTCGACAAAATGGGTATTGACACCAACGCTGTCCTGGAAGCTGCCGGCACCAAATGGAATTTTCTGAAATTTTCACCCGGGTTGGTTGGTGGCCATTGCATCGGTGTTGACCCTTACTACCTCGTGTATAAAGCCAAAAAATTAGGCTACGACCCCCAAGTCATAGTCAGTGGTAGAAGGATCAATGATGAAATGCCGGCCTTTATTGCTCAGCGTTTGATTCAAAAATTAATTAAGAGGGGAAGGTCTCCTTTCGAAGCCAAAGTGCTCATCATGGGGGTTACTTTCAAAGAAAACGTCGCCGACATCAGAAATTCCAAAGTAGCGGATTTAGCACGGGAGCTGATGAAATACTCCATACATGTGCACATCACTGACGAACATGCATCTCCCAATGAAGTGGCCCACGAGTATAATTTGGCAATGGTAGATAATGTTTCCAGCGATTATGATGCAGTCATTGTAGCAGTCAATCACAATAGTTATAAAGGTTACGATGCTTCCTATTTTAAATCCATCATGAAGGAAAAACCCGTACTTATGGATCTTAAAGGGATGTACAATCCTTCTGATTTTATTGAGGCCGGGCTCTCCTATTGGAGGCTTTAATGACCAAAATTTTCGCAAAAACTGATTTGATTGAATGTCCAATATAAACTACGAAAATCACTTGCATGCATCAGAGCCGAAATGGTTCGCCGTGTACACCAGATCGAAAAGTGAAAAAGTAGTAAAGCGACTTTTAGCCAGTAAAAATATTGAGTGTTATTTGCCTTTGCAAAAAGTGACAAGGCGCTATACCAGAAAAATAAAATCTTACGAGATCCCACTTATCAGCTGTTACATTTT
>JAWKLX010000051.1:0-64082 GCA_041392505.1 Saprospiraceae bacterium | reverse complement strand
GCTACCGGGGGCCGTACCCAAAGGGGCGCAGGCGTTCAAGGTACCGTTATTTTGCAGGTAATTTTCGTTAAAAGTGCCGACCACATTCGCCCCTGCAAGAATCTCCCCGGTCAGGCTAAACGGCGGCGTCCCCGTCAGGGTGACTTCGAGGGTAATGCAACCGCCCACACAAACATCAGGGTTGGGGGCGGCAAAGGAAACGGAAGGCTGTGGCCACCAGACCACCTCAGAAGCATTGGAGATAGAAAGGCAGTCGTCGGTTAAGTTCACATTGCCGTTGAGGTTGTCCCCGGCGATGGTGGCAAGGTAATAAGTCACACCTGTCTGCATGGTTATTGGATTAAATCCTATGCTGGCGGTGTTGCTTGTAACTAAAATACTTCCAAGAGTATCTGATAAGTTAGAGAATAAAATATATTGCAAAAGGTCATCACTGTTTAATGTTGCATCATTGTTAAATGGAACTACTGCTTCCTCCGGAAGGCAGATTTCTGAAGTTAAAAATGAAACTGTGCCAGCGTCAGTTGTACATAAACAGGGCGGCGGTGCTACGCCTGAAGGAAGATAAGTAAGCCCCGTCATTGCACCAAAAATCCCCAAATCATTTAAATTGCACTCTTGGCTGAAAGAATTGGACGCTGGGTTGTAAGAGTTTAACCATTCTTCTGCTATAAATAAAATATCATTTCCAACCGAAGTCACAGAAATAATAACACCAGGTGTAGTGGGCACTTGTTGCAAATAAGTAGAGTTTGAAGGATTTGTCAGGTCAACTTGCCAAATTTCACCCGGATTCCCATACATCTCCATTAGGTAAATTTGACCGCTTGATTCATATAGTTCAAAGACCGCAGGGGATGGCATACCGGCAGGCCACGCCCCAACATAAGTAATTTGATTGGTTGTTGGATCAAGGTAATACAGTCCATTTTCTGCATAAATGTAAAGTAACCCATTAAACAATAAAGAACCATACACCAGGCTGGATGGATTCAAAGGGACGACAACGGGAATGGACGAAGGCGGAGAATAAATATCTACGCTTAAATTTGCATTATTAATGATTGCAATGTCACCATTGGGTAAAATAGATAAATCTTCTGTATTAGAGGTCGAAGGTAATTCCAGTACATTACAAGTCGAACAATTTGAAATATCAATTACCGCAAGGTATGTGGTGTTCCCTTGAAAATAAATACCATATACCACCTGTGAGCCAGCCTTAAAACATCCAACCACCAAAAAACAAAAAACCAAACCCGAATAAATATATTTTTTCATAACAAAGCATTTTTAATTTAAAAGTGAATAATGGAGAACGCTTAGAGGCAGCTGCAATTTGCATCTGATAGGGTAGTAGCCTGCACGGAGAGGCTACCGGGGGCCGTACCCAAAGGACAGATTTCAATAGTCCCGTTATAGGTATTGAAAACCTTTGTCTCCGAAGTGGAGGTCTTAATTGCTAAGATCATCGTAGCTCAGTTCAAAGGTGTGTGCCCCGTAAAGTTGACGTCAATCTCCCGGCAGTCATTGCCGCACTCTTCGTTGTTGTTTTCGCTGAAGGTTAGGTCGGGCCTTCCTGCCATTCGATAGAAACATAAGAGGAAATTTCGGCAGGAATCGTATAAATCAACGCTGTCGGCCAGCGCATTAGCTTACTGCATAAATCCGGTAGTTGACCCCCACCTCTGTAATCAGGGATAAATTCGACTGTGGTAGAATTATAAGCATACAAGACGTTGCTGGGAAAAGGGTTAAAGATTCCTTAGGTCAAAAGGAAAACAAGGTTGTCATCCCCATCAAGGATTTCATCTCCATTGTGCAACAACGTGAATGCTTCCCCGACACAGGGTGTAGGTGGCCGGGGTGAAAGTGCCGGATTCACTGATACAGTCGCAGAGCGGCCACCCAATTGTTGAATGAATTATCCGCAAAACCAATGAATGTACTACCGACCGAAGGGGCAAGGTGGAGGCGTACCCTGCACACAATATTGGGCGTACCGTTAATTGGGTTGATCTCTACTAATCCGACAGCCCCCTGAATTGAAATATATTATTGCAAACTCCCACCATCGGCATGTTTTGCCCAACTGATGGGATGGAAGGGGAAGAACTGACACTGAAAGGATTGAGGCTTACTTCAAACAGCCCTTGTGAACTGGCGGCCACTATAGGCATTGATATAGAGGATTCCATTAATTTCCACAAATTCGCCCCATCCTGTTAATCCCGGCGACGAACCTAAAAGTGTTGCGGAATTGGTGGTGATGTTATACAAGTAATAATCATTACGTTGACCAGTAATTCGGTTGGGCTGATCGGGTGAAGGGTAAATACGCTTCCGGAGGAAAAGGTAAAAAGCGTACTGACATTACCATTAGGGTCAAGTGCAAAAATGGCAGGGGTATTATTCGAGTATCCCAATAAATAAAAATCGCCGTTGAGCATCTGCACAAAAGTCATTGATGTAAGGCAACCCGCTGAATAGGGGCGATGTATTCACAGGTAATTAGGTTGAAGCTTCCGATTGATATTGGGCCACCCAGCGGGCCATTTTAAGTCAAGATGCTTTGTGTATAAATCCGGATGGAAAATGACCAAAGAAATAGATAAACAATGGTGAGGCAGGAAATGGAGACAGGTGTTTTTTCATCGTTGGTTGGTTTATGTAAATGTGTAACAAAGATGGTTCAAAATGGATTTTGATTTACCTATTATTTGTCCGTGGGCTACCAATGGAAAAGGCGTCATATAGTGAAGGTGATGCTTGTTTTTCTTTGCAAGCCCAAATTATTTCCAAATAAACATGGGGAATTAAAATTATTGTTTAGACAAACGAGAAGCTGAAGTTCAATAAAATAGAGGTTTTATAGAGAAATTTTTAAAAACGTACTGTTTTACAAACACCATTTTTGTCCTTGCAGCACCCAACTTACTCCATTTTTTGCAGCATCAAATTTTAAATAACAGAAAAACCTTTTTCCCATGTTGAGAATATCCTTGCCAAAACCGCTTTACGCTCTTTTTATCCTACTATCGGCCTTGGCCGTCAGCCATTTTTCTTTTTGCCAACAGGACGTTTTATTTGACTTTGAAACCACCGCACCCAACAATGCAGGTGACATCATTACGGCCAAGCTCAAAGTCGACAATTTTACTGACATTGTATCAATGCAGATCAGTATGAATTGGGACCCCAATGAATTACTTTTCTTGGGGGTGGGCGACTTTGGATTACCTAATTTATCGAATGGCAATTTTGGGGGCAATAGCAGTGCGATTGGGCAATTGATTTGTTCATGGAATGCAGTACTCGCTCCCGTTTCAGTCTCAGCATGCTCTTCCTTATTTACTGTTACCTTTAAATCTTTGAATGGCCAACCTGCCAATATTGAAATTTCGAATATCCCAGTGATATCTGAGATTGTCAATGTCAATTTCGTTCAATTATCTTGGTTGCAGACACCTTTGTCGTGTAATGGTGTCGGCAGTGTCCAAGGTCAAGTATTTATGGATACGAACAATGACTGTTTATTTGACCTTGGTGAGGATGGTAAACAAAGATGGAAAGTAAAATTTCAAGATGGTTCGAATACCTTTTTCCGCTCTACTGATGCGAACGGCAATTACTCGATCTCGCTTCCCGAAGGTGTTTTTGAAGTCTCGGCCATCCTCCCCAACGATGACATTTGGGAATCGTGTGTATTATCCCAGACCATAACGGTTGATAACACAACAAATGAAACAGTGGACTTCCCTGTGCAACCCTTGTTGGATTGCGCCCTGATGAGTGTTGATCTGTCCACGCCAATGCTGCGACGGTGTTTTAATTCTAATTACCATGTCCAGTACTGCAATGAAGGAACGGTGTCTGCCACAGGTGTTTATGTTGAAATTGAATTCGATGACTTTCTCACAGTGCAGGGAAGTTCCATCCCGTGGACAACAGTAAATGGCAATACCTATACATTTCCTTTGGGCGATGTTGAAACAGGCCAGTGCGGAGAGTTTTCAGTGCAGGTACTTGTCAGTTGTAATGCCGTCTTAGGGCAGACCCACTGTACATCCGCTCATATTTTCCCCGATGCTCCTTGTGTACCTACCGCATTATGGGATGGCTCCAACCTCGAAATAACAGGTGCGTGCGATGGTGATTCGGTCCGCTTTGAAATTATCAATATAGGAGACGACATGGCGGAACCGTTGGAGTTCATTGTCATCGAAGACGATATGATCCACCTGACCAGCGACCCCATTTTGTTGTTGAGCCAGCAGTCTATCAATCTTGCCGTTCCGGCAAATGGCTCTACTTGGCGGGTGGAAATGCCGGAAACCCCCAATAACCCCTATGGCACTTTTACAACCGAAGCCATCGAAGGATGTGGTACTAATAGTGGGGGTAGTTTTAGCCTCGGCTTCGTGACGCAGTTCCCGCTCGATGAGCAAAGCTTGGCCATTGATGTGGACTGTCAGGAAAACATAGGCTCCTTCGACCCCAACGATAAAACTGGCTATCCCAAAGGCTTTTGTGCGGCCCACTACATCCGGGCCGATCAGGACATCGAATACAAGATCCGTTTTCAAAACACTGGAACAGACACTGCTTTTAACATAATCATCATAGATACGCTTTCTAATTTTTTATCGCCAGCCAGTGTGAGGCCCGGCTCTTCCAGCCACCCCTACGAGTTTGAACTGTTAGGTGAGGGAGTCGTGAAATTCTCGTTCCCCAACGCCATGCTCCCTGATAGCAATACCAACGAGCCGGCCTCGCATGGCTTTGTAAAATTTACGGTCTCGCCGCAACCCAATATCCCGATGGGGGCAGTGATCGAGAATTATGCAGCCATTTATTTCGATTTCAACAACCCTGTTTATACCAATACCTACCGCCATACCGTCGGGGATGATTTTGTGGAAATGCAGGGTTTTACAGGCGATCTGAATGTTTCGGGGTACGTCCGCAATTGGTACGACAGTAGCCCCGTGGAAGGAGTCGCTATGACGATGACGAACCTCTGTCCAGTCTTTACCGATTCGTATGGGTATTACTTGTTTGAGGGGATTGATACGGCGGATTATGAGTTGTCAGCCTTTAAAAATTTAGAAGATGCCAGCGATAAAGTTACTGTTCTTGATTTATTGAAATACACTGAAATTATTTTGGGTATTTCACCTGTCGTCAGCTATTACCAACAAGTTGCTGCTGACGTGAATGGTAGCAACTATGTTACGACCTTTGATTTTATACAGAGCAGAAAACAGGTTCTTGGTATTTCGACTAATCAGCAAATTTTATCCTGGGTCTTTTTGAGGTCAAACTTTGACGTTGCCAATCCAGATGGAATGCCTTCCAATAAATATACTTACAGTCCATTGGAGATGAGCCTCGACGGTCAGGATTTTATTGCCATTCAGCATGGAAATGTGATGGATGAATCTATGGTTGAATCCGTACCGATCAACGTTGAGTTTATGTTTGAACCATTAACTGAAGAAAACGGGCAGATTCGTGTAAATGTCAAAGCGAAGAATTACACAAAAGTCAATGCCTTTCAATTTAGTTTAAAATGGGACGGTGCACTGCTCGAGTTCAACTCCATCGAAGATGGGGCACTTGACAAATTTACACCAGAATGGAGGCATGTTCCAGCTCCTGGAATTGTTAACCTTGCCTATTTGCAAGGTGGTGAAAAAACAGTTGCTGCTGATGAGACGCTCTTCACTTTAGTTTTCGATGTCTTAGCACCTAATGGCGCAAACACGCAATTAGCTCTGGACGAAACCAATATGCCGCTTCAAGTGGTTGTCGATACTTGCAAATTAGCCTCTGCTTCTGTAACCCCAGTAGAAATCATCATCATGGACCCGAATGCAGTAGTTAACTTTGAGGACCTTGGTCTACAGGTTAAAATCGTCCCTAATCCGGTGCAACAGGGACACCCCATCAACTTAGAAGTGATGGCAAAAGAAGCTCGCTCTCTCCAAATCCAACTGTTCGACCTGAGCGGTACTGCGGTAGATGCATTGACGATTCAATGCCCTGTGGGCAAATCGCTGCATACTGTGCAGCAGTCATTGCCGAAAGGGATTTATTTTTTGAAAGTTAAAACGGAACGGGGGAAAGAGCTGAGCACTAAGGTGGTGGTTTTTTAAAAAGCTGTATGCCCACATTTCAGCGGTGATGCTTTTTTAGGTTCGCAAAAGTACTTAACATTTCTTCACGAACCCCACGTAGTCCCGGAGGGACGGCATATTATAGCGAGGGATGTGAATCCCTCGAAAACGGGCATGCTCACTTTTTTCGAGGGATTCACATCCCTCGCTATAATATGCCGTCCCTCCGGGACTCTTTCCTATCTCATTTCTCCTAAAAATAACACCAACTTGCCTGTCACATCATTTCCCTTTCGCTGCCTGATTAACTTATAAAACGGTTGATTGCTGGGCGTCTTGCCGCTATTTTTGTAACCCTTTTTTTTTCCTCCATTCTATTCTCAAATTTCCCTTTTTCTTTTTGACGACTTCGGTTGCAACGATGTTGCAGTCCATTTTTACCAAAACAATTTTTACAAACTTACTTAAGTAGTAAATCAAAATTAAAATAGAAATAAAAATTAAAACCGTTTGCCTGAAATTAATTGATTATCAATATATTATGTAGGTAAATCTCGTTTTTCATTTTGATTTTCATTTTCATTTTAATTTGTCCAGCTACTTACGCCCCTGCTCTTCAAACCATGAGAGAACAAATCTTACAACTGTTGTGGATTGCTCTATCCACCTGTATTGTCCACTCGCTCGCAGCGCAATGCAGCCCTCCTATTATCCAGAATTTTATCGTCGACGACCAATCGGGCATACTCTCAGATGATGCGGTCTGTCACAACGGGATCATTAATTTTGGGGTGCAGATCGAATGGAATTCAGGAACGCCCCCCTATCAATATGAATGGACCTCTAGTATCAAAACGGGTGTTACGATCAATAACCCGAACGATCCCTATTCGGCCATTTTTTTCCAGAACAATGCTCCAATTGTACAAACGACGACTATCACCCTCGTGGTGACGGATAACGCCAGTTGCACAGCTACGCAAACCATAGACATCGACATGTCCCCCAATTTGGTGGCTGATGTGTCGGTCTATGAAAATTCCGGTACGCCCAACGATGGGGGTATTTGCTATGGAGACCAGATCACTTTTGATATTGATATGAATGTGGCGGGCACCTATACCTATTTATGGGATGCTGGCTGGACTGACGAGGTTGTTACTTTTTCCCCACCATATACCAATTCGCCGTCCTTTTATTACGCCACCGTCACCAACAGCTATGGCTGTACGGCGGGGGCGTTTGAAGTGGCCAAAGGCTATACGGAGATCATTTCCACCGTCGAATATGTACCTGGCTGCGACCTCGGCGACGCCGATCAAATTCTTTTTGAACTCAGCGGCGGCAACCCTACCGTCAACGGCTATTTTTTTCAATTAAACATTGCCCCTAATCAGTGGCAGCATTCTCCGTGGCTGGTGGAAGTGCCTTTTGGTACAGCTCCGGGCACACTCATCGACAGTTTAATAAAAGACGAAAAAGGATGCCGGGAACCAGTGGCGTTCATCCTGCCGTCGCACCCCGGTTATTTGGACGTCACCGAACAGGTAATTCCATCCGGCTGCGATCCAACGGGTGCCGTGGATCAAAATATCAGCGGCGGCTCGACGCCGTTTACTTTTCTTTGGTCCAATAGTACTACCAATGAAGACCTCAACAATGTGTTGGCTGGCACTTACTATTGCACCATCACCGATGCCAACGGCTGCACCTTCGTCAACGAAGCCGTCGTAGGCTACGATCCGAATGGCCCAGGGTGCGCTGTCTTACCCGTGGAATTGACCTATTTTGAGGCAGAAGTGAAAAATGAAACAGTGGCGCTGCATTGGCAGACGGTTTCGGAGTTCGGGAATAAAGGGTTTGAAATTTTGGCGAGCGCAAATGGCCAGCCATTCAGGACGATTGGTTTTCTGGAAGGGCAAGGAAATACCACAGCCACAACTTCTTACACTTATGAGCATGCCAATCCTAAACAGGGCCTTAATTACTACCAACTGAAACAGATCGATTGGGATGGGACTGCTGCTTATTCAGCCATCGTTTCCGTTGATATTCAAGCGGAAATGTCCTTTTCTATTTTCCCCAACCCAGCACAGCAGGGCCATACGGTATATCTAAAAGTGCAGTTGCCAGAGGCGCAGGAATTGGGGTGCCAGTTGTTGGACGTCCGCGGGAAATTGGTATTTCGGCAGGATTTATTTTTGGAAAAAGGCCTGCATGAAGTGCCGTTGGCACTGGGCGACTTACCTAATGGGATTTATTTTCTTAAAACATTTGGGGAAAATAGGGGGTATGAGTTACTGAAATTGGTGGTGGAGTAGGTGGGGGGGTAGATAGTTGACGGCGGGTTTGCAATAATAGATTATGACCGAAAAGGTGATAGTAAACCTATTTTCAAAAAAAGCCAATCTTCTGGTGAGTGCTAAAACCACTTATCTGGCAATATTATTGGTGGGAAAAGGCGTGCGAAGGACGGCAGCGATTTTTTGTTGTTGCTAACCCTTGAGGCTTTTCAGGGCATCGATTCATTTCTCTAAAATACCAAGCTTTACCCAACAAAATCCATATTCTTCTTATTGTCCAGAGTGGTCTCAGGCGTTTTCGAACACCAAATCCCATTTCCTTTCCTTTCGCAAGTTTTCTGAAAAAAATAACAGGTTTAATCAGCCCCTTTACAGCTGACCATCTGTAAAGGGGCTGATTAGTTGTCATTTACGATTGTCAATATTGCAAATCCCCGATGTTTTATGATTAAGATTAACTGCTATTTGATGCGATTGGCCGTGCTTGTGCTGCTTTTTCCGTTTGGTTTGCCCCATGTTTTTTCCAACCACTATTCTGGTGAATTGTATGACTTTACGGTCACCGTCCTCGACGAAACGGGCAAGCCATTGATTGGCGTCAATATTTTTACGGACGACCAGAAAAAAGTCGCCACCGTGACCGATGAAAACGGGAGGGCAACACTGACAGATGTGAATTATAGCGAAACGATCAACTTCAGTTATACAGGTTATGAGCCACTGAAGCTACCGTTTTATGAAATAAAAAAACGCAACGGCATCATCCGCATGCAGCGCTCTGTGGAAGAACTGAACGAGGTCGTGGTGATCGGGCGGCGGGACGACATGCCGGAGGAAGTGCCTTATTCTTTTGACAAAGTGACGAAAGAAGAAATTGCTTTCTCCGAATCGCAAACTACCGTGGATGCACTTTGGAACAATGCTGGGGTTTTTGTGCAAAAAACCCAGATGGGCGGTGGCAGCCCTGTGCTTCGAGGCTTCGAGGCCAACCGGGTATTGCTCGTAGTGGACGGGGTACGGATGAACAATGCAATATACCGCAGCGGTCACCTGCAAAATTCCATTACCGTGGACAATGCCATGTTGGAGCGGACAGAAGTGATTTTTGGCCCCGGCTCTTTGATGTATGGGAGCGATGCTTTGGGCGGGGTCATCCATTTCCGCTCAAAAGAACCAAAGCTCAATCTGGATGAAATTCCTGGTAGCCATAAAATGGAGACCAACCTTTACACTCGATACGCTTCTGCTAACGCGGAAAAATCCATTCATGCCGATGTGAATTTTGGCCGCGCCAAATGGGCCTCCCTCACCAGTCTGACCTTTACTGCTTACGACGACCTGCGCATGGGCAGCAACCGCCCCGACGGTTATGAGGAATTTGGCAAACGCCTGTACTATGTAGACCGAGTGGACGATGGAGACCAAGTGCTCGAAAATGTGACCCAAAACAGCGACGGCACATTTTCCCCGAACTATGACGTACAGATTGGGACTGCTTATTCACAACTTGATTTTTTACAAAAAATAAAATACCAGCCCAACAAGCAGTTTTACACCATCTTAAATTTCCAACATTCGACCAGTACGGACGTACCCCGGTACGACTTCTTGACGGAATTGACCGACCCTTCCAACCCTCGCAGCCTACGTTATGCGGAGTGGTATTATGGCCCGCAGCGTCGGCTGATGGCTTCATTGAAATCGAGGTGGTCGAAGCCGACCAGTTTTTACGACCGTGCGACCCTGATCGCTTCCTTCCAACGGATTCATGAAAACCGCCTCAACCGGGTTCGGAACAAAAGCCAACGGGTTTTTCAATTGGAAAACGTTTACGCCTCTTCCGTGACGCTCGACCTCGATAAAGACATCACCGAGGATGGCCGCCAGAAGGTCATGTACGGCTTGGATGTTAATCACAATTATGTCCATTCCGAGTCGGGTAGGGTTCGCATCACCGATGAGTCGTTGACCAAAAATGCCCTTTCCCGCTACCCTGCCAACAACAACGTAGTGACGCTGGCCGGATATGCCAATTACGTTTGGCAAATGCCGGATACCTCGCTGACCTTGCACGCAGGCTTGCGCTATAATTGGGTGCGGTTGCATTCAGAATATTCCCCCGATAGCATCATCATTTGGCCAGCTAATTTTATTGATCCAGGTACCAGCGCTACTAATAGCGACCTCACTTGGTCACTCGGTGCTACTTGGAAGTCTGGCAATGGGACGGAACTCAGGGCGTTGGCCTCGAAAGCATTCCGTGCCCCGAATATCGATGACTACTCGCAACTTCGTCCCCGCAATAATTTTATCTCCATCCCTAACCCTGACCTGAAACCAGAGCGCTCCTATAATGGCGAAATCGGTATCGGGCAAGAGTTTGGCAACAGAAGCGGGCAACATGGCATCGCTGCCCGCCTTGATCTTACAGGTTATTATACCATTGTCCGGGGATTGATGACCCGCCGGGCTTTCGATCTTCCCGATGGTTCCAATATCGTGGAAGTGGATGGCCTGCTTTATGAAACCCGTGCCAATGTGAATGCCAATAAGGGCATCATTTACGGTACCGAGGCGCATGCCCAAGTGAAGTTTGGGAAATATTGGTCGCTTGAATCAAACCTCAACTTTGTTCATGGCGACGGTTCGTTTGAAGTAAAAGACGATAACGGGAATGTTGTGTTTGACACCCTTGCCCCCATCGATCACATACCACCAATGCACGGTTTTACCAAATTTGGTTTTGAAAACAAGCGCATGAAACTGGAAGTTGCCGCTCGTTACCAAACTAAAAAACCGGTTGATAAATACGGCGTTTCAGGAGTTTCGCTCGATAGCAACGGCAATGTGGAAATCGACCGCGGTGGCACGGAGGACAATCTCGAAAATTCCTACTATCGAATCGATGATAATGGGGACGCTGTTTTCGATGGCACCTTGGCTTGGACTACCTACAATTTCTACTCTTCTTGGAAAGTGGCTAAGTGGTACACGGTCAATTTCGCTGTGGAAAACATCCTCGACCTTCATTACCGTCCATTTTCGTCGGGAGTAAGTGCCGCTGGGCGGAGTTTCATCGTGTCGTTCCGTGTCAATTTTGCTAAATGAGGCAAAACAAGGTTTGACCAATTTTAAAAATTCAACCCATTTTATGGGCAAATAAATATTTGAAAAATGAAAAAACTCATCTTTATCTTATTGATTACCAGTTTGTTCTCTTGTCAAGAAGATGACTATAAATTAGGCCCATCGGCTACCGTTAACTTGAACATTTTCGCCACTTTCAACGGTGAACCGTTGGTGATCGGCAAAGCCTACACCTTTCCAGATGGCAACAAAATCAAGTTCGACGACTTCAGTTTCTTCGTATCAAAAGTGGTGTTGCACGAAGCCGAGACTTCGGATGAATTAGATCTGCTGGAAGTCGGTTTGGCCGATTTTTCGGGCAATACAGATCCAAACCTTGTTGAGCCAGCCTCCTTCGCTATCCGTTCAGTTCCTGGGACTGCTTACGAGAGCGTGGACCTGAGCATCGGCGTTCAGTCCAAATTCAACAAAGAATCCATTCTTGATTATGGGATTGGCCATCCGGTGCGGCAGGCGTACGACACTCATTTTTGGCCAGAAAAAGGCAGTTTCTTTTTTATGAAATTGGCTGGGGTGTACGACCTGAACAACGATGGTATGTTTACGGGGTTGCCAGAAGATCACCCATTTGAGCATTTTACATTTGGCAACGACAACTATTTATCCTTGACTTTCAACCATAATTTTACCGTTCAGGACAACCAACCATTCGACCTTGACCTGACGATCGACTTGGCCAAATTGTACATCGACCCTTCTACTTCAAAACCAATTGATATGGAGAACACGGACAATCTGTCCACTTACAATCCTGAAAACGATGCCCTTGATGCGTTTTTTATGAACAATTTTGTGCGGGCGTTGAAAATAAAATAAGCGGAAGCAGATTAGATATTAGTCTATTTCGGATTTCGGATGTGGGATTTCGGAATCAAAAAGAGGTTGTCTCAAAAGTAAAGATGGAATGTTCAACACAGAATTTTTTCAACATATAGCCACATAGAACTTATAGACAGCATACTATGTGTTCTATGTGGCTATGTGTTGAAATTAAATTCTGCTAAGTTTTTCAAAAAGTGACTTATGGGACAGTCTCTTTTATTTCAGAAAATCAGGATTGATAAAACTGCCTTAAATTCATATCCTACCCAAAACGCTCTGCCAAAAATCCCTAATTTCTTCATACGCTGCTACACCTTTTCGACAGCCCTGGCAGAAAAAAATGAATGCGTCAGCCCTTGGTAAGTTGTCAATTGCACCTGATTCCCAGCCGCTTTTAAATGGTCTGCATAATCTTTCCCCTCGTCCCGCAGAGGGTCTAAACCTGCCACTTGAACCAGTGCTGGAGGTAAATTAGAGAAATCTTTGGCTAGCAATGGCGACATATAAGGGTTGAGGATGTCTGCATCCGAATTTTTGTAATGATCTAAAAACCAACGCATTAAATCTTCGGTCAAGATGTTGCCTTTCCCATTTTCCTTGATGGACGGATGACCCATCCGAGCATCCACAACAGGATAAACCAAAACTTGTGCAAGGATGGTTGGCCCGTTCCTATCCCTTGCCATTTGGCTGACGACCGCTGCGAGGTTGCCGCCAGCACTGTCTCCGATGACGGCTAATTTGTTAGGGTCGCCCCCGAGGGAAGCAGCATTTTCCGAGACCCAAAGCAAGGCATCATAGGCATCTTCCGGCGCCGCAGGAAATTTGTGTTCAGGCGCCAACCGATAGTCCACAGCCACCACAATCGCTTCGTTGTCGCAGCAGAGCCTCCGGCAAACATGATCGTGGGAATCCAACCCATAAATCACAAACCCACCACCGTGGAAATAGGTAAGGATGGGCAGCTGCTTTTTTTCGTTTGGGAAATAAATACGGATAGGAATATTCCCTGCCCTGCCGGGGATGTTACGGTCAGTTGTTTTGGAAACGGGAATGATGGGGCCGTTGACGAGCTGCTTGGCTTTTGATGACCTGGCCTCCAATGCCGCCCGCATTTCCACGGCCGTCATGGAGCGGTAATCGACCTCTAAATACCGGTGGTAGTACCAGCGTAATAATCGAAGTTGGATGGGTATTTTCATGTGGAAGCGATTGGTTATTGTTTAGAATAAAAATGAAAATTAAAATAAAAATAAAAACCGGAGCAGTTTTTAACCTGCCCCGGTTTTCATTTAAATTTTCATTTTTATTGCTCACTCCACCATTTTCCCTTCTTTCACTTTTCTTTCCAAAAATTCTGAATCGCCGCCCTTGTCCAAAGCCAGTTGCCAATACTGGATAGCTTCCGTCGTATTCCCCAATTGGTACAGCACATCGCCATAGTGTTCGAGGATGGTGGGGTCTTCGTTGCCACCGCTTTGGAGTGCTTTGTCCAGCCACTGCTTGGCATTGCTATAATCCTTCCTTTTGTACAAAACAAAAGCCATGGCATCGAGGCTGATGGGGTGGTTCGGTGCGGATTTGTTGAGTTGGGTAGCGAGGTCTTTGGCTTTGTCGAGCTGTTCACCTCGGGCGGCGAGGTAATAGCTGTAATTTTTTAAGATAACGGGGTCGTTGCCGTTTATTTTTAGGGCCTCTTCAAACGCATTATCGGATTTGGCATATTGCTTTAAAAAGAAATAAGACTTGCCCGTTTCGTTCAGCACGTCGTAGCGCAGGCGGGGATTGCGGCTCGACATGATGAGCGCCTGTTGCAAGGAACTGAGCGCCCCTTGGTAATCACCCTTTCCGTTCAGGCCTGCGCCGTTCAAATAGTAGGCCGTGGATTGGTTGGGGAAAATGTCGAGGGCATCCTCCGATGCTTTTACCAGGTTGTCATAATCTTTTTTGTCCACATAGATGTAGAGCATCTGTTCCCAAACGGCCCATTTGGTGTCATCAATTTCGAGGGTCTTTCGGTACTGCTCCAGTGCCCGGTCAGTTTGTCCGGTGTAATAAAGCACATCTGCTAAAACAGAATGGGCTTTTGCATCGCTGGAATGGACGGTTTCGAGCAGCGAAGTGAGAGCCAATAAGGTATTGCCGAGGTTTTTGTCGCCAGAGGAAGCCAATTCATTTACGTAGGGGAATATCTCCTTGATCTTGGTATCGATATCCGTTTTGGGGTCTTCAAAAACGGGCTTTAGCGAGTTGAGGAAAAGCACGTCGTCATTGCCTTTGGCCCCTTCCGCCAGGGCGATTTGGGCACGGGCATCGTCTGGGTTGATTGCCAATATTTTTTTATAAACATCTTTGGCCTTGGCTTTTTCGTCGACTTGCTCATAAAAAGTACCGAGTAGGTGCCAATAGGAAGTGTTGTTGGGAAATTTCTCAATCAGCCTTTCCAATTCTGAAGCCGCCATTTTAGTGTTGCCCATGCCCATATACAGGGTGTGCTTGTGTCGGACGACTTCTTCGTGGATGCCGACCTTCTGTTCGAGTTGGTTGTACACGTTGATGGCTGCTTCGGGCTGGCTGCCACGTACGAGGAAATAGGCCCATTTCCGGTAATAATCTTCATTATAAGGGTACATTTTGACCAACTCCTCGTATTGCTGCGCTGCCAAAATATCTTTGTTGTTCTGTTGGTAAACCTCTGCTAAATACATCCGAAACCATTCATTCGACCCTTCCCAATCCACCGCTTTGGTCGCATATTTCTCTGCATTTTCGAGGTCTTTTTTGGCTTCGTACACCCGGGCCATTTCATAGGCAGCAGCTGCGTTGGTACGGTCTTTTGCCAGCACCTCCTCAAATTTCTCAATGGCCTTGTCCCAATTGCTGAGCAATTTTTCCCGGTTGCCTTCTATAAAAACAGCTTCCAATTCCATATCGGCTTCCGTCGTTTTGCCCGCTTGGGCAAGTAAGGATAAACTGAAAAAAAGGAGCAGGAGGGGAAGAAGATTTTTTAACATGGTATTGATGGTGAATGGTAAATGGTGAATGGTAAATGGGTAGAAATTTACCATTCACCGCTCACCATTCACCATTAATGTCATTCTTTAAATTCCGTGTAATCGCCAATGCTGATGTCGGAAATATGTCCGTAGTACTTAACGTGGTTGCCGATCATCGAATTGTCGAACATGGCGTTGGTGACGATGGTGTCGTTTTGTATAACGCTGTTTTTGATGTTAGAGTTTTCAACGACGGAGCCGTGTCCGATCGAAGCGTAGGGGCCGATGACAGAATTGGAAATCCTGACCTGCTCACCAATGTAGCTGGGTTCGATCACTACGGAGTTTTCTATCACTGCTGAGTCAGCCACCAGTTTTTCAACCCCTTGCTTCAATTGCAACATTCGCTTATTGGTGTCCACAATGTTTTGCTTGTTGCCACAGTCGAGCCATTCGTCAATGTTTTGGGCTTTGAACTGGTAACCAGCATTTTTCATGTTTTCCAGCACCGACGTGATCTGGAACTCGCCTTTGTCCTTGATATTATTATCAATCAACGACTGAATTTGATCCCGGAGGAACTCTCCTTTGTTGAAATAATACAGCCCAACGATCGCCAAATCGGAAACGAACACAGGCGACTTTTCAACGAAATCGGTAATGATCTGTTGCCCGTTGGTTTTGACCACCCCAAAAGACGATGGGTCTTCGACGGTTTTCACCCAAATCACCCCATCCTGGTTTTTGTCAAATTGAAAATCCGCCTTAAACAAAGTGTCGGAAAAGGCGATGAAAACATTGCCGCTCAAACTCTCCTTAGCACACAGGATGGCATGAGCCACACCAAGCGGTTTGTCTTGGTAATAGATTTTCCCTCGGGCGCCTAGTTGCTCGGCGATCTGAATTAGGGCTTCCTCCACCTCTGGGCCGAAGTCGCCGATGATAAAGGCCACCTCCTCCAATTGCCCATCGTAGCCGCGGGCGAGGTCTTCGACGATGCGCTGCACCATGGCTTTACCCGCAACGGGAACGAGTGGCTTAGGAGTGGTCAAAGTATGTGGCCGAAGGCGTGAACCCCGTCCGGCCATTGGTATGATGATTTTCATCTTTTTAATGGTGAATGGTAAGTGGTGAATGGTTTTGATTCGATCACCTACCATTTTATTTTTTAGTAACGATGAAAAAATAAGTTCCTCATTTCGACGAGTTTATTTTGGTCTTAGATTTTCTTTAAAAGAAGGAGTATTGTTGATACTATGACTGATTTTAAAGAAAAAAATAAGGGCAAAAGAGACCGTCCAAATGGGGAAGTTATTCTTTCATCGTTACTTAATTGGTTTTATTTTCAAAATAAAATACAACTGGCTCTGTCGACAATTTCCCTTTTGATGTTTTTAAATGCCACGTAACCAGATAATTTCCAGTTTCTATAAAATCCAAATTGTTTAGGTAGTCAAAAAAATCAACTTCCCATTTTACGGCATCTTTCACCGCTGGATTGTTTTTTAAACTCAGCACGTTATCCGAAATCTTTTTCCGGGTAATGACCCGCAGACCCTTTGGGCTGATAAATTCCAAATAATTATCGTTGGAGTCATACTCATCGAAAAAAACAGGTTGGCCTGTCTGGTTCAGAAAAAACAGCTCGGCCTTTTGCGGCTGCGCTTGTTGCCGTTGGATGATCCAAGTAGACAATTTGCCGGATGGTGTTTCGATGATCCATGCCTGTCCGATCAGCCCATTTTTTAGAAAAAAAACAAGGCAAAAGGACATCGCCAATTTCACCCAAAAGATATGATTGTATCGAAGCATATAGCTGCCTTGTCAAATTTTATACCTTAGTTTTGAGTGCTGAGTGCTGCGTAAAGCACTTGGCTCTCAGCACTCAGCACTACTTCCCGGTGCTACCAAAACCTCCGGCGCCGCGGTCCGTCTCCGAAAGGATGGCCACTTCTTCCAGTTTCACCTGTTCATATTTCGCAATGACCATTTGAGCGATGCGCTCACCCGGTTCGATGGTTTGTGCCTCGTTCGACAAGTTGACCATGATGATGCCGATTTCGCCGCGGTAGTCACTATCGATGGTGCCCGGTGAATTGACCAGCGATAAACCTTTTTTGATGGACAGCCCGCTACGTGGCCGTATTTGAGCTTCAAAACTAATGGGTAGTTCGATGAAAAGCCCAGTTGGGATGATCGTCCGCTCCAATGATTGGAGGGTGATGGGTTCAGTGGTGTTTGCCCGTAAATCCATGCCTGCACTACCGGTGGTTTCATATTTGGGCAGCGGGTGGGCCGATTTGTTGATGATTTTTACTTGCATGTTTTAGGAAAAGCCAGCTATCTGAGGCCACATTTTAGTGGCACTCTGGCTACTGGCCGTTAGCTTCAATAATCGATGCGGCAAATATAGAGAGGTTGGGTAGGCATTCAGAAATGCCAAACGGGCATCTTGCCCAGTTCGGGTTTGAATTGTTCCAGTTCGGCGTAGAATATTAAGATTGGGTTTTTTTCCGGCTTAGGTTTGTCGCATCGAACATTGGAGTACAACAGTGATATTCCATCGATTATTTAAAAAAAAGGCTTTGCATCTACTTTAAAGGAACCCTTGAAGTTCTGAAAGAGCGAAATATACTCGCATAGGGTAAGCCCTATGAGAATAATGTAGGATAAAACTTTAAACTCAAAATTTCCATGATAATCTAAACCGATGATATCTATGAAAAAAACTATTTCACCAACCAAAAAATGGGGCAAGCCGCCTAAGCTGCACTTTTTTTCGAGCGCCAAGTTATTTCCAGTAAACTTGGTTTTTGTAGTGCTGGTATGTTGCCTGCCGTTCAAAGGCCAAGCGCAATATGCAGAGCTGGAGGCAGCCCGCCATTTGGCTATCAGTGGTCAGCACCAAGCTGCTGAAACGCAATTAGCGGCACTGGTGCAACAGCACCCAGATTTTCAGCCTGCCCAATTGCTGCGAGCGCACAATCACGCTTGGGGCAAGCAATATGCACTGGCCATTCAAGGGTTTCAAAAGGTACTCGAAAATGACCCGGACAACCACGACGCCCTGATCGGCCTGGGGTATGCTTATGCCTGGTCGGGGGACACTCCTAAAGCCCTGTACCCTTTTTCGAAGGCGCAGCGGGTGCAGCCCGGCAGTGTGGAAGCGAGGAATGGCTTGGGCCATACCTACCTGATTGCTGGAAACGGGACTGCCGCTGCTAAAGTGTTTAAAGATTTAGTAAAACAATTCCCTGAGCAATCTTCCTATTTCATGGGCTTGGGGCAGGCTTATATTTTGAAGGATGAGATCAAAAATGCCCGCAAGGCTTTGTCAGAAGCATTGTCCATCGATCCTAACAATAAGACTGCACAAGAACTGCTTGACCGTCTGCGCACCGAGGCATCTGTATTGGAGTTTGACGCTTGGGGCGGCTATTCCAATGTAGGTGGCGACCAACGCTATGGCCTCCGGATACTGCAAGCCTCCTACCAGTTCGACCCCAAATACACGGTGTATGCCCGTTATGACAATACTCTTTCGCTCGACAATATCGATTTCGTGACCCGGCGCAACGAAGTGCCCGCTGCGTGGGTCGGCAGTTTTGCTGGATGGAACAGCAAATTTGCCTCCCGGTTGGAAGTGGGCAGGCGGTTTTTTGATTATCGCAACGACCAACAATTGGTCAAAGCGGAGCAGGTGTTTTATACCCGTAGCGCCTTCAACATCCGTGTTGGTGGTTTTGCAGGTTTCTCTTCCGACCTGCCAACGGAATGGTACGGATACACCAGCATGTATGTGCCGCTGGGAAAAATATTTTCCTTGGAGCCTTCTTACTTCTATACTAGAGACGGGGTCAATCCCAATCCACAGCACCGGGCATTGTTGGCTGCAAAACTCCGCCACCCAAAGGGTTTTGAGCTGACGATTGGTGGTTTTTATGGAAAACCAAACCTCAATATCGAAGGCGTAAAAGACCAGATTTCGGGGGGCTATGCCATTGCCCTGATCCCTTTTAGCAAAATCGTTTGGGGGCAATTGGCCATCAATCACGAAGATGGGATTTTCGATCAATCCACTGTGTTTGCTGCGGGCTTGAAGGTCCGGATGGAGAGGTAGTTCGCAGTTCTCAGTTCTCAGTTCTCAGTTTGCAGTTCTCAGTTTGCAATGGGGATAGTAGCCGGTAAATTCGGGGAAATCCCAAGGTGCTATTTCCGAAATCCGAAATCCGAAATCCGAAATAACAAACATACTTTGAACTACCGCCGCTTTTTTAGTTATCGCCTAATTGGCTGACCGCCGAAATTCTTCCTTTGGCTGTCAACCGAGTTTTTTCCTCTACTGAAAATTTACAATTACGGTTTTTGAATGAAGGACTGGATGCCAATCCAGGGCCGGTGCTGCAACATTGGCCCAAGGGGAATATTCGGTTCCATACCAATTAAAACAAAATCAGACCAGCGCTGCAACGCTGGCCTGAAAGTCAATAATAACTTAAAAAAGAAATTATGTTGCAAAGTAACAAACAAAATTTCCAGGCCGCAAACCCCGCTCTGGAAATGCCAGCACGGCCGGCGCTCGGCCTGATTAAAAACTTTGAAAAACAAGAGGCCAAAGCCTTGCTTTCCAATGATCCCAAACCTTGGCTCTACGTCAGCATTTTTGGTGCATGGGTGCTTTCCTTGGTCTGGTTTCAACCTCGTTTGTGGGCGCTATTGGATGCCAGTTACAGCACGGGCAGTTGGTGGGCGTTGTTCACTTTTATCATCTTTATTGATTTTGCTTGGTTGTATGGTTTTTACAATTTAGGGGTGATCACGTTTGCTTATATCCACAAATATTTTTCGGCAAAACCGGAAAGGGCACTCACCAAAACAACCCTCCTCCGTCATCCGGCAGTTGCCCTGCTTTATACGACGTACAATGATTTTTTGGAGGAAAGTGTCCTCTCTTGCGTCCAGCAAGACTACCCCAATTTCACCGTCTATATTCTCGACGATAGCACTGCCCCTGAGTACATGCAGATTGTGGATGACTTTGCAGCCCGTTTCCCTAAAAAAGTAAAAGTGGTGCGCCGATCCGACCGGGTGGCTTTTAAGGCAGGCAACATGAACCATGGCTTGGCCAATTTCGCTACTAAGGAACCTTATTTCGCCATTGCCGATGCCGACGAAATCATGCCGCCTGATTTTCTCAGCAAATTGGTACCTGTCATGGAAGCCGATCCGAAGGTCGGTTTTGTGCAGGCCAACCACCGGGCGAACCCCAACGTGAAATCCGAACTCGGCAAAGCCCTCGGCGTAGGCATCGACATCCACTGGAAATGGTACCAACCGCTCCGCAACGACTTTGGCTTCGTCATGTTCCTCGGCCACGGGGCATTGTTGCGGCGCAAGGTGTGGGAAGAGATCGGCGGCTTCCCCGACATCGTGAGTGAAGACTTGGGTTTTGCCATCGAGGCGAGGGAACTCGGCTACCGGGGCCGCTTCGTGGAAGATGTCGTTTGCTTCGAGGACTTTCCCGATACAGTAAGGTCTTTCCGCATCCGCCACATGAAATGGACACGTGGCACGAGCGAATTTTTAAGTAAAAAAATGAAGTGGCTGCTGAAAGCCAAAAACATTACGTGGACGGAAAAATTTGACATCCTTTTCCCGACCCTGAACCTCCCACTGACCCTTGTTTACTTTTTATTTATGGTCAATGCCAACCTACTGTTGCCGTATTTTTTTGGAAAACAACAGGACTTGACCTTTGCCCTCGCCGGCCACGAATTCGTCTACCCAGTGATGGTGCTGCACGAAAAATTTTCGACCATCTACAGTGGTGATTTTTTTGCCATCACCATGTTGACCTTCTTTGCGCCGGTGCTTTGTTTTATTTTGGCCATGGCCAAAACCCCGTGGAAACTCTTCAAATTTTTGAGCCACAGCACGGCACTCTACGCAGCCCTCGGGCCACTTTCGTCCCTCGGCGTGTTGGCTTACATGATTTCTGGAAAAGCCATCTTTCTCGTGACGGGCGATGTAAAACAACAAGAACATGCCGCTGGCAAAAAGTCGCTCGGTTTTGTGAAAAACGTGAAAGAGGGTTGGCAAAAACTCATCAACAAAAGCCACCCGGATACTTGGCCCGTACAGGCATTTGAAGTGCTGACCGGGTTGGTGTTTGCCATCGCTTGTGTTTACATGTTCCAAATTTCCTTCTTCGGTTTGTGCTTGGCATTCATGCTGTTGCCGCTCATGCACTACCTCGGCTGGGACCACAAATTGGTGAAGGCGCTGGTCTATCTGCCATTTGTTTTCATCCTGCTGGGCGTCGGACTGGCAAGCCTCAGCTTGATGGGCATGCAGGCGGTGTTTTTTGGGTACGGGTTTCATTTCTAAAAATCAAAAATCGTTGATCCTCCATTAGGGGTGTTAAGAGAAATGTTGACGCTTGTTTTTCGACGCTGATAACGCTGATTTTTATGATTTTTTATGACAAACAGCCGTCCCCGGCGGCACAAATCAATCATAAGAATCATAAAAATCAGCGTCAAAAAAATTCTCTTAACACTCCTAATCATACATCATAAATCTCTTTGGAACGCAACTAAGGCAGGGCTCAAACCCTGCCTTAGTTGGGCAAAAAATCAAACCCTCATTTCTATGAGAATCCAAAACCTCTACGTCCTTCTTCTACTACTTTTAAGTGGGCTGCTGACCGCCCAATCCGTCCAACTCCCCGACGGCTTCGCTGCCGAACGCATCGCCGACAACCTCAACCCCGTTGGCATGACCATCGACCACCACGGCCGCATCTGGATTGTTGAAAAACATGGCCAAGTCAAGATTATTGAAAATGGTGAAATGCAGCCCGACCCGTTCGTCACCCTCGTCGTGGACGATTTTAACGAGCGGGGCCTGCTCGGCATCGCTTTGCACCCGGACATGGACAGCCACCCGTTCGTTTACCTCTACTACACTGTGCCGGGCGAAAACCACAACCGCCTCAGCCGCTTCACTGCCAATGGCAATTTTGCGGTGCCAGGAAGCGAAGAGGTTCTGCTGGATTTTGGCCAACTCAATGGCACTATCCACAATGGCGGTGCGATGCTGTTTGGCGAGGATGGTAAACTTTACCTCGCCATGGGCGACGGCGCCAAATCCAGCAATTCCCAAAAGCTCGACAATTTATTTGGTAAAATTATCCGCCTCAACGAGGACGGCTCGATCCCCGATGACAACCCATTTTACGATACCCTCGATGGCCTAAACAGGGCGATTTACAGCTATGGCTTCCGCAACCCGTTTTCCATGACAAAGGAGGAAGCAACCGGGCGCATTTTCGTCTGCGATGTCGGTGGCGGGGAATTCGAGGAGGTAAACGATATTTTACCGGGGAAAAACTATGGCTGGAAGGAAGTGGAAGGGCCGTTGCCGATTGGCCAAAACCCACCCGCCGATTACCAAGACCCTTTCTTCTTTTATCCACACGACGAAGGATGTGCCATCGTCGGGGCAGCGTTCTACGGCCCTGAAACAGCGCAATTCCCGAATGAATATGAGGGCAAATTTTTCTTTGCTGACTACTGCAACGGCACCATCCAAATGCTTGATCCTGCGACCGGGCAACGCATGGGGGATTTCGCCACCAACATCGAACGCCCCTTGGTCATCCACACCGACCACGAGACGGGTGATCTCTACTACCTTGCCCGGGCAGGATTGGGCGGTGGCTCGCAAGTGGACAATACCAGCACCAACAACGGCTCACTTTGGCGGGTGTTTTACACTGGGAGCGGAGCACCTTTCATTGCGGTGCAGCCCAACGATGTGCTGGTGCCAGAAGGCGAGGATGCCTTTTTTCAAATAGCTGCGTTCGGGTCGCAACCTCTTGTTTTTCAATGGCAAATGGATGGCATTGATTTGCCAAACGACACATCCAGTATTTTACATCTAACGAATATTTCCCTGTCGGAAAATGGCCGCTTGCTGCGCTGCATCGCCTCGAACAGCGAGGGTAGCGATACCAGCGATGTGGCCATTCTTTCCGTCACCTCCAATCACCGTCCGCAGCCTGTGATTGAATTGCCCATTGCGGGCAGCTCGTTCCGGGCGGGCGATCATTTACAGTTTCAAGGTTACGCTACCGACCTCGAGGATGGGGCCGTCCCCACCAGTGCTCTTACTTGGAAAATTGACTGGCACCACGATGACCACACGCACCCTGTCCTGGATCCGACTCCGGGCATTGCAAACGGCCAGTGGGTAGTGCCGACATTTACGGAAACCGACCCAGACGTCTGGTACAGGGTCTATCTTACGGCAACTGATAGTGAAGGTCTCTCCCAAACAGTTTACACAGAAATTTTTCCCGAACTCGCCATCGTTGACCTGACGGGCCCCGACAGCCTGTTGGTCAACGTGGACGGGTTGGTGCGCCCATTGCCCTACTCGTTTGAGAGCATGATCGGCATTGAGCGCACCATCGAAGCACCGGATTTTTTTACCGACTCCCTTTCCCTTTTTTATTTTGAAAAATGGAGCGACAGCGACACCAACCGCATCCAATCGTTCCAAACACCAGAGAACGGCCTCGCCCTCGAAGTGCAATATGAGGAAATCCCGCTCGGCACCGGCATCGGCCTCTATGGCGAGTATTTCAACGACCCCGAACTCGACCTCGACGGCGTGCCCGTAATGAGCCGCGTGGACAGTGTGATCAACTACAATTGGGGGGGCGGTTCGCCTGCGGCAAATATTGTCCCCGACGATTTTTTCACCGTCCGTTGGGTGGGCGAAATACAAGCGCTGTTTGCGGGGGAATACACCTTTTATATCCGTTCCGACGATGGCGCCAGCCTATGGATCAACGATGAGCAGGTCATCGACCATTTCGAACCGCAGCCGCCCATCGAGCACAGCGGTACATTTTTCATGGAAAAAGGTCAGCGCTATCCCATCCGCATCGAGTACATGGAACTGGCTGGCGGAGCTGAAATTGCCTTCTCCTGGAGCCATGAACGAATTACCAAGGACATCGTCCCGCAGCGGCAACTTTACCCTGTAACCAACACGGCGTCCGTCCGCGGGGAAGTGTGGCTGGATGAAAACCACAACAATTTTTACGACCTAAATGAGGAGCCTTTGGAGAATGTGACCGTCCTCCTCTACGATGCCACCGACACGACGCTTTTGGCTGTGCAAAATACCAGTAGTCAAGGCACATATAGATTTGATTTTTTACCAACCAAACTGTTTTACCTGCATTTTCTCAGCACCCCGACGGGGCTGGATTTAGACGCAGGAACTGGTCTGCAAGCCAGTGGGCAGACGCCTGTTTTTGACCTTGAACAAGGAGAGCACAAGGTGTTGAATGTGTCGTTTTATCCCAAGGTCAATGCTGTGAGCGAGAACGATTTTTTTGAAAAAATGGAGATTTATCCAAACCCTGCTTCTAACTGGACAGTAGTGGAATGGCTAGCAAAGGAAAGTGGGGAATCCGTTTTTATTCTGCAAAACTTAGCAGGCCAAGAGATCAAATCATGGCAAAGAAGCTTTACCGCTGGAATGCAAAAAATCGAGATTGACCTGAGCGGCTTGGCAAGGGGTGTTTATCAGTTGCAGGTCATTTCAGAGGGTGGGATTTTAGTTCGGAAAGTGGTGGTGATGTGAGTTTTGCAAAAAAAAATCCGTAGGACGGGTTAAAACCCTGCGGCTAACGGATGGGTATATGAAACGTTTGGCATTTCAAAGCGATTTCCTATCAACCCGTTACAAAGTTTATTAAATGTACTGCCCTTAAAATTAGCACTTTCCGCCAAATGTTTTATATATCGTGTTGTACGCTGGTTTTTTTATCTCATTATGTGATAAGTCCAAAATTTATTAAAAAATCTCTTTGGAATTTACCATATTCTTTATTTATTATCTCATTTTCATCAATAACATCAAAAAGCGCTCTGATACATTCATCCCTATTTGTGATATTTGGTAACAAATCCGATTTTACAATTTCTTCAATTTGAGAATCAGAGTACTCGTCTCTTTTTTCTTTTAGAATACGAACTTTTTCTTTGTTTTTAGGTCGATTATAACGTGTGTTTAATTCAAAATCTAGATTGTATTTTATAAGGCGGGCATTGTCTGCTGGGCGTATATTATTAATTATAATGTCAAATGGGTCTGAATATTTTATCAGTTTTTTGTCAATGTCAAAATGTGCAATTTCATTGTAATTGTCTAAATACGGATGTAAATGAGAAGTGATACAAAAAGGCTTATAACCTTTACTTGTAGAGTTACAGTGATGACAACTTGGTATAAGATTATAGAAAGACAAAGCGAGGTAAGGATATTCTCCTTGAGGATAAAAATGGTCAAATTCCACAAACAATTTATCATCTGTTTTGTATACCTCTTCTGCGTTACAGTATGGACAAACAAATACATTTATTTGCTCAAATAACCATTTACATTTAAGAGTTCCTCTCCAGTTATCGTATCGAAAAATATCTTCTAAATCTACTTTTATTTCATCAATTGTTAATTTCTTTGAAAGAAGCTGTAAATTAATTTCATCAATTAAGGAAGGAAAATCAGAAGGCTTAGTTAAAAAAATCTTTCTCATGAACTCATAATCGTTCTTTTCCCAAACTAGAAAAAAATCCTTTTTTTGTTTTTCAAGTTTTAGGCGAAATCCTTTTATTCTTTCAGACAATAAGTTTAATGAAGAATACTTTAAAAGATTTTTCTTATTTGTCTTAAAGTTAAGTTTCTCAAAATGTGCCAAAGCAAGGCTGCTCAGAGAAATATTGTTTTTTCCATTTTTTATTTGAATCATACTTATTTTCCCAAAGATTTTTCAAATTGATTCTTAAGTATTGGTTCTCCAATAAGGTTAATAATTTTTTGGATGTTGGAGGAGGATTTATTCTCTTTGATTAATTTTTGCAGCTCAATTAGCTTATTATAAGCAAATTCACTAATAGTACCATCTTCAAGAAAAAATGTTTTTGTATATAATGTGTGTATATTCCCTCCAAAAGTTTCTACGTCTACTTCATTTGCATTTTTTACAGAGCAGATTCCAAATTCGTCTACATCTAGAAAAATTAATGATGGTTTAGGTAAATCTGACACTAGAAAAGGTGAATGTGTAGATAATATTATTTGAAGTTTTCTATCCCCAAATATTTCTGGTAACACATTAATTAAATAGAATAAAAACTCTTTTTGCCATTTTGGATGAAAATACAAATCACCTTCATCGATGCAAATCAATACATTCTTTTGCCTAACCCTTCTAATAATAGAATGAAACCGACTAAATAAACTTAAAAATGCTTTCTCTCCAGAACTAATACCACCCCATTCAAAATTATATAGGGTTATATCACCAGTAGCATCAAAATAAGCTTTTAAAAAATTACTGCTCGATTTATTGTTGAAATTGATTGTAAATTCAAGTCTACCTTTGGAATGAGAACCTTTTGACTTTTTGCTCATTATTAAGCCTTCATTAAAAGATTCATTTAGTTCGTTTTTAAGAAATTGTACCAAAGGTTTACTCCTTTGAATATTATTTTGAAGAAAGTCACTAAAGGTTGATATTATAAAATAATGTAATTCTCTTATATCAAATTCACCATATAGAATTTCTTTTATAATAAAATTTAAATCTTCAATTTGTTGATTATCTAAATGATAATGGCTTCTTCCAAGTTGATACTGTTCTTCATCAGTATACTCTCCAATAGGGTTGAAAAATGTGTTTATAAATATTAAGAAACTTGTAAAGTAATGAAAACTTCTATCGCTCTTGGCATCACGGAAGCGAGGTTGATATTTTCTAAATAATTCATTAAGTCCTATTACGCCATACTTACGCTCAACTTTTTGAGTTTTATTTTTAAGGTTGACCCAAAGAGGAGATGACAAAATAATCTCTTGTGGAATCCTAAGGTCTTCGTTTTTAATCTTATTGAAATATCTACTGCTTATGAATCTAATCTGATTTCTAATTTCTCTTTGTTGAAAACTATGTATATTTTCTCCGTATTTATTCCAGCCGAATTTATTAGTTGATAAATCTAATATCTCATCAGCAAAGTAGTTTTTACGATTATCAAAAACATTAGAAAAATAAATATTTGTAAATCCCGAATGAACTCCGTTATATTCGATGAATTTAATATTCAATCCACTGTTATCCTTTATTTGCGCCCGCATTGAATATGTATAACACTTAATTACCTTGTTTTCTTCGATTAAAAAAAAGAATGGGGATAATCCTGCTGTATTTGCGTTGCGGAACATATAGTTAATTAGCTCCAAAATATTAGATTTGCCGGTACCATTGCGACCGACTATTCCAGTTATATTAGTAATATTTTTATGGAAAAAATCAGAAATAAAATTTGCATTTTGATTAAAGGATAGTTCTAATTTTTCTTTATTGAATTCAAATCGTCCTTGACTCGAGAAATTAAAGCCACTTTCGACAATATTTCTAAAGTTCTCAATCCAAATATATAATAATTCCATTTTCAGTTAGTATCTTTTCTAATGTGTGATTATGTTCCTTTAAACTTGCGGCTAACGGTTTCGGGCTTTGCGTTGGTGGGCTTTTGAAACCGAAAACTTTCTACCAGCACCAAAGTTTATTAATTGCTCAATGTTTCATTCACACTGTCCGCCCACTAACGCAAAACCCGTGTTACCACCAGTTTGTTATTCCACTCTAATTTCAACCTTCGTTCCGTCAGGTGTGTTTTTTATTTGAAAATGAATGTCGCCTGTCAGATTATAATGTTCATAAAGGTCTAAGGCAAACATATTATTTTCATCGTAATTTCCGCCCATGATTGGAAGTAAAGTGTAAGAATAGACCTGTCCAGACTTAAGTATAATTCCGTGCTGTTCCAATTTGTCAACCACCGCGGGAAGTAGTAATTCTTCTGTCAACTCATAACTTAATTTATTGTCGAAGAAGTCGTGGTAATCATTAGCTTTTAATTCAATTGTCCCACCGCCAACGTCAAGGAAATATAAATGTCCACTGGTGTCTTTAAGTAATGCGTCACCAGATTTTGTCAACGCAACAATTGATTTGTCGCCAGTCAGCCAAGTCCAGGTCGAGAGAATCTTAGTAAGGTCGAACTTGTCTGTCGGAATAAGATATTTTTCGATGTCAATTGTCATTTTTCAAATTGGTGGTAACGCCCGTTTTTCCGCATTGCGCTAATCCACCTTTGGCGCAATGCATTAATCCAACGTAGCGGTAGGCAAAAATAGAAGAAAAAAAACGCTTGAATACCGGTAAGTAGAGAGTATTGTGGTTCTGAGTCACAGGAATAAACTGCCACCGCTTATTTTGAACTGCAACTGAATGGTCATTTTCTTTAATGCCAACAATTTATGCATGGACAAAAAATAGGTTCCATGTGTCAAACTGCATTTTGGGGCAGCAAAGTTAGGTGGAATACGCTCAGGCCGCTGAAAAGAAAATTATGTGTTCCGTTTCCAATACCTTTATATTTTTTTAAAAAAGACTGACAAACATGGAAGCGATTGAACGCAAACTCCCGCCCCTCCCCTTCGAACTCCGCCGTGAAATTTTGGAAAAAGGCATTCTGCAAAACATCCCCGCTGGAACGGAAATCCTGCGGGAAGGGCAGTACATCAAAGTCATACCCATTGTCTTGGAAGGCAGCATCAAAGTGTTCAGCAGTCATGACGATAAGGAATTGTTGTTGTATTACATCGAACCAACGGAGAGTTGTGTAATGTCTTTTTCGGCAGGCTTGTGGAATGCGCCTAGTCGAGTGCGGGCTGTGGCTGAGGAAGACACGGAGACACTACTGTTGCCCGTTGCAGATGTGAACCAATGGGTGCGCACCTACCCAAAATTGAACGAGCTGTTTTTCCAGCAATTCAACCAACGCTATGACGACCTGCTGCACACCATCCACCAACTCCTTTTTGAAAAAATGGACAAACGCCTGATGGATTATTTGACCGAAAAATCCGAAGTGTTGAACAGCCGGTTTCTCGATCTCCGTCATCATCAGATAGCCCGGGAAATGGGCAGCGCCCGGGAGGTCATCAGCCGGGTGATGAAAAAGCTGGAAAAAGAAAAATTGGTAAAACAGCACCCCAACGGGATAGAAATTTTATGACGTGGTGACTGCGGTTACTGCCTTTGGCTGGATGGCGGCTGCATCTTTGTTGTAAACAAAAGGAAATGAAATCCAAAGCACTAAAATTCCTCCTTGTTTGCCTGATCTGTTTCGCCATCCTATTTGGTGCGGTTAGGTTGTTTGAAAAATTGTTTAACTAAAAATCTCACCGTCATGAAAAAGAACATGGGCTCTGCCGACCGCATCATCCGGGTCATTTTGGCCATTATTTTTGCCGCTTTATATTTTACGGGAACTGTCACCGGGACGTTAGGCGTCGTTTTGTTGGTGTTCGGGGCTGTTTTTTTGCTGACCAGTTTGGTTAGCTTCTGCCCGCTGTATGCTCCATTTGGGATAAATAGTTGCCCCGTGAAGAAAATGGGATGAAATAAATTTGGCATTCATGCAATGCAAAGCCCTTTAGAGATCATTATTTTTAAAGGGCTTTTTTTTATTGCATAAAACAAGGTGAGGTAATTGGGAAATGATCCTTGTTTTCGATTTTGCCAAATCAATTACAAACCCCATCTTTACCGCCTCATCACCATTTCAAAAAAATGAACAGAAGAAAATATCTCCAATTCATCGGTGTTGGCACCGTCTCGACCAGCCTTCTTTGGGAATCCTGCCAACCAGAAACTGCGGAAGCACCAGCTACAGAAGCGGGATTTGAAGTGATCGAAGCAGGCCGGGAAGCCTTCGAAATTGAGCGGGACAGGCGCTTGCTGAGCGAAACATTTTTCGATGAACATGAAATGGCTACGATTACCATCCTCGCAGATATTATCATCCCTGCGGACGAGACTTCCGGCAGCGCCTCCGATGCGGATGTGCCTGCGTTCATAGAATTTATTGTAAAAGATATGGAACATCACCAACTGCCCATGCGGGGCGGCCTGCGGTGGTTGGATACGGAATGCCTCCGGCGTTTTGAAAAACCTTTCAAAGATTGTTCTTCCAGCCAGCAAATTGAGTTGGTGGAAGATATTGCCTACCCTAATAAAATAAAACCGGGCATGGAACCCGGTGCCGCTTTTTTCAACCGGATGCGGGACCTCACCGCCACTGGTTTTTTTACCACCGAAATGGGCATCAACGACCTTGGCTATCAGGGCAACCGTCCCAACCCATGGAACGGCCCACCTGTTGATGTGCTTGAAAAACACGGTTTTAAAAATTCTTGATTTTTCTAATATGAATGGCAGGGTAGTTGATGAGGGGTAGTTTAATGTTGTTTGCTGATTGGGCAAACAGCATGATAATTTGTGTGGTAACCAAACCAGGCTGCCAACACTTTAAAGCCCATACTTTTCAAACAAAATCTTAATGTCCCCGTTTAAGTCCCAATTCTTTTCAATCCGCCCTATTTTTGCGGCCTAAAAATCGAATTCCATGAAATACATGACTGTTTTTACACTATTTTTCTTGTTGTTCCTTTGCTCCTGTGGTGGGGATAATACCGGAACAACCACGCCTGCAAGCGCAACCTCTGAACTCGAACCCGGCGCTACGCCGGTAGCGACTTCGGTTAAAACGCCAAGCGTTCCAACTTCCTATAAATTGGCTTCGCAGATTCCTGATCCCAACCGCAAGTTGGAAAACCCACACATTGAGGTGGAGATTGAAGGCTTGGCTGGAGGACAATGCTCTTTGATCGGTATCTACAGCGACCAGTACTACCGCGCTGATTCGGTGATGGCAGTTGGTGGGAAAATTGTTTTTAAAGGCAATAAGCCTTATACCCCAGGCTTGTTTTTCCTGATGTTGCCAGACAAAAAAACGACGATCCAAATGCTGATCGATGATGATCAGACTTTCACCATGCAGACTAAGATGAACAACTTGGTGAACGCCATGCAGGTACAAGGCAGTAAGGACAACCAGCTTTTGTACCAAACGATCAAGTTTGAGACCTCCCAGCAACCTGAATTTAACCGCATTGCAGCCAAGTTGAAGGCGTTTTCCCCCGGAACACCTGAATACAATCAGGTCAAAGAGGAACAAAATGAACTCAGCAAAAAGCGGTTTGAATACCTGCAGAAGGTTTTCAAGGAAAACCCAACTTCGCTGTTTACCGCCTTCAAAGAAGCAGGACAAAACCCAGTGCTGGAGCCAATCCACAACCCAGACGGTTCGATCAATAACGAAGCTTTTATGTATGAATACAAAAGGCTGTTTTGGGCGAATGTCAATTTTGATGATGACCGCCTGCTCAACACGCCTGTGATCAGTAACAAGCTAAAGCGGTATATCAACGAGCTCACGGCCCAAAACCCCGATTCGATCAAATCATCGGCGAGCTTCTTGGTGGATCAAGTGGTCGACAAACCCAAGTATTTTCAGTATTTCGCCAACTGGATCGTCTTGAACTACGAGCCGACCAAGACTACGCTGATGGATTCGGAGGCAGTCTATGTCCACATGATCCAAAATTACTTCACATACGACCGGGCTTTTTGGTCAGATTCTACGGAAATCCATGCCTTGCAATTGCGTGCTTATGAAATGTCCCAAAGCCTCGTCGGCCAGAAAGGGGTGAATGTGCAAGCGGCAGGCCCGGATGGCAAGATGCGGTCAATCTACGACATCAAGGCCAACTACATCATCGTCTATATGTGGAACCCCGACTGTGAGCATTGTGCAGAACAGACACCTCAATTGGTCAATTTTTACCACCAATGGAAACCTAAAGGGGTTGATGTTTACGCCATCGTGGTGAACACAGATGACAAAGAATGGAAGGATGCCATCAAGCGATACAATATGCCTTGGGAAAACAATGTGCACGACCCAACCAATCGTGCCATTTATGCGACCTACTTCGTCGATAATACGCCAGAAATATACGTGCTTGATCCAGACCGGAAAATCATCGGTAAGAACCTGAAAGTGGATCAAATCCACGTCATAGTGGAAAGGGATATGAAGGAGAGGGGATTGATGTAAGGTTCATGGATTCATTGTTTCACAGTTTCACGGTTTTTCAACAACAATGAAACCGTGAAACTGTGAAACAATGAATCCATGAATTTATTCAAAACGGCATCTCTTTTTCTTTTTTGAAAGTATAAAATTCGTGCTCCGCCCGCTCTGGGGAAAATTGGGCAGCCTCTTTATTTTCTGCATAAATATAATACTCTATTTTTTTCTTTTCAATTGGGATTGCTGCGCTGTAAATTCCATCTTCTGCTTTTTCATCTGCATTTTTCCCATTATCAGACATTGGTATTTTTTGAAAAATCTGCGAATTATTTTTTCGGAAAAAGACATAGGCTTTTTCAGGATTTAAAATTTTTGCCGTGATGGTCAAAACTGTTGAATCTGTTTCTGAAATAACGGCATTGACGTCAGAAATAGCAGGTGCTATTTTTTTATAAGCAGGATGGTTTTGTAAAAATTCTTTGCGGGCATCCATTAATTCAATAATTCCAGGGTAGGGGAACGGGCTTGGTTTTTCTTTGATAAATGTTTCTGTATAATTTTTATTAAACGCCTCGAAATTAAAAACCGAATTAGAATCTTTTTTAACGGCATCGCTAATTAATGCCCGGTATTTTTCAGCTTCATCTTTATACCAGTCATTGAGAAAATTTTCATTTAAAATAGTGCGGCAATGAGCAAAATATATTTTACGGTAAGTGGGATTATTTAAAACCAAATTAATTAATGGGAAACGAGCGTCCTGCTGTTTGGCCAGTGGATCGTAGTCGTGCTGCATGGTAACGCCCTGTGGTTTTCCCAACCCATCGAACGCTAAATTCACGTCCCAAACAATAAAATTAAATAGACCATTGTCGTCTTGGATTAAATAATAATTCTGCTGAAAATCTGAATAACTATCGAGGTTGACCAGCACATTATTAAAGGCAAGCATCCAGATAGCCTGGTCCATATCCAAGATGCTTTCTATTTTTTCTGGGTGGTTATTTAATATATCTATCAATTGAAAAAGTTCCGTCCAGCCATGGTCGCTTTTCATTTCATAAGCGGAATAATAGGCCGTCGTATCACTCCCTAAATATTCAAGCGAAGACCGTTTTCCCAAGAAGGGGCCAAGTGGGGAGTTGCCTTTGATGAGGACATTGTCTTTACCTGCTGGCAAATATCTTTTGGCAAATTTTCCGTCGACATCCTCCGTGTTTCCAAAAAGGCCGTGGTATTTTCCATTGACAAAAACCTGTGCGTAATTGGAGTGTGGGGCGACCATATATTTGCGGGCGATTTTATAGGCTAAGATTTCCCGCAGCCAAGATGGATCGAGGTACCCATTACTGAGTTTGATGGTTTCAAATCCTTGATAATCAGCTTTTTTTATGATGTGATCCAGTTTGATATTGAGCGGATTTTTAGCATTGTTCCGGCTGTAAGAACTAAACCCTTTGAAACGAACCCCAACGCTGTCGAAAGGCTGCCCGTCGATAATTGCCTTTCCAATATGTCGGTCTCCTTTGTCCAGTGATTGATAATAATGCAGGGGGTATTGCCAATCGTCTTCTACAAAAGTGAGTTCGATTTTAGCAAGGTGCATTGGGTCGTAAAACCCTTGAGAAAATAGGGGTAGCCCAAGTAGTTGGAAAAATAATATTATTGCAAATGATTTGAATCCCATATTGAAGAATTTAGATTACAGGCCGTTTTTTACAAATACAGCAAATTAAGAATTTGTTCTGAAATAAATCAAAATAAATGGAAAATGCCGATAATGTCCATCATAATATCGGTATCCATTCAAGATGTTGGCCTCGTCCATTTTGTCTGTCCAAAATAGGGTTTGAATTGGAGGGTGTCGAAATCGTTGAATAAAAATATTTTCGGATGAATAAAATATTAGTTCTCATTTTTCTAATTCTTTTTCAAATAAAAACTATGGCACAAGAAAAACCCACCTTAATTTATTTTGGCGACCCGATGTGTTCGTGGTGTTATGGCTTTTCACCAGAATTTAGCAAAGTCACAGCAGCTATGGACGGAAATATAAATGTAGAATTAGTGATGGGTGGCTTGCGCCCATATAATACAGAAACCATGACGGACCTCGGTGGGTTTTTAAAACATCATTGGGAAGAAGTTGGTAGTAGGAGCGGACAGCCTTTTCAATATGACATTTTAAGTGCATCAGATATTATTTACGACACAGAGCCTGCTTGCCGTGCGGTAGTAACAGTTCGGCAAATGGATGCTTCTTTAGAGTTTGAATTTTTTAAAGCAGTACAGCATGCATTTTATTTTGAAAATAAAAATCCAAATCTTACCTCTACTTTTACGGCTGTTGCCGAGCAATTTAATTTAGATAAAAATGAGTTTCAGCAATTATTTGAATCGGAGGCATTAAAAAAAGTAGTGCAGGAAGATTTTGCCCGCTCTGCGGAAATGGGCGTGCGTGGCTTCCCAACTGTAATTTTTAAAAAAGGGGAAGATTATTATTTGTTGTCAAATGGGTACACAAAAGCTGAAAAAATTATTGCGAAAATAAACCAAGTGATGAAAAATTAAATAATAAAAATAATGGAAGGAAATTATCGAAAAAACATTCAAGTTGGTTTGTTGGTAGAAATAGTTGAAAAGCAAAACCAACGCAACGGAGAATTGACCACTGGCGTGGTTCAGAGCATTTTAACTAAATCACCGCAACATCCGCACGGCATAAAAGTCCGGTTGGATACAGGGGAAGTGGGACGGGTAAAAAGTATTCTCGATGAAGAATGAAGAATGATAAATGATAAATGTAAAATGTAAAATATTGAATGTAAAATGGGGGAAGTTAACAGAAGGTTCACTTTTACATTTTACATTCAATATTTTGCATTTTTAATTTTTTTCAATGCAATACAATAAAATAAAAGAAGCTGAAAAATATATCCGCCAACGGACTTCATTAATTCCACAATATGGAATTGTCATGGGGTCGGGGCTTGGGCAGTTGGCAGAAGATATTATGGCGGAGGAAATTATTGCATATAAAGATATTCCGCATTTTCCCGCGTCGACGGTTTCGGGACATGCAGGCCATTTGATTTTTGGAAAAATAGAAGGAGTGCCGGTGGTCGCAATGGCTGGGCGCTTTCATTATTACGAGGGGTATTCTTTGCAGGAGGTGACCCTGCCAATTCGGGTAATGAAAAGCCTCGGAGTCAAAAAACTCATTCTGTCCAATGCAGCGGGGAGCGTTAACCCGCAGCACGCACTGGGCGATTTGGTATTTATAAAAGATCACATCAATTTGTTGCCCGACAATCCACTGCGTGGCCCAAACGATGATCGGCTTGGCGTCCGCTTTCCCGATATGTTACATGCGTATGACCCAGACATGTTGAATGCTGCGTTGTCTATTGCTAAGAATAATGGAATTACTGCGCATGTCGGTGTTTATGCAGCCATGCCCGGGCCAAATTTTGAGACGCCAGCCGAATATAACTACCTCCACCTTATCGGCGCAGACTTGGCAGGTATGTCCACTGTCCCGGAAGTGTTGGTGGGACGGCATGCGGGGATGCGGATTTTTGCAGCGTCGTTGGTTACAGACTTGGGATACCCACCCGAAGCCATCCGGGAAATAAGCCATGAGGAGGTATTGGCTGTATCACAAGCAGCTGCGCCTAATATGCGGTTGGTCGTTAGGGAATTGGTGAAAAGATTTAAGTAATAAATTTTTTAAAAAAAAATCGACTTTATTTTTGCCAACCCATTTGTAAAAATAGCCTGTCTTTCTTTTTGGGAAATAAATTGAATAAATCGAATTTTATTAGCAATTATTTTCCTGCCTTATTAATACTGTGTAATTTAAGTATGTTTAAAAAATGCGGAGCAGGAAAAGTCGCTCTTTTGGCAACTCCCGGACAGCGTGCCCCGAATTCATACCGAAGTGAATTCGGCACAGGCTTTCGGGTACCCTCATGGATTTATAGGCGGCGTCGCCCGGATGCATCGGGACGACGCCGCCCTTAAAATCCCATTGGGCCGAGCAGTCTCATGCCTCAAGGCGAGGTGAACTGTCTGGCCCACTGGCAGGGGAAAAATTAAAGCAAATTTAAATTACACAGTAATTAATTATCCTTCACAAATCACAATTAAAAATTATGAAAAAAACATTTTGCTTATTTTTTCAATATTATTTTTGAGTTCCTGTGGCACAATGATAAAGTCAACACAATTACTGGAGAAGAAGGCACAATCCTAAAGTTGTTTGTTTGCTCCCGTGGTTGTTATCAATATTTATTGAATATAATAGCAAATATTATTACCCCCGTGAATTACCTGAAAAAATTTAAGGAGGACGGATTAGAAGTTATTTTCAGGAATATTTAAAGATACAGAGACGGCCATTAATAAACCTGCGCCGAATGATAAACCCGTTTTTGATTTTAATGCACAAGATATAGAACTGTCTATCATAGAAGAAAAGTAGGGTTTAATGGCGTATAGGTGTTTTATTTTAAGAAATATTTATACGGTAAGCCCGTAGTCAAATCCATTTTATTTTCTTTTTCTTAGCCTGTTTTTATTTCAAATAAATGCCCAGCCATGCAGTATGACTGCGATTCAGCAAAAGTGAAGATCTTATTATATGAAGAAATATTTAAATTAATATTTTGAAATATTGGCCAGATCATGTTCAAAACTCCCCTTCTTTTTTTCCTTCATGTTCTGGGAGGTGCAAGAGAAATAGAGCGGCGATGGCTGTGATAAAAAGGATCAGGTCTTCCATTTCCTTTAATTGGTTTTAAAGTAGGAACGCATGTTGCAATCCTGTGAGATAGATGGCATACACCCAGTGGTAACTCGGAGGTTATACCATTTTTCCGGTCAGGGGTTTGCAACATGCCCCCGTGTTATTAATAAAACCTTTTTATGAACTAATTATTTACCCTAATCCTGTTTGAAACGACATAAGCCGTGCCTTTGAGCATTCATGGCTGTCCGCAATCCAGGCCGGATATCTGGTTAATATACTTTAAATTGATTTTCGTTTGGCCATCCACGTTTAGCGAAGAAGAAGGCTAAATAGATGTGAAACTTTTCTTTTTGATGTGCCGAAACGTACGGAATAGATATTTACCATCTACGGCCAAATACTGTACCAATGCATCGCACTAAATTTACTAAACTCGTTGACTTGTGTGGCTTTTCTGCTGTTTTGATCTTGGGCATCGATAATGTGGGTTTTAATCAACTACAACCATTGCATACAGCCACTCTCTGCCCAAAAGGATCCTAACCAAGTACAGGCCATCTATGAGGTCATTTATGTCCACCTTTGCTTCAGTGCCTTTCGCAAATGTCTCATACCGCAGCATACCGGATGAGTCATAAATATAGTTTGGGATATTTGGCTCCTCGTTTTCGGGAATGATGATTTTAAACAATCCTTCATCGGAAGGATTGGGGAAAACGGCCAATTTTTTTCTTGGCCACCCTCAAACTTTATCTGCACCACATCTGTGAATTCATAAGTGCCGTCATACCTGTACTGCCTGAGCCTGTAATAATTTGGCCCGCCGAACGGCGTTTTGTCAACTTGCAATTAACGTCCGGCCAAACTGAACCATAAATATCAATAGGGCATCCTTATTTTAATTGAAGAAAACAATTCGAAAAAAGATTAATTAAATATGCCGTTTGATTTACCTGTAATTTAAACCTATGGCCCTTAATAGATTGAACTTTTTTTGTTGAAAAAAAGCAGCGTATCTTCGGAATAAATTGAACACCCAAATTAATATTTGGTGGTTGCATTTTTCATAAAAAGGGAGGAGACAACGTCCAAAATAAGTTTTTTGTGACATTTGATTTTGAGACAGATTTAATATTTCCATGCTAATTAATGGCCATCCCATAAATCTGTGTGACTTTGTGCCATTTCATTTAAATGGTCAATAAATTGGCACTTGATGCAATTTGGAATAATTTTGACATCTCCTTTGATAAATACCATTTCTTTTAAAAGGACAAGGGCATCTACCGAACAAACCAAGCCTGGCGGGGCTTGTTTATGGTTAGCCTGCAAATGGCCCTTGTCTCGAATAAAACTATGAACAAATGATAGGTATATTACCCCTGGGATGGGTTCTATATTTTTCTGGTGATTTCCTTGTCTTGAAAAAAGCATGAACAAAAGAAAGCGTTTTCCTTCCTAAAAAAGAGGGTATTTCCGAATAGAAGAAATACTCTCCGAATACGCAATTTTCAGCACAATCTTGTAGGTCATTATTTAGAAGCACTGTTTGATGATTATTTTTAAAAGGTTGTCCCTTTTACTTTCATGTCCACCACTGAGGGGTAAGACCTATTTTCAAAAAAAAACTTTAATGTTTGCTCCCTCGCCAAATAGGTCTGTTTTTGATCTTGCCCCTTAATAAATACAAAATTGTAATTGATCTTTTCTTATTAACCATGGCAATCTACATAACATTTGCAATTTCAATGAACGGCCAATTGGTGTCGGTTTTATTGTGGGTTTTAATTATAGTATAGCCGTAACAAATTCGTCTAAGGGTTGTAAAACCTTTTCCAAGAACAGAAATAGCCGTTGTATAAAACGGTTACTGTCCATGAATTTAGAGAGACAGGTTTGGTTAAAGGTCATACGGCCTGAAACGGCCAATATTTAGCTTTGAGTTACCTGGTCCCATCTCTAATTCAGAATGGGCTAATTAGTCTTGTTGGTGTGCTGAAAATAATAATAGAAGCGTATTGAATACTTATAGTATTATAGGTTTGCCAAAAACTATACCAACGAACTAATTTTAATATTAATCGATAATTGTTTTGGAACAAGGCTTGTCGCTTATCTTGCATATGGACAACCCCAATTCATAGAGGTGCAGCGTTTCAGGTTTTTAAGACCGATCCTTTAGTGTTCTGGTCAACCTTTATGAGATAAAAACCAAAAGATAGTACTGAAAGGTCTATAGAGGTACGTAATATATTTCTGTCGTGTTTCATAGCAGTACGCAAGACCTCCATACCCATATAATCAAATATTATAAGGTGGGCATCCTCAGGGCAAGTGGTTGTGGCCATAACATCCAAATTGCCATGGACGGGGTTTGGGTAGACCTCAAAAGAGTTGATTCTGGAGTTGGTACTTACACTGCCAACTTTTGAATAACCATAAGCCCCTTCAAAGTCCAGTTGTTTTAGACGGTAATAATTTAAACCCCGGCATGGGTGGTAATCCGTAAAAGTGTATTTCTGCTTTTCAAGGGTGAAACCTTGGCCTTCAACGAAACCAACTTTTGACCAGTTAAATCCATCCATGCTCCTTTCAATCTCAAACCCTAAGTTGTCAAGCTCGTAAACAGTTTCCCAGCTCACAACAATTTTGTCCCGATCCCCAACAACTGAAAAAGCAGTTAACCAAACATTCAGGTCGCATTCATTTACAATGTTGAGAGAATTACCGCTTACAGGTTTCGGTTTTCTTTGGGGTCTGGCCAACTTAAGTTGGTTTCCGGCCAAGTTATTACAAGCAGTACAAGGTGTTGAACTGCATGGATTCCCATCAAGCCCCGGTGCGTTTTCGACAGAATCTGCTTCTTTACTTTTTCCGGTTTCGATTTTGAGAAATTGACTATTTTCAGTTTGGGCAATCATTGATGTACCTTCCTCTTCTCGCCTAAACCAACTTAGGACAAACGGGGAAGTGACAATGGCCTTTGGCATGGATGGGGTTTGTAAAGGGATAATTGCTTCTTTCATTGTTATTATATTTTCGGATGTTTTTAATCAGAATATAAAGACTGAAAATGACGATAAGCTGAGTAGTGGCTCATTTGGCAATACTGTTTGCCCATTCCTTTTGCTACATGTTTTTCGTTATGCTGCTAAAAATGTAGGTTACGAAATTCATGGAAGCAGATAAGTTTATTTCCAAAATGGAAATTGAAACGGGCGAACAATTCCGTTAAAAAAAGACATCAAAAATATTGGCTGAAAAATGCGGAGAAGGGAAGGGCTGAAAAACGAAAAATTTGCCCTTTTTAGAATGGAGCTTTGCGTCTCCTTAATTTTAATTGTAGCTTATATGGGGTATTTGGTTTTTAGAGGCGGTCAAATACTATACCAAAGGAAATTGTTGAATATCAGGTTAACGCTTTGCAACACTGCGCAGATTTTTGAACTTTCATAAGTATAACAAACATATTTCGGAAAGAAGGGAACTAAAGCAAACACAGGGCAAACTGATAAAAAAGGATCAGGTGTCGAACAGTTTCGTTGTTATTTATTATCAGTTTGGCAGGTATTTTGCTTTCGATTCATGCCAAATACTTGTTTAACATTTTAGGAGTATCCTACCACAATATTGACCTTTATTAAGCTCTGTACCTTAAGCGTTAAATTAAATGAAAGATGGATCATTTATAGGTTGTTCCAAGAACAAGCAAATGACCGACTTGACTTTAAGTTTCGAAAAAAAGAAATCGGTGTAATAGACTGATTCAATTCAGCAGTTTTGCACCAGATACTTTTAGTGTAGGCATTACTCTCTGGATACGCAATTTTCAGTACAACTTAATTGATTCTTGTAATTCTTACAGCTTTAAGATTACTTTCCCAAAAGTAGACACTTATTCCAAGCAATCGGCCAACTTGGGAAGCTCTCTTTTTAGTACATATAGATAACGGCATTGGTATTTTCAAAGATGTTTGGTGTAAGCCTATCCAATTAAACGTGTCTATGGAATTTCGATTGCTTTAGGCCTAACAATGAATATTGTCCAAAAAGATTAATGTTATTCTTAAGGTTGTTGTGTCTAATATTTAAACAAAATCTTCTAGCGTTATTTTTTCATTGTTGGCCTTTTAATAATCAATTGAAGGTGCATTGATGACCTAGGAATAAACCTCACGTCCGTCAAAATCCACCATTTTCAACCGGTAAAAGCAAGGCTCTTTAGTCGCATTGTTGGTATCGACGAATTCATAAGACAGCTCCCGGGAAATTTCTCTCGAATAAACCCAGCCGATTCTGCGAAATGGTTCGTTGCCAATTGACCGCTCCACTTGATAGCCAACGAGTTCCAGCTCATCTGTAGCGTCCCACAACAGCAAGGTCTCCGCTCCGTAACGCTCTGCCTCAAAAAATAGCAGGTTGGCCTTCTCAATCCCATCCTCTGGGTCATTAGGTTCGTGGAGCGCCAATGAGGCAAATAACTGGCTACTGGCGGCCATCGTAGCGTTTCTGCTGGAAGCATCAATCAAACTATTTTGCTGAAAAGCCATTATTAGCAACAAGGATATGGCGACAAAGCCCATTGAAATTGCAGCGAGGGTTTTTGATTTCATGATCTTATCATTTAATCGAACTTCAATGAATAGGTGTTGGAGTGTTTTTGCTGTCAAATTTGGGTAAAAATCAGGGTTGAAAGAGCAAAATCCAATGATGAATGTCAGTCGGGAAAATGATTGTTTGGGAGTAGATGGAAGAGATATAAATCACTGTCAAGGATTGTCTAAATTATCTGATATTTGCGCCTTAAAAGAAAAATAGAAAACTCAGAAATATGACTACACCAGCCGAACCACGCACTGATTATTATTGGGTAGAAGACCGGGAGCCGCACTTCCAACGCCGGAAAGAGATTTTGAAAAAACACCCTGAAGTGACTAAACTTTTTGGTGTCGACCCCCGCATGAAATATGTAACGGTCGCTTTAGTTGTTGTGCAACTGACCGTAGCCCTGTTTGTGGGACAACTGCACTGGTCGCTGTTCCTCTTGGTCAGTTATTTTGTGGGGGCGACAATTTCCCACGCCCTGTTTTTGGCCATCCATGAGATCACGCACGACTTGGCTTTCAAGACCAAAAAATACAATAACTGGCTCGCCTTTATCGCCAATTTGCCCATCGTTTTTCCCTATGCCATGTCGTTCAAAACGTACCATGCCCTGCACCACTGGGACCAAGGAAAAGACGGGGTCGATGTGGACATCCCGATGGAAGGAGAGGCAAGGTTTTTCCGTGGCCTGCTCGGCAAGTTTTTGTGGTTTCTCAACCAGATCATTTTTTATGCGGTGCGCCCCGTTTTTGTGAAACCCATCAAATTGGATAAATGGCAGGTGTATAATATTATTTTCCAAGTGGCCGTGATGGCTGTTTACCTGCCTTTTGCGGGCTGGTCCGGCTTGGTTTATCTCTTGCTGTCACTGGTCTTGGCGGGCAGTTTGCACCCGACTTCGGGACATTTTATTTCCGAACATTATGTATTTCACGAAGGGCAAGAGACCTATTCCTACTATGGCCCTTTGAATGCCATTACGTTTAATGTCGGTTACCACAATGAGCACCACGACTTTACGACGATCCCTGGCAGCCGCTTACCGGAACTGAAAAAAATGGCGCCGGAGTTTTATGATAATTTGCATTCCTACAATTCATGGACAGGTGTGATCGTCGATTTCTTGTTTAGGAAAGATGTGAACTTGTTTTCGAGGACGAAGAGGAAATAGAATGTTATTCAAGAGGTTTTCGGTGTTAGTTAGAATATATGTGTCCAACAGGAATTACTGAATTCCTTGTTTGAGAAAGACAATTTATGTTTTGAATTTCATTCATCAATTTCTTCGTACATATACGTCATGCACAGAGGGACTTTAGTTTTTGCAATTTTTTTTAATTGGATCACTGATAATTCCATATTCCCTTGTATTCCTGTCCAATGAATCCAAAAGGTAATATCTGTTGCTCCTGCATTTTCAAAGCATGGTTTATTTTTTAGAATAAAATCAGCCATCCATTCTATCTTATTTTCTGACCTAATTTCTTCAGGTGTATGTAATGAGCATGCTCCATAAGGTGTAGGTAAATCCTTGTACCTTCCCAAATTCGACACTTCACCAGGTTCATTGAGATCCTGAATAATTATGTTTGGAATATCCTTGATTTCTGAGGGAGAAAAGTTTTCACCCCATAGCTGACATTTTGGGTATATCACAGTTTATAAATTTTTGATTGATCGCTAACGATGAGATTATCATTATTTCTTCACTCCAAAAAACTCATCCAACAAAGCATAAAATTTTTCAGGTTCTTCCAAATAGGGGTTGTGCCCACTTTTCTCAAACATCACAAACTTTGCCTTGGGCATAAAGTGTTTGTACTGGACATTGTATTCAGGCGTCGAAACGCCATCGTACCTCCCCGCCACGATTAAGGTTGGAATATTTAAACTTGCTAACTCCATGCGGAAATCCGTATCCATCATGCTGCCGCTCACAAAAAAATCGGCGTCCCTGCCGATGATGGCATAATAAACATCGGGTGCCCAGCTTCGGTATTCTGTTTTGGGCACGTTTTGCTGCAGTTTGGTGTCGTGGTAATAGACATATTTGGCGGGGATGCTGCCATATAGGTCGCTGAAAATAGAATCGCTGGAGACATACCCCAAGGCCCGCAAAGAATCTACCTGCCGCCATTGTTCGGGGAAATGTGTTTTCGTATAATGGTTGTAGCTATCGCAGTTGGCCTGCCACATTTCCCCGCTGTGGAAACCACTGATCAGTACCATTTTGTCCACCTTTTCTGGGTATTTGATGGCATAAGCCTGAGCAGTCACAGTGCCATAAGAGTGGCCGACCACAGAAATTTCATCCAGTTTTAATGCCTTCCTGACCTCTTCCGCTATATGCACATCGTTGTCGACGGAGTACTCACTCACATCATTAGCATCATCGGACATTCCTCTGCCCAGCATATCGATAAAAACGACTTGGTGGGTTCGGTAATATTGGCCAAAATTGCCCTGCATATAATCGTGGGAGTTGCCGGGGCCACCGGCAAAAAAGAAGATAGCATCCCCCGTTCCGAGCGATTCCACATTGATATTATAGCCATCAATCTGGATCATTCGGGGGGTGAATTTTTCGAAAATATTTTCAATGGGCTGCGCTAAAATTTGTCCGCAAAACAAGAAGGACAACAGGACGGAATAAAACGGTTTCATATTTTATGGTTTGGATAAATAAACAAGCTTAACCTTTCAATGTGCTCAAAAAAACGGGTTATGCTTTTTCTCATGTCCAATCGTCGTCATTTCCCCATGCCCAGAAAAGACCTTTACATCATCGCCTAACGGCAACAATTTTTCTTTGATGCTATTGATCAAAGTACCGTAATCACCGCCCGGCAGGTCGGTGCGGCCAATGCCTTCGCGGAAAAGCACATCGCCGGCGATCAGTATTTTTTCTTCCCGGCAGAAAAAGGACAGGCTGGCAGGGGAGTGGCCTGGGGTGAAAATGGATTCCAAAGTTGTCTGGCCAAATGAAATAACATCTCCCTCCTCGATGTACTTTGCGATTGGGGGCGAGACTTCCCGGTAAGGTAGGCCGTACATTTCGCAGACCCGGGGGCCAGATGCCAAGACCGGGATTTCCCCTTGGTGGGCTTCCAGTTCCAGCCCGTAGCGCTCGCTGACGAATTTGTTTCCAAACACATGGTCGATATGGCAGTGGGTGTTGATAAGCCGCACAGGTTTCAGGTTGTTGGCGGAGATGAAGTTGTCGAGCTCCAGTTTTTCGCTGTTTTCAAAACAGCCCGGATCAAAAATGACGCACTCCTTGGTTTCATCGTACAGGATGTAAGTATTTTCCTGAAAGGGGTTGAAGGTAAAAATGGCGATGTTCATATTTTTAATATTGTTTGTATTAGGTGGTTTGTAGGAATAAAAGGCAAGACTTTGCGCTGTCAGCTTTACGATTTAAGGTAAAAAAAATGGCAGCCGCAGCGGGAGTTCACGTCAAGAAATTTTGGAAAAATGTCTCTCAACATCCCTATTCTGGCTTTTCATTGAACAATAGCAGCGAAGGTAGTATTTTTAATCAGTTGGCAGTTTTCAGTTCGACAGTTCGACAGTTCTCAGTCGGCAGTTGGCAGTCGGCAGTTGGCAGTTGGCAGTTGGCAGTTGGCAGTTGGCGGTGGGTAGGGAGAATACTCTAATCGACTGCGGACTGTCGAACTGAGAACTGAAGACTGCGGACTAAAAACCGTGGTTCGATTTTTTCTTTAATGAAAATACACCTCCTGCTTATACCGTTGTATTATTGCGTCAACCATACGTTATCCCGATTGTCTGTATTAAAGGACCTAATTATGATGTAAAGTGGATTTGAATATGCACCATTCATCATTTACCATCTACGACATGCGAATTCTTTACTCCTTCCTTCCGATACTCTTCTTGGCCACCTTTGCAATTGGCCAAACCACCCAAACTGAATTTGGCAAAAACCGGGTCCAGTTCCACGACCAGTTCATGGAGTGGTCGCAATACGAGAGCCGCAATTTCATCACTTATTGGTATGGAGAAGGCCGCCTCATTGGCCAGTCGGTGGTACAGATGGCGGAATACGATTTTTATGAAATACAGGGCATCTTGGAGCACCGGATGAACGACAAGATTGAGATCATCGTGTACAACGATGTGACCGACCTGAAACAGAGCAATATTGGTAGCGAGGAGGTTTTTACCACAAAAATCAGCGATGCAAATGCGACGGCCCAAGCTGCCACTGGGAATGGCAGCGCGCTCAATTCGGCCGGGCAGACCAAGATCGTCAACAACAAAATGTTCGTTTATTTCAACGGCGACCACAACGACCTCCGCCGCCAGATTCGGGAAGGGGTCGCGTCGGTTTATCTGAACGCCATGCTTTTCGGTTCAAACCTGCAGGAGATTGTCCAGAATGCCGTGATGATGAACTTGCCGGAGTGGTTCAAGGAGGGCTTGATCTCTTTTGTTGGGGACGATTGGAACACGGAAATGGACAACCAACTGAGGGACCTTTTTCAGTCTGGGAAATATGAAGATTTTGAGGAAATGGCCGAAGCACACCCGCGCATCGCAGGGCATTCGCTGTGGCATTTTATCAGCCAACATTATGGCTATTCCACCGTGGCCAATTTGCTCTACCTGACCCGCATCAACCGCAGTGTGGAGAGTGGTTTTTTGTACGTCTTGGGCAGCACTTACGAGAAAACGGCTGAAAGCTGGAGCCGCTATTACCAACAGCAATATGCGAATGAGACCAATGGCTTTCAGTCTACCAAAGATTTGACAGGGGAAATAGCCATCAAAAACAAGCGCAAATCCCCCATTACTGAACTAAAGATCAACCCTGACGGTACCAAAATCGCCTATGTCCTCAATGAAATTGGCCGGACGAAAGTCTTTATCCAAGACTTAGCCACTGGCGACCGGACGCTTGTTTATAAAGGTGGTTTCCGCAACATGCTGCAAGCGACGGACTACAACTATCCATTGCTCGCATGGAACCCCAATGGCCTCGAATTGGCGATCATTTATGAACACCGGGATGTTGTCTCATTGATGAAATACAACATCATGACCAAGGATGATTTCACGGAAGTGATGAATTCCCAGTTTCAGCGGATTTACAGTTTGGATTATGTGAATTCCAATGACTTGGTCTTTTCTGCTGCCGTCCGGGGGCAGTCCGACCTGTTTTTATATTACACCCAAACCCGTCAGACTCAACGGCTTACCAATGATTTTTGGGACGACCTCGATGCCTCTTTCGTCAACGTGCGCGGTCAACGGGGCATCTTGTTCTCTTCCAACCGCCCCGATTCCTTGAATGTATCCGCCAACTTGGATACCATTTTGCCGATCGCCAATTTCGACATCTATTACCTCAACCTCGACTCTATTGGCTTTAATACGAAAGGTGAACTGGTGCAGGTAACCTACACCCCCCACGCAAATGAGCGCAAGCCGATGGCTGTCGATGATACATGGTTTTCTTTCCTAACGGATGAGTCTGGTATTTTTAACCGTAAAAATGGCTACCTCGAAGACTACATTCACCATTTTGAAAACATCATCACTTTTGAAGATGGCACCGAAATGCGGTTAAATGCAGATTCGGTGATCGTGGAAAAATTGGATAGTGTTGCGTATGCTCAAATCGCCTCTGTCCAGCTGGACACTATTATCAAACAACGTGCTGTCAATCATTTTTCGACCAATTATGACCGCAACATTTTGTCCCAACATAAAGCGAGAAACAGTTCAAGGTTTGTAGAAATGACGTTTCGGGATGGCGCTTGGGATATTTATTTGAATGAAATAAATCCAGAAAAATCCATTGTCCCTTCTTTCTCAGGGTATCAGCAACAGCGGGTCAGGATTTTGTCGTCGCCAGTTTTGGAGGAAGAAGAAGTGGTCGTGGAAAACAAGTTGGAGGAAGTAAGCAATGAACCGATCGATGTATCGGATGTGCCTCAAGAAAAGCAGGACACTTCCACCCAAACCATCGACATCGACAATTATCTTTTCCAAAGTGAATTTGACGACGAGGAGGTGCCCGTCCAAAAAACCGAGGAAAAGGAAAAAGAAAAACCACAGCAGGTGCAACAGCCCCCCGTGGTTTATAAATCAGTTGAACCGGAGGAAGAAGTTAAAAAGGTTCATGATTTCCGTTCCAGCCGCATCGTGCCGTACCGCCTGAAGTTTCGCACCGACTTTGTGACCACCCAATTGGACAATAACTTGTTGTTTGATGGCCTCAACACCTATTCGGGAGTGCCTCAAGATTTTGGCTATCCGCCTCCGGGCATTTTGTTGAAAGCTAATTTTAAAGATCTTTTTGAAGATTATGAATTTGAGGGCGGCATCCGCATCCCGACGTCTTTCAATGGTGCAGAATATTTCGCCTATTTCTACGACAAAAAGAAACGGCTCGATAAGCGGTATGCCGTCTATCGCCGGAGATTGCGGTTTACCGTTGATGATAGGCCATCAAATGGTAGTGTTAGCCCATTTTTACAGACCTTTCCAAATGCCCCGCAACCTGTCATAGCACCACCTTTGGATCAATTTAAATATGACAATTCTACCTTTTTGATGCAGTACCAAGTGCGCTATCCATTGGATATATATACTAGCATCCGTGGGACGGCTACGCTGCGTTTTGATAAAACAGTCTTACTTTCTTTAAATGACTATTCTCTCGAAATCCCGACCCAGCGCACCCAACGTTTAGGCGTCAAAGGTGAGTATGTTTTCGACAATACGATCGATGTTTCTTTGAACATTAAAAACGGTACCCGCTACAAGTTTTTCGCAGAGATCGTGAAAGGGTTTGAAGTGGACTTGAGGGAAAATTATCAATTCAAAGCCAACGACGGTTTTATGTATGTGGTAGGGTTGGATGCGCGGCATTATCAGCGGGTATTGAAGTGGTCGGTCTTGGCGGCCCGAATCGCAGGGGCAAGTTCTTTTGGGCAAGAAAAAATACTTTACATGCTTGGAGGTACTGACAATTGGTTGTTCCAATCATTTGATGAAACAATCCCCTTACCACCAGCTGATGAATTTGTATACCGCTCAGTTGCCACCAATGCAAGGGGCTTTAAATTAAATGTGCGCAATGGCAACACTTATGCGTTGTTCAATGCGGAATTCAGGGCGCCGGTGTTCCGCTATTTATTCCGCCGCTCCTCCTCCAATTTTGTCCGCAATTTTCAACTGGTTGCTTTCTTCGATGCAGGAACGGCTTGGGAAGGCGTCAACCCGTTTAATGAAACCAGTCCATTGAATACTTTTGAGACCAGCAATACCAATGTCAATATTAAAGTGAATTATTTCCGTGACCCGATCGTGTATGGTTATGGCGGCGGTATCCGCACTTTGTTGTTTGGCTATTTTGTTCGGTTGGATTATGCCTGGGGTGTGGAGACAAGAGTGGTGCAGGACCCAAGGTTGTATTTTAGTATAGGGATGGATTTTTAAAATGTTGGTTTTTAATTAACGATTAGAGCTTACATGATGCATCATGTAAGCTCTAATCGTTAATCAAAAAAGTAAAACCCACTTTCTGGGAAAAGCCAACTCTTAATCTGCACAATTATTTATTTAAGCCCCAGCAGTCCCTTTATTTTTTCAGCATAAGTCTCTCCCGTCATTACTTCACTTTGGCTTTTATCTTTTAAATATAAGATCAGCTTTCCTTTAAAATATTTTTTGATCTCAAAAATATAATTCCGGTTGATGATATATGATCGGTGTACACGGATAAATTCCTCGGGTAATTCATTTTCCAATTGTGTAATGGATTTATTTAATAAATGGGAAGAGCCGTCGTTCATCAATGCAAGAACATATTTATCCTCTGCTTTAAAATGGGATATATCCTCGAAGTCAATTAAAATAATTTTATCTTTCTTTTTGACAGGTAGGGAAAATATTTGTTTGACTGGTTTTATTTGTTGGAATAATTTTTCCAGTTTTTTCCAATAATTTTGGTTGGTAGTTTTACTAAAAAGTTCCAATTTTTTGATGGCTTTTTTAAAACGTTCCGCCTCTATGGGTTTTACCAAATAGTCCACAGAATTGGATTCAAATGCTTTGATTGCATATTCCGAATAAGCGGTTGTGAATATGATAAACGGTTGATAAGACAAATGCGATAGTACATCAAAACCTGACATGTCCGGCATCTGAATATCCAGAAAAATAGCATCGGGGCGAAGTGTTTCAATCATTTTTATGGCTTCGCTCCCACAATCCGCTTCGCCCAGTAAATGCAGCTGTTCGGGATGTGCTTCCATTAACTTTTTTACCCTCATGCGGGCCGGGCTTTCGTCGTCTATGATGATGGTTTTGACCATGGTGGAACTCGGATTTTTAATCCGGTATTTATTTTTAGTTGGATTATAAAATTCTGGCTATAGAAATAAAAACGTGTTTCTGTGGTTCATTTATAAATTCAATATTATGTTTAACGGGGAATAATAATTTTAATTTTTTGGTAATGCTCCGCAACCCATATCCCGATTTCATATCATCGCTAAATGGACTGCCATTGTCAAAAATTTTTAAAATTAATTGATCGTCAGTAATTTTAGAATTAATATTTATTTCGATTTTATTATTGTTTTTATTATAACCATATTTGATGGCATTTTCCACCAAAGGTTGTAATAAAAAACGGGGTACTTTGTGAGATAAGGTTTCTGCGGGGCATTGTATATGATAGATAAGCCTTTCCCCAAAACGGATTTTTTCAATATTAAGGTAAGTTTCCAACATGTTGACTTCTTCTTCCAATGTGCATAAATGTTCGTCCTGTCGATTGGTGGTGTATTTGTAAAAAGAAGAAAGCGACAAAGCCATTTGTTCTGTTTTAGCGGGGTCTATTTGTGCAAGACTGGCAATTGAATTTAGAGAATTATATAAAAAATGTGGATTAACACTGGCCTGAAGCGCATTTAACTCTGCCTGTGAGGCCAGTACTTCTTGCTGGGAATAATGCAGTTGTTTTTTTGTGCTGTTGAGCGATATATAATATTTGCGGAGGTTGTTCAACAAATTGCCAGTAGCTATGGCAAAGGCAAAATAGATCATTAATTGAATCGGATTAATGACATGCATGGCCATAAAAGGGGAGGCATTAAAAAAATGGTTGTCCACCCATCTTGCTATTGCAACTGAAATGACAAGTGTGAGGCCCGTACCTAAATATAAAATCACAAACTTGACCATTTCCTGATCAGGCAAATCCTTTTTGGGTAAATATTTTTTAATAGCATATTGTAGTGCTATATAAACCGGCAAAACAATTAATAGGATTCTTAAAAATGCAGAAACCCAACTGGCCGAATATTTTTGCCCGTCATAAGTGGCCACAAAAAATAATACTATAAATATAGTAATGAATGTATGCTTGATAACCTGGCCCAAGTCTTTTTTTGAAAATTTATTCGTAAAACCAATGATGCCATCTATCAACCAAAATGTAACAAGTGAAAGGACGACCAAGAACGGTGAAACGATAAAAGCAGAATCCATCATTTTCCAAAAAAAACTTTTATTTTCCTGTTGCAAAAGCCGCTTGCCTTTGAAATCATCAGTGTGGGAAAATAAATTTACCCGGTCTTCATAAGTAAGTGAAAGTGTGTCTTGAAAATCAAGCCCCCCCTGAACGGCATCAATGATTAATTGGTCGTAAGACCGCTCGCCCAAATTACTTTTAAATAATAAAATATTTTGGGGGCCTGAGCCAGAATAATGTGAGTTTACTTTATAGGTGCTCGTCTCATTTCTTGATTTGTCATCAATGATGAATACATCATTTTTTTGTGGCCATAAGACTATGTTTTGAATGTCGACATCCGCAAATTGCAAGCCTTTGTCCTGCAGCACAATGTCGTGGTGTTTGCTATAAGTTGTCACCAGGTCTAATATGCCAGTGGATGCAAAAAGTAGGGCAATATAAATAGCAGCTTTATTCATTTGAGCAAATTTAGATAATTAAGTAATTTATTTCCGCTGCAAATAAAGCCTTGCTAAAGACTTGGTGCTACTGGTTTCTGACGAACCGGGTGGTGAATGGCGTGAACCCTATTCAGAACCTTCGGCAAACAATGTTTGATTGCAAGGTATTGGATTTGTGGATAAGCAAACGATGGCTAAAGTTTGTTGATAGGGGAGATGGGAGCAGCCTTCAACGTAAAAGGTTTAACTTCTTGATGATAGACGTTCCTGCTGCTGTTTTTATTTTTAAAAAATAAATTCCTTGTGGGTGTTGGTTAAAATATATTTTAGATGATTTGTCTGAGCGGTTAAAATTATTTTGTTCTATAACTTGCCCGTGTACATCAATCAGCTGCCATGACATAAAGCCAACAGGAGATTCAATTTGTATTTCTTTCAAACTATTCGGATTTGGGAAAATTAAAATCTCCAATTCATTTGCTTCTTTTATGCTATTAATCGTTTCGCAAAAATTAAAAAAATCAAAAGCAGGTAATGGTTTATTGTTGTGGTTGAAATCAAAAAAGCAGACATTTTCATAAGGTGAGCCTTGTCCCCATATTGTGCACATTTGGGAGGTGATATAAGCCGGCTCCCAATATAATACACCAGTGCCACCATTGGTGTAAACGTTTTGTGTTAAATCCAATAAAAAATCCCTTTGGCCTTGGGGTGAAATGGGGTAATTTAAATTGGCGTAATTATTCATGATATTATTGTAATTATCAGCATAACCCGTGGTCCAAACCGCTCCCGTTTCAAATACCATTATTTCTTTGTTGTAATTATTTTTTAAATCGGTAATTAATTCCCCAAAAGCTGCGACGGAATTGAAATCTGACCAAGCGGGATAAAAAGATAATCCGATCATATCAAAATTAGTAATGCCATTTTCATTGAATAATCCTGCCAGCCAGGCAGCCGTTTTATCGGTAAAATGAACTGCCTTTTTTATGGAGGAATTATGGTCAGTATTAAAAGCATCAATAGCATTAAATCCAGCATTGAATTTTTCCGCATCCAATGGCCATTCCCAACCATCGGTGGTTTCGGTGGCGTCAATAAAACCCCAGGTAGTTTCGTTGCCAACGGCTACTATATCAGGAATTATATTTTCGGAAAATAGGGTATTTAATACAGCATAAGTATATTGATAAATAGAGTCGATTAATATATTGTTGGGTAAGCCGACCCACGCCGCAGGCATTTTTTGTTTGCCGGGGTCGTTAAAATAATCGCCATAATGGATGGCTAAATTTAATTTCATGCCAGCGGCCTTTGCCCGTTTAAATCCGATAATTACATCCTGTAAATTATTTGTGGTAATGGGTTGTCCACAAACATCGGTATTGTTTTCGGGTGTGTGCCACAGCCTCATTCTAACCATATTGACGCCCCTTTCTGCAAAATATTCATACGGGTCAATAGCGTTGCCATCTTCGTCATGATAGACACCACTATTTTTTTCGATGGTATTTACATAAGAAAGATCGGCACCGAGAATCAGGCACTGACCTTTTAGCAAGCTATTGTTTATAAAAAAAAAAAAAGGAGGACGGTATATTTATTTATCATAAAATTCGGCAATGGTATTTATATTTTTCGAAAAAATAATAATTGTGAAGTGTGAAAATAGTTTTTAAATAAAGTCAGTAAATCTAATACTGTGTAACAATAGTTTTTTTAGGCGGCGAGCGGCTTTTAGCCGCTCGCCGCCTAAAAACCTTTCTGCGCAGAAAGAAATTTTTGTTACGCTGTATTTAATCAAACTGCACCTTTACCAATTTCACTTTATGTCTTTTTTCACTGGGCACAACAAATGCGTTGGATGAGATTTGGATGCCATCCCTAAATCGCATGGAAAGGTCTTTGCGCTCAGTATTCATGACGGCATTGCGGTCAAATTCGCCATTGCCCTGCACCACATATTCACTGACGGTATTCGCCTGTTTGACCTCATCGTTGAAAACGAAGCGAAGTGCGCTCGGCGTTTTCGCCAAAAAATAAGAGGAGTAAACCGCATCGTCATCCTGCGAATATTGTTTTTTATGCAAAATGTTTTTCCAATGCAATTCGCCAGTAGGGTGGAGGGAAATCAGGAAAAGGTCGTCGTAATAATAATCAATAATCGGACGCACACCCGTGCGGGCATAATAGGCCGAAGAAGCCCCTCCCCGCACAAATTCTTTGGCCAGCTCGCCGATGAGTAAAATGCCGCCATCGCGCCGCAAAACCACATCTTGTACTTCGACTTCGGTCAGGCCCTTGTTTTTGGATTTGTTTTTTTCCAAAAGGACATTGACGAAGTCATTTTCAAATGGGTGGAACACCAACGTTTGCCGATCGGGGTTTTGGTGGGAAACATTTAGGTAAAAAGAGCCATTGGCATTGTAGCTGTTGTCATCGCCATAAAGCCCGCCAGCTACCAAAGAATTGTTAAGGTTGTCAAAAGTAAAAAAAGCATCGTAAGTCAACCGTCCTTGCATGTTCACGGTGTAGCGGTTGATCTGTTCCACGTCTTCACCACCACATTCGAAAATCTCAATATAGTGCTCGTCCAGTTTGCTACGGCGGTTATCTTTTTTTAACACCAAGTACATGTTGCCTTCATTGTCCACCAACATTTGTTGGAAATCGCGGGTGAAGACTAAATTATTGATGTTCATTTTTTGCTCCCACAGCAGCTTCATACGGCCCATGTGGAAGGCCATGGCTGTTATTTCACTTTGGTTTTCGACACTCCACAAAAGAGCTACTTTTTTGTCTTCAGAGTATTCAACCTCAATGCCGGGTTGGTGGAAAATATTTCCAAGGTTTTTGAAAGTGACCGAATCTACCAAGTCGGCTCCGGGGTTGTAACGGTGGGCTTTGAGGATTATTTGGCCCTTGTCGCGATAAGAATACATGACGCAAAAGTCCCCACCGACCGAGGCGACGTCAATGATTTCGGGCCGTTTTTTATCGAGTTCGATTTCTTTTTCCCATTGTTTGTGGAGGCGTTCGTCAAAACCTTGCACCTCAAATTTTGTGGTTCGGTCGTGAAAGAGCAGCACGTTGCCCCTTTGGTCATCCAATAAATAGTACGCAAGGTTTTCCCGGATGGAAAATTCGTCCGAAACGGTAACAACCTGTGCTACCAGCATCAAGGGGAATAGGAAAAAGGAGAAGGATATTATTTTTTTCATAGCCAAGTTTTTAGTTCGCCAGTCGTCAGTCTTCAGTTCGTCAGTCGTCAGTCTTGTGTTTACAGCCAATTTAACGTTGCTGGCTGGCGAACTGACGAACTGAAGACTAACGAACTATAAACAGCCTACCTCGTCAAAACGATATAGTCCCGGATCAGGGTTTTTAAAAAGTCAATTTGGTTGCCTTGGGGTTGTTCGATGTTGAGCTGCTGCGCAACGACTTGAGCTGTTTCATTGATGGCGTTGGCGTGGGCCTGGTTGCGCCAGGTTTGGTAACGGCTAATCGTATTTTTTATTAAAAGGACATCCGGTTCGCTCAGCAGTTTGACCGCAGGATATTGGGGTTCGTAGTCGTCAATTGATTGGATGTTCAAAATGTCGTTCAGTTGGAAATGGAGCTGGTTTTTCGTGCGGATAACAGTGGTGTTGGCAGCGAGGTCGCCGAGGCGTTGGCCACGAAAAGTGGAAGAAATCAAAACGGCGCCCAACACTCCAGCGGAAAAAATAAAGTCCAGCAAAAGAAAGAGGCTGCGCATCGTATAATCACCGACCCCCGCTTCTTGGCCGTCCAACCGCACCACTCTCAGGCTCACGGCTTTTTTTCCCCAAGTTTGGCCATTCATAAAAACCAATGACAAGAAATGATAAAGCATCAGCCCTGCCACCTGCATGAGTACCAAAAACTGGATGCCCCAACCAGTCATAAACTCTCCCAACGTAAACGCCAAAAACATGAACAGGGAAATGTAGATGATGTAATAAATGAACAAGTCAATGAAAAAGCCGAAGAACCGCTCCCGGAGGGAAGCTAGTTCGTACTCAATGGAGACGTTTTGCGTGGTGCGGATGTCGATGCTCGGCATATTTTGGTATTAATGGATGCACTGGGTTTTCATTTTCTCAATCCTCGAAAATACAAACATTGAGTAGAATACCCAATGCGTTCCATACCAAATATCGTCTATCATCTGTCCCACAACAGAAAGTGTCGGCTATAGTCGAACTACCTTCAGGGTCGTAATACTCGCCGCTCTATCGGAGGGGATAAACATAACATGGGTTACCTAATAAATGAAATACAGTTGAAATGACTGGCTAGGAAAAATCTATTCATTCAGTTCGTTCGTCCTGTTTTTATATCGAATTCTAAAAATCTTCCCATTTTTGCCACTGTTCCTTTACCTCCCATCAATTAATCATTCGTCATGCCAGCATCCTTCATTCCGTTACCTTTTGTTTTGGTCATTGTATTTTGGGTTATTTTATTGAGGTACATTTTACCGAAATTTGGGGGTTGGTCGAAATTGGCAGAAAAATATGGCACCGACCGCGACCCTAAAACCGAAAATGTAAAAAACCTCCGCATCTGGTACTGCAACATCGGAGGGATGAAATACAAGAATGTTGTGCGGTTTTATGAAACCAATGATGGGCTGTTGTTGACCCAAATGTGGCTGTTCAAGGGCAACCAACCGAACTTGTTCATTCCGTGGAAAGCGATCAATGATGTTGAGGACAGGACAATTTTATTTCAAAAAAGGAAACGGCTAAACATCGGCCACCCCATCGTGGTCAGTTACATTGAGTTATGGGAAAAGGATTTTCGGAAAATAGCCGATCACTTACCTGAAAAAAACAGATACGTGCCCTGACAAAAAGGGGGCACCTTTGCTTTTTATAACCCCCCCTTGAGGAGCACCCCGAAGCAAGTTCGGGGCAGGCATTGGTCGGGTTGATTTGAAAGACGTTATATCTTCCTCCGCATTGATAAATATGCGGCGGTGAACCAAATGTAAGGCTGTTCACATCTGTTAGATTTTTAAAATCTAACAGATATAATGGATCAGCATCCTCAGTGATTTTTGCCAGCCTTACATTTGAAGCACCGTCAAATGTGCTTTATCAAGTTTCGTCCTGTACATGGATATAGCAATTAACCGCAACTGGAATTAGTGTTAATTCCTCTGTTCCTTAATTTTATTCCTCTCCAAATGTATTTGGAAACCAAACCCGAGGCTCAGGTTATTTAAGTCTGTATCATAATCCTTGAATCCGGTGCGGGTATGATCATACATCAGCCCCAATTCCACTGCGACATGTTTTTCAACAAAATAAGAAACCCCAAATGTCAAGCCTCCATTATAAAGATCTGAAGTATTGCCGTCAGAGTCACTGATTCCACTAATTCCAATTCTTCCTTCCACGAATGGTATCGCTTTTTTACCTGTAAAATAGTATCTCACCAATGGGCTTGCTCCGTACACCCAAGTTCCTTCGCCCTCACTGAGAATTACATTGATGGAAACTGCTGCTCCTACGGCCAGATTGTCTCGCACAAAAAATGCATGATTAGGCCGGATTCCAATGGTAAATATTTCATTGTCAGCTTGATAATCAAAGCCAGCGTTTCCGCCGACGAGCATCCATCCTTTTTCTATTTGTGCTGTAATAGAAATGGGGATAAAAAGAAGAAGCACGAGAAAAATTGAGAATTTCGTATTCATGATTGTAGGGTTTTATTAGATTTTTTGCTGCCGGAAAAGTGTTTAACCTATATTTATTTACCAATGATGATTTGCACAAAAGCGGTTGATTATTGTCAATAATTGATGAATATTTTTTTGCTTTAAAAAATATATAAAAGCTTAATTTTCAGATAAATATTTGTCATGTACTTAAATGACTTAACTCATTATGAGTATTAAATAGCAGCTATAAATTGCTTTCCTGGAATACACAATATGATGCGGACTTCACAAATATTAATACTTCTATTTACCTGTATAACTTTCACCCTGCCATCTCAGACAGAGGTTCCCAAATGGCGGTTCGGGATTGGTGCTGGCGTAAGTTCGCTCCGCTTGCATAAAGGTGATTTTTTTAATAATATCAATTTAGTAATCGCAGCTAGTGAGAAAAGGACAGAAATTACGAGGCTGGGCAATCATTTTAGTTGGCAAGTCAACTCAACGGTCAGTTATTACTTAGGGAGGCATTTGCGATTGCAGGGTGGGTTGGGAATTACGAAGGGGCAATCCCGAGCTTACCGGAAAACAATAGATGAGGGTTATGTTTTTTTTATTCCATTTAAAACAACGACTTGGGACACAGTTGATCAAAAATACATCCTACTCGATATTCCATTGTATATCAGGTGGCAGATGGTCGAGGAGGATAATCCAAATTTAGTATTTAAATTTTTTATGGATGTGGGGTTTGTGGCAGAGTTGCCTCTTGTCAACCAATCCTCTCTTAGGCAAAAAGTATCCGATGGGGACTATTATTCTGTCAAATTAAAATTGACAAGAAAAACTTTTCCGTTTTTTGGAATTGGTTTTATGGCAGATGATAAAATAAGCCTGGTATTAAGTTGGACTTTTATCTCCAATAGCAGATACGATGTTGCTGATACTCCCTTCAATTCCACATTGACAAGGCTGACCTTAAACCGTTATTTCTAGTACTACATTAAAGCAGTCGAACGATGCACAAAATTATCATCCAATGAAATACTGCTCCATCCTCAATAAATAACGTACCCTCATATCCGTCACCGGGTTCAACCCAATTCCAAAAATATCCGAGCCGAAAACGGATTCGGGTGATTGTCGCTTGGTATAGATTCCTCACTATTTTAAATACAGCTGAAAGAACTGTTTTTGGGTCTCACTGTTGAAAGTTATCCAACTGGCTTTCATAAAATAGAGCACTTCATATCTTCTGAAAAGTGATTATTTTATTGAGAAATAAGTAAACCGTTGTCTAAAACAAAAGTAAACACCACCATTGCTGACTATCAACAACCTTACTTTTTACTTTTGCTTTCCTTTCACGATAGTAAACGTGGATTATTTCTCAATTTGCCATTATGGATAAAGACACTTCACTTAAAATAAAAAACCTCATCGCCGACAACAAGCTGGAGGAGGCACTCGACGTCCTGATCGGCATCGAACAGAGTAAGGGGCGGGAACGATACAACACCCTTATTTTGCTCAAAGGCAAACTCGAAATGTTGGAGGAACAGGAATTGGCCGACCTGCTTGATTTTGACGACCTCGCCCGCGAGAAGGGGAAAATTGCCCACTCCATCCTGAAAATGACCGATGATACGGGCATCCCTGAACCAAATGTGCAGCCTGTCCCTATTAAGCACGTGGAGGTTCAAAAAAACGTGCCGCCCGTTTCCAGTTCATCCCCCATTTTCAAATACTCGGTTTTTGGAGTGTTGGGAATGGTCATTTTGTTTTTTATTTATAAAATGGCTTCCAGTGAAACGCCCGTCAACCCAATCCAGGAGCCAACGGAACAACCAACCGTAACCCCCAACGAGCAGCCCAAAGAACCCGCAAAACCCACCCAGGACCGCCAACAAATCCCCAATACAGACCAGCCTAAAAAGGTCGTGGAACAACCCAAGACCCAACCCCAAAAGGAGGTCGAACAGCCCAAAGAAGTTGCTGAAGAACTTAGCCCACCACCCCCCAAACAGACCGATGTCCGCCTATCGGGTTTTCCCAATGTCGGCACCACGTTTTCGCTCGGCGACACCAAATTTGTTTTCAAAGAAGCTCGTGTCAAACGTTTGGGAAATGACGGGAAATTGGAATTGGCCTGCAAAATAGCATTCACTTGCCGCACTAATTTTGATACCTGTACCCGCCCCAATATTCTCCTTCTGGTGGATGATAACCCCATTGCCCCGAGCGCCCACAACAGGGCACACGACTGGATGGACAGCGGCGCTACCTTGGAAGAGGAACTGACTTTTATTTTTGATGCCCGCGCCAGCAACTACCGAATCCAATTAGAAAAACACAACTCGCCCTGGGTGCGGGGTTTTAAAATTTTACAATGAGCGGTTGGAAATATTAGATATTCAAAACTCAACCTTCCTCAACCAATTCAACCCTTCTCAACCTAAATTAACATGCAATACACCAAACACGACCTATCCGACACCATCGTTGCCCTGGCCACGCCACCCGGCGTTGGGGCCATCGGTGTCATCCGCTTGGCAGGCACGGATGCTTTGTCCATTGTGCAAAAGGTTTTTCAAGGAAAAAATTTAGAAAAACAAAAAAGCCATACGCTCCATTTTGGCACCATCAAAAATGAAGAGGGGAAAATATTAGACGAGGTGCTGGTCTCTATTTTCAAAGCGCCCCATTCCTACACCGGCGAAAACATCGCCGAGGTCTCCTGTCATGGTTCGCCGTTTATCCTCAACCAAATACTGGAATTGTTTATACAAAAAGGCGCCCGTTTGGCGCAGCCCGGCGAGTTCACCATGCGGGCCTTTTTAAATGGGAAAATGGACCTCTCCCAAGCCGAAGCCGTCGCCGACTTGATCGCCTCCACCTCCGAAGGTGGGCACTCCGTTGCTATGCGGCAGATGCGGGGTGGTTTTAGCAACGAGATCCAAAAGCTGCGGCAAGAGCTCCTTGACTTCGCCAGTCTCATCGAACTGGAACTCGATTTTGGCGAGGAGGATGTCGAATTTGCCAACCGGGATCAACTAAAAAAAACGGTTGTCAAAATTCAATCCTTCATCCATTCTCTCATTCTCTCCTTCAAGTTGGGAAATGTGTTGAAAACGGGCGTCCCCACCGTCATCGCTGGCCGCCCCAACGCTGGCAAGTCCACGTTGCTGAATGCTCTTTTAAATGAAGATCGGGCCATTGTCAGCGAAATAGCTGGTACAACGAGGGACACCATCGAAGAAACACTCAACATCAAAGGCGTCGAATTCCGCCTCATCGACACCGCTGGCATACGGGAAGCGACCGATACCATCGAGGCCATCGGCGTGGAAAAAACGATGGAAAAAGTCAGCCAAGCGGCCCTGCTCGTTTACGTTTTTGATGTCGGTGAAATGAAAGTTAATGAGGTGCTGGCCGATCTAGAAAAATTGCAAAATGAAAAAATGCAGTTGTTGGTCGTCTGCAATAAAATGGACACGAACCCTTATTTTAAGCCGGAATCAGTTGGCAGTCGGCAGTTGGCAGTCGGCAGTCCACAGTCCGCAGTCGGCAGTTGGGAAGTGATTACCTGCTCGGCTAAACATGGGATGAACGTTCCTTACCTCAAAGAGAAACTCTACGACCTCGCCATTTCCGAAAAAATAAGCCTGGAAAGCCCCATCGTCACCAATGCCCGCCACCTCGAAGCGCTGCAAAAAGCGCATGATAGCCTGACGGATGTTTTAAATGGATTAGAGACGGGCATCACTTCCGATTTTGTAGCGATGGATATCCGGCGGGCACTGTCTCATCTGGGGGAAATAACCGGGGAGGTTGGGGTGGAGGAGTTGTTGGGGAATATTTTTGGGAGGTTCTGCATCGGGAAGTAAGATGTGAAGAATGAAAACGACAAATATTTACGCCAAAGCGGTTGACCAACGCAAAAACGGATGCTATTAATAAAATGGGCGGTGCATCAAATGTAATGCTAAAAGTGACAACTGTGGCAAGTACATAAATTTGTAGTGACGAAACTCAAAAAATATGTACTTATTTTGCCCAAGTTGTCACAGCACAAATATAAAAAAGAACGGCCACACCCATTATGGAAAACAGAACCACCAATGCAAATGCTGTGGCCGGCAGTTTGTACGAAACAACGGCCACACGGTGTCCGCATGGACAAAGGCCGTCATAAAAAAGGCCCTGAAGGAACGTCTTTCCCTTCGTGCCATTTGCGGTATTCGGGGTGAGCCTGAATTGGCTCCAATCGTTTGCCCATCTTTTTGGGAGCAGACACCTGCAGACCTGGGCTACCGCCGCTCATTCGCCGGATAAAAAAGCTGCAAGTGTTTGGTATTCAGGCAGATGAACTCTGGTCGTTCGTTCAAAGAAGGTCAACAAACGTTGATATGGGTCGCATACGACCCTGTCCACCGTCTGGTGGTGGCCTATCATATCGGTGGCAGGGGCACAAAGGCGGCCAAGAAGTTCTGGGACAAAATCCCGCCAGTCCTGCAAGGCTGTAATTTTGAAACAGATGATTGGGATGCCTATCGAAGCATCATCCCATGTGCCCAACACAAAGTCGGCAAAGACCTGACTTTTTACATTGAAGGGTTCAACGCCACCATCAGAGCCAGGGTCAGTCGGTTGGTCAGAAAATCGCTTTCTTTTCCAAATTGGACAAGTGGCATGACCTGGCAATCGGTTGGTTCTTTTGGCAATTCAATTTAGAACGCCAGCATTACATTTGATGCACCGCCATAAAATGAACAACTTTATCAAAACGAAAGAATCGGCATATTTTTGCAAATGTTCGTTTTCATGCATGTCCCGTCCAAGGTGGTTTTTCTCGCATGTTTTTTATTAGTTGGGCAGTATTGCTTGCCGCAGCCTTCTGTTAGTTTTGAAAAATTGACCGTTGAGGATGGGCTTTCCCAAGGCTACGTTTCTACTATCCTGCAGGACAAGGAGGGTTTTCTTTGGATCGGCACCCGCAGTGGCCTGAACCGCTTCGACGGGTATGAATTTAAGGTGTACAATCATGCGCCGCTCGACTCATTTTCCCTATCCGGAAATGCTGTTTTGTCTATTGTAGAAATGGGCGACCTGCTACTGGTTAGCACCATAGGGAACGGGTTGAATGTTTTTGATAAAAAGACCGAACGATTTACCAGAATAATTGCTGAAGGCGAACTATCCAAATGGTTGCAAACAGGTAGTCTTGCTTATGCCTCCTTGGATAAAGAGGGAAACCTGTGGTCTCGGGTCAAGGCATTGGATCAGCAGTACCATTTATTGGAAATGACTTTTGAAAAAGTCCAGGATGGAAGACTGCGGGTAGAAAAACATAGGCAATGGCCTTTCGAAAATGGTTTCCAGATCAATATGTCCCACAATGGAGCGCATTTGTGGGGAGGGGATTACAAAAATTTATTTCAGGTAAACCTGAAAAGTGGCGAACTCGATTTTTTCGAAGTACCTTCAGAGCCACGGTCAGTCACGGCGCTTGATGATGGCTCCGTGATTTTCATGGATAACGACAGACTGGCACTTTTCAATGGAAAAGACTGGCGTTGGAAAACGCTGGATTATCGTCCGCGTAGATTATTTCTCACCAAGGAGGGGGGCGAAATATTGGTCTCTTCAAAAGGCAGTATCAGGGATCGCATTTCCGTACCCAATATGCTAAAGTACTTTGACAGCCTTGAAAAAAATGAATTGATTGAACTGGGTGATTGCGAAATAATCTGTGCCTTCGTTGATCATTCCGGCCTACTATGGATAGGTACAAACGGGTACGGCTTGATTAAGCTTGATCCACGTTTGCAACAATTCAATGTCCATTTGCCCACCGAGAGTATTATGAGCCCGGTTTTGGTAGATAAAAATGGGCACTTCCAATTTGCTTCTAATCGACGCAACGACTGGGCCGTCAAAATCACCAATCATTCCCTACATAATTTCCCCTATCCAAAAAACCCTCAGGTTGCTTATCAGATCGACCCAAAAGGCAACGAATGGGCGTTGTCTTCACTCAAAGGGCAATTGGAACTTTTCCGCAAAAAAGCAATGGGCGGTGCATGGGAGCGTTTGCTGCAAGTCGCTTGTGAAGATTCCCTCATTCTTGGAAAACTATACAATCAATTTTCTTTTGACGGGGAAGGAAATATTTGGATTGCCCACCAGCAACATTTAAAAAAGTTCAACCCTGAAAATGGGGCATGGCGGGATTTCAGTTTTGAAGACCTGATCCCGAACGAGCATGAGACCAACGCCCTTGCCGGAACCGCTGACGGTTCCTGGTGGTTGGCCGCCGAGTTTGGGTTATTGCAGGCCAAGCCAAATGGTGAGAACCTTATTTTTAAGCTACACCAAGCCCAAGAGGGGCCGCTCAATGGTATTTTGAACGACCATGTTTCCCATCTCCTAACTGACAGGTCGGATCCGTATATTCTTTGGATTACTACTTTAGGTGGCGGTCTTTCCAAATTGGATGTGCGGAATCTAAAATTCAAGCATGTTACACTCCCAGACAATGTAATTTACGCCATTTATCAAGATAGCAAAGGCTGGTTTTGGATGAGCTCCAATCAAGGCATCTTCCGTT
>JAWKLX010000050.1:0-65960 GCA_041392505.1 Saprospiraceae bacterium | reverse complement strand
TTTTTTATTTTTTCACCTCCCTCTCTCCTTGTTTTTTCTGCTCCACGGGAGTTGTCAAAGAACCAAATAAATAAAAGCTTTAGTATCAGCCTTCGCTATGATGCAAATATTATTCAGTTTGGTTCACGGGGAAATAAAGAGGTTAGCAGTAAAAGATATTCTCAAAGAGATTCGTACGTAAAAGGGATCAGTTCGCTTTCCCTTTTCCCCACATATAATGCAACTATTGCAGGTGTAGCAACTTATTTTGGTTTGGGTGTTGGATATATCCAACGATCCCCCATTCTTGAAAGAATTTATCTCCTAAAACCCTATGAATTGTACCAGTCCTATTACCTCCCTGGAGCAAAATCCGGATATTTATCGATATTAATAAGTACAACTTTTGACAAGGTAAATGCTGGTGTTATTTATTCTAAAATAAAGAATGTTGAAATTTTAAGAACCGCCCATACTTACGCCTCTGTTTTTATTAATTATAAAATATTCTCGCATCATTATTCTTTTGATAAAATAAGGAAAAAAAATCCAATTAATACAATTCCAAAATTAATGTTGGAAGGTGGAATCCAGCCATTTAGCAACCTCGGTAAATACAGTGGTGGCATCAATTTTTACATCGAACCCAAAGTGAGGGTAGCCAAAAAACTATCTATCGGATTTCGCATTAATTCTAAAAATCCGAAGGGAATCGGGTTTGACAAAGAACCTATTTATGAAATAATTCAAGACGCCCCGAACTACTATTATTACCAATGGCGAAATACCAGGGTCATGGAAGATGTGTATACCCGATTATTAACCTCGCAATACTATTTCAAAAAAAATAAAAATGGTTGGTATTTTATTAATGCTGGTTTTGGCCAATACCAACGAAAACCTACCAGAGAATTGCAGGCTGTTGATTCCGACTTGCGACCATATACAATTCCCGCCATGCCACATTTAAAAAGATGGGGCGGCAATTTTGGAGCGGGGATTAAATCAGGGGTTTTTCGATTATCTTTAGAATATAATATTAGTGGGAAAAACATTCCTGATTATATGGCAGCTCAAATGGGTGTGGATTTAAATATTTTAAAATAATTAATCATCACCATACTTCTCATTAATATTTTTCAGTAAGCTGTTTAAGACAAATTTATGTTCTTGTTCAATCCCCCAACTTTCCAGAGGTTGCCAGTAAAAACGGGGATGAAGGGCAGATTTATAAGAGCTCGTCCGGGTTATTTTTGTTCTGCCATTTATTTCTACGAAAGTATAAGTTGCGTCCACAAATTGAAACCAATCCCTTCCGGTCAAGTTGTAACTAACTACATCCATTTCCAGTAAATTACCTTTATCGTATTTAGTGATTTCTGCAACTATCTCCCCATTATTAAAAAGGCAATGTCTTTTGGCACCAATCGTATCTGCTTCTAAAATACATTTATAGGGTGCAGGTAAACCCAATTGCATTAACAGTGGTTTTTGGGCGTCTAATTTATCCATTGATTTCACCTCATCAAAGACAATGGATGCCTCATAATCAAGCAACTTAGAATTTTTTATTGTCACTATTTGAGGTGCCGGCAATAAATTTTGTTCTATAGGATTTAATAACAACAATAAAACCAATGGTGCAAAGCCATGCAGTATTTTATCCGAGTCCGTTGGCGTTTTTTTCATTAAATATTTCTGCGTTTGATAACCGATAAAAATCATTAAAATAAATATGGGCGAAGCCATAAGCACACAAATAAGTCCTTCTAAAGCTCCGGCTAATAAAAATCCGAAAAAGACGACAAGCGCAAAAATAATGTAGGATAAATTTCTTTTTTCCTTGTCCAATGTCCCCATTGAAAAACCAACGGCCAATGGGAATATCATAAAAAAAGTAGCCCCATAATCTACCCATTTAAAGTGGAGAAATAAAAAACCAATAATTAGAATAATGGCCGAAAAAAGCCAAGAAATTTTTGATAGGATATTCATAAAAAATTAGTTTTTAAATGGATAAAAAGAAGAACCAATTGCTGATTTCATCAATTAGAACCAGTCCATTAATCACACAATTATCCCATTAATTTCATCCAAATTCATGGTTCAATTTATTTTGTCTATCCCTTTTTCCCCACTAATAATATAATAACCAAAATAGGGCCTCGCCAACCCCATCAGCATACCCCACAAAGGGGCGTTGGCATTGTTCCGGCGTTCTTGGTTCATGGAGGTTTTGTCTTTTCCGATCCACCTATTCCAATAAAATTTTAGAAAAACAAATGGGATGTGTAAAAATGATGGTGCTATTTTCCAACTAACATCTTCCACTTTAATATTAACAAATCCAGCATCACGCATGGCCTGAACATATTGATCCAAATTAGCTAATTCTTTCAATGCCCAGCAATCCATGTTTTTTCGGTAAATACGGTTAAGCCAGTAAGGCAAAGGCTTGTCCGTTTTCAAAAAACCATCCGACACGACAAACCGACCACCTGTGCGTAATACCCTACCCATTTCTCGTAACAGTCCTTTTTTATCAGGGCCTTCCGCATAACAAGCACTCTCAATAGCGAAGGCAGCATCAAAAGATTCTCCCGCTACTGGCATTTCCTGATAGTCGGCATGGAGCAGGCTGATCTGGTCTTCCAGCCCTTCTTTTTGGTTTAATTTTTCTCCAAAATTAATTTGCCATGGGGTGATCGTCACCCCATAGAAAAAGGCATCCGGCCTTTTTCTTGCCATGTACCGAGAAGAAGCAGCCAGCCCACAACCTGCATCGAGCACCATTGGCAGTTGAATTTTGTCGAGCTGAAGCCTTTGCAAAATTTCTTCGTTCAACTGGTGGAGCATCGGTTCGAGACGAAATGGGTTTTGCCCCCATTTTAAATAACCGAAGTGCATGTTGAAATCCTTGCTCCAAGTTTGATAGTCAAGGCCTGCTTCTTCGTAATATTTTACAATTTTTTGCTGTTGGTGCTGCTGCTTTAAGGTTGTCATGTTGGTGCTGTTGTTGGTGCTGTTGTTGGTGCTGTTGTTGGTTTATGGCTGCAAGGTACAACACAATCTCACAATTTTCAATTTAAATTGAAAATTGTGAGATTGTTAACATCCAACATAAAAAAAGCCACTTGCATAATTTGGGCAAGTGGCTTTTTGTGCTACAAGTTAGAGGTGGCACCTTTTCTAAGGGAGCAAATTGAAAAGTAATTTTTTGGCTTCAAAAATACGGTGTCTGCTGGGTACTCGTTTAGGTGGGTTGGGAGTGGGAAAACAGTTGGTGCGGGGGCGGCATGGTACAAAGCCATTGTTTTGCCCCGAAGTAAATTCGGGATTAAAAACTTGATTTTTATTTCCCCGAAGTGAATTCGGGACAGGCATTTTTACCAAGATTTCAATACCAATTTTACATCGGTAAAAAGAAAGAGTAAAATATTGAACAGCAATACTTTACGTTCTTTTTTCTTGATAAAAAAGAACCAAAAAATCAAGAAAGCATAAACTCGTATTTCCTCTCGCTCTTTGAGCCTTGGGGCTCAAGCCAGCGCATGCTCAAACAGTATGCTTTCGGCCTACCCGCCCAGACGTGTGCCGCACGTGAACCCAAACTTTGAATTGTTTTTAGGAAAACGTCAATTATTAATTTTCAATTTGCGGGGCTACAAAAGGTGTCACCTCTAACTTGTAGCAGCTAAATGGTTTTAACAGAAACTCGATCAATCCAATTTCAACACATCCAAAAATGCCTTTTGTGGCACTTCTACAGATCCGATTTGGCGCATTTTCTTCTTTCCCTTTTTTTGTTTTTCCAACAATTTTCGTTTACGGGTTATATCCCCGCCGTAACATTTCGCCGTCACATCTTTCCGCATAGCAGAAATGGTTTCACGGGCGATGATCTTTGCGCCAATGGAAGCTTGGATGGCAATCACGAACATCTGTTTTGGCAACAGTGTTTTCAGTTTTTCACAAATCCTCCGGCCAAAAGCATAGGCTTTGTCCCTATGGACTAAGGCCGACAAAGCATCCACATTTTCACTGTTCAATTTGATGTCAACCTTTACCAAGTCAGAAGCCCGATAACCAATAGGGGTGTAATCGAAAGAAGCATAACCCCTTGAAATTGATTTGAGGCGATCGTAAAAATCGAAAACGATCTCCGCTAAAGGCAGCTCAAATATCATTTCTACCCGGGTCGGGGTCAGGTAATTTTGGCTTTTGAATTCGCCTCGCTTTTCCAGACACAAGGTCATGATCGACCCAAAATATTCAGGTTTGGTGATGATCTGCGCATTGATATAAGGCTCTTCCACCCGGTCCAAATGAGTGGGGTCGGGGAAATCTGCTGGTGTGAGCAGCGACATTTTCACGCCTTTTGTCGTATAGGCAAAATAGGAAACGTTGGGGATCGTCGTTATCACCTCCATGTCAAACTCACGGGAAAGGCGTTCTTGGATGATCTCCAAGTGCAGCATACCAAGAAAACCACAGCGGAAACCAAAGCCCAGTGCAGCGGATGATTCAGGCTCGAAAGTTAGCGAGCTGTCGTTCAACTGCAATTTTTCCAAGCTGTCCCGAAGGTTTTCAAAATCCTCATTTTCAATGGGATAGATACCAGCATAGACCATCGGCTTTACGTCCTCGAAGCCGTGGATCGCCTCTTTGCACTGCACATCTTTGTGGGTGATCGTATCCCCTACCTTTACCTCTTTGGAGTTTTTGATCCCCGTAATCATGTAGCCAACATCCCCTGCTGACATTTCTTTTTTGGGGATCATATTGATTTGCAGAATGCCGATTTCATCTGCCGTATAAATATTATCAGTATGGTAAAATTTTACCAAATCTCCTTTCCTGACCGTCCCGTTCATGATTTTGTAATAGGCGATCACCCCGCGGAAAGAATTATAAACAGAATCAAAAATCAAGGCTTGCAAGGGTGCTTTCGGGTCGCCCTTGGGTGGTGGAATGCGTTCTATAATAGCAGCCAAAACCTTGTCAATCCCCTGGCCAGTTTTACCACTTGCCGTTACAATATCTTCCAACTCACATCCAATCAGGTCTACAATCTGCTCCATGACATCATCGATCATGGCGTTCGGCATGTCAATTTTGTTGATGACGGGGATGATCTCCAAGTCGTGCTCAATGGCCAAGTAGAGGTTGGAAATGGTCTGCGCTTGGATGCCTTGGGTAGCATCGACCAGTAACAGCGCCCCTTCGCAAGCGGCAATTGACCGAGAGACTTCGTAGGAAAAGTCAACGTGGCCGGGGGTGTCGATGAGGTTCAGGGTATAAATTTCCCCATCCGTATGTTGGTGGTACAGCTGGATTGCGTGGCTTTTGATGGTAATGCCTCGCTCCCTTTCTAAATCCATGCTGTCGAGCGCTTGGTCTTGCATTTCCCTTTCAGAAATGGTCTTTGTCGTCTCCAACAGCCGGTCAGAAAGCGTACTCTTTCCGTGGTCAATATGTGCGATGACGCAAAAATTGCGGATATTTTTCATGCAAAATAAATAGTTGAACGGTTCAATTGGCTTCTTGCCCAGAGGTCAGCCACACCTTCAAATTTTCGGGGCGCAAATATACGGTAAAAAGGATGATGGCGAAGTTTGGTTTTTTATTTTACAACAGACTGATCCAAAACCAATATTGCATTTCTATTAAATACTCTGTAACAAAAATTTTTTTCTGCACGAGCCGACTTTGTCGGCCTGGTGTATAATTTAAAAGCGAGCGGCTTTCAGCCGCTCGCCGCCTAAAAACATTTTATTACACAGTATTAAAATGTGAATTTCTAAAATAGGTTTAGAAATGCCAGCTTGAAATTTTCCCTAATAATTGCATTCGTTACAAAAACAAAGGCCCTCCAAAAAATTTGGAGGGCCTTTGATCAAGGCATTTTACGAATCAAATGCCGTTATGATTCGATGTTATTTAATCAGCTGCACTTTTTTGCTAATCAAGAACTCATCCGTCTGGATGTGAACATAGTAGATGCCAGTTGCTTGGTCATTGGCATTGAAACGAAGGACTTGGTTGCCAGCCAATTTTCCATAAGAACGGTTGGCAACAACCTGACCCATAGCATTGAAAATGGTCATTTCAACATTGGTTGCTTCGGCCAAAGCCAAACGGATGTTCAATTCATTGGAAAATGGATTTGGATAAACTTCTGCCAAATCATTCCTGAACTCTTCATCCGTAGAACTCAAGAAATCTTCTGGGCCTGTTTTAGCAACGTTGTTGACGGTACCATTTGGCTCCATAAGCACGCCAATTACTTCCATATTGGCAGGATCGACACCCGCTCCTAAAACATAGGAAAAAGTATATTCGTGAATTTCTCCAGCAGAAATTGATGTTGGAAGGCTGTTCGCAGCACCCGCGTATCCACCTAAAAGGGCACGCCCTACTTCATCATAAACCATTTGAGTAAATGGAACTGGGTTAGGCAGGTTTTCATAGCCACCCATTGGGCCATTGCCGCCGCCAGAATAAGCATTTATTTGGTTGTAGCCAGAACCAACGCCAGTAACGCCATTTTCGATGATTATCGCATTGAAACGGAAGTTTCCGCTCACGTCTTCTAAGAATTCAGCTTGTACTGTTATCAGCATTTCACCAGTTGAGTTGAAATCTGTAACAACATTCGTAACCCTCGCCAATGGTGCCTCGGTCAACCGTGGGAGCATATTTTGTTCGATATTGGAAGGATCAAAAATGGTCCTACGCTCCATGGTGACACTTGGGAAACCAGTAAAGCCTGGCAAACTGGTCATGCCCGCATCGTATTCAGCGACAGCCATTGGGTCTCCATTATGAACCGCTACACCAACAAAATGATCTGGATATCTTTCAGCCATCAAACCCATAAATACAGCTCCCCTTGGGCACCAAGTACACCAAGTACCAGTTGCCTCTTCAATCAACACCTTCTTGTCTGGATGTGCGGTGTAACCAGTAACATTAGTTGACAAAGTATTATTCAAGTCGTTTCCATCGATTTCACCATTGTTGATGTTGGAAACAGTCATACTGATCGAGTTGGCACCTTCCGCAAAAGTGTGGACTGCAGGATGGGTGAATTCATATTCCAACAAAGAAGCAATGTTCAAACCAGAGTAGGATTCTGTCACATCAGTAGTTCCATCAGAATAAGTAAGGTCAAATGAGTTGATGGTGTTAATACCCAAGTTACGGATGATACCACTGACTCCTTGTGTTTGCCCTGTCAAACCATTAGCCCGGACATTAAATGTTTTTACAGCCGCATCCCAATCTGGTAATATTGGCGGATCGTAGCTAAATTCAACATCGTCTACGTAGAAATGAGATGCCCCTCCAGAAAAAGTTGGGTACAAGTCCATAGAAGCGAGGGTGTTATTTGGGTTCGCAAACTGGGCAATGTTAGTGCCGTTCAGTCCCACCCTCCAGATGTTATTGGTCAAGTCAACATCAACAGTAATACTGAACCACTCGTCGTAAGGGTACGTACCCGATCCGGCCAGCGCATTGTCGCTATTGCCAACTTGTACTTCGCCAGCTCCCAAAAAGTACATTTGGAGGGTCCATTCCTGACCGACCGTTTCCTCTCCCTGAAAGTTGAAATAAGCACCCGTTCCAGACTCAACATACATTTGCATGCCTAAGTGGAAAGTACCAAACTCATGCTTGCCCCCAAATGGGAGGATCACATCAGCTGGGCCACCTCCGCTCGCACTGTAAAACTCAAGTGAATTGACGCCACTGAAAGCCTGTTCTGAAGACACATTGGAATCATCGCTGGTGCCGCCGCCGCCCCAAGTCGTCCAATCAGCTGAAGACTGAGCAATGAGGTCGCCATCGTTATAGGATTCAAAATCATCGGAGAAGCTGATTTGCGCATTTACACATACCGCAAAAAAAGCCATTGAAAATAAGAAAGGTAGTAATTGTTTTTTCATACAGACTTAATTTTTAAGATGGTGATTAATTTGCCTATTTGAGTTTAAGATTAGGGTAACAGTCAGATTGTCATTCTTAAACTTAAATTTCTGCAAACGTGGTAAAATAATCCGCTAATGTAGCATTTTGACTTAATTCAAAGAAATTGCTTCTATCGGATGTCACCATGAATACCAAAATTCAAAACATTGCCCGTTTTTACTGCTGCTTCCTTTGAAAGATTTCCCCAAAGCTTCTGCTAATCAACTATCCTTTATCATCTGGAGAAGGCTTTTGAAAACCTTCCACCCCACCGTTTGTTCCGCATTACCTTATTGAATCCATTGCAGCCACCTGAAAAATGTTGTTTAATTTTAACCTATATAGCTCCTTGTTGCTGCCCTCTTTTGTCCACGGGTTGTTGTTTTTTCTAATCCTGATGTGGCGGGGGATTCGGCAGGAGCGGTTGGCCGATAAGTTCCTAGCGCTTATCCTTCTAACGTACACCTTGCGGGTGGGCAGTTGGATGCTGGGTTTCGCAGGATGGTACGATTCCCACGACGGGCATACCACTTTTATGTTCTATTTCCCAACCAACCACTGGCTAGCGATCGGGCCGCTGTTTTATTTCTATTTTTTCTACATAACCGATAGCCAATTCAAATGGGAGCGAAGGTATTGGTGGCATTTTTTACCAGAAGGTATCTGGCTGCTGCGTTCATTGTCGATATTCATGGCCGACCTCGTAATTTCCCATTGGATAAAAGGAGAAACACTACCCCTCTTTTACCATACGCATGGTGAATGGCTGGATCATGGCTGGGGCTTTTTCGACAAAGTTTTCACGATAGCTGAGCCAATCTCGATTATCGTTTATGTTTACCTGACCCTGCGGTTGTTCCGGCAATACCGCATTTATATTTTGGAGAATTTTTCTGACACGGGACAAATTCATTTCAGTTGGCTCCGCAATATTTTGGTTGCCTTCGTGGTCGGATACCTGGTTTGGATCGCTTTCGACATTGCCGACGCCCTTTCGGACGAAGGCCTGAGCTATGTGGAAGATTGGTACTCTTTCTTCTTTTTGGGCCTCCTGATTTATTATTTGAGCATTGCCGGATTTGCCAATGGCTCAATGGAAAGGCCACAGCTACAATTGCATTTTAAACCCGATTCAAATGCAACCGCAAACAATATTTCGGCTTTTGAAAAAGAGCTGGGCACATGGCGGGGAAAAATCGAATCCTGTTTGGCCCAACAAAAACCCCATCTTCAGCCAGACCTTTCTCTTTCAGAAATGGCGGCCCTGCTCAACCTTTCCCCTCCTACCCTCTCCAAGGCGATCAATGCCGGTTTCCAAAAAAACTTTAATGAACTGATTAATGAATACCGGGTCATGGAGGTAAAAGAAAAATTAGCAGACCCAGCCAATGCACACCTCACTATGCTGGCCATTGCTATGGAATGTGGGTTCAGCAGCAAGGCTACTTTCAACCGTGTTTTCAAAAAGCTGGAAGGGGTTTCGCCTTCGGAATATATGGCTGGTTTGAAATAAAAATTTACCACCGCCCCAAAAATCATAAATCATACATCAAAAATCTATTTTTAAGGGGATTTATGATTTATGATGTATGATGTATGATTTTCTGGGGTCGTAAGCAATTACCAAAATAATTAGACTCAAAGCTTCGACATGTCAAATTCTTCCCCATCCATTTCTTTTGCAGCAGTCAGTAAAAGCCGGTCTTTTTTCCCATTTTTTAGGAGGTAGATTTCCGTACCGGGCTCGGTAACTAACGAAGAGTAGCCAAGCGGAGAAAGCGTCCAAGTTTTTCGCTCGAAGCGGATATCGATACTTTTCAAGGTTGGGTTGCGCAAAATCAAGGTGACCGAATTGCTCTCATTGGGCATCGGTGGCATGGGCTGTAATTCACTTGGAACGCTGCTCCAATTAGTGTCTTTGCTTTTTAATTGGTCAAGTACATTTCCTCCGGAAATAACTGGCGGTTTGGAAAAATGCACTTTGTTGAAAGTCAACCCTTCCTGAAAAATGCAATCCTTGATTACGAGGCCTTGATAGAAGGTCATGCGTTCAAAAGTGACATCCTGCTCGAAGCGGCAATTTTCAAAAGAAGCCAACTCGTCAAAAGCGACGAAATTTTCTTTCAGCAGCCCCGGTTTTTGATCGCTGCTAAAAGTGATAATGGCCCCTTTGATAACACAATCTTTCAATTGAAGGGGGGCATGTAATTTTGAGTAAAATTCCTTCACCACCCCATTGCGGACGCCGTAGGAACCGCCCCGGAATTGTTTGTCCAATCGGCTGAAATCCAGATCGCCGACGATGGTTTTTCCCGTTATTTCAACTGGCTCCATTTTGTTGATTTGATCGATGATTTCGCTAGCATTAATGGCCTGACCTTGCGCTTTGGCAATCGAAATTGCAGAGAGCAATAAACAAGCAGCCATTAGACAGGTGGTGATTGTAATAGTAAATGGACGAAAAGGTGACGAACTGTTTAAGACGTTTTTCATGATGATTTTTTTTGTGAAACAATGCGACAAAGATGGATCAGTGGTAGATGGACAGCGCCTCAAATCATAATTTACAAGGCTCAAATCACGTTTTCCTAGTCTCAAATCATGATCTGATACTTTGCTTGTTGCTTTTCTGGCCTTTTTCATTATTTCATCAAAACTTAAATTCCTAAAAATGACCCTGCGATTTTTGCTCATCCCTATCTTCATCGGCTGCCTGTCTCCAGTTTTTTCCCAATCTGCCCCATCGGAGTCGAATACCGTTTTCACCTCCGCCGTTTATTTTGATTTTGGCAAACATGACCTGCGCCCCGATGCCGACCCTACCCTTTCCGAGATCGCTAATTACCTTGATGACAAAAAAAATTTATTGATAAAAATCACGGCACACACCGATTCCATTGGTTCGTTGGAAAACAATTTGGCGCTTTCCAATCGGCGTAGCGCTTCCGTCAAAGCCGCATTGGCAGAAATGGGAATACCTGACAGCTTGTTGACCATCAGCACTTTTGGCGAAACCAAGCCTGCTGCCACCAACCAAACCGATGAAGGCCGGCAACTCAACCGCCGGGCAACCATCGAAATCATCAAGTGGCAACCGGAGCCAACTCCCACCCCAAAACCAGCCAGTCAACTGACTACCTTGGAAGGACGGGTGACGGATAAGGAAATGGGGAATGGTTTGGAAGCCATGGTCGTTGTGCGCGGCAAAGGTTTTCAGGACACCTTATATACTGATGCATCTGGTTATTTCAAAAAAGAACTTCCCGTGGGCATCGTGGTTGGGGTGGATGCCTATGCGGATTGCCATTTTTTTGGTTCTGAAATGACCAAAACGCAGAGGGAACCCATTGAGCTTTCGTTTCCGTTGCCAGCTGTTTTGACTGGCGGCAGCCTTGATTTAAACAACCTTTATTTTGTGGGGAATCAACCTGTTCTACTGGAAAAATCAAAACCAGAGCTGCCCAAAATCCTCCGCTTCATGGAATCCAACCCACAGATGAAAATCGAAATTGCCGGGCACGTAAATTTACCGAACACTCCACCTGTTTCTACCAAAACAAGTCATTTTAGGCTTTCGGAAGACCGGGCTTGGGTGGTTTATAACTATTTGTCAGAGAATGGAATTTCGGACGATCGGATCAGTTTTAAGGGTTATGGCAATTGGGAAATGCGGTATCCGAATGCGATCAGCGAAAGGGACCAAGCACTGAACAGGCGGGTAGAATTGAAGGTCATTGAAGGCGGATGCCAGTAATCACTCCGGGTATTCGATGCGGACGTGCAGGACACTTTTCAGCTGTTTTTTAAATACTTCTTTGCATTTCGCCACATCCCCAAAAGTCAGGGCGCAATCATCCAATTGGCCATTTTTGATTTTGGCGTTGGCCAATTTCTCCACCAAATTGTCAATGTCGTCTACGCTGGGGTTTTTTAGCGAACGGGAAGCCGCCTCGATGGAATCAGCGAGCATCATAATGCCTTCTTCTTTTGAAATGGGTTTGGGTCCCGGGTAGGTGAAATCCTCAGCATGGACAGTGACGCCCGGATTGTTTTGTAGGTAAGTTTTATAAAAATAATCTGCACGGGTCGTGCCATGGTGGCTTCTAATAAATTTTATCAAACCTTTCGGGAGCTTGTTTTTCTTGGCAAGTTTCACCCCATCTTCGACATGGTTGATGATAATTCTGGCACTTTCAATAGCATCGATTTCGTCGTGCGGATTGGCATGCCCCTGGTTCTCGATAAAATATTGAGGGTTTTCCATTTTACCGATGTCATGGTAGAGGGCCGCCACACGGACAAGCAGTTCATTGGCCCCGACTTCCCGTGCCGCAGCTTCGCAGAGATTGCCGACCTGCATGGAGTGTTGCAACGTGCCGGGCGCTTTGATGGCCAATTCCCGCAGGAGCGGTTTGTTCATGTCCGAAAGTTCGACCAAGGAAATGGAGGTCGTAAAACCGAAAATTTTTTCCGCTAATGGGATCAATGGAAAAGCCAGTAGGGTCAATAATCCATTGAAAACCAACAACCCATACACCTCACCTTCCAACCGCATAAAGCTGCCTTCCTGTACTAACGAAACACCCAAATAAGCCAACAAGTAGGTCAGTATAATGGCCAATACATTTTTAAAAAACTTCGACCAATCGCGTGCATCGGCTACGGCCAAAACGGCCACAACCCCGGCCACGATTTGCATAAAAATAAAAGGGAAACCGAGTGTCGTCAAGAAACCTGTGACCAAAACCACGATGACATGGGCAAAGAAGGCCAGCCGGAAATTGAAAAAATGGCTGATGACGACGGGGACGATGCAGAAAGGTATCAGGTAGGCATTGAGCACATTTCCTTTTTCCAAAACAAAAGTCAGGTAGCTGAACAACAGAATCCACATCAGGATGAAAGCCAAATGCTTCCAATTGAGTAGGAGGTCTTTGATATACGCATTGATGTACATCATCAAGGCCGTAAAAATGAGCAAGGTTATGAGTAAATACCCTAAATAAACGATGCCAGACGATCGCATGGAGCTGATGTCTTGGGCATATTTATCCCGAAAGGAATCCAATTTTTCAAAGACTTCATTGGTAATGAGATTGCCCCGCTGTACGACCAATTCCCCTTGTTTCACCAAGCCTTTGGTGGTGACAAAACCGGCCATCATTACCTCTCGCAGACGCTCTGTCTTCTCTTGGTCGAAACGGATATTTGCCGCTATTGAACTGAATAACAACTGTTTAAGCTGGGGGGGTAAAGTTATTTTTTCTTTTTTCAATGCTTCGTCAATGCTCGCAAGGGCCTGTTCCAAAGTTAGGTAACTGGCCAGGGTCCGTTTGTATGTTGATTCGCCATCAACGATGTTAAGGACAAAATTTTCGCTGGCATCCTGGTGCTCTGCCGCCAATTCGATGACCCCCCGTGCATAAATATTATCCAATTGTTTTTGGGCAAAATCCAAGTAAACAGGGACCTCCCTGGCAAGAGAAATTGAGTCCTCTCTTTGGGCGGCGGACAGGTACCACCTGTTGATCGCTGCTTCCAAATCCTTTTTTTTGGCAGCGGCCAAATCATCGTCCAGTTCATAAAATGGGGTGATGTCCGCTTCCAAGGCTGCCCGTCCTTCGGCTATTTCATGTTCTGTTTTTTTTATCGGAAAGTCAAAAGGGGCGTACAGATCGGCATAGCGCCATTCCTGTCCTTTTTGGAATTGGTATTTGAATTTGACACTATTGGGGTATAATAAACTGATCAAAATAACCGCCGCTACGACCATGATGAACTGCATGGTACGGTCAAAACTGGGCCATTTGAAAGATGTTGTTGGTGGCATGGTAGTCACTTCTTGTTCGCCGCCAATTCGGAGGTATTTAATTAAATAAGTATTCCAATATAAAAATCGTCCTGTGCTAGGTGCCTCCGAGATGGCAGTTCAAGCGCTAAAAGTACAAATAATGAAAGTTATAGCAGATAACAAATCTTAGCATCGAAAGATCGCCCCTAATAGAAACCAGCAAGCTGTAAATTTTTAATTTAATTGTTTTTCCAAATAAATAAATTCCAATGGCCGCACGGGCACACCATATTTTTGATCGACATCAAACGGTTTCTTTTTTCCGGTTTCCCGATATCCATGCCTTTTGTACCAATCATTTAATTCTTCCCTCTCGGAAATAACTTGCATAAAAAGGGTATCACAGTTATTTTTTCTTGCCCAATTTTCGGCTTCCATTAAAAACCGTTTCCCGATCCCGTTTCCCTGCAAATCGGGTTGGACCGACAGCATCCCCAAATACATTTTTGTTCCTTTCTTTTTTAAATTCACACACCCAACTAATTTATTTTTTTCATCTAAACATTTAAAAAAAACACTCCCTTCCTCTTTCATCAATTCATCAACAATCGCTTCATCCGTTCGGATAGTACCTTTAATAATTCCCGCCTCCGTAGTCCAGCCTTTATATGATTCCTCCCCCCGATAAGTTATGTTTAATAAATGAACAATTTCAGGCACGTCATCAATAGCAGCTTTTTCTATTAAATACATAAATCGATTTTGATTTTTTTAATTGTTTTATTTTTATTTAAAAAAAATGGATACCGTACCATCCGTTTTCCTGTTGCTATCTCGTTATTATAATAAGACATTAAAATCTTTCACGACAGTTTATTTTGAAGCTGTAAATTGTGAAATTAGAATGCATTTAATTTATGATAATTAACTGATTAACAATTTCCAATTTCAGGATTCCGAAAAAAGTCTACTAATTAAATTTAACAGTAAAATATTTAGACCATTTAATGTTTTACAATCTTCACGCACTCGACTTGCCCATTAAATTCTAATTTCAAAAAATAAAATCCAGCAGCCAGATTTCCCGTATTTATTTGACATTCATTATTTCCAAATAATAAATCTTTTAATGAAATTTCTTCCATCATTTTTCCGTGGACTGACTGCAATGTTACTTTGGTATTTTCAGGAAAATTAAAATCCTTTTTTATTATTAATTGATCGTGGAAAGGGTTGGGGAAAACAGAAATTAATTTTTGCTCATTTTTAAAATCCACCGTCGACGTCGTGAAGCCCATTCCTTCCACCAGAGAATAAGTCGTGTTGACGGGCAGGTTTTCATAAACTTCCTCCAAACCATTGGGCCAACGGATGGTCAGTTGGTCTATGTTATTTATTTGACCGAGGCCAAAATGCAGGGTCAGGCTATTTTGAGTGGCATAGCCACTTGTGCCGACAATTTCATCCGTCCAAAATTGTCCAGCTGCATTAATGGTCACCCGGGCGCCGATGGCCGACCGATTGCTGATCGTTCCTTCTGCTTTGATTTTAACCCAATTATTTTCTGTCTGTGAATCGTTGCGGAATAATTGATTGCCAATTTCCCCAACGTAATTGGCCAAATAAATATCCATTTTCCCGTCGTTGTTGAAATCAAGCGTTGCCGTGCCATATCCCGGTTGCATGCTTTCCAAAGGCGAGTTTTCGCTTATTGTTGCAAAAGTTAGGTCTTGCTTGTTGTGGTACAATAAGTTGGGTCGGGGAGAAAAATAGCTGTCATTTGCAGCATAAATATCCTGCCAGCCATCATTGTCCACATCAAGGAAAGTGCAGCCCCAGCCCATCCCGGCATCGTTGACGCCAGCCGCCGCTGCGATTTCCGAAAAAGTGCCGTCTCCATTATTTACCAAAAGGAAATTATCGTACAAGTTGGTGATGTAAATATCCAGCCAGCCATCATTATTAATGTCTGTGACATCCACGCCCATACCGTACCCTGCCACGTCCGCACCTGCCGCCGCCGCCACATTGGTGAAATGACCAGTCCCATCGTTTTGGTAGAGGATGTTGGGCTGGTTGGCATCGTGGGTGAGGTAGAGATCGGGATCGCCGTCGTTGTCGTAATCAAAAAAAACCGCGCCCATCGAAATTTGGTGATCGGTTGCCCCAGAGACGGTCGTATAGTTGAGGAATTGGCTATTTCCGATGTTCAGGTAAAGGATGTTTTCCATATTCAGGCGGGCCAAATAAATATCAATATTACCGTCCAAGTTTACGTCTGCAAACAACACCGCTTTGACATTTGAGCCATTCAAAAGCCCGGACAGATACGTGTGTTCCATGAATGTGCCGTCCTCCACGCCGAGGTACAGCACATTGAACCCTTCCCGATTCCCAATAAAAAGATCCAATAGCCCATCATTATTGATGTCGACCCAACCGGCCACGTTCGGAGTACCGTTAAAAGCGACTCCCACCGCTGCTGCAACATCCGTGAAAGTGCCATTCCCATTGTTGCGGTACAACCTACAAGGAGCTTGCTGGCTAAAGGCAAAAATGTCATCGAAGCCATCCCGGTTAAAATCGGCGATTGCCGCTCCATAGTTTTTGCCAATAAACTTGAGCCCAGTTTGGTTGGTCACTTCGGAAAACTGGATTTGGCCAAAAGCGAAAAAAGGGTAAATTAATACGATCAATTGAAAAAAAATGGCACGCATCGTTGAGTGTTGATTTTAGTTATTGGCAGGTAGCCTAACATCTTTGAAAATGTTCCTGCCTCAAATGTTTTTTAAAGGGGATAAAAATAACAATAGGTTTTAAATTTGGATCATGAATTCTAAAAAGGTGTAGTGGCGGTAAGAGGGGTGATGTTGAATTTTAAGCAAGCGAACTTGATTTGTCAAAACACTTTTCTTTTTGAAATTGGTGGTTTAGACTTTCCAAGTTTCAAAAACTTGAAAAGTCCGGTCAGCGATTTTTTTTGGCAAATTTCAAAATGAATCAAAAAGTAATACATAGTCTCAAAAAAGTTTACCTTTGCGCCGCTGTAACTGATTTCCGTAATCACTAACGGCTGAAAATTCACCAGAAGATCGAAATGGAGAGGTGGAAGGATAGATAGCCAATCGGCACATTTTGCACCTAACGGTTTAGCTATCAATCTTTTAACTATATAAATTTCACTCCTTTCAAACGTGTTACAGCCCTGATGGCTCGAATTTTCGCACAAATTATTTTATACAATGGCGGTTTATTTGCCCAACGAAAAGAAGAAAGAAATTTTTGCAGAGTTCGGTGGAAACGAAAAAAACACCGGCTCAACCGAAGCTCAAATTGCATTATTCTCCTACCGGATCAAGAAACTTTCCGAACATCTTCACAAATTCAAGAAAGACCACGCCACTCGCCGTGCCCTTTTGATGATGGTTGGTAAAAGGAAAAGGCTGTTGGTTTACCTGAAAAGCAAAGACTTGGAAGGATACCGGGAGCTGATCAAAAAACTTGGCCTCAGGGGTTAAAAAGGACTGGAAAAAGTGTTCTTTTCATCTGGAACACTTTTTCCCTTTCCTCGTTTTAATTGACAGTTGTTCAAACCTACAAGTTCTTTATTAATAGAAATAGCATAGAAAAATTCATTCTATTCCTCTATTGAAGCCTCTCCCAAATTGTTCCTGTTTACTTCAGCGTTTGGAATTTGCAAAAGGAAAAGAAAGGTATTTTTTGCGGGCAGTAAAAGGAGACTGTGCCTAGTGAAAATGGCTGCCCTACCAACATGTTAAATCAGAGTCATAAACTATAATCGGGCCTTGCAATGGCACGGCCTCACAATCCAATTTTTACAAATGGGTAAAAAAATTCCAACCACTGTCTCCTTCAATTTGCCCGACGGACGACCAGTGACAATTGAAACAGGAAAACTTGCCACTCAAGCCGATGGTTCGGTAGTGGTAAGGATGGGCAAAACAATGATCTTTGCATCAGTAGTTTCCGCAACATCGGTAAAAGAAGGCCAATCTTGGTTCCCTCTTTCTGTTGATTACCAAGAAAAATTTGCCAGCGCTGGCCGCATCCCCGGCAACTTTTTCCGAAGGGAATCCAAACTTTCAGACTATGAAGTTTTGATCTCCCGCCTCGTAGACCGGGCCGTTCGCCCCTTGTTTCCTGATGGGTACATGTACGATACCCAAATTATCATAAACCTTATTTCTGGAGAAGACGAAACGCTCCCTGATGCCTATGCCGCATTGGCTGCTTCTGCCGCTTTGGTTATTTCCAATATTCCTTGGAATGGCCCTATTTCGGAAGTCCGTGTAGCTAGGATCAATGGCGAATTCCTGATCAACCCAGACCGTTCCAAACTGGAGCATGCGGACATGGATTTGATTGTCGCTGCCGACATGGACAACATCATGATGGTGGAAGGGGAAGCCAAAGAATGTAGCGAAAAGGATTTGGTGGCTGCCATTCGGGTCGCCCACGAGGCCATCAAGACTCAGTGCCAAGCACAACTTGAGTTGGCTGAAAAACTGGGTGTCAACACTAAAAGAGAAATCGAAGCTCCTGCACAAGACGAAGAAATTGAAAAACGGGTAGCTGAGTTGGCGAAAGACAAGGTTTACCAAGTGGCTAAATCGTTCTTAGCCAAACACGACCGCAAGGATCAATTTGAAAAAATCGGCGAAGAAGTCATCGAAACTTTCACCACCGAGAAAGGCGAAGAATACATGGCCGAGAAGGGCGAATTGGTGAAAGAATACATTCAAAAGTTAAAAAAGAAAGTCATCCGCCAAATGGTATTGGACGATAAAGTCCGTTTGGATGGAAGGAAATATGACGAAGTCCGGCCAATTTGGTGTGAGGTGGATTACTTGCCATCCCCACACGGTTCAGCGATCTTCAACCGTGGCGAAACGCAGGCACTGACGACTTTGACCTTGGGGACAAAGTTGGATCAGATGATGATTGACAAGGCTTTCGACCAACATTACGACAACTTCATTTTGCATTATAACTTCCCCGCATTCTCTGTTGGGGAAACCAAGCCACAGCGTGGGCCTGGTCGTCGGGAAATTGGCCACGCTAACTTGGCAGGTCGTTCCCTCAAAATGGTTATGCCCCCTGATTTCCCATATACAGTTAGGATTGTTTCTGACATTATGGAATCCAATGGCTCGTCTTCCATGGCTACCGTTTGTGCTGGTTCGCTTGCCCTGATGGACGGAGGCGTTCCTTTGAAAGCCCCTATCTCAGGTATTGCCATGGGTATGATTGCCGAAGGCGATAAAGCCGCTATTTTGAGTGACATCCTGGGAGATGAAGATGCTTTGGGTGATATGGATTTTAAAGTCACAGGAACCAGCGAGGGTATCTGTGGCTGCCAGATGGACATCAAAATTGAAGGATTGTCCTATGAATTGTTGGAGCAAGCGCTCTTACAAGCACGGGAAGGCCGGATTCATATTTTGAATGAAATGGCTAAGGAAATAGACCACGCAAGAGATGATTACAAGCCACATGCGCCTCGTATCATCGAAATCAGGATCGATAAGAGCTACATCGGAGCGGTAATCGGGCCTGGTGGAAAAGTGATCCAAGAAATCCAAAGCACAACCGGCACGACTATCAATGTAGAGGAAGTTGGCAACGAAGGTATCGTCAGCATTGCCAGCCCGAACAAAGAAAGCATTGATGCAGCGGCAGCCCGTATCCATGAAATCACTTTCACCCCATCGGTGGGCGATGTGTATGATGCAGTAGTTAAAACGGTGATGCCATACGGCGTTTTTGTCGATTTCCGTGGCAAGAGCGGCTTGTTGCACGTCACCGAAATGTCCCACTCCCGCATTGAAAATGTAGAAGAAGCATTTTCCGAAGGTGATGAAATGAAAGTAAAACTGATCGGCGTTGACCAAAAAACTGGTAAACTGCGCCTTTCTCGCAAAGCCCTGATGCCAATGGCCGACGGTACTTATTTACCTGATGACTACACCGGTGAAGAACGCCGTGGTGGCGGAGGAGGAGACCGCGGTGGCGACCGTGGCGGTAGAGGCGGTGACCGTGGAGGCCGTGGCGGTGGAGATCGTCGTGGCGGCGGTGGAGGCCGTGGCGGATACGGCGGTGGTGGAAGACGTTAAATCGACATCGAATTTTTAGAAATATAAAAGCGGCTTGTGATTTCACAAGCCGCTTTTTTTTAACCCATTTATGTGAATCTAGAGTTGAATAGGTGATAATACTAAAAACCAAGGGTTTAGACTTTTCAAGTTTTAAAAACTTGGAAAGTCTTTGCTCTAACTTATTGATAATCAATTTAGAATTTCAACTCCTGATTCGCATTATTTACAAAAAATCAAGGTCGCAACATGGCCTTCGGATCGTAGTCCCATTCCAATATCCGATAAAAATCAAGCTCCTCTGGAATGGCCACGTATTGTTTGGCTCTTTCGTAATCCTCTTTTTTCAACACGTGCAAATCGCCCAAAACCAAGCGGGCAAACTCTGTATTGATATCGACCAAACGCGGCGGGATCTTGCCATTTTCATCTTCGATGTCTTTAAGGAATAGGGGCTTGATCTGGGCATCACGGGTCGTGCTGACAATACAGCCTTTATGGCCTTGCTCATACAATCTTTTCACACCCATCCCCAATACGGTACACAAAGTCAGGTCGAAAGCGACCGGGCGGCAACAACGAAGTTCATAGCCCATTTCCACCGGACGGCTTTTAATGTCAATACCAAGGGATTTTAGTTTTCGTTGCACTAAAACATTGATAATGTGCGCCTTACTGACGTTGCCCAATTCCGGATGGCCATGTGCATCGTAGGTTAGGTTGATGCCAGAATTAAGGATTTCCTCGTTGTCCAAAATGTGAAAAACCCCTTCACTCACGATAGCCACACCGTGGTCAACCTTGTTGACCTTCCGTTTGACCATGGAAGAAATGATGAGGTTGACAATTTTCTCCAAAGTGACCTTGGTCTTGTTGAACATTTCAGGGATGATAATGATCGGGAAGTGGCAGCTCGCACCGATCTCGAATGCCAAGTGCCCCGCCGAACGGCCCATCGAGGAAATAACAAACCAAGTGCTACTCGTCCGGGAATCCTCATAAATCGTATTACCGATATGTACCCCCTCATTTTTGGCCGAGTTGAAACCAAACGTAGGCATCATGTCCGGCAGCGGCAGGTCGTTGTCAATGGTCTTGGGGACGTGGATGTTCTGGATTTCGTAATTGTTTTTGGCCAAATATTTAGCCAACCGATTACTCGTTGAAGCCGTATCATCGCCCCCTATGGTCACCAATAATTTTATGTTGTTTTCGATAAAAAAATCAGCCGAAAACTCCTCGTCTTTGGGTTTGTAACGGCTCATGCGCAGCGTCGATCCACCACGCGGAAAGATGCGGTCGGCATAGTTGAAATTAATATCAACCGTATCAGCTTTCCCGTTGAAGAGGTTCTTGTACCCATCGTGAACACCAATGATTTTGAAATCATCTTTTAAAAAGACTTTGGCAATGGTACTAATGACGGTATTGATGCCGGGCGCAGGCCCTCCAGCACAAAGTATGGCGACTGATTTTTGCATAATTTTTTAAGTTATTTACTAAAGGGTATTTTACAACTTGCCCATTGCTATTGTTGCAATTGGTAAATAAAAAAAGAGATTGAGAAAACAATTTGGAATAATTGGTAGGTGGTTCAGGCAGGCGCAAAGAAAGGAAAGGCCACTAAATTTTAATAGGGTATTGGCTTTTTTATTTGGAACGTGTGGTAAAGAGCCTATTTATGGTAGCCCTTTATCTTGAATCAGTATATTGCGATTTGAATTATGCAATTTGCCCCCATCTGACCATGAATCACTTTCCCAAAAATTGAAATTGCTATTCCAGCATCACGTTTTTAACAACTCAAAAAAAGTATGAACAAACATTTCAACCTCCTTTATTTTATTCTCTTGCTGTCCCCTACCCTATTGGCCCAGCCGAAAGTGGATCTTGCCAATTTGGCGGAGCAAATAGAACCCAAGGTCATCGAGTGGCGCAGACATTTCCACCAATTTCCAGAACTCTCCAACCGGGAATTCAAAACGTCAGAAATAGTAGCCAAGCACCTAACATCATTGGGCATGGAAGTGCGGACAGGCATTGCTCATACGGGCGTTGCTGGTATTTTGAAAGGAGGAAAACCGGGCCCGGTCGTGGCGCTCCGGGCAGATATGGATGGGTTGCCGGTAACCGAAAGAGTTGACCTGCCATTTGCCTCCAAAGAAAAAACAACCTACCTCGGCAAGGACGTCGGCATCATGCATGCCTGCGGCCACGATTCCCATACCGCTATTTTGATGGGGGTGGCTGAGTTGCTGACAGGCATGAAAAATGACCTGCAAGGGACTGTCTTGTTCATCTTTCAACCTGCGGAGGAAGGCGCCCCTCCGGGTGAGGAAGGTGGTGCGAAATTGATGCTGAAAGAGGGCTTGTTCGACAACCCAAAACCCGAGGTTGCTTTCGGACTGCACATCAGTTCCACCGTGGAGGTAGGCAAAATAAGCTATAAACCCGGCGGTCTGCTAGCGGCATCCGACCATTTTGAAATATTGGTGAAAGGCAAGCAGGCACACGGCTCTCGGCCCTGGTCAGGGGTCGACCCTATCGTCACCTCCGCCCAGATCATCTTGGGTTTGCAGACCATTATCAGCCGCCAAACGGAACTGACCAAAGAAGCCGCTGTGATCACCGTCGGTAAAATAGATGCGGGTGTCCGCCACAACATCATCCCAGAAGAGGCGACCATGATTGGCACCATCCGTACCCTCGATCCAGTGATGCAAAAAGACATCCACGAGCGCATCCGAAAAACGGCTACTTTAATCGCCGAGTCGCAAGGGGCAGTGGCGGAGGTGACCATAAAAACTGGCACGCCTGTCACCAATAACAATCTTGAATTGACCCGGCAAATGATCCCGTCCCTTTTTCATGCGGCGGGGGAGGAAAACGTGATCGTACAACGGCCCATTACGGGCGCGGAAGACTTCGCTTATTATGCCAATGAAGTCCCCAGCCTGTTTTTCTTTTTAGGTGGGCGGCCTAAAAATGTTGCATTAAAAGATGCGTCCTCCCACCACACTCCCGATTTTTATATCGATGAAAGTGGCTTTAAAGTAGGGATAAAGGCATTGACTCAACTGACGTTGGATTATATGGCGTCGGGGGGGAAATAGGGCAAGGATTAGGAAGCATGGAAACCCATTACCACCCAAGCGCTTTACACAAAACAAAATTTGAAGCCTCGTCTCATTTGTCATGTATTTTTCACAAAGTATATATTCAAAAAAAATAGCCTAACTATTTTGATTTTAAATCGAAGAAAGCCGCCTATTTTTCCATGATTTTAAAAGCAAAAAATAGGGCAACATTATAAATAGGATAAATTCGACAGTTTAAATGTGACATCTTTTAAATGGTGCCACATCTGGAAAATCCAGTGTTGTTTTTTCATTAATGTTTCCTGTAATTAAATTTTAATCAAGGGGTAAAAAAGGCATATTTTTTACCATACAATTAAATCCAATTTTTAATCATAGTTATTTATTAACAACAAAAAATAAATTAATAAAAAAATAAAAATAAGACGGAATAGCCTTTAAAAACTGATGCTTTCGTTTTAATTTTTTATTTTTTCTCTCCCTTAATTCTCTAAAAAAAATCGACATGACCAAACACTTAACCAACTTCTCGAAGGATGTTTTATCCGCACTGTTAATCATTTATTCAATATTTATTTTCCCTTCGGGAATATCGGCGCAAGAAACAACGGAAATAAAAGGAGCTGATGTTACTCACATTTATTTAATGGGGAAATCCAAGCCGTTACGGGACTTAGCCCCTGCCCCACCATCTTATTTACAAAAAAGAAAATTAAAAAAAGAAAATAAACCAGACGAGCATCTGCCGCCCAACTTTATGGGGTACGACGGCGCCAACCTTGTCAACCGGGACGCCCTCCCCCAAGGACAAGACCCCGTCCGCCAACTGTACATGGATGGTGGCAGAGCCTTTCCGGTTTTCCCAAATGTTGTCATTGAAGGCATGGACCAAGACGACACCAACGGGATTGGCGTGCCCGACACCAACGGGGATGTCAGCCCGGAACATTATATCCAGATCGTCAATGCTTCCTTCTTTCAAATCTTTGACAAAGAAGGGAATGCCGTCACTGGCCCGACCAGCGCCAACACGATCTGGAACGAAATCGGATTCAGTTCTTTCAGTGACCCTGTCATTCATTACGATACGGATGCGGGTCGTTGGCTGATCACTGATTTAGCCAATATCGATCAAGTTTTGTACGGCGTATCTGAAAAACGAGCGACCCACTGGGTAGTTGGTTTTTGTACTTGTACGAAACGGATGGTTTTGCGGATTATCCCAAATATGGTATTTGGCCGGAGGCGTATATTCTCAGCACCAACGAAGGCTTTACCTAACAGCCCGGTCTTTGCCATCAATCGGGATCAACTGCTTTCGGGTGCGACTGTGATTGATGTGCAAGTCATGAATATCCCGATCATTCCCGGAAGGTGGCGGGTTTCCCGCTGTCACCCCTGTTGGCTGGAGCGGTGAAGGGTCAATTGCCGGAAATGCCAACCCTACTTTTGTTAGGATCAATGACGATGCCTGGGGCGATGTCAATGCCGACCGGGTAGAGATTTGGACGATGGAAATTGATTGGAACAACCCCAATAATTCAACGCTCACCATGCAACCTGTCCCAACCGCCGCTTTCTGACAGCCAACCCTGTTCCGTTGGGGACATGTCTGGTTTTGGCCCCTGCATCCCGCAGCCTTACTATTCAGGGTTTGATGGGATCGCCACCGTTGTCATGAACAAGGTCAACTATTATAACTATGGTACGCACGAGGCTTTTGCTATGTCCTTTACTGTTGATGGTGAGCGATGTGGCAGGCATTCGCTGGATGGAATTCAGGCGGGAAACGGGCAACAATTGGTTGCTTCACCAAGAGGGCACGATGGCGCTCAATGATGGCCTCCACCGCTTCATCCCCGCCATTTTCCCTGAATGCCAAGGGCGACATGGCACTTGGCTATTGTGTGCGAATGAGGATAATTCTCGCCACCACCGCCCACTACAGGGATGCCGTTCCAGCGATCCAGAATGGGAGAAATGACTGGACGAGGTTTGAATTGCCGAAGGCTTGTCTGCCTATACTGAAACCATCGTTTTGGCGGACTATACCTGCATGAGCGCCGACCCTTTCAACAACGCCTTTTGGTTTACGCACGAGTACATGAAGGAAGATGGTGTTTGGGGATTTGTAATGTTCGGTTCTCCCTGTCCAGGATACTTTCGACTTTACCCAACGGCCTTGGTTACGCCAAATTCACCCGACCTGACCGACAGCGAAGTCTGTTTCTATTGAAATCACCAACATTGGGCTACAACCCGCAACAAACATTTCGGTCGGTTATATTTTGAAAAATGGGACTTATCATCGAACCGGGCTGCTATTGACACGCTGTTCCCCCGATAGTGTTTATGCCCACACATTTACCTCAACTATTGACCTATCGGTGATCGGAGATTATCCCTTGGATATCATTTCCATTTTCGCCGAAGATGATTTTACCTGAACGATACGCCTGTCAGGACGGGTGGTAAAAAAACTGCCCCGTTTTGATGTTGGAGTGACCTTTATCGAAGGTTTGGATAATCTGCCATGCGACCTTATTCGGTGGCGTTCGCTGAAATCACCAATTTCGGGACAGAGACTTTGACGACAATTGAGGTCAACTATTCCATAAAATGGTTACCCCCACGCAAAACCACCTGGTTTTGCTGGCTTTTTAATTAGCGGGGAAAAGTGTTTTTGTGCAACTGAACTTATCGGGCTTAACAGATGGCATCAATACGCTGTCGGTGTCCACGGCCAATCCGAACAATATGGCCGATCAAGTGCCTACCAATGATGATTATAGCCGGAGTTCTCCAAGTCATTCTGAGTGGCAGGAACCGTGACCTTGAGCTGACCACCGATTTTTATCCAAATGAAACTTCCTGGTGAAATTGGAGGACGATTTGGGCAACCTGATTTATACGGGCGGCGGTTATGTACAAAGCAACACGACGTTTATTGAAACTTGGTGCTTGAGGATATGAGATGCTATACTTTCACCATTTTTGATACGTATGGGGATGGCCTTTCCTCCTTTTATGGAGATGGCGATTACGTCATTAAAGATGAAGATGGAAACGTGCTTGCGTCCTTGATCAATGTCTATTTTGGGTATGAGGAAACCAACCAGTTTTGTCTGGTCGAATGTGCGATGGCTGCGGATTTTGACATTACCCACGAAAGCACCTCCAACAGCAACGATGGCGCCATTTTGATCTCGGTCACAGCTGGTAATGCCCCCTTCCAATACAGCATTGATGGTGGTCAGACATTTCAAAATTCACCGCTTTTTGAAGGGCTGACCGCTGGTGTTTATCAGGTCGTTGTCTTGGGCAATTTAGGTTGTACCATTGAGGAAGCCATCACCATCGAAACGATTGTTGCCAATAATGATTTCTGGAAGGATCATAGCATTAAAGTATTTCCCAATCCTTCGGAAAGTGGCGTTTTTAGAGTGGAAATAAATGGAGTGAAAAGCCAAACCTTTTGTTAAATTGCAAGTTGTGATGCGCTGGGCAGGCCAGTCAAAGTGGCCAGAGTCATCGGTATGGTAAATGGGTGTATGCTGGTTTGCTATCGCTCCATGCTTTTCCAGCGGGTATTTATTACGTCCGTTTTATGGACGAGGAAATTAATCAGTTGGTGAAGGTGGTGAGACTTTGATTTATTGAAAGATATAATGGCCGAGTTTAACAAACAGTCCCGAAGGATGGCATGCTATAGCGAGGGATGTGAATCCCTCGCTATAGCATGCCATCCTTCGGGACTGTTTGTTTTCGTTATACAACATTAATAATGAGTTTATTAAAAAACTCGAAGCAATTTATTTTCATAGTTTTCTAAACACCGCCACATTAAATAGAATTGGATTCCTATTGCAAAACTAATCTCCGGTCTGATTAAAATTTTATTTAAGTCTATTTCTAAACCGATACCTGTTTCAACATATAAATTAGCGTTCTGATAAGTCAGTTTATTCCCTTTGGTTTTCCCAATTCCTCTTATTTGCCTAAAGCCCATAATTATGGAAGGCTGTATTCGCTTGAATTTTCGGATAGTATAAATTAACGAGAGGGGAAATTCGATAGAAACTGGCTGTAGTTCCTCCTTATGGTCTTCCAAATTAATAAAATCATATTCCAGCGAAGTGCTCCAAAAAGAAATTTCCGTATTTAATCGCACGGCAAAAAAATCGTCTAAATCTTTCAAAAAAGAAAGACCGAATTTATAATTCAAACTGTTATTGACTTTTATCCCGTTCAGCTCATTCACCAATCCATTTTGCTGCCAATCCGTAAAGCTTGCATTAGTTTTAGAATGACCAATGCCGAAATTTATTCCAGTCTTGATTTGTTTGATAAAAGATGTTTCCTGAGCGACTATTCCGTTAAATAGAAAAATAAAAAGAAAGAACAATACTTGATTTTTCATACCCCTATTTATTTGGTTTTTCAATTTTGATAATTCGACTTTAAAAAACCTCTTTGACACGATATATATTTTCGTTTCCACTATTTTAACACTATTACTCAACGAATAATAAACAACGAGCAACGGATACTCAAGCCACCTTCCTTTCCTTTCTTTTCCTGCGCAATTTTGCCCTATCAATTAACCGCAATTCAACCTATTCGTCATTATCAATTATCAATTATTTAAACCCCAGTTAGTTTGGAGATTTCATTGTCCCGTTTTTGCGGGACAATATTCTCCAATCCATTTTCAACTTTCAAATTCCATTGTCATGAAATACCTGATTTTAATTCTGCAACTAATTACTTGTTTTTTATTTATTGCAAAAATAAGTGGACAAACGCTGGAAAGCAATTGTGGTGAAATTTCAATCCGCACCGTTACTGCCAAATCGGGACTAATATTACGAGGGGGGCCATCTACTAAATCAGTAATTATTACGACCATTCCATTTGGCGAAAAAGTATTGGTGGGCCGAGATTATGAATTAAATGAACCAGCTATTTTTGAAAATATTCAAGGCTATTGGGTAAAAGCAATATACCACGGAAGGGAGGGATATTTGTTTGATGGTTTTTTAAATGATAAACCAGCTTACGATATTTTCCAAAACATGGATTTAAATCTCCCTTTGCTGGACAGAGCTCCATTTTTAGGATTATTCGCAGAATCAGATGACAATTATTTTCCGAACAATTTATTTTTTGAAAAAATGGATTTTGATACGGTTGACTATTTAAGCGAATTAGAATCGAACATATATGCTGAACTAAAAATAAATGACAATAAATATCCCATGTACGTTTTTACGGGGTTGGAAAATAAAAGACATCCCATTGATGCCCGATTGTTTGAGATGGAAGAAGGTTTTTTATATCCAGGAAGTATGCGTACCGTATATTTTAGCGGATCCAATTATACCTTATATGCGACTGGAGAAGTTGTAAAAACAGAACCTAAAAATTATGATAATGGCCAAACCATAACCATCAAAAATTATGAGGTCATTTTAGAGCGACGCAGTCCAGATGCCGTGCAGTCGCAAGTAATCATGAGTGGCAAAAACCTGCCTGTCATATATTGGGGAAATGGCGGCATTGCCAATATCCGCTTCGTCGGTGATTTGGACGGCGATGCCCAACCCGATTTCATTATTGAAAACTATTTTGAGGGAGGTTTTGAAACAAGCCTTTTTTTGAGTTCTGAAGCCGAGAAAGGATTCTTGGTAAAATTGGTGCGGAGAGCCTTAGGGAGTTGTTGTTGAAATGGACGATTAAATAGCTATTAACTTTAGCCGCCCCCCATACAACTCTGCGAAACTCAGCCTAAAACTTAGCGGCATTCTGCGGGAAGTCTAACAATCAAATTGGTTCTGGAATAATCCGATTAACTAAGTTGCTCTGGCAGTTAGAAGCGATGTTGTGGAAAAAACCAGCGCTCAATTCGGAGAGGATAAAAATGGGGTTACTGAAATCCATTTCTTTGTGCTGGTAGGTGTTTTCACTATTAATTATAATGTCGGTAAATGATTCCAATTTCCGCAGGAAAACCAAATTAGAAGCCCCCATATTCCGCAGATAAATCGCATAAAGCCGCTCCCGTTCCACCTCGCCGATATTTGAAATTTGAACCTGATCTTCAATCGTCTGATTGCTTTGGGCGATCGTGACCAACAACCGTTTGATGCTTTTATAATTTTGCACGATGAGTTCCTCCTCCGCTTTGCCAGCCATTTCCCCGCTGCGGTATTTTTCAATATCCTTCACCTTCAATGCTGCATTCAAAAAATCAATGCCATACGCCCCTTCATATTCCTCGCCGTCCAAGTCCAAAAAGGAAAGGGATTCCACTAAATATTCAATCCGGTTGACCTGAGCGATGATGAGGTTATTCAGGCGGTTGACTTCAAAATCAGACTTTAATACCTGCATTTCCTTTTGGTGCAAGTGGCTGTCCGTGCGTTGCCGCCACAAAAGAAAAATAATCAACAAAATAGCCAGACCGGAGAAAAAGGAGCTTGCCGCTCCGTATAGTTCACCGACCTCACCGTAATCCTTTACGCCATTTGGCGATAAGTTTGGGAAAAAACCTTGGGCGATGGTGGGCAGGTATTTGATGGAAACGAGCCAAACATAAACGATCAGCAAGAACAAAAATGCAAACACAACTACCGGCAGTAGCTTCCTCGACCAATCGTTTATTTCCTCGTTTTTCATGCAGATTCTTTGACAGCTAGGTTGTATTCATTTAGCGCTGTTTTTTTGCCATTTGAAAAATGCGGAGCAGGATGTTTATCGCTTTTGCGTACGATCCAACGTGCCTTCAGGGTTTTAGGCGGCGTCGGTTCTGAGAACCGACGCCGCCCCTTAAAACCCCTGAGGACCGAGCAGTCTGATGAAAAAGCTCGGTAAATGTATCGGCCCTCACGGAATGACGCTAAATAAATTCAGTTGGTTTGATGAACGGTTGAAGGTGGGTAAACGCAATTCTGCGCGGAGGGTTACTTGCTGGCCATTTTTTTGGACAAAAAGGAAGGGAAACGAGAGCGGTTCTGCGAGTTTTTTTTAGCCTTAAACGCCTATTTCTCAGCCATCCAGCGATCAGGCAAATGCAATTTCCGGCCGTCATATTTATCAAAATATTTCACCATGGCCCGGCTCGTCAATGTACCAAACATGCTGACAAAATCCTTCAATGGTTCCTTCACCTGGTCTTCCAACCGTTCACTCCATCTGAAAGCCCCTTTTAAAAAATCAGGGATAAGGCTACCCAAACAGCCGGGAGCCGTCTGCACGCCTAAGCGGGCGCACAACTCACTTCCATTCAGGTGAAACAATAACAAGGTGGGCATTTTATGCACTCTTTCGGGCAGGATGTCCTTAGCAAATTCAAGCAAGGCTTTTGTCAATAACTTCCCTTCTTCCGATGCTTTGGATTGCCGCAGCATGATGGTCTCCAATAGTTGCTGGGCAGCCGGAATATCCGTCGGTAATAAATCATCATCGATCCCCAACAAGGAGCCGATGGCCGTCCAAGTATGCAAAAATCCATCGACCAATTCTTCCTTTTCAGCAATGCCGAACTGCTCCAACGCATCCGTCAGCACCACGCTGAACGTCAGCAAAGTAATCGCCAAATCCTCCTGATTGATCGGCACGCCGAAGGCCTCCACATCCCATTTTTCTTTGAGGGTAAATGCCCGGATGGCCGCATGGATGAGCCGTATTTTCTGGATAGCCTGAATGCCCGATCCGCCCGTCCGAAGGCTACCGGGTTTCATCACTTCCAGCATGAACTGCCCCGTCTCGGCAATGCGGCGGGCAAAGATTTTATGTCGGTCGTTTTCCTGATGGGACAGCCGCCCGGTCTGTACCAACACCTTTGCGCCATTGGCGCAGGAATACAAGATTGGCAGTGAGCGGTAATACAGGAATACCAAAAACTTGGGCCCATGATCGAGGAAAAGGTCGTTCGCCAATTTTATTTTTTCCCAGTCGACCCAGGCGGGGAGTTGGTTGGTTTTGGCCAAAAACTCCCGGGCTGCGGTGGGCAATTCGGACACAGGCATTTCGATGCGGCCTATGAGCAAATCGAACAGCCGCTTCGCTTCAGCGGGGCCATGTTCGGCGATTATTTGTTGCAGGGTGTCGTCCGCCAATGGGTCGCCGATTTGGCGCTTAGCGGCGAAGAAGGTATCTGAAATGGGGAGTTGGAGGGGCATTATGGTTGATTTTTGTTGGGGATGAAATTACAATGTTTTATGTAATTTTGAAATGATTTGCATCCTTCCAATCACTGTACTGTTTCCACATTTTCAAACCTATTTTACTATGAAAAATAAAATTATCGCTTTCTCATTGTTCCTTTTTTTATCCAGCCACTATTTAACTGCTCAGCAGGAATACCTAATCAAAAAAAATATAGAAGTATCTCAGGAAATCATCACCGTTTTGAATAATGAAAATATTGAAAGCAAACTTTTCAAAGATAATTTAAATAGGGCCGTACGAGATTATTGTGGGTTTCAATATTACGCACCTGGAAATGCCTCTCAAATATTTGAACTGTTTTGGATTTTAAGGAATAAAGTAAGGGATGACTATTATAGATTTATAATTGTCAATGCCCATTATTTTTCAGAAGAGCAAACAGCGAAAATAAAATCCGATTTAGAAGAAACAGTTGGGTCAATTTCTGACTCACGATTTCATTTACTTGTTTCTATATTCCACCTCGATAAATTCAAAGAAAAATTAACCCATGATTTAGAAGATGATTTGTTTGTTAAAATTGAAGAATATTTCAAGCGAGGTAGTACCGTCCCCAGAGATTATTTAGAAAAATCACTTGCCTATACGACTTTAGCAAATTTAGGGGATCAAACAATAGAGGACAGCATCATTCTTTTTGTAAATGAGATGTATGAATTTTGTAATAAGGAAGAAAATTCAAATATGCAAGAAAGCCTGTACATGTCTTTCTTTACTGGCATTGTTCCAAAATTACTCGGCAAACTTCATAGCAAACGAAGTGTAATTGAAACCCGGCACATGTTACAATGTGATTATACTTGGAAAATTGATTATATAGACGTAGGCACGAGACCACCTGCAGATTCCTATTTTTATGGAGTAATTGGCCCTAAAGTTTCAATTTATGAAAACAGCAAGTATCAAATGACCTTTATAAAATCAAAAGATGAGAAAGCAGCAAAAAAAGAATATATTGAAGACCTCATCAAACGTATTGAGACCAACCAAATAGAATGGAAAAAGACTTTGATTGATTTTGATTAATTAATTAAAGTTTCGGTGTGTCAGTTCAAAGGTTTATTGATGTACTAATAAGTGGACGATTGGCAACCGAAACACCCTAATACCGTTGAACCGAAATACCATTAACAGCGACTTGGGTTAATTAATTTACCTGATATATTTTCTATAAAAAAGATTGTTTGCAGTTGAAAATTATTTGAAACAATCACAACTTTTCCTTCAAATACTTCCCCGTCCAGCTTCCCTTCACCTTCGCCAATTCTTCCGGTGTCCCCTGCCCTACCAAGTAACCACCGTCCTTGCCACCGTCCGGCCCCAGGTCAATCACCCAGTCGGAGGATTTGATGACCTCCATGTTGTGCTCAACGACCAGCACCGTATGCCCGTTTTCCACCAACGCATTGAACGCATCCAGCAATTTTCGGATGTCGTGGAAATGCAGGCCGGTGGTCGGTTCATCGAAAATGAACAAGAGGTGCTCGTCCTTGCGGTCTTTGTTGAGGAAGGAGGCGAGTTTCACGCGTTGGGCTTCACCACCGGAAAGGGTGCTGCTGCTCTGGCCGAGTTTAACATAGCCCAGCCCCACATCGAAAAGGGGTTGAATTTTTCTAACGATGTCATTTTGATCGGCGAAAAAATCGAGGGCCTCTTCGATGCTGAGGTCGAGTATTTCCGAAATGTCCTTGCCGTTGTATTTCACGTCGAGCATTTCGGGTTTGAAGCGTTTGCCGTGGCAATCCTCGCATTCGAGGCGCACATCGGCGAGGAACTGCATTTCGATGACCTGTTCGCCTTCACCTTGGCAAGCTTCGCAGCGGCCTCCATCCACATTGAAAGAAAAATAGCCGGGCTTGTAGCCCCGGATGCGGCTCAGTTGCTGGTTGGCCATCAGGTTGCGGATGCTGTCGTAGGCTTTGACATAAGTCACTGGATTAGAGCGACTTGAGCGGCCGATGGGACTTTGGTTGACGAGTTCGATTTGCGTCAGCGATTTCAGATCGCCTTTGAGTTCTTTGTACTGCCCGGGCGTTTTGGCCGTTGGTTCGCCGAAATGAGCTTTCAACACCGGGTACAAAATATCTTTGACCAAAGTCGTTTTACCGCTTCCGCTCACGCCCGTGACGACACTCATGCAGTGCAGCGGGATTTTTACATCAATATCTTTCAGGTTATGCTGGCGGGCACCTTTTAGTTCCAACCACTTGACCGCTTTGCGACGGTGCTTCGGCACTTCAATTTTCATCCGGCCACTCATATATTTAGTGGTCAAACTTTCCGTCGCTTCCTCATAAATATCTTCATAAGGCCCGGCAAAAACCACTTCCCCGCCGTGGATGCCCGCCGCCGGACCGATGTCGATCAGGTAGTCGGCATTTTTGATCACATCCTCTTCGTGCTCCACGACCACAACCGTGTTGCCCAAGTCCCGCAGATTTTTCAGCACCTGCACCAACTGGCCCGTGTCCCGTGGGTGCAGGCCGATGCTGGGTTCGTCGAGGATGTACATGGAGGCGGTGAGGTTGCTGCCGAGGGTTCTGGTCAGGTTGATCCGTTGCGTTTCACCGCCAGATAAAGTGGACGACAAACGATTGAGGGTCAAATATTTAAGCCCAACATTGCACATGAATTGCAAACGACTGGATGCTTCGAGGAGCAGACGTTTGGCAATGAATTTTTCATTGTCCGTCAGCGGGTTGGGCAGTTTGCTTTTTGGGTTTTCGAGTTCTTTGAAAAAGTCGAGCAACTCGTCAATTGGCATTTCCACCAATTCCATGATGTCCATGCCGCCGATTTTCACATACCCCGCTTCTGGCCGCAGACGCCCCCCGTTGCAGGTCGGACAAACGGTGCGCCCCCGGTACCGAGCCAACATGACCCGGTTTTGGATTTTGTAGAGCTTTTCTTCGAGTTCCTCAAAAAATGCGTTGATGCCATGGAAATATTTGTTGCCCGTCCAAAGCAAGCGCTGTTCTTTTTTTGTCAAATCTTGATACGCCTTGTGAACCGGGAAATCGAAGTGGTGGGCGGCCTGTAAAAACTCGTCGAGCCAAAGCCCAAACTTTTCGCCCGACCAACAGGCGATAGCACCCTCAAACACTGATTTTGTGGGGTCGGGGATGACCTTCGTTTCCGCTATGCCCATCACCCGGCTGAACCCTTCACATTTTGGGCAGGCGCCATAGGGGTTGTTAAAATTAAAAAGCTGCGGGTTGGGTTCGAGAAACTCCATCCCATCCAATTCAAACTTAGTATTGAACGGCTGGATGACCTGATTGGCCGTCCGGTTCATTGGGTAGAATTTCCACCAGACAAGCTCCTTCGCTTTCATAAAAGCTGTTTGAACCGAGTCGGAAATTCGCTTTTGGTTTTCTTCTGTCTTCTTTTTTTTACCACAAAAACGGTCGATCAAATGCGGACATCTTCCTGAGATATTCCGCAATCGGATGCGACAGATCGAATTCCCTCCTTCTAATAAATCTTGGATATGGCTGGAGCCTATTTTCCCAAAATCCGGGTGTACCCTTTTGCAACAACAGGTTGAGCTCTTAATACCAGCGAACGGTCTTGGTATTTGATGCGCAACGGCATAAACACTGAATGCGAGTGCCTTCCGGCTGCGACTGGATAAAATCCACCACACTGGTAAAATGCCGTTTCACTTGGTCACCGGAAATAGGTGAATAGGTGCGCCTGATCCGGGCAAACAGCAACCTCAGATAATCATAAATTTCGGTCAGGCGCCAACAGTCGAACGGGCATTGCTGGTGCTGACTTTTTGCTCGATGGCAATGGCTGGGCAAATCCCTTTGATATAGTCCACTTCCGGCTTTTTCATCCGGCCCAAAACTGCCGATATAGCTGCTAAGACTTTCCACATAGCGCCTGCTGTCCTTCCGCATACAAGGTGTCCATCGTAATGGATGATTTGCCGCTTCCGGACACGCCCGTCACCACAACCAATTGGTTCTTAGGGATTTCGAGGTCAATGTTTTTTAGGTTGTTTCCCCGAGCCCCTTTGATGTAGATGCTCTTGCGGAGCGATTCGTGGTCCGATTTTACAGACTTTTCTTTATTTAAAACAGCAGTTTGGCTTGCCATAGTGAACAGGTGATTGTGGTGGCGGAAATGTGCACCAAACAGCGACGGCTGTCCAGTGTTTATTCGCCATTTTTGACTTTAAAATTGGATTTTTTACAACTGTATGCTGGGTAAGAAACAAGAGGGCGAAGTTAGGGTTTTTAGCCATAATAGAATACTTTTGTCAAAATACATATTACATGGCAACAAGCGCAAAGGCATCAAAAATACTATCAGTAGAAGAGTATATCGAATTTGAAAATCAAAGTGAAGTTCGGCATGAGTATATCAATGGTGAGCTGTACGCAATGGCTGGCACTTCCACAAAACACAATGATATTGTTGACAACATTAAACGTTTGGTAAAAGACCATTTTCGACCTAAAGGCTGTCAGGTATATTCGGAAAATATAAAACTGGAAGTAATCAAAAATGAATATTACCCTTATCCCGATATTATTATGACCTGCGACAAAAGAGATGAAAATGCCAATTTCATCATTTCACATCCAAACCTTTTAGTGGAAGTTTGGTCGGAAAATTCCTACAAGCGAGATCATGAATTCAAATGGAGGCGCTATAAAAAAATCCCATCATTGCAATCCTACTTAATGGTTTCCCTATATGAATTTTTTGCTGAGCTCTACACAAGAATCGGTGATACCGTATTTTGGAAATATGAAACTTTTGAATCAAAAGAGGATATGGTCAATTTTGAGAAATTGGGATTTTCTATTTCGTTGGCCCAGATATTTCAAGACATAACTTTTGCATCAAAAGATATAGCGTAGCAAACTGATCCACGACACCCTTTTCCATCTTTTCCCAATAAAAAATACAAACTTCCATTAACGCATTACAAAACAGGAAAAACAATCATTTGTAATTCCAACAAAATCCATCTATAATTTCGATTCCTCGTTTGCAGTCGTTAAAATGAAATAAAAAATTTTTGCCATTCCTTGCAAACAAATATACCTTTGTCGCTTAATGACAACGAATACGACATATCATTTTTCTTCTATGGCAGTTTTCACTGCTACACCTATTCGTCGTGCGTTTAACAACCGCCCTTAGGGGCTGCATCTATTTTACTCCGCCAATTGCGGGCATTTTGTCCCGCCCCTTTGATTTCCTTAACCAAGTCTGTTCATTCACCAATGCTGATCGGGTTTTTGTTTTGTTTTAAAAATAAAAACGTTCAGTCTTCGATTTGATAAATGAATATCACCATTCAGGTTGCAGGCCCTGAGCATTTCCAATTTGCACAGGCCATTTGTGATTTGATCGAAATCTCCGCCAAACAGCGGGGCACTGGCATCGCCCGCCGTGAGCCATCCTACATCCACACCAAAATGACCAATGGCAATGCTGTCATCGCTTTGGTTGGCGACCAACTTGCTGGTTTTTGCTACGTGGAAGTTTGGAGTCATGGTAAATACGTGGCCAATTCTGGGTTGATCGTGACCCATGAATTCCGGAACCTTGGCTTGGCTAAAAAAATCAAGGAAAAAGCATTTAACCTCGCCCGCGACAAATACCCAGAGGCAAGGGTATTTGGGATAACGACCAGCTTAGCGGTCATGAAAATCAATTCTGCCCTCGGCTACAAGCCTGTTACTTTTTCCGAACTCACCCAAGACGAGTCATTTTGGAATGGTTGCCAGAGTTGCCCCAATTACGATATCCTCGAAAGGAATTTCAGAAGGATGTGCCTTTGCACGGGTATGCTCGCCCCTTCCAAAGAGGAGGAAATGGCTGTGGATTTATCCCACATGATTCTCCACGGATAAAAACAATTGAAAATGGAGAATTGAAAATGGAGAATTGAAAATTGAAAATTGAAAATGGATAATTGAGAATTAAAAATTACAAAAAACATGAAAAATAAAAAATTAGTCCTCGCATATTCTGGTGGACTGGATACTTCTTTTTGCATTAAATATTTAACCAAAGAAAAAAAATATGAGGTGCATGCCGTTTCGGTCAATACGGGTGGTTTTTCCGAAAAAGAAATTATTGAATTGGAGGAAAAAGCACTTGCCCTCGGCGCCACTTCGTTTCATTGCATCGACGCATTAAATGATTATTACGAACAGTGCATTAAATTTTTAATTTTTGGAAATGTGCTGCGTAATAATACCTATCCGTTGTCAGTCAGTGCGGAGCGGATGTTTCAAGCTATTTCCATTGCAAAATATGCAGCATTAATTAGTGCAGATGCTATTGCTCACGGCAGTACAGGTGCAGGAAATGATCAAGTTCGTTTTGATTTGGCCTTCCAGGTTTTTTGTCCAGAAATGGAAATTATTACACCAATTAGGGACAATAAATTATCCCGGCAGGAAGAAGTCGAATATTTAAAAAAACACGGATTTAATTGGACTATTGAAAAATCAAAATATTCCATTAATCAAGGTATTTGGGGAACAAGTGTTGGTGGGGCTGAGACACTGACCTCCGATCAATATTTACCCGAAGAGGCATGGCCATCGCCATTAAAAAATAATGGGGAAGAAATAATTAATCTCCAATTTAAAAATGGGGAATTAATTGGGGTAAATAATACTATTTATAATTCGCCTATTGAGGCTATTCAATATTTGCAAAAATTAGCGGAACCTTATGCGATTGGACGTGACGTACATGTAGGGGATACCATTATTGGCATCAAAGGCCGGGTTGGATTTGAAGCTGCCGCCCCATTGATTATCCTTAAATCCCATCATTTATTGGAAAAACATATCGTGACCAAATGGCAACAATATTGGAAAGAACAATTGGCCAACTGGTATGGGATGTTGCTCCACGAAGGCCAATTCCTCGACCCTGTAATGCGCAACATCGAGGCATTTTTAGCAGATACACAAAAGCCTGTCACCGGGGATGTTATTGTCAAATTATTGCCCTATCGTTTTGAAATTCAAGGCATTAAATCAGACCACGACCTCATGCAAAGTGAGGCTGGACAATATGGTGAAATGAACAACGGTTGGTCTGGTGAAGATGTCAAGGGTTTCACTAAAATATTGAGCAATCAATTGAAAATCAGTAGGCAGGTGGCAGTTGGCAGTTAGCGTTTGGCAGTTGGCAGTTGGCAGTTCGACAGTCTTCAGTTCGGCAGTCCACAGTCCACAATTCAGCAATTGAAGCCGACTGCCGGACTGAGGACTGAAAACTGTGGACGGGCGAACTGTCGAACAGAAGACTGTCGAACTAAAAAAATAAACCTATGATAAAAATCGGAATCATCGGTGGGGCGGGATATACCGCAGGCGAATTAATTCGGATATTAATTCATCATCCACATGTGGAAATTTCTTTAGTCCAGAGCAATAGCCAAGCCGATCTATTGGTCAGCGATGTGCATACGGATCTGGAAGGCGATTTTTTTATGACTTTTTCCAAAAATATTCCGAGCCAAGTTGATTTATTGTTTTTATGTTCTGGGCACGGCCAATCAAGGGAATTTTTAAGTAAAAATAAATTTCCAGAAACGACTAAAATAATTGACCTGAGCACCGATTTTCGGCTGCAGGAAACCGCTGGGGAATTTATTTATGGATTGCCAGAATTAAATAAAAATAAAATAATTAAAGCGAATAAAATTGCCAATCCCGGTTGTTTTGCAACGGCTATCCAGTTGGCCTTATTACCATTGGCAAAAAATAATTTATTAAAAAAGGAGGTGCATGTAAATGCTATAACTGGTTCTACAGGAGCGGGGCAAAAACCAGTTGATACAACTCATTTTAGTTACCGCAATAATAATGTCTCCATTTACAAAGCTTTTAACCATCAGCATTTATCGGAAATAAATGAAAGCATAACCCAATTGCAAAATAACTTTAGCCGATCTATTAATTTCATTCCCGTGAGAGGTGATTTTTCAAGAGGAATTTTTGCCAGTGTTTATACAGCTTGTGATTTATCTGAAAAGGAATTAAAATCCATTTATCAGGATTTTTACGAAGAACATCCTTTTGTAATAATTGTCGACAAAAACCCATCATTAAAGCAAGTCGTCAACACCAATAAATGCATTTTATTTTTGGAAAAACACGATGATAAAATCCTCATTGTCAGTTTAATTGACAATTTATTAAAAGGTGCTTCCGGCCAAGCTGTACAAAATATGAACCTATTGTTTGGCTTCCCAGAAACCACCGCATTACAACTCAAAGCAACCGTTTTTTAAAATGGTGAATGGTGAGATGTAAATGGTAAATCATTCACCTCTCACCGTTCACCATTCACCATTAGATATCATGAAGCCATTTGACGTTTATCCACTTTTTGATTTAGAAATCCAGCGCAGCGAAGGCTGTTATGTTTGGGACCAACATGGCAGGCGCTACCTCGATTTTTATGGTGGGCACGCTGTTATTTCAGTAGGGCATTCACACCCTCATTATTTGCAAAGCGTCAAAGCGCAAATGGATCGGGTGGTATTTTACTCGAACTCCGTTTTGAACGAATTGAGGGACCGCCTCTGTGCCAAATTGGGCGAGCTTTCCGGGTATTTTGACTACCAATTGTTCATGGTCAATTCCAGGGCAGAGGCTATGGCTTGCCCTCAAATTGGCTTCTTTTCAAAATGGCCGAACCAAAGTCGTAGCCATCGAAAAAGGCTTTCATGGCCGCACATCCGCTGCCGTTCACATCACTGATGGGAAAGGCATGACCGCCCCTATCAACATGGGTTTTGAGCGGGTGTTTTTACCCATGAACGACTTAGAAAGCGCTCAAGCTGAACTGTCCAAAGGCGATGTTTGCGCCGTGGTAATTGAGGGCATCCAAGGCATCGGTGGTATCTATGTGCCCGATGCCACCTATTTGCAAAACCTCGCAGCCCTGTGCAAAAAATATGGAACTGTTTTGATTTTGGATGAAATCCAATCGGGTTATGGCCGGAGCGGCAAATTTTTCGCCCATCAATATGCTGGCATCCAAGCTGATTTGGTCACTGTAGCCAAGGGTATGGGCAATGGCTTCCCAATGGGTGGGGTGCTTATTTCTCCCGATTTCAAAGCGAAACACGGACTGTTGGGCACCACTTTTGGCGGCACTCAACTGGCTTGTGCTGCTGGACTGGCAGTTTTGGAAATCATTGAAAATGAATCGCTTATAGAAAATGCCGCCAAACGGGGTGAAGAACTAAAAGCAGCATTATCCCAATTTGAAGAAGTAAAAGAAATAAGGGGAATGGGTTGTATGATTGGCGTTGAAATGAAATTCCCGGTTGCACCTTTTCGCAAAAAACTGATCGATGAATTTGCGGTTTTTACCGGGTCTTCCACCCAGCCCAACACGGTGCGGATTTTACCGCCGTTGAGCCTTGGAAATGCTGAAATTGAATACTTTATCAATGCTTTTGACAATTGCCTACAAGCACTTAAAATGAATAAGCAAAATGAGACAATTCCTATCGGTTAAGGATGTAAATGACGTGGATGCCCTGGTGAAAAGGGCTTTGGAAATAAAAGCAAAAAAAGCTTCGGGATCTGCAAGCACAAACAACAATTATAGCAAAGGAAAAACCATCGTTCTGCTTTTTTTCAACCCCAGTCTCCGCACTCGTCTGAGCACTGAGAAAGCCGCCCAAAACCTCGGCATGAAGGTCATCACCATGAACGCTGGGCAGGGCTGGCAACTGGAATTTGAGGACGGTGCGATCATGAACCTCGATAAAGCGGAACACGTCAAAGAGGCCGCTGGTGTCATCAGTCAATATGCTGACCTCATTGGCATCCGCACCTTCCCTTCTCTGACTGACCGGGATCGAGATTATGGGGAATTTGTACTAAAACAATTTGTAAAATATGCCTCAGTGCCGGTCATTAGTTTGGAGTCTGCCACTTTGCACCCATTACAATCATTGACTGATCTATTAACTATTTATGAACATAAAAAAACTGATCGCCCCAAGGTGGTGCTGACTTGGGCACCCCATCCAAGAGCCTTGCCGCAGGCCGTTGCCAATTCTTTTGTGGAATGGATGAATACGGCCGAAGTGGAACTGGTCGTCACTCACCCGATAGGAGCTGAGTTAGCGCCACAATTCGTTGAAAATGTGCAGGTTGAATACGATCAAGAGCGGGCATTTGCAGGAGCAGATTTCATTTATGCGAAAAATTGGTCGTCCTATTTTGAGTATGGTAAAATCATTTCCCCCACGAAAAATTGGATGGTCACAGCTGATAAAATGGCCTTAACCAATCAGGCAAAATTTATGCATTGTCTCCCTGTCCGGCGAAACGTGGTGGTCAGTGATGAGGTGATCGACAGCTCCAATTCGGTGGTTATTGGACAAGCTGGCAACCGGGAGTTTGCGGCGCAGGCAGTTTTGGAACAGCTATTAAATTTTTCACATGCGTAAACTATCCATTATAAAAATTGGGGGGAAACTGCTCGATTCCCCCGATCAACTATCCGAAGTGCTGTCTTCTTTTTCCAAAATACCCGACCCCAAGATTTTGGTACACGGTGGTGGCAAAAGGAGCACTGAATTGAGTGAGCAATTAGGCATCATCCCGCAATTGGTGGACGGCAGAAGGATCACTGACGCTCGGACCCTCGAATTGGTGGTCATGGTCTATGCGGGACTGTTGAACAAAACGGTAGTGGGGCAACTGCAATCCTTTGGCTGCGATGCCATTGGCCTTAGCGGTGCCGACGGCAACTCTATTTTGGCAAAAAAAAGAAAGGTCGGGCCAATTAATTTTGGCTTCGCCGGAGACATCAAAAAAATCTATACGCCCTTCATTGAAAACCTGTTGGGCGATGGGCTGACCCCCGTTTTTTGCGCCATTACCCATAACGGGAAAGGCCAATTGCTCAACACCAATGCCGACACTATTGCTACCTCTTTGGCGGTCGCTCTTTCTGAAAAATTCGCAGTTACCCTGCAATTTGTCTTTGAAAAAAGCGGCGTCTTGAGCGACCCAAAAGACGATAACAGTGCTTTGCACAAGTTGTCTAAAAATGAGTACGGCCAATTAAAAAAAACGGGGGCAATCAGTGAAGGAATGATCCCTAAATTAGACAATGCATTTTTGGCTAAAAAAGGAAAAGTCGATCAAGTATTTGTTGGCGGCACAACGAGCATTGACCAGGAAAATGCATTCAAAGGGACTGAAATATGCACCTAAGAAATGGCCTTCAACAAGCTGCTATTCAGCTACTTAAGCAACTGATAGCCACGCCATCCTTTTCAAAAGAAGAAGCAGGTACAGCCAATTTAATTGGGTCATTTTTGGAAAAAAGACAGATTCCCTTTGAGCGTTCAGGCCACAACATTTGGGCTAAAAACAAGCATTGGGGCAGCGGGCCAACCATCCTGCTCAACTCCCACCACGATACGGTAAAACCCGCAAAGGGTTGGCAGAAAGACCCGTTTCATCCGCTAATTGAAGACGGAAAATTATTCGGTTTGGGCAGCAATGATGCGGGCGCTTCGCTTGTCTCATTGTTGGCTGTTTTTCTCCAATTTTATGAAATAGAAAACTTGCCATTCAACCTGATTTTCCTTGCTTCGGCGGAGGAAGAAATTTCCGGGCAAAACGGAGTGGCCTCTGTACTTCCAACGTTGGGTGACATCGCCTTTGGCATCGTCGGCGAACCGACCCAAATGCAAATGGCAATTGCCGAAAAAGGGTTGATGGTAGTTGACGCAGAGGCCCAAGGCAAAGCTGGACATGCTGCCCGAGATGAAGGGGTTAACGCCATCTACATTGCTCTATCAGACATCCATTTTTTGAAAAATTTTGTGTTTGAAAAAACTTCCAACCTGCTTGGCCCGGTGAAAATGAGCGTTACCCAAATTACTGCTGGTACGCAGCATAATGTGTGCAGGACAGTTGCCAATTTGTGATCGACATCCGCACCAATGAGCTGTATTCCAATGAGGAGGTTTTTACCATTTTGCAAGAAAAAACTACGTCGCATTTGACCGCCCGGTCTTTTCGTTTAAATTCTTCCCACATTGAACTGGATCACCCACTGGTGAAAAGTGGGAAAAAGATCGGCCTGTCGCATTACGGCTCCCCTACCCTTTCCGACCAAGCGCTGATGAATTTTCCGACGCTAAAAATCGGGCCCGGCGATTCGGCCCGTTCGCACACTGCCGACGAATTTATTTATTTAGAAGAAATAGAAAATGGGATGGCTATTTATATTGAATTATTAATGGGGATGAATTTGACGAATTTTGTAACTACTTAGGTCGCCACGGATTACACGGATTTTCACCGATTAATAACACATAATGAGTTTGTTTTCTCTATCCAATCCGTGTCTCTAATCCGTGAAAATCCTTGTAATCCGTGGCAAGGAAATCCCTGATAAGCAGTTACCAAATTTTGGAAATTAGTAGCGCAATCATGATTAATCACTACTCAACTAAAAACTAATCACTACCAATGAAACTCTGGCAAAAAGAAATTAAAATAAATGATTTAGTGGAGAAATTCACTATTGGTCGAGACCCGGAATTTGATTTAAAATTAGCAGAGCACGATGTCGTTGGCACGCTGGCACATACTGAAATGCTTTGCACCATTGGCTTGCTCACTCAGGAAGAGTTTAATTTATTAAAACCCGCATTACATGAAATTTTAGAAACCATAAAAAAGGGGGAATTTAAAATTGAACCGGGCGTGGAAGATGTGCATTCGCAAGTGGAATTAATGTTGACCAAAAAATTAGGGGATATTGGAAAAAAAATTCACGCAGGCCGCTCTCGCAACGATCAAGTATTAGTGGATTTACGGCTTTTTTTTAGAGCGGAAATAAAAGAGTTAGTGGAATTAATTAAGGCATTATTTGAAACATTAATTTCCCAGAGTGAAAAATACAAAGCGGTTTTAATGCCCGGCTACACACACACACAAGTCGCCATGGCATCCTCATTTGGCCTGTGGTTCAGCGCATATGCTGAGACATTGGTTGACGACCTGACTTTGCTAAATGCTGTTTATAAAATCAACAACCAAAACCCGCTCGGCTCGGCAGCGGGCTATGGCAATTCCTTTCCACTCGACCGGACCTTAACAACTAAATTACTGAATTTCAACGATTTAAACTATAACGTTGTACATGCTCAAATGGGCAGGGGCAAAACAGAACAGTTCATGGCATTCGCCATTGCCGGGCTTTCAGCCACCTTGGGGAAATTAGCGGCGGATGTGGTTTTATATTCGAGCCAAAATTTTGATTTTTTAACCTTGCCCGATGAATTTACTACAGGGTCGAGCATTATGCCGCACAAAAAAAATCCCGATGTTTTTGAGTTGATCCGGGGGCACTGCAATATTTTACAATCATTACCTACTCAAGTTTCTGCTTTAACCACTAATCTAACAAGTGGTTACCATCGGGATTTTCAATTATTAAAAGAAATAATTTTTCCGGCTTTGGAAAAATTAAAAGATTGCCTGATTTTAACTACATATAGTCTATCTGCATTAAAAATAAATGAGAATATTTTACAGGATGAAAAATACAAATATTTATACACAGTGGAAGTAGTCAATAAATTGGTGCAAAATGGCATGCCTTTTCGGGACGCCTATCAACAAGTTGGGAAAATGGTGGAGGAGGGATCGTTTACATTTTCTGAAGAACTAAAGCATACCCATGAAGGGAGTCTGGGTAATTTATGTTTAGAAGAAATAAAAAATAAAATGGAAAATATTTTAAAGATATTTGATCTCTAAAAGGGAATCATGCATTATCAATTTTTACTTTTTATATTTTTTATTATTTCAAAAAATTTACTTGCCCAACAAACGGTCGGTCTCTTTATCAATGAACCATCTGCCCTAAACGGATATACTCTTTTTGGCAATAATGAAAAAACATACTTAATCGATAATTGTGGCTTTCAGGTAAATTCATGGGAAAGCGATTACAACCCGGGGCTGTCAATTTATTTACTGGAAAATGGGAATTTATTGCGGACGGCAAAAATTTCAGGTAGCTTTTCTGGTGGCGGATTGGGTGGACAGTTTGAGCTTTTTAACTGGGAGGGAAACCTGTTGTGGTCGTACAAATATGCGGACAATAATGTACATTCCCATCACGATATTGAACCATTGCCAAATGGAAATTTTTTAGCCATTGCATGGGAAAAACACAGCCAATCAGACGCACAACAAAATGGCCGAAAACACAACGGTGAAGTATGGTCAGAGCGTATTGTCGAAATTGAAATGATCGGTAACAGCCAAGCCAACATCGTTTGGGAATGGCGATTATGGGACCACCTTATCCAAGACCATGACAGCGGCAAATTGAATTTTGGAAACATCGCCCAACATGCTGAATTAGTGGACATTAATTACCTCGGAGACGGGGTTGGAACAGATGGCGACTGGGTACATTTAAATGCCATTTCCTATCAAAAGGGATTGGATCAAATTGTGGTCAGTTCCCGGAATTTTAGCGAAATATGGATCATCGACCACAGCACCTCCACTGCCGAAGCGGCTTCTCACAGTGGCGGCAACGCTGGCAAAGGCGGCGATTTATTGTACCGATTCGGCAACCCACAAGCCTACCAACGGGGCAGCCTTTCCGACCAATTATTTTTCCGACAACACGATGCCCGATGGACGTTGGACGGATCACAATTATCGGTCTTTAATAATGAATTTGCGCTTGGTAAATCAGCGGTACAAATTTGGACGCCGCCCATTAATTCCAATGGAACTTATGTGCTTGAAAACAATGAACCCTTTGGCCCCGATTTTTTTGATTGGGAGTATTCCGCAAATGGTTTCAACAGTAAAACCATGTCAGGGGCGCAACATTTGCCCAATGGAAACTTATTAATCTGCGAAGCGGATGATGGGCATTTATTTGAATTAACAAAAGAGAAAGAAATTGTTTGGGAATATATCAACCCTGTAAATGCAAATGGATTTCCCGTTTCGCAAGGTGGCACGCCGTTATTTAATGATTTATTTCGGGGGACAAAATATGCGGTTGATTACCCTGCTTTTATTGGGAAAAATTTAATGCCAGGAGCACCAATAGAAATAAACCCATGGGTGTCTGATTGCGAAATTTATTTAACCGAAACAAAAGATGTAACTGCTGGTTTTTACAGCGGTATAAGTATTAATAAAAATCCGACTTCCGATTTTTTACAAGTAAATTCAATATTAAATTGGGAAGGAATTAAGGTGGAGGTATTTAATTTAATTGGGCATAAAATTTTTCAAAAAGAAATTAATGCTGGTTTTAATAAAATAAATATAGCTGACCTTCCTGCGGGGATTTACTTATTGGTTTTTAAAATAAATAAAGAGTTTCTTTTTGTTGAAAAAATAATGAAAGCAAATTAGTTTATTTCCCGCAGAGGACGCAGAGTTTCCCGCAAAGTGCGCAGAGTTTCCCGCAGAGTTTCGCAGAGTCTTACGTACAAACTCTGCGAAACTCCGCTGGAAATAAAAGGATTTAAAACTTAAACCCGATCCGACCGAACACATAAGCGCCATCGGCCCCCATTTGTACCGAATCGTTGAAACCACCTTGATCTGTCCAACCATCAAATTGCGGTGTTGGATAAGTATTTAGGATGTTGTTACCACCGATTGTAATGTTCAGGTTGTTGTTCAGGTTGTAGGTAAAACTTGCGTCCAAAGTACCTGCTGCTTTATAGGTGTCTGTTGCGACTTTCCTCAATTCATCGGCATCGGCTTGAGTGGTGGCAGGTGTATCCACCCATTGAAAGTCTTGCAGGAGCACCTCACTAAATTGGGTGTAAGCTACCTGAAAATTGAATTTTGAAGTCGAATACCCAGCGCTCAAGACCACCTTGTAATCTGGGGCAGCGGCTTCCAAATAGGCTTGCGAAAACGGGCCAAAAAAGGTGAATTCATTCAGCCCGCCGCTGTTGATTTTATCGATTTCCAAATCATTGAAATTAGCTGCCAAACCAACATCAAAGCTATTACCAGTATCGCCGAGGTATTTCCTATAATTCAAAACAACATCGATACCCTGCGTTTTGGTATCCACCCCATTGGCAAAAAACTGGGCTGCTTCAGCGCCCACATTCAGGGAGGAAGCGTCAAAATTATCAGTCAAAATGATGCGGTCGTCCACTGTTATACTATAGGCATCGACCGTTGCAGTAAAGCCACTTTTTTTGAAGGTAAATCCAAGACTAATATTATTGGCGGTCTCTTCTTTTAACTGACCAATCCCAAATGCCTTGGTGACCGTGCTCGTGTTGGAGGCCAGGAGCGTCCGCACAGAACGACCCGCAACGATGTTGTTGAACAAAAGGTTGTAGTGAATCTGAGCGAGGGAAGGCGCCCGAAAACCAGATGATATCGACCCTCTCAAAGCAAAGCCATCGACGACTTTATAGCGAGCTGCCAGCTTGTAGTTGAACGTTTCCCCAAAATCACTATAGTTTTCGTATCGCACCGCCGCCCCGATCAAAAAGGCATCTGTCGGGTTGACTTCCAGATCGAAGTACATGCCAATGTTGCTCCGGTTGCGATCCACCACATTGGCAGGACTATATCCGGGGAAACCTTGCGAGCCACCGGGGAGGTCATCGCCATTCGGATCCATATTGGGTACTTGGATGGCAGGGTTGACAATGGCAACGCCATTGGTGTCGTAAATGGCATAGGAGGCTTCTTCTCCAGCGAAAATTTCAAAGTTCTCGGTGCGGTATTCCAAACCAAAAGCGACGTTGATACCAGATGCCAAGTCTTTATAAAATTTGCTAAAATCAAGCCCCGTAGTATTCATGCTCAGGCTGTGGCCACCTGCATCAAAATTAGTTGGGGAGGCATCCCAAAGCGAGGCATTATTGGAATCTTTGATAAAATAATGGAAAAGGTTTTTCCCGTAGGTGTTGTTAAAATCAATTTTCCATCCGTTCTCCATCGTATGCCGAAGACCGCCAGAAGCAGATACATCCGTGATGTTAGAGGTGATCCTCGGCGTAAAACCATTAGGGTAAAGGCTTGGCACAGCCCGGTTGTCGCCATCGGCAAAGCTGCTGCGGGAAAAAGCAAAGGCGTCCGTATCCCGGAAATTGCGGCCACCAAAAGCATAGAGCTCTGTGTTTTCGCCGAGAGGCATGGATGAATTCACCATGAAATTGAAACCATCTACTGCTGCTGTACCATAGCCTTTTCGCCACGAAAACCCGGGCCGGAGTGTCCTCTCCTTGGTCAGGTATTCAGTTGTGAAATTGGCGAAGCCACCTTTATCCCCCAATGCCACCCCATAATTCAAATCGACCTTGACCGTTTGGCCATCCCAACTGGCATCGCCATCTGGGTCGAGCACCCGGTTCTTGCCGTCCACATTAAACAGGGCATCCCCATATTCTTCCTCATAATTTGCCCCAATAGCTGTACTGTAAGCACCGTAGGTTACACCTCCGGTTACGCCGTCGGTCTTATCTTTCAGAACAATATTGATGACACCAGCAATGGCATCCGAGCCATATTGGGCAGAAGCGCCGTCGCGCAAAATCTCAATCCGCTTGATGGCGGAGGCAGGCAGGGCATTCAAGTCCGTACCAGTGTTCCCCCGGCCTCTTGTTCCGAAGACGTTCACCAAGGAGGATTGATGCCGCCTCTTACCATTGATCAAAACCAGCGTCTGATCTGGCCCCAAACCACGCAGGGAAGCCGGGTCAATGTGGTCTGCCCCATCGGAACCGGACTGTTTGGTGGCGTTGAAGGAAGGGGCAGCGTATTGGAGCATCTGGTTGATTTCTACCTTGCCCGTTGAAGCCGCAATATCCGCAATATCAATCACGTCCACTGCAACGGGGGAATCGGTGGAAGAGCGGTTGTAGCTCCGGGAGCCGACCACCTGTACTTCTCCCAGCGTTACGCCAGAGGATAAAGCGATCGCTACAAATTCCCCTTCACCTTCGACCGTGACCTCTTGGCTGTCATAACCCGTATAGGAAACGACCAACACCAAGGGAGGGGTTTTTGAAGTCGTCAATTTGAAGGTGCCATCAAAATCTGTGACGGTCCCGCTCAGCGTCCCTTTGACCAGAACATTGACGCCAATTAGAGCTTCCCCGGTTTCTGCGTCCGTAATTTTTCCCTGAATGGTGATATCAGCTGGACTGCGGTTATTGCTGTAACCCGAAATAACAAAGATTGAAATCAGGGCACAAACGGCCACCAACCTCGTTAGTAAACTGTTGATTTTCATACAATTGCGATTTAAGTTAGTGATAGTAAATGAATTGTTTGGAACAGGTTGTTTTCAATTTAACAGCCATCAATATTTGTAAAAGGAATGGTTGATTTACAAGCGGATTTTAAGCTTCCCGTTAAATTAAACCACAATGTATGGTAAGTTGTGTAAATAAGTAGCAGGACAAATGAAAATCAAAATGAAAATAGGAATTGGTCGGTTTACTGTATTGACAACAAGGGCTTTTTATTGACAACCAAACGTTATGAGAAAATTGATCTTTATTTTTTATTTTAATTCCCTAATTAAATGATTTAGCTGGAAGGATCGAGATTTACCTTAATAGCTACCCAGTATTTTTTTACCTCAACTTTCTACCTTTGCCTCATGAAATTTGGCAAACTCCCATCCATCGAAAACGTTGATTTCACCCTCCCACCCGACCCGCCGGGCACTCTCGCCATTTTGCAAAAACGCCAAAAAGAAGGAACAGAAAATACGCTTTACATCGGCGCAACGGGTTGGGGCATGAAAGAATGGGTAGGCACCGTGTATCCAAAAAATGCTAAGCCAAAAGATTTCTTGGAGCACTATGCCAAACAGTTCAATACCATCGAACTCAACTCTACCCATTATGGCATCCCGGACGAATTGACCATCCAAAAATGGTACGGGCAGGCGACCGCCGATTTTCGCTTTTGCCCAAAGGTTTTGCAGCGCATCAGCCACAGCCGGGAATTATCGCCTGACGGTCCGGTTAATTTTATCAAACAATTTTGTGAAACAATCAGTGGGTTTAAGGAAAAATTAGGCCCCTGTTTTATCCAACTCCCCCCTTATTTTGGCATTGACCGTTTGCCTACTTTGGCTATGTTTCGGAAAATGGAGTGCCCACGAAAAATCCCATTTCAGTAGAAGTCAGACACGAGAGCTGGTTTGCAGAGGCTGAAAATTTGGAACAATTGGCGGCTGTATTAGAACAGTATGGCGCTTCAACTGTCATTACTGATGTAGCAGGTAGGCGGGACGTTTGCCACGCCCGACTGACTTCCAACTTGGCAGTCATCCGCTTTGTGGGAAATGGCTTGCACCCAACTGATTTCACCAGAATTGATGCTTGGGTAGAAAAGTTGAAACATTGGTTTGAAAATGGCCTAAAAGCTGCCTATTTCTTTACCCACGAACCGGATAATGTGCTGGCGCCAGATTTGGCCGTTTATTTATCCAATAAAATCAGGGAAAAGACCACGATCCAAACCAGGGGCCCAGAAATTATCGGCGATCCCAAAGAAGGTCAACAAATGTCTTTATTTTAGCGCCGATTAAAATGTCCGTGTCAACTGTCAGACAGCACAGCGATCTGACCTCCGGCAAGCTGACCTCTCATTTAAAAAAGAACATGTCGAAAATACAGGAAAACACCAAGGAGAAAACAAACCAAAACCTTTCCATCCCTTTGATCCCGCGGGACATCAGCTGGCTGTCCTTCAATTACCGGGTATTGCAAGAGGCCAAAGACCCGGCTGTACCCTTGTTGGAGCGCTTGAAATTTTTGGCCATTTACTCCAACAACCTCGACGAGTTTTTCAGGGTCCGGGTGGCGAGCCACCGGAATTTGATCCGGGTTGGGAAAAAGACACGGCAAGAGTTTGACTTCGATCCGAAGGCCATTTTGAAGCAGTTGACGAAAATTGTTAACAAGCAGCAGGAAGAGTTTAGCGAAATATTCGAAAAACAGATCGTACCGGAGTTAGCCAACCACCGCATCCTTTTGAAGCGGCGTTTGGATTTGGGGAAAAAACAAAAGGCATTTGTCGAACAGTATTTTGATGACCACATGTGGCCTTACGTGCAGCCCGTTTTGTTGGTCAAAGGCAAAATCCGCCCGTTCCTCAACAACGCCTCGCTCTACCTGATGGTCCATTTGAACGATAAGGAAAAAAAGAAGCCTTATTATGCGATTGTAAAAGTTCCGACCGATCACCTGCCGCGCTTTTTGCGGCTGCCCTCGCTCAATGGCCGACGAGAGTTCATTATGCTCGACGACGTCGTGCGCCATTCGCTTTCTAGGATGTTTCCGGGGTACGACATTTTGGATACTTATTCCATCAAATTGACGAGGGATGCGGAATTGTACATCGATGACGAATTTTCCGGCAACCTCATTTCAAAAATAAAAACCAGCCTCAACAAGCGCAAAGTAGGCCCTCCATCCCGGTTTATTTATGACCGGGAAATGCCCAAAGCGCTGCTCGATTTGATGATCGAAGCATTTGACCTGCGCAAAGAGGTACTGCTGATCGAGGGACGTTACCACAACAATTTTGATTTCTTCAAATTTCCGGACAAAGGGCTGGACCATTTGAAAAATAAGCCGTTGCCACCGCTAAAATATGCGGCGTTGGAAGAGGCCCCAGATTTTTTCGAGGCCATCCGGAGCAAAGACCAATTGATAGCGCCGCCCTATCATTCCTATGAATCGGTCATTCAGTTTTTTGAGAAAGCAGCCAAAGACCCATTGGTTACCCATATCAAGATTACGCAATACCGGGTTGCCCGTAAATCCCGCATTATGAATGCGCTGATCGAGGCCGTGAAAGCTGGCAAGCAGGTGTTTGTTTTTATTGAGGTAAAAGCACGTTTCGACGAGGAGGCCAACTTGGAATGGGGGGAACGGCTGGAACGGGCAGGGGTGCAAGTACAATACAGCATGCCCGGCTTGAAGGTGCATTCTAAAATGGCATTGGTGCGGCGGGTAGAGGAAGAAAAGGTGCAGTTTTATACTTACCTCAGCACGGGCAATTTCCATGAAGATACGGCTAAAATTTACGGGGATTTAGGCCTCTTTACCATTGAAGAACGGTTGACCACTGAAGTGGCACGACTCTTTACATTCCTCGAAACCAATAAGCCGCCAACCCAATCATTTGAGCACATATTTGTTGGCCAATTCAATCAGCGGCAAGAACTGGAAAAACTGATTGACCGGGAAATCAAGCAGGCTGAAAAAGGCAAACCCTCTGGTCTGACCCTCAAAATGAACGGTATCCAGGACGAGCGGATGATCCAAAAACTTTATCAGGCCAGTCGGGCGGGAGTCCCTATCCGGCTGATTGTCAGGGGCATTTGTTCCATTGTCCCCGGTGTGAAGGGGTTTAGTGAAAACATTTCGGGCATCAGCATCGTCGATCGGTATTTGGAGCACGCCCGGGTTTTTATTTTTCACAACAAGGGAAACGAACTGGTGTACCTTTCATCCGCCGACTGGATGACCCGCAACTTGAGCTGGCGCATTGAGGCGATTTTCCCGATTTATGATCCTGACATCAAGCAACAGATTTTGGACATCATCGACCTGCAATGGCGGGACAATGTGAAGGCTCGGATCCTGGATGAAGAGATGAACAATTTCTACCGAAAAAATGAGGATGACATCGCCATTCAGTCCCAAATCGAAACGTATTTTTATTTTAAAAGACGGGAAGAAAATATGGAGAAAGTAGAAGTTGTTGGTGAGGAGAAATAATAGCTTTGCGCCCGAAAAAAGAAGCCCTGGCCTTATCGTTCACTAAAACATTAGTCTGGTATTTTCGTAAGAAATACTGAACTTTTAAAATCGTACGAACTTATGACGCTTACTGTGTCTCAACCCATTTCCAAACTGGTTTCCAACATGAACGAAAGCGCCACCATCAAGATGGCGCAAATGGCCCGCGACCTCAAGGCTAAAGGCTTTGAGGTGATTAGCCTCACCTTGGGCGAGCCCGATTTTGATACACCCGACCATATCAAGGAGGCGGCCAAAAAGGCTTTGGATGATGGTTATACCAAATACACGCCTGTTCCTGGCTTAGTCGAATTGAGGGAAGCCATTGTCCGCAAATTCAAAAGGGATAATGGCCTGGATTTCAATATTAATCAAATAGTGGTTTCCAATGGCGCCAAGCAGTCCATTGCCAACATTTGCCTGAGCATGCTCGACGAAGGGGACGAGGTCATTTTGTTTGCCCCTTATTGGGTATCCTATTATGAAATAGTAAAAATGGCCGGAGGCGTACCTGTTCCAGTGGTTGCTGGGGTCGAAAAAGATTTCAAAGTGACGGCAGAGCAAGTGAAGGAAGCTATCACCGACCGCACCAAACTGGTCATATTTTCCTCCCCCTGCAACCCAAGTGGCTCCGTTTACAGTCGGGAAGAATTGGAAGAGATCGGAGCCGTTTTTGCCCCGCATGAAAATATCTACATCGTTTCTGACGAAATCTACGAGTACATCAATTTTACGGGGAAACACGCCAGCATTGGCGCCGTGGAAAGCGTTAAAGACCGGGTTATCACGGTCAATGGTTTTGCCAAAGGCTTTGCTATGACGGGCTGGCGTTTGGGCTACATGGGCGCTCCACAAATCATTGCGGATGCTTGCTCCAAACTGCAAGGCCAGTTTACTTCTGGGGCCAACGCTTTCAGCCAGAAAGCCGCTGCCTATGCACTCGATGCGGACCTGACCCCGACTTACCGTATGCGGGACGAGTTCCTCAAACGCCGGGACTTGGTCATTTCCTTGCTAAAAGAAATCCCTGGTTTCAAAGTGAACGAACCAGAAGGGGCCTTTTACATTTACCCCGACATCAGCTATTATTTTGGCAAAACGGAAGGCCAGTGGGTCATCAACGATAGCCAGGATTTTTGCGAGTTCTTGCTTGATGTGGGCCATGTCGGTACCGTTGATGGCTTGGCTTTCGGCACGCCAGAATGTATGCGGATTTCTTACGCTGCTTCCGAAGATGATTTGCGGAAAGCGATCAAATGGATCGGGGAGGCAGTGGCGAAGTTGAAGTAAAGGGCTGATTCTGAAATAATTACCTCATGCCTAAACCCACGAGAGCCGACGTTTTGAACGTTGGGATTCAAGCAAAATCATCATTTGTAATATTATTTCCGACGTTCAAAACGTCGGCTCTCGTGGGTAACCAAGTGATCTCCTTTATAATTCCAGCCTCTGCTCCGCCAAATAAAAAGGCATTACTGTAAAAATGCTGCTTTCCTCAGCCCCACTGCACCCCCATCCCAATTCTTTCTCCTTCCGCATATTTCACCAACAAATCTTCCAAATGAGCCAGTACCTTAATCATTCCTTGATCTTTTGCAAAGCCGAAGATTACCGCTAAAAAAGTGGTGGTCTCGGCAGTGACCATGGTTCTGGTTGAGTCGCTGGTCGGGCTGCCAAATGCGCCAAGTTCATCCCGTAACACAGGCAAACCCTCAATATTCAAAACGCCTCTGCCGATGGCTTCATAAAGCTCATTCTCTGCTCCCCTACCCATCTGGATGTTCCCTTTTATTTTTTCAAAATCGTACCCACCGATGGAAAAACCACTCTGCACAGATACAAGGTTGAGGGCATCCACCACATTGTTCACCTGATACAATCCCTTGCCGTTGACAACCCGGCGAAGCAACGCCTCCGCACTCGGTCGGTAGCGGCTGGGATCTTTGCCGAGGGCTTTATAGGTTTGGCGAGTTGAACTTAGGGGGGAAATATTGGCAATTTCTTCGAGCGGTAATTGGCTACTTTTTTCAGCAACGCCTTTTTCAATCACTTGAAGGAGGGGATCACTGGAAGGGGCAACTCTTATTTTGATCAGTAATATTCCCAATTCGACATCAGGGCAGGCATCAGTAAAAATTTTATCAAAAGAAATAGTAGGTAGCTGCATGAGTTTTCTTTTTTTGCGGACAACATTGAACAGGTGTTCAACACTAAAAAACAAAAATATGACTTCTACTATCAATTGGGGCATCGTTGCCCCGGGACGGATCGCCCATAAATTTGCCCAAGACTTGGCATTGGTGGAAAACGCCAAGTTGCACGCCGTCGCTTCCCGTTCTTTGGAAAGAGCCACCGCATTTGCCAATCAATACCACGCCCCACACGTGTTTGGTAGTTATGAAGAAATGACCAACTGCCCTGATTTGGACATCGTTTACATCGCCTCCCCGCACGTGGGCCACCACCCACACGCCCTTTTGTTTTTAAAAAACAAAATACCCGTCCTGTGCGAAAAGCCGTTGGCCATCAATACGAGGCAAGTAAAAGAAATGATCGAAACGGCCCGCCGCAACAACACTTTTTTAATGGAAGCCATCTGGACGAGGTTTATCCCTGTTTTTGCAAAAACTGTAGAGTTGGTGGAAAATGGGGTCATTGGCGAGCTGAATTCTATCCGGGCTGACTTTGGTTTTAAGGCCGATTATAATCCAAAAGGCCGATTGTTCGACCCAGCCTTGGGAGGTGGCTCTCTGCTCGATGTTGGACTTTACCCTGTTTACGCTGCCACTCAGTTTTTTGGAAAACCCTCACAAATTCAGGCCTCTGCCATAAAAGGACCTACTGGCACCGATGATAGTTGCGCTATGGTTTTCAGCTATCTCGATAATAAAATTGCCATCCTTGATAGCTCCGTCATCAACAACACCCGAACCATTGCCATACTGTATGGAGAAAAAGGTAAAATCCAAATCCATAGCCGATTCCATGAAGGCGAGCGTGCAACGTTGAGCATTTATGGCCAAGAAGAAGAGGAAATCTACCTGCCCAAAACGGGCTTTGGTTATTACCATGAAATTTTGGCGGTGAACGAATGTCTGCGAAAAGGACAGACAGAATGCGAAAAATTACCGCTCGACTTTAGCCTGCTGATGATGGAAAATTTGGATGCCGTGCGCAAATCAGCAGGTATTGTTTATCCCGATTTTGATTAAAAAAAAGAGCGCCCAAATGGACGCCCCTTAGTTATGGCTATTTTCACTACTTATATTTTTGATTCGAAACTTCTGTTTCCTCTTTCATGTGGGCCGAAAAAACACTCAGCTTTGTGGCATTTACCTGCTCGGCCCAAAGGGATTTAAAGGGGGAGGTGGCTTTGCCACCTCCCCCTTTAAATCCTATGAGGGGCACACTGTGGTTTTACCAAACGAAGGGTTATCCTGCCCCGCATTTTATACTCAATCTAATTCTTATCGAATAAACGCAAACGTTTTGTTATTTGCCCCAAAAAATTCATTCACGTCACTGGTTTTCATCACCTGTTCCAAAACAAGGCCGTGGTCGTCAACTTGGGCAATGCGAATGACTTGGGTGCTTTTGGTTCTTTCCAAATTGTCGCCATCAGCAACATGAAGAAGCAGAAATTGATTGTCTTTGGAAATTTCCCAACTACCGTTTTCAACTACTTTTTTGGCGTTATTTCCATAGTAGCAGGAGTAAGTGCCATTGGTTGAAAACTGATATTGCAGGAATGCACCTTTTGCCTGCGAAGATTTACTTTCTACCTCCATGGCAGAGACGTTAGTCCATTCTCCGATCAAATAGGCTTTCGTTAAATTTCGTTTTGCCGAAGCCCTAAGTGGCTGGTAATCAAGGGAAAACACTTCCTTATTCACCACATCTTGCAACGTTAAGCCCTCGCAAGTTTGACTAACCAGCAACAATTTTTCCTTACGGTTATCATCTGATACAACTAAAAATGGTTGTCCGTCGAATTCGGCGACCCTCCAAAAAGTGGAGCGATAGGCCTGATGACCTGCCCTGTCGGTGGAAATGATCTGGAGCAATCCTTCCTCAGTAAAAAGGTAATTATTATTCACGCCATCAGCTGTGAAGCCCGTCCAATTTCCATTGACCAGATCGTGTTCGATCAATTGGGTGGTGGTAAAATCTTTTTTTAAATCGGCGGCGTAATCCCGGCATTTGACTAAATCCAATTCAGTAGGGGTAAGGGCGGACATACAAGTAGCAACCGCCATGCAGACGACGAACCATGCAGAAGTTTTCATAAAAACAATTTATTTAAAATCCTTTTAGAGAATATGGAAGATGACTTAGTGTAGTTCTAGCTTTCTGTTTTAAAGTCGGCAGTGGGGCAGTCAATTTTTTATATTAAATCTTTGGCTTTCAATGAATTAAACTGGTTGACTGCCCACCGCCCTATTTATTTCGGATGATTTCTTGTTGATAGTGACAAAGATAACGGATAAGGGTTGCCTCCCTCCAAAACGAATCCGTAGTTCGTAGTGGATTTCTCGACGAATGACGTTTTTCGAGCCGAAAAAATTTCTTTAGATTGTCATTCTCGAAAATGGGCCGAATATTTTACATCACTTTGGGGTATCAGACTGCTCGGCCCAAAGGGATTTTTAAGGGGGAAATGTGGCAATGCCACATTTCCCCCTTAAACCCCTTTGGCCCTTTCGGATTGGCCATAGGCCAATCCGAAAGGGCCAATTAAAAGCTAAATTCGTTGCTGTTTTAATTTTTTAAGAAAGCCCTTTAGGCAATAACTAACCGTCATTTCAAATAACTAATCAACAATAAAAGGACGGCTGGGAACAATTAATGGTTACAATACATAGGGAGTTTGATATGTGGCATAAATTCTGATCCTATGGGATACCAATTAAAGGTATAAACTCCTCCTTTTGATCAACTATTTTAAAAAACCACACCCCAGCTCTTTGTCCATTCGTATCAACCCTATTGCCTTGATTACCTATCCTTTTGGCTTTTGATACTTTGGAAAACTAACAAATTAATATCCAATGAATTTTTACTACACCCTTTTATCCAAGCCTTTAACTCATTTTCGTAACTCCTTCTTTTTATTAACCATTGTATTAGTGTGGATGGCATTTCCCAGTTGTAAAACTGATGAGTTCAAGGATTTTGCTGATGCCACTATCAAACATGAAGGAACTTATGCTTTCTCGGTTGGAAGGGTCGATTTCACGCTGGCTGATGTGCTGGAAGACGACACTACTTTGACCATCGGCACGGACAATGGAATCAAACTCGTTTATCGGGAAGATGATTTTTTCAGCTTGAAAGCAAATGAATTATTGGATGATTTGACGGGTGACATTGAGGAGACATTCACGCACAGCGCCGAAATAGGCGATTTGGCAATTGATGATGGTACTCAAAGTTCCTCCCTTGTGCTGAGTACGATTCTGGATGATTTTAATGATATGAACCTCGCCAATTACATTGAACAAAATGACGGCTCTTCCATCATGGTCCCGGCTTTTGAGGAAACTGTTTTTACCGAAGACAATGTCCCTGCATTCACAGATTATACGACGTTGACGATTGAAGACGGCTCTTTGCTTTTTACGGTTACCAATAACCTGTTTTTTGATGTTGAAGACCTTTCTATTGAAATTACCGACATCGGAAACAATCAATCGGTAGGTGTATTCACTTTTGATTATTTATCTGTTGGAGAATCCGAAACCAGTGAGATTGGCTTGGCAGGCAAAACAATCAGCAATGAATTCAAAGTATCCATGAGCACACTCAAATCGCCTGGCACGGGCCTTAATTTAGTTACGGTCGATCTCGCTTCAAAATTGGACGCAACCTTTGAGATTAAGGACGTTACGATCAAACAAGGAGTCGTCAACCTACCAGCAGGTGTTATTGCCGAAGACGAAATCAACTTTGACTTAACAACTGACAACGGTGAGCAGATTAAGAAAATCCAAATGAATGACGCTCAAGTCAATTATAAAATTACTTCTGATGTAGCCACCGATATTTTAGTCAAGGTGACCTTTCCGGATGTGATGAGAAATAATGTTCCTCTTACCCAAGAATTCACGGTATCACCGACTGGAACTTCTGGGCCAATTACCGGTGCGATAGATTTTTCCAATACCTTATGGACTTTGGACAGCGACGCAACCCAACCCTACAACCGTTTCAGAGCTTCCTACGAAGTTTCTATTCCCAACGGATCAAACGGGCAACTGGCCTTTTCGGCGGAAGATGCGGTCAGTCTTGAGTTCTCCATGAGCAACTTGGACGTAGAGGAAGTTGTAGGGTATTTTGGTTTCCGGGAAGAACAATTTGAAGAAAAAACTTTTGACTTAGGCTTTGATTTTAGCCTGTTTGCGGATGGCAGCAGCCCCTTGCTGTTCAGTGACCCGACCATGCGCATAGAGATCAGCAATTCATTTGGAATCCCGCTCCAAGGCCAGTTCAACGCCACCGCCGTAGGCTATTTTGGGGAAAATGCGGAACTGAACCCGCCCAAAATAATTATCAACCACCCCGGCATGTCCGAAATGGGCCAGTTTGCCAATACTGTTTTTGTGATGAACAAAAACAACTCTGATTTGGTGGAAATGTTATCCGTTTTCCCTTCGCAAATCAATTATGAAGGGGCAGCCGTCATCAACCCGAACAACAACCCATCAGCGATTAATTTTATCCGTTCGGACAGTCGTTTGAACGCTTCCGTGGAATTTGATCTGCCATTTAAGTTCAGTGCCCAAAATCTCATCTATCGGGACACCAACGATGCAACCAGCCTTGGTCTGGGAGAGGGCGGATTTACCATCGAAGACATTGATAGTGCGGAAATGAAAATCGTTTATGACAATGGTTTACCACTCCAATCATCCATCAGTTTGATCGCTTTGGATGCACAAGGAAACGAGGCCGTTGTCCTCGAAAAAATCCAATTCGAGGCCGCATCCGTTGACGGCAATGGGCGAGTCCCCAACAACGGCTCTACCCACGGAGAAACATTTATCCTACTGACTACCGACCAACTTTTGACCTTGGACAATGCCGACCGATATATTTATGAAGTTAATATGACCAGCACCAATAACGGACAAACTCCTGTGGCTATGTACACAGATTATCAAGTGGAAATGGGGCTTGGCATCCGGTTAGTCGTTAGTAAAGATTAATTCCTAATTCATTCAAAAAACGACGGGGGCTGCCAGTGATCACTGGCGGCCCCCGTTTTTTTGCATCACTTTTCAGTCCTACCTCTTCCCTACTCGACCTCTAATAATTCCAGCTCAATAAAAAATGCCATTTTCATGACTGATAGCTTAAAAGAGTAGCGTATTTTAGCTTTCTTTTAGAAAAGTTCTTTTTCAACGTGTAAAGTTCCTTTCTCGCAAGCAGGCCGAAAAAATCACTTCTCTTCGTGGCTTTTGGCTGCTCAGCCCAAAGGGGTTTTAAGGGCACTCTGAGAGGTTCGCAGATGATCGGTTTATCCTGCCCCGCATTTTATAAATGAACTTTTTACACGTTGTACTTCGAGTACAATCCAAATTGGTCATGCAAATCAACCTACTGAAAAAAATATTGGACCGACTATTTTCAACCTCCGCTGCTGGTCTATATATGATCCTTTTCGCTATTGCTATTGGCGTCGCAACCTTCATCGAAAATGACTTTGGCACCAGTGCGGCCCAAAAAGTAGTTTTTAAAACGAGATGGTTTGAGCTACTACTTGTATTCTTTTGCATTTCGCTGATTGTCAATATTTTCCGCTTCCGCATGGTGCAGCAGAAAAAATGGGCCATTTTAACCTTCCACGCGGCCATGGTCATCATCTTGATCGGTTCAGGGGTGACCCGCTATTTTGGCTTTGAAGGCATGATGCACATCCGTCAGGATGAAATCTCCAATTCTTTCCTTTCAGCTGATACCTACCTTGTTTTTGAGGCCATGAAAAATGGCAAAACCTATAAATTTGACGAACCTGTTTTGTTTGCTTCCCTGGGCGACAACACCTTTAAAAAATCCTATGTGTTGGGTGGCCAACAAGTCAACGTTGAAGTGCTCGACTTTATGCCCAACCCTTCTGAAATGATGGTGGATGACGACGCTGGCGTCCCCATCATAAAAGTGGTTATGGCTGGCGCTGGAGGTAGGGAAGAATATTTTGTGAAATATGGCGACCGCGTAAATATCAGGGGGACCGTCTTTAATTTCGGTGACACGCCCGACCCTTCGGCATTTAACATAAAATATGAAAATGAGCAATTATTCACCTATGCCGGACAAACTTTCAATGTAATGCAAATGGCCACCCAAATGAAAGATACTTTGTCACCAGGAGAATATCACCCACTTTTGTTGCGGAGTATGTATTCGAGCGGATCGCAGAGCTTGTTTTTGGACAGTTTACGCCGACTGGCGGGTGGAATTAAAATCATCAGGGAAAAAATGGCCAGCAACAGCACCGGGGCAGTAAGCATGAAAATAACGACCAATGGGGAAGAAAAAATATTTAACATTTTTGGGTCAAAAGGTGTCGCAGGCAGGCCGTATTTTAGAAGTGGGCAATATGGGTTTTGCCGTTTCTTATGGCTCAAAAAATTCAGATTGCCGTTTTCCATAAAATTAAATGAATTTATTATGGAGAAATATCCGAGCATCAATTCGGCCTCTTCTTATGCCAGTGAAGTCACCCTGATTGACAACCGCACCAACTTAGTTCAAGATCAAAGAATATTTATGAACAATATCTTGAAATATGAGGGTTACCGTTTTTTCAATCTTCTTTTGACAAAGATGAATTAGGCACTTATTTAAGTGTCAACCACGATGCCGCAGGCACTTGGATTTCCTACATTGGCTACATCCTTTTGACTATTGGGTTGGCGCTTTCCTTTTTTAGTAAAAAAAGTCGTTTCCAGCAACTAATGAAAAATATCCAAAATATGCGTCAAGCAAGAGAGTTGGCAACAGCTTTATTAATCGGTTTATTATTTTCTTTTTTAAATCCATTGAATGCCACCCCTCCGTCCGAGCAAAACCTGCCCGTCATCAGCGCCAGCCACGCAAAATTATTTGGCAATTTAATTTTACAAGACCATCAAGGGCGGTTTAAGCCGATGGATACCTATACCAATGAAATACTGCGAAAATTATCGAGAAAAGAAAATTTAAATGGATTAAATGCAGAGCAGGTTGTTTTGGGCATGGCGGCTAATCCAAAAGATTGGTACAATGTCCCGATCATAAAATTGGGTCACCACGAGGAAATAAAAAAAATATTGGGCACTGATAATGACCTCGCCACTTACAATGATTTTTTTAATTTAGGAGGTGATTATAAATTAAAGGACCACGTCCGAAATGCTTATAATACACCACAACGAGACCGGGGCGTTTTTGAAAAAGAATTAATGAAGTTGGACGAAAAGGTCAATATTATGAGCATGGTTTTTTCTGGCCGTTTCCTGAAAGTTTTCCCAGTGCCCGGCGACGAAACCCATACCTGGCGGACACCCGTCGATATTGGTCAGGTGCGGAATTTAAGCGTTGAAAATTCATTTCCAGAAAAATTTTATCCCGCCTATATCCCCACTTTACAACAAGCACTTTATGACAACGATTGGAATTTAGCCAACCAATTATTGGTGGAATTAGGACAATACCAAAAAACGAATGGCGGTCAGGTTATTCCTTCTGACACTAAATTAAATGCTGAAATTTTATTAAATAAATTAAATGTTTTTTCCAGGTTAGGCAAAGTATATGGCCTGCTGGGATTGGCATTTTTGGGGTTATTATTTACGTCAGTATTTAAGCCCAGCCTTAATTTAGTTTGGCCTACTAAAATAGCATTTGGCATATTGGCTTTTGCCTTTTTCATGCACACTTTTGGGTTGGGTCTTCGGTGGTATATTTCAGGCCGGGCACCTTGGAGCAACGGATATGAATCGATGATTTATATCGGGTTTACTACCGTTTTAGCGGGGTTATTATTTTCCCGAAAATCATTGGGCGGATTGGCAGCTACATCCGTTTTGGCATCAACCATTTTAATGGTGGCCGGGCTAAGTTGGCTCGATCCAGAAATTACGCCGTTGGTTCCCGTATTAAAATCTTATTGGTTGACGATTCATGTTTCGTTGGAAGCAGGTAGTTATGGATTTTTAATGCTCGGTGCACTAATTGGCGTTTTGAATTTAATCTTCATGATTTTCGCTAATCAGAAAAATGGGAAAAACGTTTACCGCATCGTCAAAGAAATGACCTATATCAGTGAGATGACTTTAATTGGTGGGCTATTCATGGTCAGTATCGGCACTTATCTTGGAGGCGTTTGGGCGAATGAATCTTGGGGACGTTATTGGGGCTACAGGACATATATGGGCACTGGTGACGATATTGGTATATGCCTTTATTTTGCACATGCGATTTATTCCCGGTTTCCGTGGCCTTTATGCGTTTAATGTTTCGACCTTATTTGGATGGGCTTCTGTCATCATGACTTATTTTGGAGTCAATTATTATTTATCCGGTTTGCACTCCTACGCCGCTGGTGATCCGATGCCAATTCCACCCTCTATTTTTTATGCCGTGATCATTCTGACCATAATTAGTTTGTTGGCGTTTTGGCGGCATCGGGTTTATCAAAAAAATAAAGCGGGTGCGTGATTTATTTTTAGTGAATTGTGATAAATAATTAATTGCTCTCAAATTAAAAAGTAATGATTTAAACTAAAAACCAATCCTTTTTATGCGGGCCGAATGGTTGACCAAGCATCTGCCATATGTCTGCTCGGCCCGTCAAGGTTTCAAAGGGGCGGCGTCGGTTAGATAACCGACGCCGCCCCTTTGAAAACCTTTGGAGGCACGTTGGGTCGTTGTAAGCGACAGTCATCCTGCTCCACATTTTAATTGCAAAAGAGTACTTATATTAAAATTTAATTAGATTAATATTGATGTGATTATTTTATTACTGATCAAAAAAAAAACAAGCGGGGCAAGATGTACATCTTGCCCCGCTTGTTTTTTTTTTGATTTTATTATTTCCTGAAATAATTATTTCAAAACCGCTCCTTCCATGATTATATCATCGGTAACCAGCCCCAAAATCTTTATTTAAAGCAATAGTCCCTTCTAAAGTAACAACATGCCCCAACGGAATATTTTCAGTAGTAGTAACCGTTAAATCCAAATTCTCACCCGATCCGTCTTGAATATGAATCCAATTTCTGCCCATAATCATAGGATTTATTTTAACGCATTTGCCAGAAACCTTAACGAGCTTTCCATTATACTTTTCCATATTGGCAAACAATTCTGACAACTTAACCCCACCTTCCACAGGCTTCACATTAATCGGCCCATTGTCAACTACTGCATTTCCCTGAATCCGATTTAAAGCTTGGTCAACAGCCGACCCGCCGCCAGCTGTAGCGGCAGGTTGCTTTCTAATATCGGATACCAAATAAACCGTTTCAAAAACCCGATTGTGCTCTTTGCTGAAAAAGTTCTTCTTCATCAGCCCTCCCTTATAATAATAAACATCGCCAATTTCCAATGGCATTTTTGAGATGGCAATCCAGTATTTTTCGCCATTTTCCGAGACATTTAAATAAGAATATTTATCGGTATCCAACTTCTCCTCTACCACTACTTTATGCTCCTCCGTACTGACACTTTGGGGCGTTGCGACGTCCTTAAAAATGGGAGCGCTATTGGTATTAGAAGAAGCCTCAGTTGCTGTTTGTTCCGCTTCTATGACTTTCGGACCAGAATCACAGGCAATTAGAAATGTCAATAGAAACAAGGTTATAATCGATGTTAAATGCTTCATTTTTGGAAGATATTTTTGCAATGATAAAAAGTCAAAGTTAGGAAAAGGGAAGGAATAAAAGGAGTGATTAAAATCAAAGGAGACACCTTTAAAGGCAAGGTGTCTCTTTTCAGCAACAATTAAAATCGCTGGATTATTTTAGTATTAAAGCGGGACTGCGTTGGTTTTTCTTTGTTGAAGGTCCCTTCATAATAAACATAAAAAGACAATTTTTTCAGGATACGCACCGAACAACTGGCGCCATATATATCTTGGTCGATGGTTAATTCGGATGTTAAATATTTTGAGTGAACCCGCCTAAAATAAACTTCTGTGCTTACCTTTCTTTTGATGACATCCTTTGATAAACGGGCGCCATACATGTAACTCTTGATATAACCAGTTTCTAAAAAATTGGAGGTTATCGATGCCCTGGCATTAATCATTGGCAAACGGCTAATAGAAAGATAAGCATTGGCATTGCGGGAAAGATTACCCTCCCCTTTCTGAAAACGGAGGCCGCTGTTGATGCCCAAGGTTATTAATTTATGGGGTTTAATATTTAAACCAAAACGGAGTCCTTGCCTCGTTTCATTTTCAAACAAACTATCAATTGTATTTTTATAGGATTCATAATAAACGATATTTTTTCGGGCGTCATAAGATGCAGACACACTTAACTTTCTGGAAAAACGATAGCGCAGGGAAGCATATAAATTGGTCAGGTCAACCTTGTTTTTTATTTCGTTATTTATTTTTTCATACAAATCAAATTCAAAAGAGGTAAATAGGTTGAGGTTTTTTGCCAATGAATTGGAATGCTGAAAATAAACGAACCGGCGGTCCACGCTCGCCCCATTATGCTGTTCAATAAAACCGAGTGTGCTTTGTTGGTATTTAGTCGTATTATCGGATGAATGGCTAACATATACGCCCGCTTGCATTAAACTAAAATCAACACCATAGTCAGCAAAATTGGGCCTCGACCCGGCAATAGCACCTAATTTTATTTGCCCCGCACCATGTTCAAATTGCAGCCCATCAATAGCCCCCATATTGGAAATTCGGGGATTTATTTTCCGCCCTACCGTCAGGCTTGATGTTTTGCTAA